>NZ_CM125440.1:517500-1117500 GCF_052073645.1 Desulfothermobacter acidiphilus | reverse complement strand
CCTGACCGAGTATCAAAAAGATTTGCTAGAGGGTCTCTCTTTTTTTGCCCGGCTGGAAGGAGTGGAGGAAGCGGAGTTTTCTCCCTCCGCGGTAACCCCGGCGCTTTTTCGACGCTTTCTCCGTCACCTCTACGAACAGGAGCGAGCTCGCACTACCTGTGCCAGGAAACTGGCGGCATGGCGAAGCTTTTTCCGCTTTCTTTGCCGGGAAGGGGTGCTGGCCACTAACCCCCTGAAGTTGGTCGGTGCTCCCAAGCGTGATAAGCGTCTTCCTCGGGTGCTTTACCCGGCCGAGGCGGAGCTCCTAGTAACCGCTCCTGAGGGCGAGGAGCCCCTGCGACTTCGGGATCGAGCGCTGCTGGAGGTGCTTTATGGCGCCGGCTTGCGGGTGAGCGAATTGGAGCACCTAGATCTTAACGATCTGGATTTGGAGCGGGGAGAATTACGGGTGTGGGGGAAGGGGGGCCGGGAGCGCCTAGCGTTGCTGCACCCTTTGGCCGTGGAAGCTTTGCGCGCTTACCTGGAGCGAGGCCGGCCGCGGCTGGCTCGGCGCCAACCTCGGGGAGAAGAGGAGACCGCTCTTTTCCTTAACTACCGGGGCACTCGCCTCTCCTCTCGGGGGGTGCGTATGCTGGTGGCGGGGTACGCGGCCCGCACCGGTGTCAAAGGCAAAGTGACCCCGCACACCTTCCGCCACTCCTTCGCCACCCACCTGCTGGACGGTGGCGCCGACTTGCGGGTGGTGCAGGAGCTCCTGGGTCACAAACGTCTTTCCACCACCCAGATCTATACCCGTTTGAGCCTGGAGCGTATCAGGCAGATTTACTGCAAGACCCACCCCCGAGCTTAAAAGGAGGGATTTGGTGTATATAGAAGGCACTACCATTGTAGCGGTGCGCCGGAACGGTAGAATCGCAATGGCCGGAGACGGTCAGGTAACCCTGGCCCAGAACACCGTGATTAAACATCGAGCGCGCAAGGTGCGCCGTCTTTACCAAGGACGGGTGCTGGCTGGGTTTGCCGGCAGTGTGGCCGACGCCTTCACCCTCTTCGAGCGTTTTGAAGCCAAAATCGAGGAAGCGCAAGGTAATCTGGTGCGAGCCGCGGTGGAACTGGCCAAAGAGTGGCGCACGGACCGGCGCTTCGAACGACTGGAGGCGCTGTTGGTGGTAGCTGATGCCGAGCATTTACTGCTGGTCACCGGCGGCGGGGAAGTGCTGGAGCCCGACGACGGCATTGTGGCCGTGGGATCAGGTGGCCCCTTTGCCCTGGCGGCAGCTCGGGCGCTGGCGCAGCACACCGATTACGATGCTGTTACCATCGTTCGTGAAGCCTTGCGTATAGCCGCTTCCATCTGCGTTTACACCAACGAAAACATTGTGGTGGAGGAGGTTTGAAGCAGTGGAGCATCTCACTCCCAAGCAAATTGTGGCGGAGCTCGACCAATACATCGTAGGGCAAACCGAGGCTAAGCGAGCGGTGGCCGTCGCCCTTCGCAATCGTTACCGCCGGGCGCTTTTACCGGAGGAGTTGCGCGATGAGGTGGTGCCCAAAAATATATTAATGATGGGGCCCACGGGGGTGGGTAAAACCGAAATTGCCCGCCGTCTGGCTCGTTTGGTGAAAGCCCCCTTTGTTAAGGTGGAGGCCACCAAGTTTACCGAGGTGGGCTATGTGGGGCGAGACGTGGAGGCTATGGCGCGGGATCTGGTGGAGACAGCGGTGCGCATGGTTAAGCAGGAGCGAATGGCCGAGGTGGCCGACAAGGCTCAGGAATTGGCCACCGAGCGCCTGGTGGAAATTTTGGCTCCAGCTCCGGCCGGCTCCCCGCGCAACCCGCTGGAGTTTCTTTTCGGTTACAACCGCCCCCCGGAAGGAGCTGGTGAAGAAGAGCGAGCTCGGGCGGAGGAACTCCAGGTGCTACGCCAGACGATCCGGGCCAAACTCTTGCGGGGCGAATTGGAAGAGGAGTATGTGGAGATCGAAGTTGAGGACCGGAGCACCCCCTTTTTGGAGATATTCTCCACTGCCGGGGTAGAGGAGATGGGGGTCAACCTGCAAGATTTTATGGGCAATCTATTCCCGCCCCGCAAGAAGCGAAGAAGAGTAAAAGTTAAAGAAGCCCGGCGCTACCTGGCTCAACAGGAAGCGGCCAAGCTCATCGATATGGAGGAGGTCACGGCCGAAGCCGTGCGGAGGGCCGAAGAACACGGTATTATCTTCATCGACGAGATCGATAAGATTGCTGGCAAGGAGTCGGGTTTTGGTCCCGATGTCTCCCGCGCCGGGGTGCAACGCGATATTCTGCCCATCGTGGAGGGTTCCACTGTTCCCACCAAATACGGCCCAGTGAAGACCGACCACATTCTCTTCATTGCCGCCGGGGCTTTCCACACCTCCAAACCTTCGGACCTGATACCGGAGCTCCAGGGGCGCTTTCCCATCCGGGTAGAGCTCCATCCCCTCACGCGGGAGGACTTTCTCCAGATACTAACCGAACCAGCCAACGCACTTATCCGCCAGTACCAGGCTTTGTTAGCTACCGAAGGGGTGAAACTGCAGTTTACACCCGAGGCTTTACGAGCGGTGGCCGATATTGCCTACGCGGTGAACGAGCAAACGGAAAACATCGGAGCGCGGCGGCTCCACACGGTGATGGAAAAGTTGCTGGAGGACATATCTTTCAATGCTCCGGACTTAAAGGGGCAGGAATTGGTGATCGATGCCGAGCAGGTACAGAGAAAGCTGGAGCCCATTCTGAAGCGAGAGGACCTCAGTCGCTACATTCTCTAAGGACTTGGGGCCTTTTGCCGCCCCCTTTCTCCGGGAAACTTTTGCCGGGGCTCAGTTGCGCAGCCAGCTTTGGTCTGGCTTGCGCTCGGTATGGGGCTATGGTAAAATGAGCTTTGGCATTCGGCCAGCCGTAAAAACGCACGCCGTTGGACTTGCGGGGCGGTGCCTCTCCGGTGGGAGGTTCCCCGCAAGCATGAAAGCGGCGGAGGACAAAACCTGGCGGGGGAAGGAGGTGGAATCATGGCCATAGTTACGATGAAGCAACTGCTCGAGGCGGGGGTTCACTTCGGTCATCAGACCCGGCGTTGGAACCCTAAAATGGCTCCTTACATTTTCACCGACCGCAATGGGATCTACATCATCGATCTGCAAAAGACGCTGAAAAAACTAGAAGAAGCCTACTACTTCATCCGCGATTTAGCCGCCGAGGGGGGGACTGTCCTTTTCGTCGGTACCAAGCGACAGGCCCAACAGACCGTCGAGGAGGAAGCCAACCGGTGCGGCATGTATTTTATCAACCAGCGTTGGCTGGGGGGTATGCTCACCAACTTTCAGACCATTAAGAAGCGGATCGAGCGCTTGCGCGAGCTGGAGGAGATGGAGGCCAGCGGCGACATGGATCTCCGGCCGCGTAAGGAAGCTATGCGTTTGCGGAAGGAAAGGGAGAAACTCCAGAAATACTTCCGGGGAGTTAAGAACATGCACCGGCTGCCATCGGCCCTATTTGTGGTCGATCCGCGTAAAGAGCGCATCGCCGTGGCCGAGGCGCGCAAAAAGGGCATACCGGTGGTAGCAATTGTGGATACTAACTGCGATCCAGACGAGGTGGATTACGTTATTCCCGGCAATGACGACGCTATTCGCGCCATTAGGCTCATCACCAGCAAGATGGCGGATGCGGTGATAGAAGGGCGCGAAGGGGAGATGCCAGAACAAGCGCAGCTCGAGCCCGCGCCAGAGATGGGAGAACCAGCGGAGCCGGCGGAAATACTGGAGCTTGAGGACCTAGAGGAAGAAGAAATTATTAGCTAAGAGGAGGGGGCCTGGCCCCCTCTATCCGTGTTATAGCCCATTATTTTATAAACAGGGAGGTTTAGCAGCTTGGCGGAGATTTCGGCTAAGTTGGTCAAAGAACTGCGTGAGCGAACGGGCGCGGGCATGATGGACTGCAAGAAGGCGCTCATGGAAACCGAAGGGGATTTGGAAAAGGCTTTGGTTTACCTCCGAGAGAAAGGATTGGCTGCTGCGGCCAAGCGGGCTGGAAGGAAGGCTTCGGAAGGAGTGGTCACGGCTTACATTCATCCGGGCAATCGGGTGGGGGTGCTGGTGGAGGTGAATTGCGAGACCGATTTCGTGGCTCGCACGGAAGATTTCCAACAGTTTGCTCACGACATAGCGCTGCAGGTAGCGGCGGCTAAGCCAGAGTATGTGGCCCGGGAGGACGTGCCGGCCGAAGTGCTGGAGCGGGAAAAGGAAATTTTGCGTGCCCAAGCTCGGAACGAGGGTAAGCCGGAGCAGGTAATCGAAAAAGTGGTGGAGGGGCGCGTGGAGAAGTTCTTTAAAGAACGCTGCCTGTTAGAGCAGCCTTTCATCAAAAACCCCGAGATCACCGTGCGTGAGCTTCTCAACGAACTCATCGCCAAGATCGGCGAAAACATAGTGGTGCGGCGCTTTACCCGTTACGAACTCGGTGAGGGAATCTAAACGTCAGAGGTGGGGCTGGGCATGACCGTTAAACCCAGATACCGACGCGTGGTGATTAAGGTAAGCGGGGAGGCGCTAGCCGGTGAACAGGGTTACGGCATAGATCCCGCCGTAGCTTCTTTTGTTGCCCGCGAGATCCAGCAGGCCAAAGAAGCGTTTGGGGCTGAGATAGCGATAGTGGTGGGCGGGGGCAATATCTGGAGGGGACTGGCTGGTGCTGCCCGGGGTATGGATCGGGCAACGGCCGATTACATGGGTATGCTGGCCACAGTGATTAATGCTTTGGCTTTGCAAGACGCCCTGGAGAAAATAGGGGTGGAGACCAGGGTTCAGACGGCTATCGAAATGCGGGCGGTAGCCGAACCTTACATTCGCCGCCGCGCCATTCGCCACCTGGAAAAGGGGCGGGTGGTCATTTTTGCCGCTGGGACGGGTAGCCCTTATTTTTCCACCGACACCACCGCGGCCTTGCGGGCGGCGGAGATCGAAGCCGAAGTCATCCTAATGGCTAAGCGGGGTGTGGACGGTGTTTATGATGACGACCCACGCCGCAACCCTAAGGCCCGTAAATTCGAGCGCCTCACCTTTTTAGAAATGCTCAATCTGGGTCTAGGGGTGATGGATGCCACTGCTGCTTCCTTGTGCATGGAGAATCACTTGCCGGTCATCGTATTCAACGCTATGGATCCGGAGGGAATCAGCAAAATCCTGCAAGGGGAAAAGATAGGAACCTTCATAGGGGGTGAAGAGGGGTGCAGGGAACCCTTGAGCGTGCCGAACTAGCCATGAAGAAAGCGGTGGAGCACCTGAAAAAAGATCTGGCTACCATCCGGACCGGCCGCGCTTCGCCGGCTTTGCTGGAAAAGGTCGTGGTGGATTATTACGGAACGCCCACCCCGGTGAACCAGCTGGCCACCATCACCTCGCCGGAGCCCCGCCTGTTGGTTATACAGCCGTGGGATCGCTCTACTATTAATGATATAGAGAAAGCCATCTTAAAATCCGATCTGGGCATCACTCCCACGAACGATGGGCAGGTGATTCGCCTGGCTTTGCCGCAGCTGACGCAGCAGCGGCGCGAAGAGTTGGTTCGGTTGGCGCGGAAGCGGGCGGAGGAAGCCAGGGTGGCCGTTCGTAACCTTCGCCGCGAGGCCAACGACGAATTAAAGGAAAAGCAGAAGAAAGAAAATGTTTCTGAGGACGAAATCAAGCGGCTCCAGGGAGAAGTGCAAAAGCTCACCGAGAAATATATAAAAGAAATTGATACGTTGCTAGCCGCCAAGGAAAAGGAAATCCTAGAGGTGTAAAATATGGTGGAAGAGGTTTTAGGCTGGCCGCTGGTGGAAGCTCGGAGACGGTTGGAAGAGGCAGGCTGGCAGGTGGTGGCCACGAGGCCCACTCTGGCTCCGGGAGCCGAGGCGGTAGGAGAACCTCGGGTGGCGCGGATCCGGGAGTTCGGAAATCGGGAGTTGGAGCTAACGGTAGTTTACGTGCCGACTTCTCCTTCTCTGGAGGAGGAAGATTAAGCTTAATGCCAAACGTTGCTAACCCCCTAGAGGGCAAGGTACCGGTTAAGTTGCCCGGCGACGAAAAGGAGTTGCTGGCTCTGCTGGACCCGAGGACGCTTCCCCGGCATGTAGCCCTCATCATGGATGGTAACGGGCGCTGGGCGGTGCAGAAGGGTTTGCCCCGGACGGCTGGGCATCGGGCCGGGATTGAGAGCCTGCGCCGCACAGTTACTTTGGGAGTGGAGTTGGGTATCGCCATTCTTTCCGCTTACGCCTTTTCCACCGAGAACTGGCGCCGCCCCCCGGAAGAAGTGGATTTCCTCATGAACCTCTTTGTCGAGTACGCCTTCCGGGAGATTGAAAAGCTGCGTTCGCAAGGGGTAAGAGTGAAAGTCATCGGGTGCCGCGCCGAGCTCCCTCCGACGGTGCTGGCCGCAGCCGAGCGCCTGGAGCGAGAAACGGCTTCGGGTACCAAGCTACTTTTGAACCTGGCGGTGAACTACGGTGCGCGGCGTGAGATAACCGAGGCGGTGCGGGCTATAGCCCGCAAGGTGCAAGCAGGCGAGCTCTCCCCGGAAGCGATAGATGAAAACACCATCGCTCGCCATCTCTATACCGGGGATTTACCTGACCCCGATCTCCTTATCCGACCGGCTGGAGAATTACGGGTAAGCAACTTCTTTCTCTGGCAGTTAGCCTACACGGAACTGTATGTGACCCCGGTTTTATGGCCCGACTTCGACCGCGTGGACTTCTTGCAGGCCTTGGTGGCGTACCAGCATCGGGAGAGACGCTTTGGCGGTCTGAAATTCGATTGAGCGGAGGGAGTATATGCCTTGGCTGCAAGAGCTCGGCTGGCGCGTAGTGAGCGCTACTCTGGGGATTCCGCTCATTCTGCTGCTTGGGTGGTGGGATGGTTGGGCTCTTTTAGGGTTCCTGGCTTTGCTATACTGGCTAGGCCTACGGGAAATGGCTTTGCTATTAAAAATCTCTCCCGCGTGGTCATGGCTGGCTTCTCTATTCTTCCTTTGGGCTGCGCTAGGGGGCAAACCAGATTACGAACTCGCCATTCTGCCGGTGGCGATCTTGCTGGTGCTCCTGTTGGTTCTGCTTTTTCCCCGCTTTTCTCCGCGCGAGGCTTCGGCCACTTTTCTGGCCAGCACTTATCTTTCTTTTCTCCTCTATCCCTATTTTATTCGTTCTCTACCCCATGGATGGACTTGGTTTCTCTTGCTTCTATTCACCACCTGGGCTTGTGACACCGCGGCCTACTTTGCTGGGCGTTTATGGGGTAAGCGCCGCCTGGTGCCCACGCTGAGTCCCGGAAAAACGGTAGAAGGAGCGGTGGCAGGTCTGGTGGCCAGTGTGTTGGTGGCGTTATCCTTCACTTATTTTCTTTCTCTTACCTGGTGGCGCCTCGGGCTGCTGGGTGGGGGGGTGGGGATAGTGGCTCAACTCGGTGACCTAGTTCTTTCGGCGGTCAAGCGAGCCGGCGACAAAAAAGACGCTGGCAACATAATACCCGGGCATGGGGGCATCCTTGATCGGTTTGATAGCCTGCTTCTCACCGCTCCTCTGGTCTACTACTTCATTTGCTGCGGGCTGAGGGGGTAAGGTCTTGCCACAGTGGTGGGTGCGCCTGTTGCTGGCAGCGAGCAGCGTGTTGGCGCTATCTATCTTGGTGAGCGCCTTGTTGCTGGTAGTGCGTTATGTACTACCAATTTTAGTCCCCTTCCTTATCGGCGCCATTATGGCCCTGTGCTTGGAGCCGCTGGCACGGGCGCTGGAGCGTTTCCTCCCTCGCTCCTGGGCTGTTCTTATCTCCATCCTGCTCTTCCTGCTTTTCCTAGGGTTATTTCTCACCTTGTTGGGCATTTACCTGGCGATAGAGCTGGGCGATCTAGCCAGCGCTATTCCCGGTTACGCCGCTGAAGCCCAGCAACAGTTTCTTTACTGGTTCAATTGGCTTCGCTCCCATTATGGCGCTTTGCCAGCTGAGGCTACCCATTACTTAGGGATGACTTTGGATGCCCTGGCAGGAAACGCCCAGAAATGGGCTGCCGATCTGGCCACCGCGATTATCGGCTTTTTCGGCGCTGTCCCTGGCTTTCTACTGGTGGTATTCGTGAGCTTTTTGGCCACTTATTTCATGGGCCGGGACCGGCACCTGCTTACCAGCTGGTGGCGCCGTCTCTGGCCTCATCCCTGGGGAGCCACTTCGCTGGAACTTTTCCAGCGCACTTTCGACGCCTTCTGGGGCTATATTAAAGCTCAGCTGATTCTGGTCTCCTTGACGGCGCTGGTGACCACCATGGGTCTGTGGCTATGCGGCATAAAATATGCTCTTACTCTGGGCTTACTGACCGGCCTCATGGATCTCATGCCCGTATTGGGGCCTAGCCTCATTTTCTTTCCCTGGATAGCGTACGCTTTCTTCAGCGGGTCCACTGCTCTGGGCGTTAAATTAGCCCTGGTGTACGGCGCCGGTTTTATTTTGCGCCAGCTCCTGGAAGCCAGGGTGGTGGCCTTTGCTCTGGGCACCCATCCGCTGGCGGTGTTATTGGGAATGTATGCCGGCTTAAAGTTTTTGGGGCCGGGAGGTTTGGTCCTGGGTCCGGTGACGGTGATTGTGATTCAGGCGCTTTACCGCTCTTGGCAGATTTCTAACCAGAATTAGGAGGCATGAAATGGTGCGGGAAATAATCGTATTAGGGAGCACTGGCTCCATTGGTCGGCAGGCGCTGGAGGTAGTGAAGCATTTTCCGGAGCGCTTTCGGGTTAAAGGGCTGGCTGCGGGGAAGAACTGGGAACTTCTGCGCCAGCAGGTGCTTACCTTTCATCCCGAAGTAGTGGCGCTGGCTGACGAGCGTGAAGCTCGCCTCTTAAAGGAAACTTTGCCTGCCACGGAGCATCTCTCCATTCTTTGGGGTGAGGAAGCTTTATTGCAGTTGGCTTCCTGGCCGGGAGCGGATACGGTGCTGGTGGCGGTCACGGGGGTCGCAGGTTGGCAGCCTACCCTAGCCGCTATCCGCGCCAGCAAGCGGGTGGCGCTGGCCAACAAGGAAACCTTGGTAGTGGCCGGAGAGTTGGTGATGCAGGAAGCGCGTCGGCGGGGCGCACCGCTCCTACCTGTGGATAGCGAACATTCGGCTATCTGGCAGTGCTTGGAAGGCAAGGGAGAGGTGAAAAGCATAACCTTGACTGCTTCCGGTGGACCTTTTCGCAATTATACGCGGGAAGAGCTGGCGCGGGTGCAGCCGGGGGAGGCTTTATGCCACCCCACCTGGCGTATGGGCCCCAAGATAACCATAGATTCAGCTACACTGATGAATAAGGGTTTAGAGGTCATCGAAGCCCATTGGCTCTTTGATTTAGATTATGATAAGATAAAAGTGCTAATTCATCCCCAGAGCATAGTTCACGGCCTGGTTGAGTTGGCTGATGGGACCTGGCTAGGAGCTCTTAGCGTGACCGATATGCGCCTGCCCATTCTTTATGCCCTCAGCCATCCCGAAAGGGTGGCTAATGATCTTTTCCTCCTGGATCTGGCGCGGGTGGGCTCTTTAACCTTCGCCGAGCCGGATCTGGAGCGGTTCCCTTGCCTGCGCTTGGCGCTGGAGGCAGGCAGGGTGGGCGGTACCATGCCGACGGTGCTCAACGCAGCCAACGAAGTGGCGGTAATGGCTTTCCTGGCGGAAAAGCTGGCTTTCCTGGGCATCCCGGCAGTGGTGGAGGCAGTTATGGAGCGCCACCAGGTGGTTAAAAAGCTTACCCCGGAAGCCATCGCGACTGCCGATGCCTGGGCACGCCAAGAAGCGGAGGCGTTGATAAACAAGTGTTGATTTTGATCACTATCCTGGCGGTTATTTTCGTTTTCGGGCTCATCATTTTCATTCACGAGGCAGGGCACTTTTTAGCAGCGCGCCTGGTGGGTGTGGGCGTTTACGAGTTCAGCATGGGTTTTGGACCCAAGTTGGGGGGCTTCAAACGCCGGGAGACGGAGTACAATTTGCGCCTGGTTCCCCTAGGGGGGTACGTCCGGCTGGTGGGAATGGACCCGGAGGATCAGGAGCGAGACGCTCCTTACAGCTTTGCCCGGCACTCGGTGTGGAGTCGGATGCTGGTGATCTTGGCTGGCCCCCTGATGAACTTTGTGCTGGCAGTGGTGTTGCTGACCGCCGTCTTCTGGTGGCAGGGTATTCCTGTGGCCACCACGCGCATCGCTGAGGTGCTGCCCCATTATCCGGCCGCGGTGGTAGGATTTGAACCCGGCGATCGCATCGTAGCCATCGATGGGCAACCGGTGAATTCCTGGCAGGAAATATCCCGGCTGATCGGGCAGCAAACACCAAAAGAGCGCACCATAACAGTGGAGCGGGCAGGAAAGACGCTGAACTTGGTGGTACTTCCCCAGCCGGACGAGTCGGGGAAGTACAAGATCGGCATTGTGCCCGAGGTGGTGCAGCGGCATCTGGGATTAATCGGTTCTATACGTCAGGGCATGGTAACTACAGGCAATATGTTCCATTTAATCCTGGCCTTTTTGCGCCACTTGCTGCTGCACCAGGCTCCGGCCGACGTGGGGGGACCGGTACGCATAGCCGTGGAGACGGGCAAAGTGGCCCAGATGGGTTTTTCTCCTTTGCTGCAGTTCACCGCTTTTCTGAGCATTAACGTGGGGTTTTTCAATCTCCTCCCCTTCCCGGCCCTGGACGGGGGGCGCTTTCTCTTCCTGCTATGGGAAGTTTTTACTCGCCGTCCTCTGGACCCCAAAAAGGAAAACCTGGTGCATCTGGTGGGATTCATGTTGCTTCTCTTCCTCATCGTAGCGATCACTTATCGCGACCTCTTGCAATTGGTCGGAGGGATAGGCAAGTGAGAAAGCTCACCCGCCCCATCTTTTTGGGTAACGTTCAGATTGGTGGCGGCGCCCCCGTGGTAGTTCAATCCATGGCCAAAACCCCCACCCAGGATGTGGAGCGGACGGTAGCGCAGATCCGGGCTTTGGAGGAAGCTGGTTGCGAAGTGGTTCGGTTGGCGGTGCCGGATCAGGAGGCCGCCCGAGCTCTGTCCCGGATTCGCGCCCAGGTTAATCTCCCCCTGGTGGCGGATATCCATTTCGATCATCGTCTCGCCCTGGCGGCTCTGGAGGCGGGGGTAGAGGGCCTGCGCCTCAACCCCGGTAATATTGGAGACCGAGATAAGGTGGAGGCGGTGGCCCGGCGAGCGCGCCAGCTCCAGGTACCTATTAGGATAGGGGTCAACGCTGGCTCGCTGGAGCCGGAGCTCCTGGCCCGATATGGAGGCGTGACGGCGGAAGCCCTAGTGGAAAGCGCCTGCCGACACGTGCGCTTGCTGGAGGCGGTGGACTTTGATCTAATCAAGATCTCGGTCAAGGCCTCCGATGTTCCCTTGACGGTAGCTGCCTACCGTCTTCTGAGCCAGAGAGTGGACTACCCTTTGCATCTGGGGATTACCGAGGCGGGGCCTGGCTATCGCGGACTGGTAAAGTCGGCAGTAGGTTTAGGGATACTGCTGGCCGAGGGGATAGGAGACACTATTCGGGTTTCCCTTACCGCTGATCCTTGCCAGGAGGTGGCAGCAGCCTGGGAGATTCTCAAAGCCCTGAAGCTCAGGCAAAGGGGGATAGAGCTCATCTCTTGCCCCACCTGTGGCCGATGCGAGATCGATGTCATAGCCATAGCCAGCGAGGTGGAGCGGCGTTTGCGGAAGGTAACGGCCCCGCTCAAAGTGGCGGTCATGGGGTGCGCGGTGAACGGCCCAGGCGAAGCGCGGGAGGCTGACGTCGGCCTGGCCGGGGGAAAGGGCTGGGGTGTGATCTTTTGCCATGGGCGACCGGTGAAAAAGGTGCCGGCCGAACGCTTGCTGGAAGAACTCTTAGCCACCATTAAAGCCATGGGTGTCGAAGGCATAGATTGAGGAGGTTTGAAGGTTGCGATTGACCAGTTATTTTGCTCCCACTCTGCGCGAGGTGCCGGCCGAAGCCGAAGTGGTCAGCCATCAACTCCTGTTGCGGGCGGGTTTTATCCGCAAGGTGGCCGCCGGTATTTACACTTTGCTGCCGCTGGGGCAGCGTGTTTGTCAAAAGATCAGCGCCATTGTGCGCCAAGAAATGAACCGGGCCGGAGGGCAGGAAATCCTAATGCCCATCCTACAGCCGGCCGAGTTCTGGCATCGCTCGGGGCGGTGGGAGGTCTACGGTCCGGAACTTTTCCGCCTCAAAGACCGCCACGGGAGGGATTTCTGTCTTGGCCCCACGCATGAGGAAATGGTGACCATTCTAGTGGCAGCGGAGGTGCGCTCTTACAAGCAGCTACCGCTGCTGCTGTATCAGATTCAAAACAAGTACCGGGACGAGAGGCGACCTCGCTTTGGCTTACTGCGGGGGCGCGAGTTTATCATGAAGGATCTCTACTCTTTTGACCGGGACTGGTCAGGCTTGGAAGAAAATTACTGGAAGATGTACGAGGCCTACACCCGCGTGTTTACGCGGGCGGGGCTGGATTTCCGGGCAGTGGAAGCCGACACCGGCGCCATAGGAGGGAGCATCAGCCATGAATTTATGGCTTTGGCCGAGGCTGGCGAGGCAGTGGTGGTCTATTGTCCCGCTGCCCGTTGCGGTTACGCTGCCAATGTAGAGAAGGCGGAAACGGTATTGTCCGCCGAAGAGATCGGCACGGAGAAACCCATGGAACTGGTGTCCACTCCTGGAGTGAGCTCGGTCGAGGAGGTGGCTGCTTTCCTGGGCCTGCCCTCCCGTCAAGTTATCAAGACCATGATCTACCGCACCGAGAAGGGGTTGGTGGCCGCGTTGGTGCGCGGCGATCGGGAGATCAACGAGGTCAAGCTGCAAAACTATCTGGGTGTGCTGGAGCTGGAACTGGCCAGCGCCGAGGAGGTGGAGCAGGCGACCGGAGCTCCCCCTGGCTTCGCTGGTCCGGTGGGCCTTTCGCTGCCGCTGGTGGTGGATCGGGAGGTGCTGCTAGTCAAGGCGGGCGTAGTGGGGGCCAATCGTCCCGATGCACATTGGGTAAATGTACTGCCGGGACGAGATTTTCCGGTAGAACGGCTAACCGACATCCGTCAGGTAAGCCCCGGCGATCCCTGCCCACGCTGCGGTCAGCCCCTGCAAAGCGTCCGAGGCATCGAGGTGGGGCAGATCTTCCAGCTGGGGGATAAATACAGTAAGCTGCTCAACGCCTATTTCCTGGACGAAAAAGGAGAAAAGCAGCCCATAGTGATGGGGTGCTACGGCATCGGCATCACCCGCACCCTGGCAGCGGTGGTGGAGCAGCACCACGACGAGGAAGGCATAATCTGGCCCTTTTCTCTGGCTCCTTTCGAGGCGGTGGTGCTGCCGGTCCATACGGAGGAGCCCGAGCAGCGGGAAGTAGCGGAAGAGGTTTACCGGCAGCTGCAGGAACGCGGCGTGGAAGTCTTATTGGACGACCGGGAAGAGCGCGCGGGGGTGAAGTTCAAAGATGCTGATCTGGTGGGGTACCCGGTGCGGGTAACGGTGGGTAAGCACGCGCGCGAGGGGAAAGTGGAGATCCGCTGGCGGCGCACCGGTGAGACATGGTTGGCGGGGAAGGAGGAAGTCGGAGTTAAGGTAAGTGCTTTGTTGGAGGGAGCGAACTTTGTACCGTCTAACCGTTAAAGACACCTTCGCTGCAGCTCACCGTTTGCCCGATCACCCTTCCCCGTGTCACCGTCTGCACGGGCATAATTGGGAAGTGAATCTGACCGTGGTTGGGGAGGAATTGGGTCCGGACGGGATGCTGCTGGATTTCGGCGTGCTAAAGCGAATTTTGCGGGAAGTCCTTTCCAGCTTAGACCACCAGTACCTCAACGAAATTCCTCCCTTCGGGCCTGCGTTCCCTCCCACAGCTGAGAACCTGGCCCGGCACATCTATCACGAGGTTTCCTCTCGCCTCGCCCCTTACACGGGCGTCACCTTGCTAGAAGTGAAAGTGGGGGAGTCCCCTTCGGCTTGGGTGGTGTATGCCCCATGAAAAGTGTGGTGCTGCTTTCCGGAGGGCTGGATTCAGCCGTGGGCCTGGCCTGCGCGGCAGAAGACGGAGAGGTTTCTTTAGCCCTCACCTTGGTTTACGGTCAAGCTGCGGCAGCGGGAGAAGTGAGAGCAGCCTCCCTGCTGGCTGATCACTACGGCGTGCCTCACGAGGTAGTGTACCTTCCCTTTCTGGCCCGGCTCTTACCCCCAGCCATGAGTGGGGGGGAAGGGTTACCGGAACCCGAACTGGCGGAGTTGGATGATCCGGAGGCGGCGGAAAGGTTAGCCGGATCGGTTTGGGTTCCCGGCCGCAACGCCCTTTTTCTCAGCGTAGGGGCCGCTTACGCTGAGAAACTGGGGGCACAAGCGGTGGTGGCCGGTTTTAACGCTGAGGAAGCCAGAAGTTTTCCTGACAATAGCGCGGACTTTGTGGCCGCCATGACCCAGGCGCTGGGCTACGCCACTAGGGGAGCCGTTCGCGTAATCTGCTACACTCAGCACCTGGACAAGAAGGGCATCGTGCGCCTGGGTCGGCGTTTGGAACTACCTTTTTCTTTGATTTGGAGTTGCTACCGATCGGGCACTGCCATGTGCGGGCGCTGCTCCAGTTGCCTACGCTATCGGCGCGCTTTAGAAGAAGCCGAAAAGGAGTGAGAAGGCCTTGCGGACGCTTTATTTTCGCCAGCCCCTCACTTACGATGGTAGCCAACTTTCTTCGCTCTGGGCCTTCCGGCATCTGGGGGTGCAAGGAGACAGCATTGTGGCTTTTCGCGGCCCCTGCCGGGTGGAGCGGGAGGCGCTGGTGGACCTAGCCGACTATCTGGCCGCCTCTATAATTTACAGTCCGGACATGCTGCATTTTTTGGTAGAGCATTTCGAGACCGATTTGGAAAAGGGGGTATTGCGGCAGCGGTTGCTGGTGGTTATCACCAAGGAACTGCTGGAAGCCAGGGGGATGCGCTTGCGTCGGCGGGGCGACGATCTCTTCGTGGATAACGGCAAGCTTTCGGTGTCGGTGGCCACGGCTACTCCAGTGTCGCTTATGATTCACCTGGGGCTTAACTTGCGGACGGAAGGGGTGCCAGTGCAGGCAGCTGGTCTGTTGGAGCTGGGCTGGAAGGAGTCAGAAGTGGAAGCGCTGGCCGGGTCGATTATGGAAGCCTATGCTGGCGAGACGAAAGGAGTGTACCTGGCGCGGTGCAAGGTGAGAGGAGTTCCCTAGCTCCACTGCAGGAGATTTTCTCCTCGGTGCAAGGAGAGGGTCCCTACGTGGGGGCGCGCCACCTTTTTGTCCGCTTGGCCGGCTGCAACCTGTCCTGCCGTTACTGTGATACCCCTCGGAGCATTCCTTCGCTCTGCAGCGTGGAGGTGAAGGCAGGGCGCGGGCACCGGATTCCGGTGCCCAACCCGTTATTTCCCGAGGAGGCCGCTTTGCTGGTGGGCAACCTCTGGCGTCAGGTTCAGCATCAAGCGGTGGCCTTAACCGGAGGAGAGCCTTTGCTTTACCCGGATTTCCTCTGCGAGTTTTTGCCCCTACTCCGTTATTTGGGTTGCCGCCTTTATTTGGAAACCAACGGGACTTTGCCAGAGGCCCTGGCGGCGGTGCTGGAATGGGTGGATGTGGTTTCTATGGACCTGAAACTTCCTAGCAGCACCGGGCTCAGACCTTATTGGAGGGAGCACGAGGCTTTCCTGGCTCAGTTGAAAGGCCAGGAAGTTATCCTCAAGGCGGTGGTTTGCCGCCGCACTTCTCGGGAGGAGATAGAGATGGCGGGAACCCTGGCGGCTGGGGTGCGCGCTTTGCTTGTGCTTCAGCCGGTTACCACTCCGCGGGCCGAGCTCGGTCTTTCCGGACAGGAGCTGCTGCGTATGCAAGAATGGGCCTTAAGACTAACGGAGGATGTGCGTCTCATTCCGCAGGTGCACAAGCTCTGTGGCTGGCTTTAGGGGGTTGAAACGGGGTGGAATTTGATCAAGCAAAGATCGAGCGAGCGGTACGCCTGATCCTGGAAGCCATCGGGGAGAACCCGGAGCGCGAGGGTTTGCGGGAGACACCCGCGCGGGTGGCCCGGATGTATGCCGAAATTTTTGCCGGTCTAACCGAGGACCCGGCTGTGCACCTAGAGCGCTATTTTAACGAAAACCACGAAGAAATGGTTTTGGTGCGGGATATTCCGGTGTACTCGGTTTGCGAGCACCATCTTCTTCCCTTCTTCGGGGTAGCGCATGTGGCTTACATACCTCGGGCCGGAGTGGTCACGGGGCTCAGCAAGCTGGCGCGGGTGGTGGATGGTTTCGCCCGCCGTCCCCAACTCCAGGAAAGGCTTACCACTCAGGTAGCCGACACTATAGTGAACAAGCTCAATCCTCGCGGCGTGCTGGTGGTGATCGAGGCCGAGCATATGTGTATGACCATGCGGGGCGTGAGAAAGCCGGGAGCCAAAACGGTGACTTCGGCTGTCCGGGGTATTTTTCAGCAGAATGCAGCTACCCGCGCCGAGGCCCTGGCTCTGATCCGGGGTCGCTAGCTTCGGCCACGAAAGGGGGTGGTGCGGATGACGACGGAAAAGGAGCACGATAAGCTAGAATTAATAGCCACTCGCTCTTTTCAGGCTTGCGACGAGCTTTACCGGGTGGTGGATTTCCTTAATAAAACCCTAAAACATAAACGATTGATTTTTGGTCTCACCAAGGATAGTCGAAAAGGTGAGATGACTATATCTGTTTATGAAACCTGAGAGGTTGAGGAGGTTCGAAGTTGCGTATACTGCTAACTAATGACGACGGTATTTTTGCCGAGGGGCTGGGTGCTCTTCGCAAGTTGCTAGAGCCAGTGGCCACTCTTTACGTGGTGGCGCCCGACCGCGAGCGCAGCGCCGCCAGCCATGCCATAACCGTGCACCGTCCCTTGCGGGTGCGCGAGGCCGGCTTCCGTAGCCCCAGGCTCAAAGGTTGGGTGGTGGACGGTACGCCGGCCGATTGCGTGAAGCTCGGACTGGAGGTCTTGCTGCCGGAGAAGCCCGATCTGTTGGTCTCCGGCATCAACTACGGTCCCAATCTGGGGACCGATGTGCTGTATTCTGGCACCGTTTCGGCTGCCATAGAAGGGGTGATTAACGGTATCCCTTCGGTAGCGGTTTCACTGGCCACGCGTCGTGAACCCGATTACACTTGGGCCACGCGGATGGTATTGGCGCTGCTGGAGAAATTGCGGGAGCATCGCCCACCTCCGGGTACCCTGCTTAACGTCAATGTGCCCGATGGGCCTCCCCGGGGCATCAAGGTGACCAAGTTGGGAAACGTGCGCTACGTCAACGTAGTGGACTGCCGCACCGATCCCCGGGGCCGGGCGTACTACTGGATGGCGGGTGAGCCTTTGGAACTAGATAGTGACGATCCGGATACTGATATTTGGGCGGTGCGCCACGGTTATATCTCCATAAGTCCGGTGCAAATTGATCTTACCAACTATGGCTTTTTGGAGGAACTCCGAGGGTGGCGTTTGGAGGAGCTTTTTTCTTTGTTGTGATGTAGGGGAGCAGGCTAGCCCCCTACATCTCCTCTCCCCGGCTTAGGGCTTCTTCGGCCCGCTTGATCATGACCCGAACTATACTGCCGCCTATCTTACCTCCCACCCGGCCGCAATCGCGAGCTTTCACTTCCCCCCAGTCGTTGTTTTCGATTTTCTCCGCCACTCCCAGCTCGCGCGCCACCTCATCTCTGAGGAGTACGCGGGCTTCTCGGGGTAAGAGCTTTTGCTTGGTATAAAAGCGTGCCATTTTTTCACCCCGTTATAGTTTGTGTTACGGCCGCCTTTTAATCTCGCGGAAAATCTTCCCGGTTATCATCTGCAGGCGCCGCCAGTCCTCCTTCTGCACCACCTGGAAGATTAGCGAACTCGGGATGAAGAGCAAGGCAAAACCAGGTAGGGAAAGAGCCAAGGGTCCTTTATCCCACCCCAGCCAGAGAAAAAGCGAGGCGGCTGCCAAGGTGGCCATCGAGGGCTTGAGTAGGGCCTCGCCGACGGGAGGAAGAAAACCGCTGCGGCGCCAGAGTTCTAGCAGGTTGAGCAGCGCCATGCAGGTATAGCTGACGGTGAAAGCCAGCGCTGCCCCGCTGATATTCATTTCCGGGAGGGCGGTCAACCAGTAAATTAAGAGCAGCTTGAAAAGGGAAGCTATGGCCAGATTGCGCCAGGGAGAAAAGGGGAAGCCTAATCCTTGCAGGATGCTGGTGGTGGTCTGCTGGAGGTAGAGAAAGGGAGCTCCCAGAGCCAGCAAGCGTAGGCTGGCTCCAGCCTCCGGGTAACCGAAAATTTCTTGACAGAGAGGGACGGCCAGCAGGTGCAGGACCGTGGCGCTGGGTATTCCTACCAGTAAGGTGAGTCTGATGGCGTTGTTGATGCGCTGGCGGAGCAGGCGTTGATTACCGCTACCCACGGCTTCGGCTACCGCTGGGACCAGAGCGGTGGCCAAGGATACGGTCACGATGCTAGGGGTGTAAAGAAGGGTCTCGGCTACGCCGGCGAATTGACCGTAAAGGGCGGTGGCACCTGAAACGGGATACCCGCTGGCCACCAGACGCTGAGGAATGAGGAGGGCTTCCAAGGAGAGAAAGAGGGTGGAAGAGAGCCGGGTAAAAGTCACAGGCAGGGCAAATCCTAAAAGCGGGCGCAGCTCCTGCCCCAGTGCGCTTTTGGTCGTGGGGACTAACAAGGAAAAATGACGGCGGAAGAGATAAATAAGGAAGGCGAATCCGGCTGTTTCTCCGGCCACTACCCCCAGCGCGGCTCCGGAAGCAGCTGCGGCCACCCCCAAGGGGGCCAGGCAATAGGCCAGAGTCAAGGCTGCTCCCACCCTCACCACTTGCTCGATGAACTGGCTCCAGGCGGTGGGAGTCATGTCTTGCCATCCCTGGTAAAGGCCGCGCAGGACGGAGCAAAGCGAGACCACCGGCACGCTAGGCAATAAGCAAATAAAGGGGAAATAGACATCCGGGTTAGCAAAAATTCGCTGAGTGAGCCAGGGGGCCAGAAGAAAGGCCAGGGCGGAGACGGAAAGGCTGGAAAAGGCGGTGAGAATGGCGGCCAGGCGGAGGATGGCCGCTATGCGCCAGGCGGAGCCCTGGGCTTGCGTTTCGGCTACCAGCTTGGCCACAGCGGCCGGAATGCCGGCAGATCCCATTACCAAGGCCATAATGTAGAGGGGGAAAACCATGGATAAAAGCCCTACGCCTTCGGCGTGTAGTATCCTTATGAGTAGTATCTGGTAGAAAAAACCCAGAACCCGGTTGACTAGGCTAGCCAGGGATAACACGGCGGTGCCGGCCAGAAGCGATTGACGGGCCATTAAAATCCTCCAACAGGCTCCTTGTTACTTCCATGTGTATGCCCGTCTGAGGGTGGGGCAGGACCAGATAAGTGGGGGGTGGGCCTTTACACCCACCCCCAGGGGTTATTGCTCGGTCGGTTGCGCTAACTTGTTTTCACTGTACTTGATCATGCGCCTCACCATGTTGCCACCGACTTTACCGCATTCGCGGCTGGTCATTTCTCCCCAGCCCTGCTGAGCGATTTTGTCGGCTAGTCCTAGATCTTCTGCCACCTCGTACTTAAAGCGTTCGAGTGCTGGCTGGGCTTCCGGAATCATGGCTTTCTTTTTCCGGCGCCCCACCTGCTCACCTCCCGCTGTTTTCTTGGTGGCTCGACTTTAGCATGTGCCCGAGGAAGGCTGGCTATGAAGGCAAAATTCTGGATCTCGAGGAACTATCGGCTCCTGGGCACATAAAGTGAGTATAAAGTGCGCTTTAGGAGGCACAAGCTAAAAGGGAGTTTAACGAAGGGAGGTGATTGGTAATGGAACGGCACAATTGGCTGGGAGTGGCGGTACGCTTTGTAGTCTCGGCCATCGTTTTGATGATCGTGAGCTGGCTCTCTCCGGGATTCGTGGTGCGAGGCGGTTTTCTAGGAGCTCTGATTGCTGCCGCGGTGATTGCCCTGTTAGGCTATCTGGCGGAGACTTTGCTGGGGGAAAAGATTTCTCCCCAAAGCCGGGGGATAGTGGGATTTATAACGGCGGCGGTGGTCATTTACCTGGCCCAGTTTATCATCCCGGGGCTACTAAGTGTGAGTATTATTGGAGCTCTGATTGCCGCTTTCATCATCGGTCTCATTGACGCCTTTGTTCCCACCCTGTTGCGTTAGAGAAAAGGAAAGTTATGGTGCTGCACCCCCCCTGGTGGGCATAGACATGTACCTGGGGGGGATTTGCATTGTATGGATACGGCTGGCGCGGGCTGGCTTGTCTGATGGCATTGCTTCTGACGGCAGCGGGCTTTTACGCGGTTCAGGTGCGGGGATGGCTTACTCCCCAGCGATGCCTGCTTTTCTCTCTGTCGGCCTCACCGCCGCTGCCGTCAGACCTGGTGGCCAAAAAAGAGGGAGAAAGACTGTGTTTGCGCTGGGCGCTGCCCTTTCGATGGGAGAATTGGTGGGCGGCAGCAGCTCCCTCGCCCTCTATTATAGCGGAAGTAGGGTCCCAACCCCGCCCTCTAATCCTCATCTATAACACGCATACTGGCGAGGCGTACGCTCCCAGCGAGGGGATCGCGAGGAAGGAAGGGGGAAAGGGGGGCGTGGTTCAGGTGGCGGCCACTCTGGCGCGGGAACTGGAACGGCATGGATTCGAGGTGATACGCAGCGACAAGATCCACGATGCCTGCTACGCTACCTCTTACTTGGAGTCGGAAAAGACGGCTCAGGAGCTTCTGGCAGCTCACCCGGAGGCGGTGGCCGTGTTCGATATCCACCGGGACTCGCGCCAGCCGCCTCAAGACCGGGTGCTAGAGTTAAAGGGACAGGCTGTGGCCCATGTTCTCATCGTGGTGGGTTCAGGAGAGCGTCAGCCCTTCCCCACCTGGG
The DNA here is from genome assembly GCF_052073645.1 of Desulfothermobacter acidiphilus. Classification (GTDB taxonomy): domain Bacteria; phylum Bacillota; class Desulfotomaculia; order Desulfotomaculales; family Ammonificaceae; genus Desulfothermobacter; species Desulfothermobacter acidiphilus. Next base: position 1,096,544 of record NZ_CM125440.1, on the reverse strand, counting down.
AGCAAAACCGGGATTTCGCTCAGCGCCTAGCTGCCAAGGCGGAAACCCTGTATCCCGGTTTGTGCCGAGGGGTGCGGGTCAAGGGAGGGAGGTATAACCAACATCTGCATCCCCGGGCCCTGCTCTTTGAAATGGGAGGGGTGGACAACACCTTGGAAGAGGCGGAGAGAGCAGCAGTGCTTTGGGCGGAGGTGGTGGCGGCGGTATTACGGGAAGAGCTTGCTGCCCCGCCCGCACCGCCCCCGGGAGCTTCGACTGAGCAGAGCTCCGGGTAGAGTGTTACCAGCCTGCCTACCATGCCTCTGGGCCTCGACACTCGGTTCCTTTTAAGGGGCTCTATCTCTCAAGGATAAGCTTTTTCCCCACCGGCGGCTAAGATATAATCTAAGGGCGAGGGGGAAGAAGCTAAAGTGGCGAAAGAGTATATTCGCAATTTTTGCATCATCGCTCATATCGATCACGGCAAGTCCACCTTGGCTGACCGATTGTTGGAGCTTACCGGAGCCATCTCTCCCCGAGAAATGCGGGAGCAATTGCTGGATCGCATGGACATCGAGCGAGAGCGGGGCATAACCATCAAAGCCAAGGCGGTGCGCCTAAACTACCGGGGTTCCGATGGGATAGATTACCAATTGAACTTGATTGATACGCCAGGGCATGTGGACTTTTCTTATGAGGTTTCACGCAGCCTGGCGGCTTGCGAAGGCGCTTTACTAGTGGTGGATGCCAGTCAAGGCATCGAGGCCCAGACTTTGGCCAACGCCTATCAAGCTCTGGAGTACGATCTAGTGCTGATCCCGGTCATCAATAAAATTGATTTACCGGCAGCCGATCCGGAGCGAGTGAAAGAGGAGTTGGAACGGATTTTAGGGCTGCCGGGCGAGGAAGCCTTGCTGGTATCGGCTAAATTGGGCACCGGGGTTCCCGAGGTTCTGGATCGGATTGTGCGCGTCATCCCTCCCCCCCGGGGGGAGGAAGAGGGGCCGTTGCGTGCTTTGGTCTTCGATTCTCACTACGATCCCTACAAAGGCGTGGTGGCCTATGTGCGGGTGGTGGATGGCCGTTTGGCTCCGGGTATGCGTATCCGGATGATGTCCACCGGGCGGGAATTCGAGGTGACTGAAGTAGGGATCTTCCGTCCCCAGCCCGAGGCCATCGCCTCTTTGGAGACGGGGGAAGTGGGCTTTCTGGTGGCGCAGATCAAGGACGTGCGCGATTGCCGCGTGGGCGACACCGTAACCGAAGCGAGGCGGCCGGCGTCGGCTCCTCTTCCTGGTTACCGCCCGGCTAAGCCCATGGTTTTCTGTGGGCTTTACCCTATTCAGACGGGCGACTTCGAGCGCCTGCGCGAAGCGCTGGAAAAGCTGCGCCTCAACGATGCGGCCTTGCACTGCGAGCCCGAGACTTCGGCAGCGTTGGGTTTCGGCTTCCGTTGCGGTTTTCTGGGACTTTTGCACATGGAGGTGGTGCAGGAGCGCTTGGAGCGGGAGTTCGGCCTGGAACTGGTGACCACAGCTCCCAATGTGGTGTACCGGGTGCGCTGCCGCGGTGGCAAAGTGCTAGAGGTGGATAACCCGGCCAGTGTTCCCTCCGCCGGTGAGATAGAGGCCATCGAGGAGCCTTACGTGCGCCTCACCATCATGCTGCCCAAGGAATACGTGGGAGCGGTGATGGAGCTTTGCAGCGAGCGGCGAGGAGTGTTCAAGGATATGGAATATCCCAGCCAGGATAGGGTTATTCTCACTTACGAAATGCCGCTGGCGGAGATGATGTACGACTTTTTTGACCGCTTGAAATCGGCTAGCCGGGGCTACGCTTCTCTGGATTACGAGTTCATAGGCTATCGTGAAGGTGATCTGGTGCGCCTGGACATATTGGTGGGCGGAGAGATGGTAGACGCCCTTTCCACCATTGTGCATCGGGATCGGGCCTATCACCGGGGCCGTCAGCTGGTGCAAAAGCTACGCGATTTGATTCCCCGCCATCTATTTGAGGTGGCCATCCAGGCGGCTATCGGCGGGCGGGTGATAGCCCGGGAGACCATCAAACCCTTGCGCAAGGACGTGCTGGCCAAGTGCTATGGCGGTGACGTGACTCGTAAGAAGAAGCTATTGGAGAAGCAGAAAGAGGGCAAGAAGCGCCTCAAACAGGTGGGGTCGGTAGAAATACCGCAAGAAGCTTTTCTGGCCGTGCTGCGGGTGGATGAGTGATGTCTCCAGCTGGTCTTTATTTGCACGTGCCCTTTTGCTTGCACAAGTGCGCCTACTGCGATTTTGTTTCTTACCCTTATTTTTCAGCGTTGGCGCAGGCTTACCTGGAAGGGCTGCGTTGCGAAGTCTCGTGGTGGCGGCGACTTCAGGATAACAGCGCACGTTTCGCCACTCTTTACCTAGGCGGAGGCACTCCCACCTGCTTGCCTTTTGCTTTTCTCGAGGAGATCTTCAATTTGCTGCGACAAAGTTTCAGCTTTCTCCCCCGGGCCGAGGTAACCATAGAAGCCAACCCCGAGACCTTCTCGGCGGAATTAGCCCGGCGCTTGAAGGACTGGGGTGTGAACCGCGTAAGCATCGGTATGCAGGCGCTTCGTCCGGAGCATTTGCGCTTGTTAGGGCGGGGGCACACATTTAAAGAGGTGGTGGCGGCGGTAGACGCTTGCCACCGGGTCGGTTTAACGAATATTAATTTGGATCTCATTTACGGTTTCCCTGGCCAGTCGTTGGCGGATTGGAGAGAAGCGTTGCGGGTGGCGGTGGAGCTGGGCCCCACCCACATCTCTACCTACGCCTTGGAGTTGGAGGAACACACTCCTTTAGGCCGACAGGTGGCTGCTGGAAAAATCTCTCTTGCCGAGGAAGAGGCCGTGCGGGCCATGTATCTGGAGGCCATTGATGTCCTGGAGAGTCGAGGGTACCGACATTACGAGCTCTCTAATTTTGCCCGGCCCGGCCGGGAATGCCGGCATAACCTAGGCTATTGGCGCTTGCTCCCTTACCTGGGACTGGGACCGGCAGCCCACAGCTTTTGGGCCGGCAAGCGCTGGGCTAACGCTCCCGCGCTGCCCACCTATCTTGACCTTTTGTCGCGGGGGCTCTCGCCGGTGGTGGAAGAGACGGTGCTGAGCTCGGAAGATGCCCGGTCAGAGGCGATGATATTGGGCCTGCGCCTGCGCCGGGGGGTGCACCGTTCCTGGTTTGCTGCCCGCTTTGGCGTGGTTCTGGAGGAGGTTTACGGGCCGGTGTTGCAGCGCTTGCAGCAACAGGGATTGCTGGAATGGGAGGGAGGGTGGTTGCGCCTGTCTCGGGAGGCGCTACCGGTGGCCAATCAGGCCCTGCTGCACTTTGTGTAGTTTGGGTCTCGCCGCTTCACCCCTTCGAGAGCTCGGTTGGGGTTTCCGGCACGGACTCGCGCTCCGGCCGGCTATATTGACAAAAGCTACGATCCGGTATATTTTTAGAAGCAGAGGCCTTTAGCACTCGCAAGGGCAGAGTGCTAACAAGGTGGGGGAGCGGCTATGATATTAGACGAACGCAAAGCGCGTATACTGGCGGCGGTGGTGGAAGATTTTATTAACACAGGGGAGCCGGTGGGTTCGCGCACTATTGCCCGCAAATACGGGCTGGGAGTGAGCCCGGCTACCATAAGAAATGAAATGGCTGACCTGGAGGAAATGGGCTATCTGGAGCAGCCCCACACCTCGGCGGGGAGGATACCTTCCGAGCGCGGTTACCGCTATTATGTGGATAACTTAATGGAGGTCCAGGAGCCCTCGGAAGCCGAAAAAGATCTGATTCGCCGGCAAATCCGCAGTAAGGCCGAAGAGCTGGCCGCGGTGATCCAGCGCACCGGGCAGGTTCTAGCCGAGCTCACCAACTGCGCTACCCTGGCCACCGTGCCCCGGGGAGGCGACGTCATCCGCTACTTGCGGTTGGTGCCCTTTGGGGAAGGTAAGGCCATGGTGTTGGGAGTGTTAGATTCGGGAGAGGTGGTGCGGCATTTCCTTCCGGTGCCGCTGGGGGTCAATGCTTACGACCTGGAGATTATCAGCGAGGTGCTCAACGCCAAGCTGAAAGGGATGTCGGTGGCCGACATCAAGGCCACTTTGCTACAGGAGCTCCGCCGGGAACTGGATCGCCACCATAAGCTCCTGGAACAGCTTCTGGAGTGGCTGAGGGGGGCTTCGGAGCAACCCGGTGGCCGCATCTTTTACGGTGGACTTTCCTACGTGCTGTTCCAGCCGGAGTTTCACAACATCGAGCGCCTACGGACTTTGCTAGGTCTGCTGGAGCAGGAAGATTATCTCTGCGACTTATTAGAGCCCTCCGCCCCTTCCGCGGACGGGGTCTGCATTCGCATAGGTAGCGAAGTTAAGCGCGTGAGCAAGTTCGACTTTAGCCTGGTCCTGGTCCGTTACCATCTCCACCGTGACCTGGAGGGTGCGCTGGCGGTCCTAGGACCTACTCGGATGCCTTACGCTCGCGTCGCGGGTTTGCTGCTCTGGGTAGCCAATAGCCTTAACGAGGAACTCAAGGAAATCTTAGGTTGAGGAGCGGAAAGATGAGTCTTAAGCAGCAGGCTAGTAGCGGATCCGAGGTGAACGAGCGCCTTGCTGCCCTCCTGTCCAACGCTAACGCCGTTCGAGCTATTGCTGCGGCGGTGGAGGGCACGCTGGGCCCTAAAGGTTTAGACACTATGCTGGTGGACCGCTTCGGTGAAGTGATCATTACTAACGATGGCGTTACCATTCTGAGCACCATGGAGGCGAGCCATCCGGCCGCCAAGATGGTGATCAACGTGGCCAAAGCTCAGGAGCAGGAGGTGGGCGACGGTACCACCACCACCACCGTCATGGCGGGAGCCATGGTGAGCACCGGTGTAGAGCTGGTGCTGAAAGGGGTACCCGTAGCTCGGGTTATCGAAGGTCTGCGGCAGGGTCTGGAGTTTGCCCTGGAAGCGCTGGCAGCCAAGGCGGTACCGCTGGAAGGATTGGAAGATCCGAGATTGCGCCAGGTGGCTTTGGTGGCTGGCCGGGGGCATCGAGACATAGCCGAGCTGGTGGTTGAAGCTGCTCGGCTGGTGGGCGAACTAGAGCTTCGCCGAGCAGCCTTTAAGCTGGCGGATACTGTGGTGGCGGAGGAAGGAGCGGAAAACCAGGTCTTTCAGGGCCTGGTCCTCAACAAGAGCAGGCTCAACCGGCACATGCCGGAGCGGCTCGAACGCCAAAGGGTCTTGCTCCTCGACGATGCCCTGGAACCGGAAGAGATAGAGGAAGGGGCGTTGCGTACCGAAGCGGGTTTCGCCCGCTATTTAGCTCTTCAGGAAGAGTTCAAGCGGAACCTGGCTAAGCTGCTGGAGTTGGACGTGGGCCTGGTATTGACGGCGCGTGGAGTAGCGGACATTGCCGAGGAACTCCTCACCGACGCGGGAGTAATGGTGGTGCAGAGAGTGCTGCAGCGCGACTTGCGCCGGGTGGCCGAACATACCGGAGCGCGGCCTATCAAGCGCACCGGCTTGAAGAAGAGCCCGGAGGAACTTGCCCGGTATCTCGGCGAGGTAGAGGAAGTGTTCGAAGAGGAAAAGCTAGAGAAGATATTTTTGCGAGGCGCGGGCAAACCCATGGCTACCATTATCGTAGGAGCCGCTACTGCCGAGGTGGTGGGGGAGCGCGAGCGCATCGCTAAAGATGCCGCTGGGGCGGTACAGGCGGCAGTTAAAGGCGGAGTGGTTCCCGGTGGAGGCTCAGTGGAGCTGGCTGTAGCTCAGGAGGTGGAGCAGCGCAAAAGTGAGATCCGGGGGATGGCAGCTTACGGGGTCAGCTGTGTGGTGGAAGCCTTGAGGCGGCCGCTGGCGCAGATCGTGGCCAATGCGGGGTTTAATCCGCTGGAGAAGATGGGCGATGTGATAGCGGCTCAGGCTTCCACTGGTCGGGACAGCCTGGGGATTGATTGCGATACGGGGGAGATCGTGGATATGTTGGCAGCTGGCGTCCTTGACCCGGCGCTGGTTAAGCAACACGCCTTACGCGCCGCGGGAGAAATCGCCGAGGCTATCCTGCGTATCGATACCATAATACGAAAACGAGAAGATCAAGCCAAGGGTGGGGAAGGGAGCACCGATGGAGGAGCAGGATAAAAAGGAGAAGTTGCCGGAGGAAGAACTGGAAACATCCCTCCCGGAAGGGGAGGAGGGTTGGCAACGGCTGCAAGCGGAGTTAGCCCAGGCTCAGGCCAAAGCAGAGGAATACCGCCAGCAGCTGTTGCACTTGCGGGCGGATTTCGATAACTGGAGAAAACGCCTGCTGCAGGAGCAGGAGGAAAATTTACGTCTGGCGGGAGCAGAATTGGTGCAGCGTCTGTTGCCGGTGCTGGACGATCTGGAAAGGGCCCTGGCTGCTCCCGGGGAGCAGTTAGAGGATTTCCTGCGCGGCGTGGCCATGATCTACCAACGTCTCTTGGAAATTTTGGGGCAAGAGGGTTTGGAGCCCATTGTGGCGCAGGGTCAACCTTTCGACCCGACCTGCCACGAGGCTTTCGCTTTCGCGGAAACCGGAGAGGGGCCGGATGGTATAATCTTGGAGGAGTATCGCCGTGGCTACCTTTTCCGGGGCAAGCTCTTGCGGCCTTCCCTGGTTAAAGTAGCCAGGCAAAAGGCGGACGAGACCCCGACCAAGGAGGAGGACTGAAGCTTATGGAAAAGATTCTGGGTATCGATTTAGGTACTACGAACTCCTGCATGGCGGTTATGATCGGTGGCGAGCCGGTGGTAATACCCAACGCGGAGGGAGGGCGCATCACTCCTTCGGTGGTGGCTATCTCTCCTACGGGGGAGCTCCTGGTGGGTGAGTTGGCCAAGCGCCAAGCGGTAGCCAACCCGGAGCGCACCGTTATCTCAATCAAGCGTCACATGGGTAGCAACCACCGCGTTAAAATAGATGATAAAGAATTCACCCCGCAGCAGATATCGGCTTTTATTCTCCAGAAACTCCGCCGAGATGCTGAGGCCTACCTGGGGGAGAAGATCACCAAAGCGGTTATCACCGTGCCAGCTTATTTCGATGACTCCCAGCGCCAGGCCACCAAGGACGCTGGGCGCATCGCCGGTTTGGATGTGGTGCGGATCATTAACGAGCCCACGGCTGCGGCGTTGGCCTACGGCCTGGATAAAGAGGGGAGCCAAACCGTGCTGGTTTTTGACCTCGGTGGCGGGACTTTTGACGTTTCTATCCTGGAGATAGGCGAAGGTGTATTTGAGGTCAAGGCCACCAGCGGCAACAACCGTTTGGGCGGCGACGATTTCGATCAAAGGATAATGGACTATCTCATAGAAGAATTCCGGCGGGAGACAGGGATCGATTTGCGCCAGGACCGGATGGCTTTGCAGCGCCTCAAGGAAGCGGCTGAAAAGGCTAAAATCGAGCTTTCTTCCTTGACCTCCACGGCCATCAGCCTGCCCTTTATTGCGGCCGACGCTTCTGGGCCCAAACACCTCAACTTGACTCTCACGCGGGCCAAGTTTGAGGAGTTGACCGCTGATTTGGTGGAAATGACTATGGGACCGCTGCGTCAGGCCCTGTCCGATGCCGGTCTCCAGCCGGAGCAGATAGATAAGATCCTGTTGGTGGGTGGGGCTACGCGGATGCCCTGCGTGCAGGAGGCGGTGAGGCGCTTCCTGGGTAAAGAGCCTTTCAAGGGCATAAACCCGGACGAGTGCGTGGCCATAGGAGCGGCCATCCAAGGAGGGATCATCGCGGGCGAAGTGCGCGATGTGGTCCTGCTGGACGTTACCCCATTGAGCCTGGGTATCGAAACTCTGGGTGGGGTGTTCACCAAAATCATCGAACGCAACACTACCATTCCCGTGCGGAAGAGTCAGATCTTCACCACCGCGGCCGATAACCAGACCACGGTGGAGATCCATATACTCCAAGGAGAGCGGCCTATGGCGGCCGGCAACAAGAGCCTGGGGCGCTTCTTGCTGACCGGGATTCCTCCGGCTCCCCGCGGGGTGCCGCAGATTGAGGTTACCTTCGATATCGACGTCAATGGCATTCTAAACGTGACGGCGCGCGACTTGGCCACCGGGAAGGAGCAAAGCATTTCAATCACCGGATCGACCAGACTGGCGGAGGACGAGATCCAGCGCATGGTGCGAGAAGCGGAGCAGTTTGCCGAGCAAGACCGCCAGCGTCGTGAGGAGGTGGAAACCCGCAACCAGGCCGAGTCCCTGGTTTATCAGGCGGAAAAGGTGCTCAAGGATTTCCGCGAACGGGCGGATAAATCCAAGGTGGACCGTTTGGAGGCGGCGTTACGCGAACTGAAAGCGGCGCTGGAGGGCAAGGATCTGGCGGCGATCAAGCAGAAGATGGAGGCTTTGACCGAGCCCCTTTACGCCTTGACCACCGAGGCTTATCGCCAGGCGGCTTCAGGTTCTTCCAGCGAGGCCGGGGAAGGGAAGAGCGAAGCAGGTAAAACCGTGGATGCCGACTACGAAGTGAAATAAGGTGTTGGGTTATGCCCGAGAAGGATTATTACCAGATACTTGGGGTAGATCGCCATGCCACTCAAGAAGAGATAAAGAAGGCTTATCGCCGGCTGGCGCGTCAGTATCACCCCGACGCCAACCCGGACAATAAAGAGGAGGCGGCGGCTCGCTTTCGCGAGATCACCGAAGCCTACGCTGTCCTTTCTGATCCCGAAAAGCGAGCTCAATACGATCGCTACGGCCGGGTAGGTTCCGAAGGCCAAGGGATGGGATTCGACTTCCGACAAGCCGATTTCGAGGAGATCTTTCGCGATCTGGGCTTCGGTTTCGGGGATCTATTTGAGACCCTTTTCGGAGCTCGTCGCCCCCGGCGCGGGCCGCGCCGGGGCGCGGACCTGGAGGTGGAGCTGGAGCTCTCTTTCCGGGAGGCGGTCTTCGGGGCGGAAAAAGAGGTGCTGGTGCCGCGTACCGAAATTTGTCCGGATTGCCAGGGAAGTGGTTGCCAGCCGGGCACGCGGCCAGAAACCTGTCCCGCGTGCGGAGGCACTGGGCATGTTAGTTATGCCCGCACCACCCCCTTCGGGCAGTTTATTCAGACGCGTACCTGTGAGTGTTGCGGGGGCAAGGGGGAATATATTCCCCACCCTTGCTCCACTTGCCGGGGCACGGGCCGAGTGAAGCGGCGGCGCCGGGTTAGAGTTCACATTCCTGCCGGGGTGGAGGAGGGAATGCGCCTGCGCCTTCGCGGAGAGGGAGAAGCGGGGGAGCGGGGTGGCCCCCCGGGCGATCTTTACGTCTTCCTGCGGGTGAAACCCGACCCGGTGTTTAGGCGGCAGGGCCAGGACCTGTACTGTCAGATCCCTATATCCTTCCCCCAGGCCGCCTTGGGGGCAGAAGTGGAGGTGCCTATCCTGGAGGGTCCGGATCGGGAGACGAAGACCAAGCTTTGTATCCCTCCTGGCACCCAACCGGGGGAGCGCCTGCGCGTTAAAGGCAAGGGGGTTCCCACCCCCTACGGTCGGGGCGATCTCTGGGTGGAAGTGAAATTGGTGGTTCCTACTCGCCTCACGGAAAAACAGAGGGAGCTCTTGCAGGAGTTGGCCCGCCTTTCTGGGGAAGAAGTCAAGGCCGGCGAAAAAAGTTTTTTTGAGCGGGTAAAGGACGCCTGGCGATGAGCGGGGAAGCTTGGTGGCGAGTGGGAGTGCCGGTTTCTCCAGGAAAAGCCGAGGAGGCGGCGGCTGACCTGGCTCAACTGGCTGGCCGGGGGGCTGAGGTGATTCCCGACGGCTGCAACGTGTGGGTGGTGGTCTATCTACCGGCGCACGCGCCGGTAGATAAGTTTTTACGCTTGTGGGCGGCGGGGGAGCGGTGGGCTAGTGGCGACATAATAGTGCAGCCTTTGGTGAATAAAGACTGGCTCACCTGGTGGCGCCGGGACTACCGGCCCTTCCGGGTAGGGGAGCGCCTGGTGGTAAAACCCACCTGGTGCTCGTACTCTCCAGATCCGAGGGAAGTGGTAATCGAACTCGACCCTGGACTGGCCTTTGGATGCGGCACCCATCCCAGTACCTGCCTCTGTCTGCGCTTGCTGGAGCGCCACCTCCGTCCGGGAGCCAAGGTCTACGATGTCGGTACGGGATCGGGCATCCTGGCTATTGCCGCTGCCCGGCTCGGGGCCAGCAGCGTGGTGGCTATAGATGAGGACGAGGTAGCCCTACGAGTAGCTCAGGAGAACGTGCTTCGCAACCGGGTGGCCGAGCGGGTGCGAGTGCTGAAAGGCGATTTGCTGGCGGGGCAGGAGGAAAAGGCCTGTCTGATAGTGGCTAATCTCACCGTCGAATTGCTGCAGATGCTCTGGCCTGCCGCCCGGGACCTCTTGGTTGCGGGGGGGATTTTCATCGCCAGCGGTATTCCGGTGGAGCGGGAGGAAGAGGCGCTGCCCGTATTTGTCGGCGCCACCCTGGAAGATCGCGAAGAGGATTCTGGCTGGGTGGGGCTGGTGTGGAGGGCGTGAAGGTGCCGCGGGTCTTTGTGGCTCCAGAAGAGTTGAATCTGCCTCGGGTCAAACTGCTTCCGGAGGAGACCCATTACCTGCTCGGGGTGCGGCGGCTGCGTGCCGGAGATCGATTGATCGTTAGCGATGGAGCGGGACGGGCGCGAAGCGGCGTTTTGCTCTCGCTGCGGGGAGGGGAGGCAGAGGTGGAGCTGGGCGAATATCTAGCTCTTCCTCCGGAACCGCCGGTGAAGGTCCACCTCTTGCAGGGGGTAGCTAAAGGGGAAAAGATGGATTTGCTGGTGCAAAAGGCCACGGAGCTAGGGGTGGAGCGCATAACACCCTTGCTAACCGAATACGTGGTGGGCCGCTGGAACCAGCAGCAGGCTTGTAAGAAACGGGATCGCTGGCAGAAAATAGCGCGGGAGGCAGTGCGCCAGTGCGGACGTGCCTGGGTACCTCGGGTGGAGGAAATTTTGCCATGGTCGCAGGCGCTGGAGCGTTTGCTTCCAACGGAGGTTAAGCTGATGCCCTGGGAGGGGGAGCTGAAACGTTCTCTGCGGGCCTGTCTCGCTGCCGGTCGGGAAACCCAGGTGGCTATTTTCATCGGCCCCGAAGGGGGTTTCAGCCCCGGCGAGGTTAAAGAGGCCTGCGCGCGTGGGGTTATCACGGTGACGCTGGGCCCCCGGATTTTACGCACGGAAACAGCCGGCCTGGTGGCTCTGGCTCTGGTGCTTTACAGCTGGGGCGATCTGGGAGGAGGAATAGATGCCGGCGCGTGTTGAGGGGAAGCCGAGGGTGGCTTTCTACACCCTGGGCTGCAAGGTTAACCAATGCGATACAGCGGAGTTAGCAGCCCTGTTCGTCCGGTGCGGCTACCAGGTGGTACCCTTTGGGGAACCGGCCGAGGTCTATGCCATCAATACTTGCCTGGTCACCCGCACCGCAGCTCAGAAATCTCGCCAGGTTGTTCGTAAGGTGGCCCAACGCTACCCTCAGGCCCTGATCGTGGTCACTGGTTGCTACGCCCAGTTACTCCCCCAGGAACTGGCTTTATTGCCAGGGGTAAGGGTGGTGGCCGGCCTCAGCCATCGCCGTCTTTTGCCCGATCTGGTGGAAGAGGCCCGGAGTTCGGGGCGGCAGCTGGTGGCGGTAGGAGAACTACCCGCTGTTTTTGAGAATCTTACTGCTCTTCCCGAGGGGCGTACCCGAGCTTTGCTCAAAGTGCAGGAGGGTTGCCGCGACTTCTGCACCTACTGCATCGTGCCTTACGCCCGCGGCCCTTGCCGCAGCCGCCCCCCCGAGGCGGTTCTGGAGGAAGCTCGGCGCCTGCTTCGGTCAGGGATGATGGAGTTGGTGCTCACCGGAACTCACCTCGGCCTTTACGGCCAGGATCTTTCCCCTTCCCTAAGCTTGTCTCAGTTGATCCGAAGGCTACTAGATTTGCCCGCCCTGCGGCGGTTGCGGCTGAGTTCCATCGAGCCTTTGGAGGTGACCGAGGAGCTCATCGAACTTTTGCGTGGGGAGGCTCGTTTCTGCCCTCATCTGCACCTTCCTTTGCAGAGCGGGGATGACAGTATCCTTCGACGCATGGGCCGGCGCTACACTACGGATCAGTACCGGGAACTGGTGCACCGCCTGCGCCGAGCCGTACCCGGCCTAGCCATCACCACCGACGTGCTGGTAGGATTTCCTGGAGAAACCGAGGCCGCCTTCAACCGCACCGAGAGCCTATTGCGGGAGCTCCAGCTTTCGGGGCTGCACGTTTTCCCCTATTCGCCCCGCCCTGGCACCCCGGCGGCTGGCTTCTCTGGGCAATTGCCCCGTTCGGAGATCAAACGCCGCGTGGATCGCCTGCTCCTTCTGGGAGAGGAGCTACGACAGCGCTACGCAGAGCGTTTCCTCGGAAGGGAAGTGGACGTGCTGCTGGAACGAGTGGAGAGCGGTCAAGGAAGAGGTCTTTCTTCCCATTACCTCACCGTAATTGTCGAAGGCGCTTCCCTGGTCTCTGGGCACTTGGTCCGGGTTCGGGTAAAACGAGTAGTGGAAGGAATCCTCTACGGGGTTCTTGCTCATCGTTAGTCACAGTAGGATTGGTGGTGTGATACACAAGTTCTGGAAATTAGAGATCTCGACTCCCCCAAAGGTTTATGGTAAAATGCAGCTAAAAAGACGCAAAAGCCATCGTGGGAGGGGAAAAGCCTTGCAGACACTCAAGGTATCGAGCAAAACCGATCCCAAAAAACTGGCTGTGGCTCTGTGTGAGAGTTTAAAAGAAAGCGGGGGCGAGGTTACATTGCAAGCGGTGGGTGCTGGAGCGGTAAATCAGGCAGTCAAGGGCATCATCATCGCTCGGGGTTTGGCCGCGCCGGAGGGTGCGGATTTAAAGACGGTACCCGGCTTCGCGGAGACGGAGCTCGATGGGAGGCAAATAACCGCTGTTCGCTTCCGCGTGTTGTGGCGATGAAAGTATGCGAATAGCCTGAAACGCCACGCAGCAAGAATTTCTTCTTTCCGACGGTTACCACTTTTCTGGCCTGGCCCGATGAGCTCTCCGGTAGAGAGTGCGAATAGAGGAAATAGAGAAGTCTGCCCGCTTATTCGCTTGCAAAGCGAGACGATCTGGCGGGCTGTGAAGCGGAGCGGCGAGCGAGTGATTTCTGCCGCTCGTTTTCGTAATAAAGATCGGAAGCGCTTGCTCAAGAGCAGGGTTTCCCTGGCGGCGGCAGTTGCGAGTTCCGGGTGGTTTTCTCCTTTCCGCCCGGATAACCAACCCTGATGCTGCACCTCTGCTGAGCAAAGGGGGATAAACCCTTTATGCGGCTCATAGTTTTTCTTTCCGACTTCGGCTTTTCCGCTTACGTGGGGGTAGTAAAAGGGGTGATTCTGACTCTTTGCCCGGGCGCCGCGGTGGTGGATTTGACCCACGCGGTCACCCCTTTCGCCGTGCGCGAAGGGGCCTGGCATCTCCTAACCGGTTACGCCTACTTCCCTGAAGGCTCTATCTTTCTGGCTGTGGTGGACCCCGGAGTGGGGGGAGAGCGGCAGCCTCTGGCCGTGCGCACCCGGCGCTACTACTTGGTAGGTCCCGATAACGGGCTTCTTTACCCGGTTCTGGAGCAGGATGGCCTGGTGGAGGCGGTGGCACTTCCACGTCCCCCGGGTGTGGTTTCCACCTTCGAGGCGCGCGATGTCTTCGCGCCAGCCGTAGCCGCTCTAGCTCGCGGGGAAGCGCTGATTTCCCTCGGTACCCCCACCACGGTTCGGGTGCCCCTGCGCTTTCACCGGAGAGGGCGGGAGGGGGAAGTGGTGGTGATCGACGCTTTCGGTAACCTTATCACCAATCTTCCGCCTTGCCCGGAGGCGCGGCGCTACCACCTGGGCAGCGCCAGCATTAATCTAACCCTACCTTTTTATCCTACCTATGCCCACGCTCCCGCCGGGGAGCTCTTCGTTACCACCGGATCATCGGGCACCTTGGAGATCGCTCTGTCTCAAGGGCGGGCGGCAAACGCGCTACCCTTGGCGCCCGGAACTAAGATAAAGTTGACGGCCATAGACCGGCTTCTTTGAGGCGTTGCCGCGCCAATTCTCGCGCCGCCGCCTGCTCTTCTGGGAGGAGGGGCCGGGGGCGCATGAAATCGGGAGCGAAACGCGCCAGAAAGATGCCCCGGCCTTCGGCTTCCACCACCAGATAAAGGTGCTGGGCTTCATCCACCTTGAAGGCGTAATCCTTACCCTTTATCTGGTACACAGATGTTGAATCGAAGTTTTGCGCCAATTGGGCGATAGCTTCGCGTACATCCATTGTCTGATCTCTGCCCTCCGTTGCTGTTTTAGCGTCAACCTTGAGAAGATTTTATCGGTTTTTGGGTCCACTTGGGAATGAAAGTAGGGGGAAATTTGCGGGGTCCAGTGGTACCGACCCCCGCATTGCGCGTCTCCTGCACCAGTTTATCCGGCGTGATAGTGGGCATGCCGGCGTTGATCCGGAAGATGTGGTGCGGATCTTGGCCGTAACAGTTGGCACCGTACAAAGTGGTGAAGAAATAAGCGTAACCGGCCTCGCGCAGGACACTGTCGAGCTCGGGCGTGTAAGCTCCGTAGGGGTAAGCGAAGAAAGGAGAAGGCTGGCCTATTTCCTGGCGGAAGAGATCCTGCTCTTTCTGGCTGTCGGCCAGCACTCTGGCGCGGTAGGCCCCTAGGTCTTCTCGCTTACCGGTGGCCAAATCATAAATCAAGGCTACGGTGGCGGGAGAGGTGGTGTCGGGGCTTATCGGAGCTCCCTTGTGCAGATCGTAGGTATGCCCCCCGAAAGTGATCAACCCTGATTGCGCCATCTTCCTCACTTCTTCCCAGGTAAGAAAGTTGGGGTGGTGGCCGATCAGGCTTCCGATTAGAAAAATAGTGGCCGGTATACGATATTTTTCTAAAACCGGGAAAGCGTATAAGTAGTTGCCCTTGTAGCCGTCATCGAAAGTTATGAGCACAGCGTTGGGAGGGACCTGGCCCTTGCCTTCCAGGAAAGCGGCTAGTTGCTCGGCAGTAACGAAGTTAAAGCCTTGGTCTACCAAGGCTTTGATGTCGGCGGCGAAGGCGTCGGGAGTGAGGGTACCTCGCCCTTGATAGGTAGGATCGAGGTTATGGAACATCAATACCACTACTCTGTTCTTGTAATAGACGGGCACGTCCAGGCGGGGAGGGATAGGGGTCAGGGCGGTGGAGGTGGCCGGAACCTCCTTTGCCTTGGCTGCCGGCAGAGGCTGCGGTGCCGCGTGATTAAAAAAATGGCTGGAACAAACGGCGGCGATCCCGATCGCTAGCAAGAGCAAAGATCCCAGAAGAAGTTTGGCGTTCAAGCGCACGTTAGCTTACCCCTTTCTGCGAGTCGTGATAGACGGGTATAGAGTAGTAAATTCGCAGTCCCACCCCACCGTTCCTGGCGGTTAGCCCCCTTTAAATTCTTTTTACCATTGGCTTTAAGTTTACTATTTTATTTTTTTCAACGCGCAATTCCCGGCTCGGGCGGTAATCCTTGGGTGTTGCCAGGCCCTCACCGAGAGCAAAATTTTCTATTGCGATTAATTTTTACGAAGGATTTTTTTGACTTTAGGCGAACGATACTATTAACGAAACAGGTTAAGGAAAGAAAGGTATTGTATGGGATGAGCCAATACGCCTTGCTTTTTGTTCTATTGTTGGGCGCGCTAGGAGTAGCGGGGGGTTCCCTGGCTCTCAGTTGGATTTTACGCCCCCATCCCACGCCTGTTGGCGATAAACGCGCCATTTACGAATGCGGTTTGAGGTCCGAGGGGTCGGCCTGGGTTCAATTCAAGGCTCGCTACTTTCTTTACGCCTTAATCTTTCTGCTTTTCGATGCCGAGGCAGTTTTCCTCTATCCCTGGGCGGTTTGCTTCCGCCGTCTGGAGTGGCTGGGGTTTATCGAGATGGTTATCTTCATCGGTATTTTAGCTCTGGGCCTGTGGTATGCCTGGAAGCGGGGAGGCTTGCGATGGTGGTAGGTGCAAAGCTCTTTTTCCCCACCTCTCTTCCCAATGTGCTCCTAGGTCGGGTGGAGCGCTGGTTAAATTACGCTCGTGCCCACTCTTTTTGGCCCCTAACCTTCGGCTTAGCCTGCTGTGCTATCGAAATGATGGCCACCGGTAGCGCTCGTTACGATATTGCCCGCTTCGGTTACGAGGTTTTCCGGGCTTCGCCCCGCCAGGCAGATCTAATGATAGTGGCGGGGACCGTCACTTACAAGATGGCCCCCTTGCTACGGCGCCTCTATGAGCAGATGCCCGAACCCAAGTGGGTGCTGGCGATGGGTGGCTGTGCAATCGCCGGTGGACCCTTCGCTGATGCTTACAGCGTGGTTCCCGGGGTAGATCTTATTGTGCCGGTGGATGTGTACGTGCCGGGCTGCCCCCCTCGCCCCGAGGCTTTGCTTCACGGACTGTTGCAATTGCGGGAAAAAGTTATGCGACAGGGGATGACCGAATGAGCGGGACGGATAGTTTAAGCCGATTGTTGAATCTTTTCCCAGGACTGACCCTGGTGGAAGATCCTCATCTGCCGGTGATGGCAGCTTCTCCCGCCATTTTGCCAGAGTTAGTGCGGGAGCTAAGGGAAAGTCACGGCTTCAATTTACTGGCTGATCTCACGGCAGTGGACTATCCCGAAGCGGGAGTAATAGAGGTGATTTATCACCTGATGGCGGTTCCGGAGGCCCGTGAGGTGAGGATTAAAGTGAGGGTGGATCGGGCTTCTCCAGAGATTCCTTCCCTGGCGCCTCACTGGCCAGCCGCTAACGTCCAGGAGCGCGAAGTTTATGATCTCCTGGGAGTGAAGTTTATCGGGCACCCCTGTTTGCAACGGATTCTTTGTCCCCCTGATTTTCCCGGTCATCCTTTGCGTAAGGATTTTTCTCTTCCTGAGGAGCTAAAGGAGAGATGATTTTGTCATTTCCCGAGGAACTGCCGACCCAACACCTAGTGCTGAATATGGGCCCGCAGCATCCCAGCACCCACGGAGTTTACCGGGCCGTCTTAACGCTGGATGGTGAAAAAATTATCCAGCTGGAGAACGAGGTAGGCTATTTACACCGAGGTATAGAGAAGCTGGCGGAGAGCCGCAATTACCATCAGTTTCTGCCTTATACCGATCGGCTGGATTACCTGGCTCCTGTGCTCAACAATCTGGGGTACGTCCAGGCGGTGGAAAAGCTGCTCGGGATCGAGGTTCCAGAGAAGGCCGAATGCCTGCGGGTTATCATGAGCGAGCTCTCTCGCATAGCCAGTCACCTGGTGATGATCGCCTCTATGGCGCTCGATCTGGCGGGTTGGACCGCTTGGTTTCCGCCTTTCCGCGAGCGCGAAAAGATACTCGATCTTTTTGAGATGGTATCGGGCGGACGCATGTTGCCCGCTTACCTGCGCATAGGCGGGGTGGCGGCGGATGTCCCACCCGAGTTCCTCCCGGCTCTGCAACGTTTCCTCAATGATTTACCCTGTATGATGGAGGAATTTGAGAACCTTGTGGTAAGGAACGAGATCTTCATTGGGCGTTGCCGAGGGGTGGGGAAGCTGGACTTGGAAACGGCATTGGCTTACGGAGTCACGGGTCCCAATCTCCGGGCCTGTGGCTTGGCTTTCGACTTACGCAAAGCCAAGCCCTACGGCTGGTACCCCCGTTTTACTTTTGCTGTTCCCACCTTGCCCAACGGGGACGCTTACGATCGTTTGCTGATAAGGTTGCGGGAAATCGAGCAGAGCGCTAGCATTATCCGCCAGGCCATAGACATCTTACCGGAAGGACCAGTGAGAGGCAAAGTGCCCCGGGCGCTCAAAGCGCCACCAGGCGAGGTATATCACCAAATTGAAGGGGCTAAGGGCGCTTTAGGGTTTTACCTGGTCAGTGATGGCAGTGATCGACCTTACCGCCTCCATATCCACTCTCCTTCTTTTGTCAACCTGGGGGCGCTACCCAAAATGGCGGAGGGCAGCACGATCCAGGATTTCATTGCTACCCTCGCCTCGATCGACATTGTGATGGGCGAAGTGGATCGCTGATGCTCCGGGGAGAAAGGGAAGGGAGCGGTCAATATGCCCCTTTGCAGGACAGGATTTAATAACGACTGGTTGGTAACGCTAGGGCTGGGTGTAGGTTACCTGGTGGGGATTCTTACTTTTATCTTCGTCAATGTCCTCTACCTGGTTTATCTGGAGCGCAAATTAAGTGCCTACATGCAACAGCGCTTGGGGCCTAACCGCGTGGGGCCCCGCGGGCTATTGCAGCCAGTGGCCGATGCCGTCAAACTTCTGGGCAAGGAGGATATTATTCCCTCGCACGCCGACCGCTGGCTCTTCGTCTTGGCCCCTTTGCTAATTTTTGTTCCTCCGGTGCTGCTATTGGCGGTTATTCCCTTTGGACGGAATCTATTGCCAGTAGATTTAAACATTGGTGTTCTCTTTTTCTTGGCGGTAGCCTCTACCACTACCCTTCCTCTGCTTATGGGGGGGTGGGGGTCGAATAACAAGTACGCTTTGCTGGGAAGTATGCGCGCGGTGGCGCAGCTGGTTAGCTATGAGGTGCCGCTGGCCCTATCGGTCCTGGGAGTGGTGATGCTAGCGGGATCGCTACGAACTTCGCAGATTGTGGCCGCCCAACAGCATTGCTGGTTTATCTTTTTGCAGCCCCTGGGTTTCTGGATTTACCTGATGGCGGCCCTGGGAGAGGTCAACCGAGCTCCTTTCGATCTGGTGGAGGGGGAGCAGGAGATCATCGCCGGCCCTTACGTAGAGTATACGGGAATGCGTTTTGCGCTCTTTTATTTGTCGGAGTATGCCAACCTGATAGCGGTTTCCGCTCTGGCCGTGACCCTCTTTTTAGGAGGTTGGCACGGTCCCTGGCTGCCTTCTTGGTTCTGGTTCGGGCTCAAAGTGTATCTTCTTATTTTCCTTTTTATGTGGTGGCGCTGGACTTTCCCCCGCGTGCGCATAGATCATTTCCTCGATTTTAACTGGAAGGTACTTTTGCCTTTGGCCTTGCTGAATCTGCTCCTTACCGGGATCGGGATTAAGCTGGCCCAGGGGGTGGGGTAGCTATGTGGGGGAAGGGGTTACTTAAAGGATTGGGAGTTACCTGGAGGTTCCTCTGGGGGAAGTCTATCACTCAGCAGTACCCGGAGGAGCATCCGCAATTACCTTTTAGGAGTCGCGGTTCCTTGGCCTTAGATCGCGAGAAATGCATCGCCTGTGGCTTATGCGCTACTACCTGCCCTAATCGAGTGATCACGGTGGAAACCGTTAAAGATAAGGATGCCCGGCGCCGGCTCCAAGCTTATTGGGTGGAAAGAGGGCGTTGCATTCACTGCGGGCTCTGTGTAGAAGTTTGCCCCAAGCAGGCCCTGTACTGGGTACCAGACTTCGAGAAGGCCTGTTACCGGCGCACCGAAACCGCAGTAAATCTGGGGGCGTCAAGCGAGGTGAAGGCCGATGGCTGATCCCCAAACCGGGGTCTTTTGGTTGCTGGCCGCCTGGGTGGTAGTAACGGCCTCGGGGGTGGTGTTCTCCCGTAACATCGTGCACAGCGCCCTTTATCTTTTTCTCACACTTATAGGGGTGGCGGGTATTTTCTTGCTTTTGCGGGCCGAGTTTCTGGCTGCGGTGCAGCTTCTCCTATACGCGGGGGCCGTAGCGGTGCTGATCGTTTTCGCCGTCATGCTGGTGCAACGGGAAGAAATGCGGCGGAGCAACCCTGCTAGCTCCACTCTGGTGCCCGGGGCGGTGGTTTCTCTACTCCTTTTCTTTTCGATGCTCTTGCTTGCTACCCGGCAGGTGCTGGTAGCCGCTTCTGCGATTCAGGAAGACCAGCTTTGGCTGCTGGCCCAGGCCTTTCTGGAGTCCCATATCTTGGCTTTCGAGTTATCTGCTTTGTTGTTATTGGTGGCGGTAGTGGGAGTGGTGCTACTAGCCGGAGGAAGGGGCGAGGATAAATGATCGGACTCGGACATTACCAGGCTTTAGCTGCCCTGCTCTTCGCCATCGGCGTGCTTGGCGTTCTGGGTAGGCGGAGCGCCATTGCGGTGCTGATGGGTATAGAGCTCATGCTCAACGCGGTGAATATAAACCTGGTGGCCTACAATCATTTTATGCAGCCCGCTCGTGTCACCGGGCAGGTATTTGCTTTGTTCGTTATGGTGGTGGCCGCTGCCGAAGTGGCGGTAGCTTTAGCTTTGGTGGTCAATCTTTACCGCCGGCGCTGCGATACCAACGTTGATCGCCTGGATCAGCTTAAATGGTAGAAGGTGGGTAGGTTAACCAATGGTGGGGTCGTGGGTGGGTTTCGAATACATATGGCTTTTACCACTGTTGCCGGCACTGGCTTTCGCCCTTATCACGCTGGTAACCAGGAACTGGCGGGGTGTAAGCGCTTTTATCGCCATCGCCGCTGCCAGCGCGGCCCTCGTCTTAGCGGTGGAGCTCTTCCGCGAGGTGATGGCTAGCGGTGTCACCATGGAATCCCCGGTGGAGTGCAGCTATTCCTGGCTAGCGCTGGGAGCCGTGAAGATCGAGGCCGGCCTGCTGATAGATCCGCTGAGTGTGCTGATGCTGCTGATAGTGACCTCGGTGACCCTAGCGGTGGAGGTTTATTCGCTGGGTTACATGGCTCGCGATCCCGGTTGGTCTGTCTTTTTCGCCTATCTCTCTCTTTTCGCTGCCTCGATGCTGGGCCTGGTACTGGCTAATAACTATTTTATGCTCTACTTTTTCTGGGAATTGGTGGGGCTATGCTCGTATTTGCTTATCGGCTTCTGGTACCACCGCCCTGCAGCGGCCCGGGCCGGCTTCAAGGCCTTTGCCGTAAACCGCCTGGCTGATTTTGGTTTGCTGCTGGGCATTCTCTGCTTGTGGGGGGCCTTCGGCAGCTTTAATTTTCGCGCGCTAGCCCTGGTTATCCCGAACTGCGCTGAGGCAGGCTTGCTGACCACGGCAGCTTTGCTGGTCTTCACCGGGGTGGTGGGGAAATCCGCCCAGTTTCCCCTCCACGTTTGGTTGCCCGACGCTATGGAAGGACCCACGCCGGTAAGCGCTCTTATTCACGCCGCCACCATGGTGGCGGCGGGAGTGTACCTGCTGGCCCGCACTTATGTACTCTTTGTTTCGGCGCCCGAGGTTATGCTGCTCGTGGCTTACACGGGAGGGCTCACCGCCTTCATGGCGGCCACCGTGGCTTTAGTGCAGCGGGACATCAAGAGGATTCTAGCTTACTCCACCATCAGCCAGCTGGGTTACATGGTTATGGCTATGGGTATCGGCAGCATGTCGGCTGCTATGTTTCACCTCACCACCCACGCCTTCTTCAAAGCCTTGCTGTTTCTAGCCGCCGGTAGTGTGATCCACGCGGCTCACGAGCAGGATATTTTTCGCCTGCGGGGAGTGGCGCGGGACATGAAGGTGACCACCATCACTTTCATTATCGGGGCCCTGGCGCTGGTTGGAATGCCGCCCTTTTCTGGTTTCTGGAGCAAAGACGAAATTCTGGCGGAAACTTACCGCCATGGTTTCACCGGCCTTTATGTGTTGGGAACTTTGGTGGCGTTTCTCACTGCTTGGTATGTATTCCGCTTGGTGTTCGTGGTCTTCGGCGGCAAGCAGCCAGCGGAGCGGCGAGCGCAGGAATCGCCTCCGGTTATGACGGTGCCTTTATTAGTGCTAGCCGCTTTTTCGGTGCTGGTTGGTCTGGTGGGCACGCCCTACACGGCGCAGGGGTTTGGCTCCTGGGTGGCTTACGGTCCGGCCCACCAGGCGCATCCAAATTACACGGTGATGGCCATTTCTACCCTGGTGGCTCTGGGGGGGATAGGCTTGGCCTGGTTACTGCACGGCCGCTTGATAGTTGTTTCGGAGAGATGGCGCGAGCGCTGGGGTTGGGCCTACCGCTGCCTTCAGCAGCAATACTATCTGGACGAGTTTTATACCTGGGTCTATCGTGGTTGCTTTTGGCGAGTAGCCGAAGCCTTTCATTGGCACGACCGCCATTTGGTGGACGGGACTTTCGATGGTCTGGGCAAGGTTATTTATCTTTCCGGAGCCAAGCTGCGCTATTTGCAGACTGGGAACCTACAGGTCTATGCCCTGGTATTTTTAGCTGCGGTCACGGTGATGACCTTATGGCTGGCGTTTCCGCTGTTAGGAGGACTGTTGCGGTGCTTTTGACGCTTATATTGCTGGCGCCCTTAGTGGGGCTGGGTTTACTTATCATCCTTCCCGAGCGGGAAGAGCGGCTTATACGGATGACAGCGGCTTTAGCCACAGGGATTTCGCTGGTTTTTACCTCCGTGGTTTATTTTCTCTACGATATTCCCCAGGGCGGCCTACAGTTTTCCCAGGAGCTCAACTGGCTGCCCGAATTGGGAATACGGTACTCGGTGGGAGTGGACGGGTTGAGCCTGCCCTTATTGCTTCTGGCTGCTTTGGTGGGATTCGCGGCGGTTTTTGCTGCCGGAGAGATCAAGGTGAGGGTGAAGGAGTTTTTCATCTGGTTATTGCTTCTGATAGCCGGAATCTTCGGGGTGTTTATTGCCCAGAACCTCTTTTTCTTTTACTTTTTCTATGACCTGGTCATAATACCCTCGTACCTATTGATTGTCGTTTGGGGAAGCACCCGCAAGGAGTATGGGGCGATGAAGCTCACCCTCTACCACGTAGCAGGTAGCGCCTTGCTCTTATTGGGTATCATTGCCACCGTCATCTACGCCTCCCGGCAATTGGGGGAGGTAACCTTCGATTTGACCGCTTTGTCCTCGGTGTATTACGCTGCCGAGTTTCAGAAATGGGTGTTTCTCATTATGTTGCTAGGTTTGGGAGTGTTGGTTCCCCTGTGGCCCTTGCATCTCTGGGCTCCCGATGGACATGTGGCGGCTCCCACAGCCATCAGTATGTTATTGGCGGGGGTTATCATGAAGCTAGGCGGGTACGGGCTTATGCGCTTGCCCCTCTTTTTTTTCCCCGAAGCGGCGCATTATTGGGCCCCCCTCATCGGAGGCTTATGCTTGGTTAACGTGATTTATGGGGCGATGGTGGCCATGGTGCAGAAGGATCTCAAGTTCGTCATCGGCTATAGCAGTGTTAGTCACATGGGTTACGTGTTGTTGGGGGTGGCGGCGCTCGACAGTTTGAGCTTGGTCGGAGCAGGGGCGCAAATGTTTGCCCACGGGGTGATGACGGCTTTATTCTTCGCCATGGTCGGGAATATATACGCGCGAACCCACACCAGGGAATTGGCGCGCTTGGGCGGGCTAGCGCATCAGATGCCCCGGGTGGCAGCGGGCTTTTTGCTAGCGGGACTAGCTTCACTGGGTCTGCCTGGGTTTTACAACTTCGTGGCCGAATTCTTTATCTTTACAGGGGCTTTCACTGCGCAAGGGGCGGTCCATCAGGGCCTGATCGGTTTCCGCGCTTTAGCGGTGGTGGCCATTGCGGGTATTGTTATTACCGCCATTTACGTTCTTTTAGTGGTGAAGCGGGTCTTTTTTGGCCCTCCAAAAGAGGAGTGGCGTGCGTTGTCAGACATCCGGGGGATGGAGATGATACCCTTGCTGCTGCTGGGTTCGGTTCTGCTCCTCTTCGGTCTCTGTCCTTCTCTGCAGCTCAAATTGATCGGTAGCGGAGTAGCCCCGCTGGTAGCTAAGCTCAAGGCGGTGATGGCGATGGGAGGCAGGATTTAGTGGTTTTACACTGGGAATTGCTATATCTCGAGATAGCCACCGCGGCTTTGGGACTCCTATTGCTGGCCGGAGGGCTTTTGCTTCCCCGGCGCTTTGCCCGAGCCACGGGTTATTTGGCCGCTATTGGTTTTTGCTCCCTTGGGACGCTAGCCTGGGTTACCCGCGGCGTTGCTGGAATGGTTTTGCCCGGTTACGTTATCGAGCCCTACAGCACTTATTTTAAGCTTTTATTCCTGGTGGCCGCCTTGCTGGCCGCGGTGTGCTCCTTCGACTACACGGAGTTCCTGGCGCGCTACCGGTGCGAGTATTATGCGCTTTTGACCTTCGCTACTCTGGGCATGATGGTGCTGGCCACCTCGGGAGAGTTGATCACGCTTTACCTGGGGCTGGAGCTCATGGCGGTGAGTTTCTATGTGCTAACGGCCTGCCGGTTGGACGATAGCAAGTCGGCTGAGGCGGGCACGAAGTACCTGTTGTTGGGAGCTTTTTCTTCCGCGGTGCTACTCTATGGCTTCAGCCTGGTTTACGGGAGTTGCGGCACTACTGTTCTCCGCGAGGTCGCTGCCTGCGCTTGGCTTGCCGGCAAAGCGGGGTGGGACTTAAAATTAGGGCTCGCTCTCATTGTGGCCGGTTTCGCTTTTAAAATCACGGCCGTGCCCTTCCACATGTGGGCGCCCGATGTTTACGAAGGGGCCCCTACCCCGGTTACGGCTTTTCTCTCCGTGGCCTCTAAGGCCGCGGCGTTGGCAGCTTTAATCCGGTTGCTCCTGGTAGGTTTGCTCCCGCTGCATCACTGGTGGCTCCCCCTGATCCTGGCCTTATCGGTAATGTCGATGATCCTGGGCAATCTAGTGGCCATCCCCCAGGCTAACATCAAGCGCCTGTTAGCTTATTCCAGTATAGCCCAGGCAGGTTATCTTTTGCTGGGCTTGATTTCTGCTTCCCTTCTAGGGATAGGGGCCATTTTATATTACGCCATGCTCTACGTTTTCGGTAACATGGGAGCTTTTATGGTGGCCACGGCTTTTTACCGGCAAGATGGTAGCGATCTTATTGCCGATTACGCCGGCTTATCCCGTCGCTCGCCTCTGAGTGCGGCGGTGATGCTCCTGGCTTTGTTTTCACTGGCTGGTATCCCTCCCCTAGCGGGGTTCCCTGGTAAACTCTATCTTTTTATGGCGGTTGTCGCTCGGGGCCATCTCTGGCTAGCGCTGCTGGCGGTGCTTATGAGCGCGGTATCGGTGTACTACTATCTGCGGGTGGTGAAAGCCATGTATTGGGGAGAGGCTACCTTGCGTACCGCGCCCTTACGGCTGGGATGGGGGATGAGGGTGGCTCTTGCGTTGATTTTGCTGTTGCTTTTGGTGCTGGGTTTTTACCCTACTCTCCTCACCCGCTACGCTATGGAAGCGGCCTTTACGCTGCCGGTACCTTGATGCTGCTCCCGGTGATCTCTTACCTGCCGTCGGCTAGAGGTTGCGTATTCGCTTCTTTTTTCCTTCCCACCTATTGCCGCGGAGCCGGTCGATTCCCGATTGTCCGAAGAGCTTTGTGGTATCATTATTGCCAGGGGGGAGAGTATCGATGCCGCCGTCCTACAAAGGGGTAATTTTCGATTTAGACGGCACCTTGACGCCAGTTCCCAGCGTGTGGCAGTACCTTCACGAACAGCTGGGAACGTGGGAAACTCATGGCAGTAAGCATCTGGAAGATTTTCTAGCTGGGCGCATCAATTACCAGGAATTTGCCCGCCGGGATGTGAACTGCTGGCGAGGAGTTTCCAAGTCGTTGCTGGAACAATTGCTAGCCTGCATCCCTTACCGCCTGGGGGCTAAGAAGTTGCTGGCCGCTTTGCGCCGCCGAGGTGTCCCTACCTTTCTTCTCTCTTCGGGATTGGACTTGTTGGCCTCGCGGGTGGCGGAGGAGCTCGGTTTCGATTGTTGGGTGGCCAACGGGCTGGGTTTCACCGAGGGCCGCGTGGACGGGCGGGTGTTTATTCGCGTGCCCTGGTACGGGAAGCCGCAGCATCTGCGAGGCTTCTGCTCGCGTTTCCGGCTAGCACCAGAGGAATTGGTGGCGGTAGGGGATAGTTGTGGGGATGTCCCGCTCTTCGCTCAGGTGGGGCTAGCGGCAGCGGTTAATGCCTCGCCGGAGGTCGGGAAATGCGCTCACATCCAGGTGGAGGATTTAGAGGCTTTGTTACCGGTGCTAATCCCGCTTTGCTCCCAAGGGAAGGAGTGAGTGAGGCCGATGGAAATAATACGGGTTACCACGCGCCGGCGTCAGGAGATGGTAGACTTAACTCCTCGTCTAGCTCGGTTGGTGGAGGAGAAAGGCTGGCGGGAAGGGGTGCTTTATCTATTCTGCCCTCATACCACGGCGGGGCTATGTATCAATGAAAGTTATGATCCCGCGGTGGCCGAGGACATCCTGCATCATTTGGAGCAGTTAGTGCCGCCCAACTCTAACTACCGCCATGCCGAGGGGAACGCCGATGCTCATATCAAGTCTTGCCTGGTAGGGGTGCATCTGGTGGTGCTGGTGCGCGAGGGCAAGCTGGCCCTGGGCACATGGCAGGGGGTCTTTTTCAGCGAGTTCGACGGGCCCAGGGAGAGAAAAGTATGGGTCAAGATGGTTAGCACCTCGGAGTGATAGCAACGACAACCGGAAAGGGGCAAAGCGGCAAGAAAGGGATATGACAAACTGGCATAGCTTATCCGCTGAGCAAGCGCTCTCGGAGTTGGCGAGCGACCCGATAACAGGGCTTACCACCGCGGAGGCTCATCTCCGCTGGCAGCGGCACGGCCCCAATCTTCTACGGGAGAAAGGGGCGAAGAGTCCCGGGCGCATTTTGTGGGAGCAGTTCACGGGGGCGATGGTACTGGTGCTCCTGGCAGCGGCGGTGATTTCGTTGCTGCTAGGGGAATACAGGGACGCGGTGGCCATCATCGTGATCGTGATTTTGAACGCCTTGCTGGGATTTGTCCAGGAGTTCCGGGCCGAGAAAGCCTTGCGCGCGCTGCAGAAACTGGCGATCTCCAGGGTGAAGGTGAAGCGCAATGGCGAAGTGCAGGAGATCCCCGCTTCGGCTTTGGTCCCCGGCGACCTCTTTTACCTGGAAGCGGGTAATCTGGTGCCGGCGGATGGGCGCTTGCTGACGAGCGCTAACCTCCGGGTGCTGGAGTCGCTCTTGACCGGTGAAGCCTCACCGGTAGATAAAAACGCGGAGGTGGTGCTACCGGAGGCCACGGCTCTGGGCGACCGGAGGAATATGGTATACAAGGGGACTACGGTGGTTTACGGCCGGGGCATGGCGGTGGCGGTGGCCACCGGAATGGATACGGAGTTGGGCCAGATTGCGGCGATGATGCAGATGGTGGAGCCCGCTCCCACTCCTTTGCAGCGTCGTATGGCGGCGCTGGGACGCACCTTGGGCTTGATGGCTTTGCTCATCGTTGGTGCAGTGACGCTGCTGGGCCTCTGGCACGGAGAGGACATAAAAACCATGTTCCTTACCGGGGTGAGCCTGGCGGTGGCCGCTATACCCGAGGGGCTTCCAGCCGTGGTGACCATAGCCCTGGCCCTGGGAGCTCAGCGGATGCTCCGGCGCCGCGCTCTAGTTCGCCGCTTGTCTGCGGTGGAAGCGCTGGGCTCGGTAACCAAGATCTGTACCGATAAAACCGGCACCCTTACTCAGAACCGAATGCGAGTTGCGGCCCTGGCGCTGCCCCAACCGGGGGGAGGGTTCCAGCTGGCAACTCCGGGTGTCGCAGCGACTTCTTGCCCGGAGACAGCTTTGCTGTTGGTGGCCGGCGCTTTATGTAACGACGCCGTTTTACGCCGGGAAAATGAAAAATGGTCATATGTAGGCGACCCCACTGAAGGAGCGTTGCTGGTGGCAGCCGCTGACTCCGGTTATAAAGCTCCCGAGCTGGAACGAGCCTGTCCCAGGGTGGCAGAGCTCCCTTTTTCTTCTGAGCGCCAGCGCATGAGCACCCTCCACCGGCTCGAGGGTGAGTTGGGCTGCCCGATACCTAAATTAGGCGAAGAGACGCCAGCGTACCTTCTTTTCTGCAAGGGGGCGCTCGATCGTCTCTTGCCGTTAAGCCGAGGTGTGTGGGTAGGGGGAGAGGTCCAGCCCTTGGGAGAGTGGCAAGAGAAGTTGGAGCGCCTTCAGGCCGAGCTCTCTCAGGAGGGCCTGCGGGTCCTGGCCTTGGCCTTTCGCCATTGGTCGTCTGCGCCGGGGGTTTTAGACGAGGAAGGGGAAAGGGAACTGCTTCTGCTGGGGTTGGTGAGCTTCAAGGACCCTCTGCGCCCGGAGGCTCTGGCGGCGGTGGCCACCTGTCGTCAGGCGGGCATCGACCCGGTAATGATTACCGGCGACCATCCCGCCACCGCCTTGGCTGTTGCCCGCGAGCTCGGCATGGAAACGCAGCGGGTTTTAACCGGTAAGGACTTGGACTCGCTCAACCCCGAGGATCTAGCCGCGGTAGCCGAAGGGGTGACCGTTTTTGCCCGGGTGGCCCCAGCGCATAAGCTAAAAATCGTGGAGGCGTTGCAGCGTAACGGGCATATCGTGGCCATGACCGGTGACGGGGTCAACGATGCTCCCGCTCTGAAAAAGGCCGACATCGGCGTGGCGATGGGGCGCTCTGGCACCGACGTGGCTAAAGAAGCGGCGGATATGGTGCTGCTGGACGATAATTTCGCTACCATCGTGGCCGCCGTGGAAGAGGGACGGGTGATTTACGATAATATCAAGAAATTTCTTCAGTACCTGATGACCACCAACTTTAGCGAAATCCTTATCATATTAGTGGGACTTTTAGGCGGGATGCCGGTGCCTTTGACTCCGCTGCAAATTCTCTGGGTTAACCTGGTAACCGATGGTTTGCCGGCCTTGGCTTTGTCAGTAGAGCCAGCCGAGGCAGGTGTGATGCATCGACCTCCGGTCGATCCTCGCTCGGGTATCTTTACCAGACGATTGGCCGGGCATATTTTATGGGCTGGAGTGTTTATGGCCTTTGTCTGTCTGGCTGTGGGCTACTGGCTGTGGCGGGTGCAGGCCGCTTCCTGGCAGACAGTGCTATTCTCTACCTTAGTTTTCTCGCAGCTGGCCCACGTGCTGGCCATCCGCACGGGCACCGCTTCTCTCTTCGCCGCCGGGTGTTGCTCTAACCCCGCGGTGCTGGGAGCGGTCCTGCTCACCGTGGTTTTGCAATTGCTAGTGGTTTACCTTCCTCCCTTGCAAGGGGTGTTCTGCACCGTGTCTCTGTCCAGAACCGAGCTCCTGCTGGTTTTCATCCTGGGCAGTCTTATCTTCTGGGCGGTAGAAGTGGAGAAGTGGTTGTACCGGCGTCTTACCACTGGGTGAGGTGGAATCCACGTGTTTACCATGCTAGGCCGGCACCATCCCCGGGTTAAAGCTTTGCAGCGCTTGGCGCGTAAAAAGGGCCGCGAGGAGGCGGGAGTGTTCCTGGTGGAGGGGACGCATTTGGTGGCGGAGGCCTTGCGGCGGGGCCGAGTGCGGGAAGTATATTGCACTCCCGAGTGGGCGGCTTCTCCGGAGGGGGAAGAGATTCTGCGAGTGGCAGCTGCTGCGGGGGTACCCCGTTTCGGTCTGCCTCTGGCTATCCTGTCTCGGGCGGCGGCCACGGTTACGCCTCAGGGAGTGCTGGCAGTGGTGGAGCTTCCCGGAGTTCCCTGGCCCTCCCTGCTGCAAACGCCAAATCCTTTTCTGGTGGTGGTGGATGGGCTGCAGGACCCGGGCAATCTGGGAACGGTTTTGCGAACGGCGCAAGCGGTGGCGGCGACCGGGGTCTTGGTGTTGGAGGGCTCGGTTGATCCCTTTCACCCCCGTGCGGTGCGGGCTAGCGCGGGGTCCGTTTTGGAACTTCCTCTGGTTAGGAACCTGAGTCCGGAAGAGGCGCGGTCGGCGCTGTTGGGAGCAGGGGTAGAACTGGTGATGGCCGACCCCCGCGGCGAGTCTCCCTTCTACACTCACTCCTATCTCGGTCCCACGGCTATCATCGTGGGGAGCGAGGGAACTGGTCCTCGTCCTCTATGGGCGGGGATAGCGCGGCGACTCTTTATCCCCATGCCCGGGGGCACCGAGTCGCTCAATGTAGCGGTGGCCGCTGCCCTTTTCCTTTATGAGGGGGCGCGGCAGCGCTTTCGGTGGCGTTGATTCTCTTCCCGAGGTGTGCTATAATGCGAGCGAGTATAAGCTTTGGTCCGCGAAAGGTTGTGAGCCTATGGTTTGGACCGCCGAGCTTTTTTGGAAGCTATTTGAGGTCACCGGTTCCATTAGGGCTTACATCCTCTACCGGAGACTTCGACTGCACTGAGGCGGTCGGCACCCTTCGCGGGATTTCCTTCCTGAGCCTTGTCAAGGCCCTTGGCTTGTATTATCCTGGGCGCAAGGGCTTTTATTTTTAAGGACGAACCCGGTCGAAGATGGGGTGAAAAGGTGCTAGAAGAACTAGAAGCGCTACTAAGCCAAGCCAGAGACGCCATCATCCAGGCACCGGATCTTAGCGCTTTAGAAAAGGTGCGAATTCGCTTACTGGGGCGGAAAGGGGAACTCACCAGTCTCTTGCGCCGTATGAATCAACTCCCGCCGGACCAACGCCCATTGGTGGGCCAGCGGGCCAACGCGGTCAAGGAAGAGTTAGAGCAATTGCTGACCCACCGCGAAGACGAGTTGAAAAACCGGGCCCTCGCCGCTCGCTTGCAAGCGGAGGCGTTGGACGTCACCTTGCCGGGGCGCGCTTTCACTCTGGGCCACACTCACCCGCTCACGCTGGTGCTAGAGGAGATTGAGCGGGTTTTCCTGGGGTTAGGTTTCAGTGTGGTAGAGGGGCCGGAAGTGGAGCTCGACTGGTACAATTTCGAGGCGCTGAATATTCCCAAGGATCATCCAGCGCGCGACATGCAGGACACTTTTTTTATCACCGAAGAGATATTACTGCGTACCCACACCTCCCCGGTGCAAGTGCGGGTGCTGGAACGCTTGGCTCCCCGTTTACCGGTGAAGGTAATCGCGCCGGGCAAGGTCTATCGGCGGGACGACGACGCCACTCACTCGCCTATGTTCCATCAGATAGAAGGTCTGGCCGTGGATCGGCATATACGCTTCAGCGACCTGAAGGGAATTTTGTTAACCTTTGCGCAGGAAATTTTCGGCGGAGGCACTCGCCTGCGCTTCCGTCCTAGTTATTTCCCTTTCACTGAGCCGAGTGCTGAAGTGGATATTTCCTGCGTGATCTGCGGGGGAGAAGGGTGCCGAGTGTGCAAAGGCACCGGTTGGCTGGAGATCCTGGGAGCGGGGATGGTGCACCCTAGGGTGCTAGAGGTATCGGGCTACGACACTTCCACCTGCCGGGGGTTCGCCTTCGGTTTGGGAATCGAGCGGGTGGCCATGTTAAAGTACGGTATTAACGATCTGCGCCTCTTTTTCGGCAACGACTGGCGTTTCTTATCTCAATTTTAAGGGGGTTGGTCCGGAACAGTGCGGGTACCTGTGAGCTGGTTAAAGGAGTTTCTACCAGCCGATCTACCTGATCCCTCGGAGCTGGCCGAGCGCCTCACCGCTGTGGGAGTGGCGGTAGATACGGTGGAACCTTTTGCGGCGGGAATCGAAGGGGTGGTCACCGCCCGGCTGCTGGAAGTGACCCCTCACCCCCGAGCTGACCGTCTCCGCATCTGCCAGGCTGACACCGGTAGCCAGGTCTACGAGGTAGTCACCGGTGCCGATAACGTTTTCCCCGGCGCGGTGGTGCCCTTGGCTCTGGTGGGGGCGCGATTGGCCAACGGGCAAACCATTAAGAAGGCCCGCTTCCGAGGAGTGACTTCTCACGGGATGCTTTGCTCGGAAGAGGAATTAGGGTTGGAGGAGCGCTCGTCGGGCATCATGATCCTTCCTACCGACACTCCCGTCGGGGAGGACATTAACCGCTTGCTGGGCTTACCAGAGTGGGTGCTCAATCTGGATCTCACCCCCAACCGGGGCGATTGCCTCTCCGTTTACGGGGTAGCGCGGGAGTTGGCTGCGATTTACGGGGTACAGCTCCAGGAGCCCTCCCTGCTGGCTGGAGGCGAGCCAGGCCCGGAATCTATTGAGGTGAGGATCCAGGCGCCGGAGCTTTGCAGCCGCTATCTGGCCCGTCTTTTCGCCGGGGTGCGTGTAGGAACTTCTCCCTTATGGATGCAAGTGCGTCTGCGGGCTGCTGGTATGCGCCCTATCAGTAATATAGTCGACATAACCAACTACGTTATGCTGGAACTGGGCCAGCCCTTGCACGCTTTCGATTACACCACCCTGAGCGGGGGTAAAATAGTGGTGCGCCGAGCCCGGGAAGGCGAAGAGTTACTCTTGCTGGACGGCTCACTTTTGCGCCTGGAGCCGGAGCACCTGGTGATCGCTGACGCCGAGCGCCCGGTGGCTCTGGCTGGCGTTATGGGGGGGCGGGATACCGAGGTGACGGCGAGCACCAGCGTGGTGCTGCTGGAAGCGGCTCGCTTCGACGCTGTTAATATTCGCCGCACCGCCAAGCGTTTCGGCTTGCGTTCCGAGGCTTCCTTGCGTTTCGAGCGCGGGGTGGATGTGGAAGGGGTGCGGCGGGCGGCCGACCGGGCTGCTTATCTCGTCGATGCTCTGGGTGCGGGACAGGCGCGCTCCCTGGTGGTAGATTGTTATATAACCCCCTCTCCCCGCCGGGTGATCCTGGTGCGGCCAGAGCGGGTAGAGAGCCTTCTGGGAACTTCCTTTCCTTACCAGGAGGTAGCGGGTAAACTTCGCCGGCTGGGATTCCAGCTGGAAGAGACGGAAGAAGGGTGGCAGGTGGTGGTTCCTTCCTTCCGCCATGATGTGGCGCTTGAGGAGGATGTGGCGGAGGAGGTGGCGCGGGTTTACGGTTACGACCGTATCCCCACCACGCTACCCGAGGGCGAGACCACACCGGGGCGGGTGCCGGACGAATGGGCCTTCGCTTGGCGCCTCCGCCGTTTGCTCCTCGGGTGCGGCTTAACCGAAGTAATCACCTATAGCTTCATCCATCCGCGGGACTTGCAGCGGCTGGGCTGGCCGCCAGCAGCCTGGCGTCTGCGTAACCCATTGAGCGAGGAGCAGTCGGTGCTCCGCACCACCCTCTTGCCCGGATTATTGGGGGTTCTGGCCCGCAACGCTGCTCGTAGCGGCTGCAAAGGGCTGACCGTCTTCGAGCTCGGGCGGGTTTTCCTCTCCGGAGAACCCTTGCCCGAAGAGCGCTTGATGCTAGGGCTGGCAGTGGCTGGAGTTTCTCCCCGACACTGGTTGACTCCTTCGGTTCCTTACGATTTCTTCTTCCTCAAGGGGGTGCTGGAGACGCTGGCGCGGTTTTTGGGGATAAAGCAACTCAGCTTTGCCCCGCTGGTCGATAAGCCAGCATTGCACCCCGGGCGGGCGGCTCGAGTGGCGGTGGGGGAGCAGGAGCTAGGCTTCCTGGGAGAATTGCACCCCCGCTTGCAGGAGGAGTACGATCTTCCCTTCCAGGTGGTCCTGGCCGAGATCTCGGTAGCAGCGCTCATGGCTCGGTCGCAGGCGGTGGTCTTCAGCCCGCTGCCGCGCTACCCGGGAGTGGCGCGCGACTTGGCTTTTGTGGTGCGCCGCGAAATCCCAGTGGCGGAGGTAGAAACCCGCATCCGGGAAGCGGCGGGCAACCTGCTTCGGGAATTGGAACTCTTCGACGTCTATGAAGGGCCCCATCTGCCTCCAGGTACCCGAAGCCTGGCCTTCGGCCTTTTCTTCCAGGCGGAAGACCGCACGCTTACCGAGCAGGAAGTCAACCAGCGGATCGAAAAGATTGTTAGGCGCTTGCGGGAGGATTTGGCGGCTGATTTACGGGGGTAGCGATGGGCGAGAAAAACCGGGTGGAAGTGGAGATTGCCGGCGAACCCTACGTCCTGGTCAGTGAGGAGCCGGTGGAGCATATCCAGAAGGTGGCGCAGTTGGTGCACGATAAGGTTAGGGAGATGCGGCGCCGTAACCCCCGTCTGCCGCTCAATCGCGCCATCGTTCTAGCCGCTCTCAACCTCGCTCATGAATATCTGCGTCTTCAGGAAAATTACGATAGCCTTGTGCAGCTAATCGAAAAAGAGGGAGGCTCTTAGCGTGAAGCTTGGCGAGATTTACGAGTTGGCCATCGCTATGGGAATGGATAACGATCCCCGAGGTAAGGCAGCGGTGGAGGCCCTACTGGAGCGCGAGCGTAAGCAATACGAGGAACTGAAGGAGGAAGAGCGGGAGGCTTACGATCGGGAGCGCTTGCGTAACCCTTATAGCGACACCCGTATCCTTTACGGCTCACCGGAGCATGAAGTGCGTACGGCTTTGGTGGGCATCGATGTGGAGACGGCTGAAATCCTGTTGGCCGATCGCTTGCGCGAGAAGGGGCGGTCGATAGATCTGGTGCTGGGGCATCACCCGGAGGGGAGAGCTCTGGCCGATCTCTTTGCCGTCATGCACTTGCAGGAGGACGTGCTGGCTCGTTTCGGCGTGCCCATTAACGTGGCGGAGGGCATTCTGGCTTCGCGGATCAGCGAAGTGCAGCGGGGATTGATGCCCCTTAACCACTTCCGCCCGGTGGACGCGGCTCGGCTCCTCGACCTCCCTTTTATGTGCGTGCATACGGCTGCCGATAACTTGGTCACCTCTTACTTGCAACGCCTTTTTGACGAGCGCGGTCCTGAGCGAGTGGAGGATGTCCTGAAACTGCTACGCGAGATTCCAGAGTACCGTATGGCTCTGGCGCAGGGAGCTGGCCCCACTGTGGTGGTGGGCAAAAAGGAAAACCGGGCTGGCAAGGTGATGGTGGATATGACTGGAGGCACCAGCGGCTCTCCCGAAGCTTATGAGAAGCTGGCTCAGGCCGGTGTGGGCACAGT
Organism: Desulfothermobacter acidiphilus; assembly: GCF_052073645.1. Lineage (GTDB taxonomy): Bacteria > Bacillota > Desulfotomaculia > Desulfotomaculales > Ammonificaceae > Desulfothermobacter > Desulfothermobacter acidiphilus. The sequence continues at coordinate 1,061,919 of NZ_CM125440.1, read as the reverse complement.
GGTAGGTATGCATATCAAAGAAGAGCACCGCAAAGAGGCGGAAAAGCACCACATCAACGTGGTCATTGCCGGACATATGGCCAGTGACTCCCTGGGGCTCAACCTTTTCCTGGACGAGTTGGCCCGGCGCGGAGTGGAGATTATACCTTTTTCCGGGCTCATAAGGGTGGCCCGCGCTTAAGTTGACTGTACCGGAATTGTTAGCCCCGGCTGGAAGCTGGGAGGCTTTGGTGGCAGCGGTACAGAACGGGGCCGACGCGGTGTACCTTGGTGGCAAACGGTTCAACGCCCGCCGCCAGGCGGCCAATTTTGACGATGAGGAGCTCCAGCGGGCCATCGATTACGCCCATGCCTGGGGAGTTAAGGTTTATGTGGCGGTCAACACTCTGGTGGCGGAAGCAGAGATGGAGGCGGCGGCTTCTTTCTTGCGTTTTCTCTACGAGGCGGGGGCGGACGCCGTTATCATCCAGGACTTGGGGTTGATGCGGCTGGCCCGCCGGCTATTGCCGGATTTGGAGTTGCACGCCAGCACCCAGATGACCGTTCATGACGCTGCTGCGGCCAGCTGGTTGCGGGAGCAAGGGATAAAACGGGTAATACTGGCTCGGGAGTGCAGCGGGCGAGAGATAGCAGCCATCAAACGCGCTGCGGGAGTGGAAGTAGAGGTTTTCGTGCACGGTGCGCTTTGCTGCTCCTATTCAGGGCAATGCCTTTTCTCTAGCCTGGTGGGTGGTCGGAGCGGTAATCGTGGGATGTGCGCCCAGCCCTGCCGCTTGCCTTACTCTCTGGTGGAGGCGGGAGGGCGTCTTATGCCCTTGCCTCCAGACACCGGCCCCTTCCTCCTCTCTCTCCGGGATCTGAACCTGAGCTCTTGCCTTCCCGTGCTGGTGGAAGCGGGGGTGGACGCTATCAAGATCGAGGGTCGCCTCAAACGTCCTGAGTACGTGGCCGTGGTGGTGAACGTTTACCGTCGCCTGCTAGACCGGATCCGGGAGGGACGTTTCGAGGTGCTTCCCGATGAGAGGGTGGCCTTGGCCCAGATCTTTAATCGCGATTTCACCACCGGCTACCTGGAGGGGGTTTTGGGGCGGGAGCTCATGAGTTACGCCCGTCCTAACCACCGGGGGGTCTATTTGGGGCGGGTGCTGGGTTACGACCGCCAGGAACGCCGGGCGCTAATAAAGTTGGCGCTTCCCCTACGACTGGGAGACGGGATCGAATTTTGGGTTTCCTCGGGCGGGCGGGCAGGGCAGACGGTAACCGCCCTTTTCCGCCAGGGGGCGCGGGTAGAGGAAGCAGCGGCTGGAGAAGTGGTGGCCTTGCCGTCAGAGGCTAGAGTGCGAGAAGGTGATCGGGTTTTCAAGGTCACCGATGTCTCGCTGTTGAGCCGGGCGCGGGCCAGTTTTCTCCGTCCCCGTCCCCGGATACCGCTTTCCTTTCGGCTGGAAGTGCGGCTGGATAAGCCTGCTCTTCTGGAGGCTATTGATGACCGAGGGCACCGGATTCGGGTTCTTTCCCAGATTCCAGGGAGCCGGGCTGAGCGTCACGCCCTTTCCTGGGAAGTGGCCCGCGAGCACCTGGAGCGCCTAGGCCACACCCCTTTCTTTCTGGCGTGCCTGGAAGGAGAAATAGACGAAGGGGTGTTCCTTCCGCTGAGCGAACTTAATCGGCTCCGTCAGCGGGCAGTGGAAGAGTTGCTGGCCCAGCGCTGTCGCCGTCCTTCGCCGCTACCCGATGAGTTTTTCGCCACTCGCTGGCAGGAGAGCCAGTCGTCCGCCAAAAGGGCTCGGGCCGCAACTCCGTACCTGGCGGTGAGTTGCGGTGATTTGGAAGCGGTGCGAGCGGCTTTAAACGCTGGGGCCGACCGCATTTATTTTGGCGGGGAGAATTTCCGCTTTTGGGTAAAACCTTCGGTCACCCCGGAAACGGTAGCGGCAGCCTGGGAACTGGCGCGGAATAAAGGTGCGGCCTTTTTTTCTCTGACACCACGGATTACCAAACCAGGCGAGGAAAAAGAAGTGTGGGCTTACCTGGAGCGAGCGCGTGGAGCCGAAGGAGTGGTGGCCGCTAACCTAGGCTGGTTTTACCGGCTGCGCCGGCACGGGGTGGGGCGGTGGGTGGATTATTATCTTAATACCTTTAACCGGCAGGCGCTTTTGCTTTGGGCTCGCGAGGGAGCTCTGGGGGTGACCCTCTCGCCCGAGCTCACTCTGCAGCAAGTAATCTTCTTGGCTCGAGAAGCTCCCCTGCCTCTGGAAGTGCTGGTGCACGGGCGACTACCGGTGATGGTTACCGAGCATTGCGTGCTGGGAAACGCGCTGGGAGGAAAAGAGAAGGGGAATACCTGTTCTGCTCCTTGTAGGGGGCGGCGTTTCGCTTTGCGCGACCGCAAGGGAATGCTCTTCCCTTTGTTGCCCGACTCCCGCTGTCGCACCCATATCTTCAACAGCCGGGAGTTGGTGATGCTAGCCCACCTGCCCGCGCTATTGGAAGCGGGGGTAACCGGTTTGCGGCTGGAAATGCGCTTGGCCGATCCTGCCGAGGTGTTCCGGGTAACCCGAGCTTACCGCCGGGTTCTAGACGCCTATCTGGCTGGTGCGGAAGTGGAGGCGGAGCGCGAGGAAGAGCAATTGGGTTATCGCGGAGAGTTTACTCGGGGGCATTACTTCCGAGGGGTGAGTTGATGATAGAGGCCCGCACTTTAGAGTTGCTGGATTTTCCGGCCATAAGCCGCCAGCTGGCCGACCGCGCCGTCTCTGCCATAGCCAAGGAGTGGGCGCTCCACTTGCGTCTTGCCGGCACCTTCGAGCGCATGGGCCGGCGCCTGAAGGAAACCGAAGCGGCGCAGAGGCTGTTGCGCCACTATCCGGACTGGTCTATAGGAGCTCTGGGCGATCTACGCCCTTTGCTCCGCCGCGCAGCTCGGGGTGGAGTGCTCACAGCCGCCGAACTGCTACACGTGGCCGAGTTGCTGCGCCAAACGCGCTCGGTGCGGGACTTTCTCCAGGACAAGGGGGTGGAGGAGCCGCTCCAGCTGCTGGCGCGCCAGTTATTTCCCCGACCGCAACTGGAAGAGCAATTGCGGGAAGCGCTGCTGCCCCCCGATGATTTAAAGCCGGGGGCCTCGCCTCTCCTATCTCAGCTTCGCCGGCGTCGTCAAGAAGTCGAGAAGGCCATCAAAAGCTTGCTGGAAGGCTACCTGCGCTCACCCCAGTGGCAGCGTTATCTTCAGGAGCCTTTGGTCACTGTGCGGGAGGGGCGTTACGTGCTGCCCGTCAAGGTGGAGCATCAAGACAGGATCAGAGGGTTGGTACACGATCAATCGGCCAGCGGGGCCACCCTTTTCATCGAACCGTGGGAGGTAGTGGAAAAGGGAAACGAATTACGGCGTCTGGAGTTGCAGGAAAGGGAAGAAAAGGAGCGCCTTTTGGGTCAACTCTCCTCCTTGGTGCGCCAGGAAGTGCGAGCCCTTTATCGCTCCCTGATTTCGCTGGCCCGGATTGATCTGGCGCTGGCTAGGGGGCGGCTGGCTCAGGAATGGGATGCGGTAGTGCCACGAATAGAGGATCGCCCCCGCTTGCGTTTGCGTGGAGTGCGCCACCCATTGCTGGGAAGACGATCGGTGCCTCTAGACCTGGAACTGGGCTACGCCTTTGACGTGCTGGTGATCACCGGACCCAATACCGGTGGCAAGACAGTGGCCCTAAAAACGGTAGGGTTGAGTGTGCTCATGGCCCGGGCCGGCTTGGCGCTACCGGCGCGGGAAGCGGAAATCGGCTGGTTCGAGCGGATACTGGCCGACATCGGCGACGAGCAGAGCGTGGCCGAGAATCTCAGCACTTTCTCCGCTCACTTACGCAACCTGGCTCGTTTCCTAGCTCAAGCCAGCGATACGAGTCTGGTGCTGCTGGACGAACTGGGAGCGGGAACCGATCCCCGCGAGGGGGGAGTGCTGGGATGTGCGATTCTGGAAGAGTTGCTGCGCCGTGGGGCTAAGGTTGTGGCTACCACCCATCTGAGTGAAATTAAAAACTTCGTCCTTGGGCATTCCCGGGCGGAGAACGCCGCGGTGGATTTCGATCCCGAGACTTACGCCCCCACCTACCGCCTGGTTTTAGGCCGCCCGGGGCAGTCGCTGGCTTTCGAGATGGCCGAGCGTTTGGGGCTACCGCCTCCGTTGGTGGCGCGAGCTAAGGAGCTGCTTCGTCCCGAGGAGCGAGAGGAGAGGGAGCTCACCGCCCAGTTGGTGCAAAAGCTGGCCGAAGTAGAGCGAGAACTAGAGGAGGCTCGGCGGCAGCGTCGCGAGGCGGAGGAATTGGCCCGACGTTATCGGCAGGCGGAGGCTCGCTTGCGGGAACGGCGGGAGCAGCTAATGGCTCAGGCCCGCGAGCAGGCGGCGGCTTTGGTGCGGCAGGCTCGGCGGGAAGCCGACGCCCTGCTGCGGGAGCTCAGGGAGCAGATCCGAGAGGAGGTGGGGCAAAAACGCGAGCAAGCGCTACACGATTGGCGCCGCCGTATGCGGACGTTAGGCGAGCGTTATCAAACCCCTCCCTTATTTCCCGCCCCGGCCCCAAGCGCGAACGCAGATCAACATCTAACGGTCGGGAGCGCGGTGCTGGTGCCTTCTCTGGGTAGGGAGGGAACAGTGATGGCGCTGGAAGGCGATAAGGTTACGGTGCAGGTGGGAGCCTTCAAATTGGAGCTCCCCCGGGTAGCGGTGCAACCGGCGGTGGTGCGCGAGCGCTACCAAGAACGAACTCCTCTCCCCGCTTCCTCGGTCAGCCCGGTGTTGGACTTGCGAGGGCAACGGGCGGAAGAGGCCCTGGAGTATCTGAGTCGCCAACTAGACGCTGCCCTTCTGGCCGGGCTCACCCAGGTAACGGTCATTCACGGGCACGGCACTGGGAAATTGCGTCAAGCGGTGCGCTCTTTCTTAACCGATCATCCCCAGGTTAAGGCCTTTCGCTCCGGCACTCCAGAGGAGGGAGGAGCCGGAGTAACCGTGGTAGAATTAGTTTGATTTTAAATTTTTTTTCTGGAGGGGATAGGGTTGCGGGCGCAGAAAGAATGTTATAGCTGTTTGGAGCGCTTGGTGGACACGGCTTCCCGGTGGGCAGCACCGGAGGGAGAACTGCAAGAGCGAGCTCGGGAGGCGGGTAGGGAGGTATTGCGGGCCGAGTTTTCTTATACCAAAATACCTACCACCATAGCCACCTTGATTCAGCGGATCATCAAGCGGATCACCGGCAACCCAGATCCCTTCCGGCCGGTTAAAGAGCGGGAGATGGATTTGGCAGGTGAACTTTGCGCTCGCTTGCCGACCGAGGAGATGGGAGCGGAACAGCTCTTCCGCTTAGCCGTATTGGGTAACGCGCTGGATTTCTTCCGCGATCTAGAGGTGGTGCAGAGGGAATTCCAGGAGCCGGTGGAGCTGGTTCGGGACGAAACAGAACTTTTTTTGGCCCGGCTCGCTTCAACGCGCCGGCTCCTTTATCTAGCCGACAACGCTGGGGAGGTCTATTTCGATCTCCCTCTCTTCCGCTACCTGGCAGCGCGGGTTTTGGAGGCGTATTACGTGGTCAAGGCTCTTCCCACTCAAAATGACCTGACTTTGGCCGATGTGCGGGAGCGCAGTCTGGAATCGGCCTTCGGCCGGGTGGTGAGCACCGGGACCGATTCGCCGGGACTGCATCTGGAGGAGGCTTCGGAAGAAATGCGGGAGCTTTTTCGCAGCGCGGATTTAATTTTGGCTAAAGGAATGGGCAACTATGAAACCCTCTCGGAGCTTTCCGATCCCCGTGTTTTCCACCTTTTAAAGGCCAAATGCGCCCCGGTGGCCAGGAGTTGGGGCGTAGAGGTGGGCAGCTTCATAGCGGCCTTCGGCCGTTCCTGAAACCAAAATAAGGGGGAAAGTAACCTATGCAGCCGCTACTGGTGCTGGAAGATTTGCACGTAGCTGTAGCAGGACGCCCGGTGCTGCAGGGCATTAACCTGGAGATTAAGCCGGGGGAAACGCACGTCCTTTTCGGTCCCAACGGCTCGGGCAAGACCACCTTGCTGGGAACCGTCATGGGCTTTGCTCGCTATCAAGTAACTGCGGGGCGCATCTGGTTTCAGGGAGAGGATATCACCCATCTGCCGGTAAACCAGAGGGCGAGCCGGGGCATAGGTCTGGCCTTTCAGAGGCCGCCGTCTTTGCGGGGAGTTTATTTGCGCGACTTGGTGCAACGCCTGCAGCGGGACGGGGCCGATCTGGAGGTCATGGCGGCAGAGCTAAAACTAAAGGAGTTTCTAGATCGGGAAGTAAACTACGGTTTTTCCGGGGGGGAACTCAAGCGCTCAGAGCTCCTGCAGTTGTTGGCGCAAAACCCGAGCCTGGTCTTGCTGGACGAGCCCGAATCAGGAGTGGATGTGGAAAACATGGCCCTGATCGGCAAAGCGGTGGGCTACTTGCTGGAGAAGGAGTTGGCTCCGTGGGACCGGCGTTCTTTGCGCGAGATGCGGCGCGGTCGCACTAAGGGGGGGCTGGTTATCACTCACACCGGTTACATCCTCAATTACATCGAGGCGGATGTGGGGCATGTTCTCTTTGGCGGTAAGCTCTGCTGTAGTGGCAACCCCCGCGAGCTCTTCAATTGCATTCAGAAAGTGGGCTACACCGAATGCATTCGCTGCACCAATCTTAATGGGGGGTGTTTCTGTGTCTAAGGAAACCGTTTCTCCCGAACTCACCGCTTTGCCGCCGGAAGACAAGGACTGCCTTTTGCGTGTGGGCATCGAGCCCACCGGTACGGGACGTAGCGGCTCCTTCCTGCAGTTCGATCAGGAGGTTTTCCAGTACCAGAGCCAGCAGGAGGGGCTGGAAGTTTGGAGCCTGCAGCGAGCGCTTCGGCTTTATCCCTGGGTGGAGGAGTACCTGGGACGCCTTCTCCCCGAGTATCGTCCGCGGACCCCGGAGGCCAGAGGGTATTTTATTCGCGTGCGAGCGGGAGTCAAAGTGGAGCTACCGGTGCAAGCCAGTCTCTTTATAGCCCGCGAGGGCACCCGGCAAGAGGTGCATAACCTGATCATAGTGGAAGAAGGGGCCTCCCTGCGTTTGATTACCGGCTGCGCTTCCGGCTCCTGTGTCCGCCACGGGCAGCATCTAGGCATCACCGAAACCTTTATCCGGCGGGGCGGGGAACTCAACTTCACCATGATCCACCACTGGGGCGAGGGAGTGGAAAGCCTCCCCCAAGGAGCGGTGTGGGTAGAAGAAAGAGCCACTTACATCCACAATTACATCTGCCTGAGCGGGGCCAAGAGGCTGATTACTAACCCCAGCACCTACCTGGCCGGAGCGGGGGCGTTAGTTCGCTCCCAATCCATCTTACTTGCTCCGCCGGGGACGAGCATGGACGTGGGATCGCGCGTCTACCTGCAGGCGCCGGAGACCAAGGCTGAGCTCATTTCCCGGGCCATCACCACCGGTGGTGAGATTGTCTCTCGCGGCTTGCTGGTGGGAGAGGTGGCCGGCGTGAAAGGGCACCTGGAGTGCCACGGGCTGATGCTCACCCCGCGGGGGCGCATTTTAGCTGTTCCCGAGTTGGAAGCCCGCACGGCCAACGTTGATCTTTCCCACGAAGCGGCCGTGGGGAAGGTGGCGGAAGAGGTGGTGGAATATTTAATGGCCCGAGGCCTGGAAGAAGAAGAGGCCTTGTCCGTTATCGTGCGGGGGTTCCTTAACGTGAGGATGGACGGGTTACCGGCGGCCCTCCAGGAAGAAATTGACAAAATCATCAAGGTTTCCGCCGCTGGCGTCTGATAGCCGACACCTCAAGTTAATTTGGGAACAAGCCTACCATTCGCCTTTAAACGCTTGACACGCTGTTTTTGCCTTACCTAAAATACTCTTAATCTGCGCCTGCAAGATGCTTAGAGGCGGGGGTGGGAATTGCGCGAAACGTGACCGGTGCGAAACCGGCGGATAAGAGCCTGAAGGCGAATGGGTACGAAGGAGTGGTCTTAGGGGGTAGGGGGTAACAATGAGATTAGAATGGTTAGTGGCTTGCCTGCTTTTGCTTCCCATGATGGCAGGGGTGTGCCTGTTTTTTCTTCCTGCCGCCCGCCCGCGCAAGCTGGTAGTCACGGGCACGGCTGCAGTTCTGGCCTTGATGGCATTGATCCTGGCCGTGAAAGTTTTAAGAGCCAGCATTCCTCAAACGATGGACGTTTCCCGCTGGTCTTTGATAGTTGACTGGCTAGATCTCTTGCTGATAGGGTACTTTCTTTACACCGGCTGGCGTTGGCGCCATAGCCTGGTGGCTGGGCTAGCGGCTCTTCAAGGAGTGCTGTGGCTCTTCTTGCTCTTTTGGCAATTGCCGTCTCGCGGGTTCGACGCCTATCCCACCTTCTTTATTGACCCGCTGGCGGCTATCATGGTTTTGGTCATTTCGCTGATAGGTTCCCTCATTTGCGTTTACGCTCTGGATTATATGCCCCGGCACGAAGCTCATCTCCGGCTAGAGCGCACGCGGCAGCCCCGGTTTTTCTGCTTCTTGGTGGGATTCTTAGGGGTAATGAACGGCTTGGTGCTGGCCAACAACCTGCTCTGGCTTTTCTTCTTCTGGGAACTCACTACCTTGTGCTGCTACGAGCTCATCCGACACGATGGCACCGAAGAGGCGCAAGCCTCGGCTTTGAGGGCGCTGTGGATGAATTTGGTGGGAGGGGTGGCCTGTGTGCTGGCCTTATTCCTGACCTACCGCACGCTGGGAACCCTTTCCTTGGCTGCGGTGGTGACGCAGGCCAGCATGGGGGCAGCCTTGCTCTTACCGCTAGCTTTTCTTTCTCTCACCGCCTTTACCAAGGCAGCCCAGGTGCCTTTTCATAGCTGGCTCCTGGGCGCGATGGTGGCACCCACGCCGGTTTCGGCGCTGCTCCACTCCAGCACCATGGTGAAAGCGGGCGTGTACTTGGTGCTACGGCTGGCTCCCGCCTTTTTCGGCACGGTGCTCTCCCCAGCGCTGGCCGTTTTTGGCGCCTTTGTCTATCTATCGGCTTCTCTGCTGGCCATCAGTCAAACGGTTTCCAAGCGGGTATTGGCGCTTTCCACGGTGGCCAACCTGGGATTGATCATCGCCTGCGCCGGCATCAACACCGATCTAGCCTTGGCCGCGGCCCTGGTGATCCTTATATTTCACGCTCTTTCCAAGGGGCTGCTCTTTATGACCGTGGGAATCTACGAGCAACAGGTGGAGTCGAGGGATATCGAGGTGATGGAGGGGCTGATCAATCGCTCCCCGGTGGCTGCGGCAGTTGGAGCTGTTGGAATGCTCTCCATGGCCTTTGTGCCTTTCGGGGCCGTGTTAGGCAAATGGGCCAGCCTGGAGGCAGTAGCTCAATCTCCTTCGCTTTGGTTCCCCCTGGTGGCGGCTTTCATTGCCGTGGGTAGCGCGGCTAGCCTGGTTTTTTGGGTCAAGTGGTTGGGGCGGATGTTGAGTTCCGTTCCCTTGCGGCAAGAGGAGCGCCTGGATCGAGAGAAGGGGCCCTTCGCTTACGGCACTGTGCTAGGGCTCACTGGGATTTTATTGCTGGCCAGCGTGCTGGTGGGCGGACTGGTACGGGTGTTGGTGTTGCCGGCGGTGGTGGCGCTGGGTTACCAGACGCATCTGGTGGCCACCTGGAGCGGCTGGGGGAGTTATTATGGCTTCTTTGCCGTTTGGCCGGTCTTCCTGATAGCGGGCGCAGCTATCCTATTGCCATTCCGTGCTTGGCGGGTGCGGCGGGAGGATTATCGCCCCGTCTACCTTTGCGGTGAAAATCTATCGGTTTCGGACCCGTCTTTCCGAGGTCTAGCGGATCAGCCGGTGCCTCTGGAGACGGGCGGCTTTTATTTCACCTCGTGGAGCGAGGCGCGTCTTAACCCCTGGATCAACGCTTTGGGAATGGTGTTGCTGCTAGTCATCTTGCTCGTGGCGGGGGTGAGAGTGTGAACCTGGTTAGCTGGCTCGTGGCTTTGGGGGTGCTGCTGGGAGCTCCCTTGCTGGGCGGCTTTCTTCGCGGCTTAGATCGCAAATTAACCGCGCGCTTGCAAGGTCGTGTGGGACCTCCCGTGTGGCAACCCTTTTACGATTTCCTTAAACTGTCGGGCAAGGAAACTCTGGTAGCTTCGCGGGCTTCCTGGTCTTGGGCCTGCGGCTATCTGGCCCTGACGATGCTGGCTACTGTCTTCTTTTTTCTGGGGCAAGATCTACTGGCGGTCGTGCTCATCCTCGGTTTCGGGGGAGCCTGCTTGGCTCTGGGGGCCTATTCGGTTCGCTCCCCTTACGCGCAACTAGGGGCTAACCGGGAGCTCTTGCAGATGTTCGCTTACGAACCGGTGCTTTTGCTCGCAGCGATTGCCATCTTCATGCGCACTGGATCTTTCCAGGTGGCAGCCGTTTGGCAGCACCCGGGAGCTCTCTTCCCTAGCCTATGGCCCACCTTTTTAGCCTTGCTGGCGGTTCTAACCATTAAAATGAGGAAATCGCCTTTCGATATCGCGGCTTCAGAGCACGCTCACCAGGAGTTGGTCCGGGGAGTGTACACCGAGTATTCGGGGAAAACGCTGGCGCTGATCGAGTTGGCCCATTGGTATGAGTTGGTGCTGTTGCTAGGCTTGGTCTTTCTCTTTTGGGCCCATCCCTGGTGGGTGGGATTCCTGCTGGTGGCGTTCGCTTTTTTCTTGGAGATACTTGTGGACAATGTTCTGGCTCGATTGCGCTGGCGGACCATGCTTTACTTTACCTGGATCGAGGGGCTGGGGCTGGCGTTGGCTAATATCGTCTATCTCAACCTCGTCCGGGGTCTGCTTTAGTGGATGGGGGGTTGGCAATGGGTCTTTTGACCAAAGCGCGGGTGAAATCTCCTTGGTTGCTGCATTTTTGCGGCAGTAGCTGCAACGGTTGCGACATCGAAATCCTGGCTTGCCTAACGCCCTACTACGATGTGGAGCGTTTTGGGATCCTGCATATGGGCAATCCCAAGCACGCCGACATTTTGCTGGTTACCGGGCCGGCTAACCGGCGTAACTACAAGGTTTTGCAAAACCTTTACGCCCAGATGCCCGATCCCAAAGTGGTGGTTGCCGTAGGTACTTGCGCTTGCACCGGCGGCATTTTCCACAACTGTTACAATGTCATGGGTGGCGTGGACAAAGTGATCCCCGTGGACGTGTACGTTCCCGGCTGCGCCGCCCGGCCAGAGGCCATTATCGATGGCGTGGTGCTAGCGCTCAAGAGGTTGCGAGGTGAAGTGGAAGAATGAAGATTATAAACGATTACCAAATCGAGAAGGAGCAGCTCCTAACTGAGGTCCGCCGCTTGGTTGCGGAGGGAGCTCGGCTGGGAGCGACCATTTGCCTCGACGCAGGGGAAGAGTACGAGGTGATCTACAATTTCCAACTGGGGCTTGATTCCCTCAACCTACGGCTGCGAGTTGGGAAAGAAGAGGAGGTCCCCAGTATTTCTCCTATATTGCTGGGAGCGGTGCTGGGCGAGAACGAGATGCGGGAGATGACCGGGCTTAAGGTCACAGGTATGGTGTTGGACTTCGGTGACCGGATGCTTCTGGCCGACGAGAGCCCCCGTCATCCCCTGCTCCGGGTGGTTCAACCAGGCGAGGTGAAGCGGTGATGGCTCGTGTAACTTTTCCTTTTGGTCCCCAGCATCCGGTGCTGCCCGAGCCGCTACAGTTAATTTTAACCTGCGAAGACGAAAAAGTGGTAGAGGCGAAGCCGCGTATCGGCTATATGCACCGGGGAATAGAGAAGGCTTGCGAGCTCAACCCTTACAAGAATAACGTCTTCCTTTGCGAGCGCATTTGCGGTATCTGCAGCTTTATCCACGCCGAAGCCTATTGCGAAGTGCTGGAGAAAGTCATGGGGATCGAGGTCCCTCCCCGAGCCAAATATTTGCGAGTCTTCTGGGCGGAGCTTTCCCGGATGCATAGTCATCTTTTGTGGCTGGGATTGTTCGCCGACGGCTTCGGACTAGAAAGTCTTTTTATGCAGTGCTGGCGGGCCCGGGAGTTGGTGTTAGATATCTCCGAGTTCACTTCTGGTCACCGTATCATCCAATCCACTTCGGTGGTGGGTGGGGTCCGGCGCGACCTGACTGCGGAGCAGATTCACACCGTTCGCGATTTATTGCAGCGCTTTCGCGAGATCTATGCTCCACTTTTCCCGGTGTTCCAGCACGATCGCACCATCAAGAGCCGCACCTGGGGTAAGGGTCTCCTTCCCAAAGACGTGGCCTGGAAGTTAGGAGCCGTGGGACCTACCGTCCGGGGTAGCGGCTGGGCTTTCGACGCCCGCATGGATGGTTACGCTGCTTACGGTGAATTGGGCTTTGAACCGGTGGTGGAGGACGGTTGCGACTGCTACGCGCGGATGATGGTGCGGGCGCGGGAGGTCTGGCAGTCCTGGGAGTTGATTCAATTGGCGCTGGACCGCCTGCCGGCAGGGGAAATCAACGTGCCCGTAGAAAAGAACCCGGAAGGAGAAGCTTTTCACCGGGCGGAGCAACCGCGCGGGGAAGTTATCTACTATTGCCGGGGTAACGGTACGCCCCATCTCCAGCGGCTCAAGGTGCGTACGCCTTCCTTTGCTAACGTTCCCACGCTGTTGGCGATGTTGCCGGGCTGCGAGTTGGCCGATGTGCCGGTGATTACCCTTTCCATTGACCCGTGCGTGGCCTGCACAGAAAGATAAATTGGGGTGGTGTTGCCGATGAGGATGGTAGGGGTGGTTCTGCGCAACTTGTTACGTGGTCCGGTGACGCGGCATTACCCTGATGAGCGGCGGACTTTCTTCACTGGCTCGCGGGGGCGACTGGTTTTTGCTCCAGAGCGGTGCGAGTTTTGCGGCGAATGCGAGCGCATCTGTCCCGCTCGGGCCATAGAGTTGGATACCGCTTGGGATACCAGCAGAGAGGACTACGCCATCATTTGGTTGCGGCGGTATTATTCTTTCCGCTGCATCGCGTGCGGCAGTTGCGTGGAGGCTTGCCCTTACGGGGCGCTGCACTTGGAAACGGAGCCGGAAGCTCCTGCTTATCGCAAGCGGGTCAGTGTGGAAGAAATTCCTAACTGGCATTGGAGCGAGTGGGTGGCTTCCTGAGTTCGTTATCTCGGGCACCGTTTCCGGTGGGGAAGCGGTGCCCTTATTTTTAATTGAAAATTGAATTGAGCGGGGAGGGAGCAGGGTTTGGCAGCAGCGAAAGCATGTAAGATTTTCCCTTTTGCGGCGCTGGTGGGTCAGGAGGAAATGAAGCTGGCCCTCATTCTCAATGCTATCAATCCCCGGCTGGGTGGAGTGCTGATCCGGGGAGAAAAAGGTACCGCTAAATCTACTGCGGTGCGGGGCTTGGCTGACCTTCTACCCGAGCTCCAAGTGGTGGCCGATTGTCCCTTTGGTTGTGATCCAAAAGATGTGTCCACCATGTGCCAGGATTGCCGGGAGCGCCATCGCCGGGGCGAGGAGCTTCCGGTGGCTACGCGGCGGATGAAGGTGGTGGACCTGCCGGTTTCGGCTACCGAAGATAGGGTGGTGGGCACGCTCGACTTAGAGCACGCCATTAAGAAGGGGGAGAAGCGTTACGAGCCCGGGGTGCTGGCTGAGGCCAACCGCGGTATCCTTTACGTGGATGAGGTCAATCTCCTGGACGATCACGTGGTGGACGTGCTGCTAGATGCGGCCGCTATGGGAGTCAACACGGTGGAACGCGAGGGCGTTTCCTTTTCCCACCCCGCGCACTTCCTTCTGGTGGGAACCATGAACCCGGAGGAAGGGGAGTTGCGTCCCCAGCTCCTGGATCGTTTTGGTCTATGCGTTAATGTAACCGGCGTCCGGGACCCGGTGGCGCGGGTGGAGATCGTGAAGCGGCGGGCAGCCTTTGATGAAGATCCGGAAGCGTTTTGTCAGCAATGGGAGCCGGCGCAAGAGGAACTCCGCCGGCGCATCGTGGCTGCGCGAACTCTTCTTTCCCGGGTCTGTATCAGCGACGAGATGCTCTTGCGCATTGCTACCCTGGCGGTGGAAATGGGAGTGGATGGGCACCGGGCCGATCTCGTGCTGATGAAAGCGGCCAAAACTCACGCGGCCTACGCCGGGCGCTGCGAGGTTGAGGAAGAGGATATTCTGGCCACTGCCCCACTGGTTTTCCGGCATCGGCGGCGGCGACGCCCCTTCGAACCCATGGAGGAAGAGGTAGTGCAACTGGCGGAAACCTGGCAGCGGGTTCGGGGTTAAGGATGATCCGGGTCGAGGGACTGGTCAAGGTTTTCGGTAATATCCGGGCCGTGGACGGTCTTTCCTTCTGGGTAGCCGCGGGAGAGATTTTCGGCCTCCTAGGTCCTAACGGAGCGGGTAAGACCACCACTATCCGCATACTTACCATGCTTACTCGACCTACGTCGGGAGAGGTGTTCCTGGCCGGCCACCACCTGGGCCGCGAGTCCGAGCAGGTAAAAAGGATGATCGGGGTGGTGCCTCAGCACATCAACCTTGACCAGGAACTCACCGTGTGGGAGAACCTGGAGTTACACGGACGCCTGCACCGGATACCCCGGGAGCAACGGCACCACCGCATTGAGGAACTCCTGGAGTTTATAGATTTATCTGGTCGCCGTCAGGCCCTTATCCCTCAACTGTCAGGCGGTATGAAGCGCCGCTTGATGATAGCCCGCGCCCTTCTGCATCGTCCCCGCGTTCTTTTCCTGGACGAGCCCACGGTGGGGCTAGACCCGCAGACCCGGCGCAAGATCTGGGAGCTGATTCGACAACTCAACCATCAGGGTGTAACCATTCTTCTCACCACCCATTACATCGAGGAGGCGGAGATTCTTTGCCACCGAGTAGGGATAGTAGATCACGGCCGTCTCATCGCTCTGGGGGCACCGACCGAACTCAAGGCGCGGCTGGGCCGGGTGGTGGTGGAAAGCTTTTCGGACGGAGAGCTCCACTACCGCTTCTATAACAGTCGTGAGGAAGCGGCAAGAGAGGTTTCCCGGTTGACCGGCACGGTGCTTATCCGAGAGGTTAACTTGGAAGATGTTTTCATTGAGCTCACTGGCCGCCGAGTGAGAGACTGAGGGGGACGTCGGATGGATTTTTACGCTGTCTTGTGGCGAGAGTTGATCGTATTGAAGCGGGGCTTCTGGAAATTCTTTGCTTCTCGGTTAGTCAACCCCTTGCTCTACTTGATTGCCTTCGGTTGGGGTATTGGGCGGAGTGTGCAAATGTCCCAGGGAAGCTATCTGGAGTTCGTTATCCCCGGGATCGTGGCCTTGAGTGCTATGACTACCAGTTTTGGAGCCGCGGGCACCCCTTTGAACATGGCCCGCTTATACCATAAGACGCTGGAAGAGTATCTCATAGCTCCGGTGAGTACCTTCTCCTTCGTAATGGGCCGGGTGCTAGCCGCTACTCTGAGGGGCCTGCTGGCCGCTCTAATCATCCTAGGTCTGGCGTTGCTCTTCCGAACTCACTTACCCTTGGGGGCAGCCTTTTTGCTGGTGCTCTTTCTCACCTGTTTTCTCTTCAGCGCTCTAGGAGTGGTGGCGGCCATGACCATCAATTCGCACGAGGACATGGCCAACTTTACCACCTTCGTCATCATGCCCATGTCCTTCCTCTGTGGCACCTTTTTTAGCACTTCTAAGCTCCCGATGGGGGTGCGGCAACTCATCGAGTTGCTCCCTCTTACTCACACCAACCTGGCTCTGCGCCAACTCGCCTCCCATGGCCCCTTTCCCTGGACAGCGCTAGCGGTTCTACTGGCTTATTCCTTGTTTTTCTTCGCCCTGGCGGTTTACACGGTGCGGCACTGCCAAGATTAGATTTGGCGGCTGAAAAACCAGGAACCGAGGCCGCCCAGAACCAGAACCATAGCACCCAGCACCAGGAGATCGGTGGTCAGGGCGAAGTGGACCAGAAAGGTCAGCGCCTGGGGTGGAGCTCCGGCGAAAATCAGGTGGCGCAGAGCATCCACTCCATAGGTCAGGGGGTCGAAGTGCATCAAAGCTGCCATCCACTCGGGGACATTGGCCAGAGGGAACATGGCGCCGCTGAGAAAGTAAAGTGGCATTACCAAGAAGTTCATGATCATTTGAAAACCCTCCATGGTTTCCATGCGGCTGGCGATGGCTACCCCCAAGAAGGTTATGGCCAGCGAAATAAGGAATAGCACGGATAGTAACTGGCCTATTAGAGGGAGGTTAAGGTGGATCTGAGCCAGCGGGGCCAAGGCCAGCAGAATGGCTGCTTGGCAAAGAGCCACGGTACTGGATCCCAGCGCTTTGCCCATAGCGATACCCCAGCGGGGAACAGGAGCTACCAGCACCTCTTTAAGAAAACCGAACTCCCTATCCCATATGATGGAAATCCCAGAGAAAATTGAAGTAAATAGGACCGACATGGCCAGAATGCCAGGGTACATGAATTGCAGGTAGCTCAACTCCACTCCCGGAGGAGCGGCGCGAAAGGCCATGGCGGCCGAGATCCCTTGCCCTACGATGAGGAAATAAAGCAAGGGCTGCCCGATCATTCCTACA
Source organism: Desulfothermobacter acidiphilus (assembly GCF_052073645.1). Taxonomy (GTDB): domain Bacteria; phylum Bacillota; class Desulfotomaculia; order Desulfotomaculales; family Ammonificaceae; genus Desulfothermobacter; species Desulfothermobacter acidiphilus. The sequence goes on along the minus strand of NZ_CM125440.1, from coordinate 1,045,347 downwards.
AGGCGGCTGCGGTCCCGCCAGAAGCGGAGCCATTCCCGATACCAGATGGTATAGATCGTCCTCAAAGCTGTTCCCATTGCGGTCCACCTCGCTTCTAATCATGCCCGTTTCACCGGCGCCGGTGAGTGCTAAAGCGCAGGCGCTCGGTGGCCGAAGCCTTTTCTTCCCGGATGGCGCGTCCGGTCAGGTTCAGGAAGACGTCGTCCAGGGTGGGGCGTCGCAAGTATATGCTTCGTATCTGCAGGCCCAGATCGGAGGCTAGCTGGGGAATAAAGCTGGCTCCGTCGCTCACCTGGAAGCACAGCCCCTCAGTGGTAGATTTTATCTCTAAGCCGTAACGCTCCTTCAGTATGGGAAGTAGATCGACTCCCTCGGCGGGTACCAGGGTGATCATATCTCCACCCAGTTGTTGCTTAAGATTTTCCGGCGTGTCTAGGGCTTTAATGCGGCCGAAGTCGATGATGGCGATGCGGCTACAATTCTCCGCTTCATCCATGTAATGGGTGGTCATAAAGATGGTGATTTGCTTTTCCTGGCGCAAGAGTTTGATGTACTCCCAGATGGCGGCCCGGGTCTGAGGGTCCAGCCCCACCGTGGGCTCGTCCAGGAAGAGAAGACGAGGGTGGTGCATGAGGCCCCGGGCTATCTCCAGCCGGCGGCGCATCCCTCCGGAGAAACTGCGCACGACCTCTTTTTTCCAAGCGGACAGATCCACCATCTCCAGAACCTCATCCATCTGCCGCTTAATTTCTTGTCGGGGTAGACCGTAGAGCAGGCCGTGCAGGTAGAGGTTCTCGGCGGCGGTCAGGCGGTCATCCAGTGAGTTATCCTGGAAAACGATACCTATATGCCGGCGCACTTGCTCGGCCTGGCGCACCACGTCGTAGCCGGCGATGCGGGCCACTCCTCCACTAGGCGGCAGCAGGGTGCAAAGTATTTTGATGGTGGTGGACTTGCCAGCTCCGTTGGGGCCCAGAAAGCCGAAGATTTCTCCTTCCTCCACGGTGAACGAAACCCCGTCCACCGCTCTCACCTTGTCATAGTCTTTAACCAGGTCCCAGACTTCGATGATCGGCGCCACTTAACTCGCCTCTTTGCCCATTGATTAAATTAATTAAGTATCTCCCTCCAATTATAAAAAGCTTGCCTTTGGGCGTCAAGATGGCTTATAATTAAGCCGCAAGGCGGCATAGCCAAGCGGTAAGGCAACGGCCTGCAAAGCCGTGACTCCCCGGTTCGAATCCGGGTGCCGCCTCCAGGGGAAAAAGACAGGGGCTGGGTCTAAAGTGAAAAACCCAGCCCTATTTTTTATCGTTTCCGCGCCTCTCGAAGCCGCAGGCGCGAGCCAAGAGTTCCACCGTGTGCCAAACCACCTGCGGCATACCCTTTTGGGTGATACCGTCCAGAAGTTGCATCCGGCAGGCGGGACACCCGGTTAGCACCACCTGGGCATCGGTGTTGGCTATATCTTCTAGTTTGTAAGATAAGATGCGGCGGGAAAGGGGGTAGTGGGTGAGGGAGAAGGCCCCGGCGTTGCCGCAACAACGCTCTGGTTCCCGCAAAGGGCGGTATAGCAGGCCCGGGATTTTGCTCAGGAGCTCCAGCGGCTCTTCTTTCACTCCCAGCCCTCGTCCCAGGTGGCAGGGATGGTGGTAGGTGACGGTCAGGTTAAGGGGGCGGATGAGCTCCTGATTTAACGGCAGCCGATGGAGAAAACGAGCTATGTCAACGGAGCGGCGCGCCAGTGAACTCGCCTTCTCTCCGTAGTTGGGATCGTCTCGCAATAGTTGAGGGTAAAAGAGCTGCCAGGCTTCGCCGCAGGTGCCGCAAAGGGTGAGGATGGCATCGACCTCCAGCGAGGAGAAAAGCTTCACGTGTGAGCGGGCCATTTCCCGCGCGGCTTCCATCTCGCCCCCGTAAATTAGCGGTGCACCGCAGCAGTGCTGGCCCGGCGGTATGAGGACTTCAACCCGGTGGCGTTGTAAGAGGTAAAGGGCGGCCAGCCCGATGCTGGGGAAGAGGTAATTGATAAGGCAACCGGCAAAAAGGGCTACCCTGGCTACCGGCCGATCCACCGGCTGCTGTTCCGGTACCGAGTCGAGCAGGCTGCGAGGGGCCAGAGCTGGAAATACGCGCTGCTTATCTAGCCCCAGGGGGAAGCGGGGCTGCATCCGCTCCCCTGGCAAGGAGCGGAAAGCTAACTTTTGTAGGCGAGAGGCGATTTGAGTTCCCCGGCGCAGGGTGGGCGGGTGGCGCAGGATAAAGTAAAGCGCACGCTTCACTGGCGGCGGTTGGCGCTTTTTCGCCAGGATTTCGCGAGAGGCTAGGATGATTTCTCCCACTTTAACGCCGCTGGGACATACCGATTCGCAAGCCAGACAGGTCAGGCAAAGGTCGAAGCGTTCGGCCATGGCCGGAGTGGGGGGGAGTTCCTGACGGAGTAAAGCGTGGGCCAGGCGGATTTTGCCCCGCGCGGTTGCCGACTCTAATTTCAACTCCTGGTAAATGGGACATACAGCTTGGCAGTTACCGCACTTCATGCACTTTATCAGTGTTTCCTCCAGTGCGGACTGTTTTTCCAGGGCCCGCGTCAATTTGCTTCCCCTCCTTCCTGGGGGACAAGCTTGTCCGGGTTGAGAAGGTAGTCCGGGTCTAACGCTCGTTTGATTTGTCGTAGCACCCAGAGGCCCGTTTCTCCCATTTCCCAGGGCAGGAATCGTTGCTTGGCGATGCCGATACCATGCTCGCCGGTGAGCGTTCCTCCCAGAGAGAGGGCCACGCGGAAGATCTCTTCCACCGCGCTTCGCACCCGTTGCATTTCTTCCGGGTCGCGGGCATCCGCCAGAATGGTGGGGTGGAGGTTGCCATCGCCAGCGTGCCCAAAGGTGCCGATGGTGAGCCGGTACTTGCAGGCTATTTCTTCTATGGACAAGAGCATGGTGGTTATTTCGCTGCGGGGCACGGTGGCGTCTTCCAGGATAGTGGTGGGCTTGACTCGGGCCAAGGCCGGCAACGCCGCTCTTCTAGCCGCTAATAGCTTCTCCCGTTGGACATCGTCGGCAGCAGTTTGGAGCCAGCCCCCGTTGCGGAGCACAATTTCGCGTACCGTTTCCGCCTCCCTTTGCACTACTTCCGGTATCCCATCTATCTCGATTAGCAAAAGCGCTGCCACATCGGTGGGCAAGCCGATGCGGGCATAGCTCTCCACCACTTCCACTGTTACCCGATCCATGATTTCTAAAGTGGCCGGGATCACCTTGTGCTGGATGATATGGGTCACGGTATTGCCGGCATCGGCTAACTGCGCGAACCCGGCCAGCATGGTTTCTCGGCAGGGGGGAGCGGGGATAAGGCGCACGGTGATCTCGGTGATAACCCCCAGCGTTCCTTCGGAGCCAGTGAAAAGTCGCACTAGGTCGTACCCAGTGACGTTTTTTACCGTCTTACCGCCGCACCGTAGAACCTCGCCGTTGGCCAGTACCACCTCCAGCCCCATGACGTAGTTTCGGGTTACCCCGTACTTTAGACCACGGAGTCCACCGGAGCACTCGGCTACGCTTCCTCCCATGGTGGCGGTGGCCACTGTACCTGGATCAGGAGGATAGATAAGCCCGTGGGGTGCGACTGCCTGATTGAGTTCCTGGATAATTACCCCAGGCTGTACCGTGGCAGTGAGGTTGACCGGGTCTATCTCCAGGATGCGGTTCATCTTTACGGTGCAGAGCACTATGCCACCGCGAAGCGGGACGGTACCTCCGCTGAGATTGGTACCCGCTCCACGCGGATACACCGGCAGGCGGAAGCGCCGGGCAATTTTTAGCACTTGCGCTACCTGCTCGGTGGTCTGCGGCGTTACCACTACGTCTGGTTTCCCTTCGGGTAGATCGGGAGTGGCGTCGTAACCGTAGCATAGGAGCTCCTCCGGGTCGGTAACGACATTGGTTTCTCCTAACTCCTGGCGCAGCGCAGCCAGGGCCAGTTGCTTATTCATGTTTTCCCCCGCCCTTTGGTTAAGTTATCTGGTGGTATGACCACTATAGATCTCTTCGATTTCCCCTCGCCTTTTTCCTGCCGTCCCTGACCCTTGTGGTATAATCTAATCAGTTATTAGCAAAATTAACAAGGAGAAAGGCGAGGTTTATGAAGGGTTTTAAGCCAGTGAAAACCAGGCGTACTTCAGAAAGTATCCTGGAGCAGATAAAGACGCTAATTCTAGAAGGGCAATTGGTTCCAGGTGATAAGCTTTTGACCGAACGGGAACTCTCCGAAAAACTCCAGGTGAGCCGGGCTTCGGTACGGGAAGCTTTATCCGCTCTTAACCTGGCCGGTATTCTGGAGATTAAGCATGGGGAAGGAATATACATCAAGCGCCCGGAGGCCAATGCGGTGATCGAACCGCTGGTCTTTATCCTGCTGCTGGAGAAGGATAAGGTGCAGAACATTCTGGAAGTGCGTAAGGCTCTGGAGGTAGAGGCAGCGGGCTTGGCAGCTGAGCGCTGTTCGCCGGAGCTCCTGCGGGAATTGGAACAAATTATCGAAGAAATGGAGGTTATTCTGCCCCAGGGTGAGGGGGAAAAGGCGGCGCAGTTGGATCTCCGCTTTCATTTGACCCTGGTTCGAGCTAGCGGCAACCCCTTAATCGGCAGCTTGATGAGCACTATCCAGGAGATCATCGGCCAGACGTTGCGCGTCACTCGGGCTCTTTGGCTTTCAGCCACGGCTGGCACTACGCAGCGTCTCTTCGAAGAGCACCGGGAGATCTTTTTAGCTGTAGCTGCCCATGACAAAGTGCGCGCCCGCGATCTCATGTATCAGCACTTGTGGAAGGTAGAGGTAGAGCTGACCCGTCTTCTACGCCACTCCTAAAGCTGACCTTTCCTAAGTCTTCTCTTTCTTTAAATCTCCTCTAAAAAATAGCTCTGGCGAAGAGGATTCTGCTCCTGCTTGTCGAAGGATGTAGTGGTCAGATCACTTAGCCATATGATGACCGAACTTTGGCATTAATTGGGGGTGAAAGCTAATCTAACTATTCGCTATTCGCTGGCTGGGGTTTTGAAAAGGGTTAACGCGAGTTAGAGAAGGAAGGAGGAACTACAGGGTGACCTGGACGCAGGTGATTAATCCCCTGGGGAATCTTTGGTTGTCGGCTCTGGTCGATGCTTTGCCTATCATTTTTCTTTTTTGCGCTCTGGCCTTCTGGCGGGTGAAGGGGCATGTAGCCGGATTGATCACCTTACTGCTGGCGATTTTGCTGGCTTTATGGTTTCACGGGATGCCGGGGTATATGGTGGGGTTGACGGCGCTTTACGGTGTTCTGACCGGTCTTTTCCCCATCGGCTGGATCGTGATCACGGCGGTGTTCCTGTATAATTTGACGGTGAAAACCGGTCAGTTCGAGATCATCCGCAGTTCTATCGCCAGCATTACGGAAGATCGACGCCTGCAAGCGCTTCTTATCGCCTTTTCCTTCGGCGCTTTTTTGGAAGGATCAGCCGGCTTCGGCACGCCGGTAGCCATCACCGCGGCCATGCTGGCCGGATTAGGTTTCAATCCCCTTTACGCCGCGGGTATCTGCCTCATCGCCAATACGGCTCCAGTGGCTTTCGGAGCCATTGGTATCCCTATTATCACCGCCGGAGCGGTTACCGGGATCGATGAGATGTCGATTAGCCAAATGGTGGGGCGGCAATTGCCCTTGCTTTCGGTTTTCCTCCCCTTCTGGTTGGTCTTTATCATGGCTGGCTGGCGCAAATCGCTAGAGGTGTGGCCGGCCATTTTGGTGAGCGGGCTCTCTTTTGCTCTTACTCAGTGGTTCACTTCCAACTACATGACTCCTATGCTGCCGGACATCGCTTCGGCGCTGGTCTCCATAGTGGCTTTGGTGGTTCTGCTCCGGTTTTGGCAGCCCCGGACGGTGTGGAGGTTCCCGGACGAGCCCCCAGCGCTTCTATCACGCGCGCGCTATTCGGCAGGCGAGGTCTTTCGCGCCTGGTTTCCTTTCATCGTGCTGACCATCCTTATCAGTGACTGGGGCTTAAAGCCGGTGAAGGCTTTGCTGGACAAGGTCACACTCAAAATCGTTTTTACCGGTCTGGACAAAGCTATCATTGCTGGCGGCAAGCCCCTGGCGGTGGTTTACAATTTTAACTGGCTCTCCGCGGGGGGCACCGCTATTTTGCTCACCAGCATTGTGAGTGCCATTGTCCTGCGAGTGGGTGTGGGGCAATTTGTGGAGGTTTTAGTCAAGACGTTAAAGGATCTGCGTTTCGCTCTGTTGACTATTGCCGCGGTTCTCGGATTTGCCTTTGTGGCCAATTGGTCTGGCATGACTCCCACTCTGGGACGCGCCTTCACGGTGACCGGGATGGCGTTCCCTTTGATGTCGGCTTTCCTGGGCTGGCTGGGGGTGGTGATTACTGGCAGCGATACTTCATCCAGCGCGCTTTTTTGTAAGATGCAACAGATAACCGCGGAAGGGTTGGGGATCAACCCGGTGCTTACTATTGCCACCAATAGCAGCGGCGGGGTGGCAGGAAAGATGATCTCGTTGCAAAACCTCGCGGTAGGCACCGGTGCCACGGGGTTGATCGGCAAGGAGAGCGATCTCTTCCGCTTCTGCATACTGCATAGCGTTCTCTTCGCCGCGGTCATCGGGGCCATCGCTACCTTACAGGCCTACTTCTTCCCAGGGGTGATTCCACCACCGCTGCCGGCAGCTAAGGCGGCGGATACGGTGCGAACCCTGTCGCAGGGGTGGGTCTTACTGACGGGTTCTTTCTTGCTTATTCTGGGGTTAGGGATAGGGGCTTATCGCCAAGCGAGATAGATGTTTGAGGGAGGGAGCGCCTTGAAGATTGAGGCGGAGCTCGTGGAAACCTTTTCGGCTCAGGCGCGCGCTTTAGGGGCGGAGGTGTTTTACGCCGCTTATCCGGAAGCTGCTCGGCTCCAGGTGGGGGAATTGATACGGTCTAACGGCATCCAGCGGGTGGCCTTGCCTTCCTCCCCAGAGCTCCTGGCACTGGATTTGCGCTCGGCAATCGTGGAAACGGGAGCCGAAGTAACCACGGGCACCCGGAGGGAGCAGGCGGAGCGGGCCGAGTTGGGCATCACCTGGAGCGAGTTGGCAGTGGCTGCAACCGGAACCTTAATCCACGATGCTACGGCGCTGGAGGCAAGATTGTTTTCCATGCTCCCTCCCATGCATTTAGCTCTGGTGCCCTTGCGAGGGCTAGTAGCTTCGCTGGAGGAAGCGCTGGCCTACTGGTCAGCGCGGGGAGAGTTCCCCGGTTACCTGGCCATGATTTCTGGGCCCAGTCGCACGGCGGATATCGAGCGGGTGCTCACCATCGGGGTTCATGGTCCGAGACGTTTGCTGGTGATGTTATTGGGGGAGGAGAGAGCATGAGCCTGCGGAAAGAAGTTGATAAAGCTCTGGCTAACCGCCGCGTGAGCTGGGCCCTTACTCGTTTTGCCGACAGCTACGTTCCAGCGCGTGAGAGGGCGTACGCCGGCAGAGATTTTCTAGCTCTGCGCCAGCAGGTAGCCGAAATTAAAGCAGAGTCCATCGCCCGCATGGAGGAGCTGGCGGAAGCTTTTACCCGGGAAGCGACTCGCAGGGGAGCGGTGGTTTTCCGAGCAGCTGGTGCCTCGGAGGCTCGGGCCTATATTGCCGAATTGGCCCGCTCCCGGGGCATAACGACGGTGGTGAAATCCAAGTCGATGGCTTCGGAGGAGATCCACCTCAATTCCTACTTGCAGGCTCAGGGCCTGGACGTGGTGGAGACCGATTTGGGGGAGTGGATCATCCAGCTTTCCGGCCAGCGCCCTTCTCACCTGGTGATGCCGGCCATTCACATGAGCCGCCAGGAGGTGGCCGAGCTCTTCAGCCGGCAGGCGGGCCAGGAGCTGGAGCCGGAAGTGGCTCAGCTGGTGCAGTTCGCCCGGGCGCAACTGCGCCAGAAGTTCTTAGGAGCTTGGATGGGAGTATCTGGAGCTAATCTGGCGGTAGCGGAAACGGGCACCGTGGTGATTCTCACCAACGAGGGCAACGGGCGCTTGACCACCACCTTGCCACCAGTGCATGTGGTGGTGGTAGGGTTGGAGAAATTGGTGCCGCGACTGGCCGATATAGTGCCCGTGCTGGAGGTGCTACCTCGCAGCGCCACCGCTCAGAACCTCACCAGCTACGTGACTTTGATCACCGGTACTGTTCCCGCCGAGGATCCTGAGGGCAACTATCACCTCCAGAAAGAACTGCATATCGTGCTGCTTGACAACGGGAGGAGCCGCATGGCCGCCGATCCCGTCTTCCGGGAAGCGTTGCGGTGCGTCCGTTGCGCCGCTTGCCTCAACGTTTGCCCGGTTTACCAGCAGGTAGGGGGGTTTTCGGTTCGGTTTACACCGGCGGTATAGGCGTGCTTCTGACTGCCTTCTTCACCAGCTGGGAAGAAGCGACGCGCCTGCAGGATCTCTGCCTAGGCTGCCAGCGCTGTAAAGAATACTGCTCGGCTGGCATTGATCTTCCTGCCCTCATCCAAGAACTTCGGCGGCGGGCAGTGGCGGAGAAGGGACTCGGCACGGGCACGAGGTTGGTGGTAGATGGCCTTCTGCCCCGCCCGCGTCTTTTGCACGCGTCGGTTAAGGTGGCTGCGCGTTTGCAGCGTCCCTGGGTGAGGGAGGGCAGGATCGATCGTGTCCCCTTTTTCACCGCGCTGGCCCGGGGGCGCTCGCTTCCGCCGCTGGCTTCGCTTCCCTTCCGGGAGCGGGTTCGCTCTCTTTCCCGTCCCGCCAGCTCTCGGGGCCGCGTGCTCTTTTTTTCTGGTTGCCTGATCGATTATATTTTTCCCGAATTAGGGGAGGCGGTGGCCCGGGTGCTAGCGGCCATGGGCTGGGAATTAATCCATCCGGAGGAGCAGGGCTGTTGCGGTTTTCCCGCTTGGCAAAGCGGCCGTCCGGAAGGTCTAATCCGTCTAGCCCGCTATCACCTCCGGCTTTTCGCTGCTTTTCCCACCGAGCCGGTGCTCACCGCTTGTCCCACCTGCGCCGTGGCTTTGCGACAACTGTATCCCCAAGTCCTGCAGGGAGAAGAGCGTATCCGTGCTCAAGCTTTGGCTGACCGGGTGACCGAATTCTCTTCTTTTGTCTGGGAACACCGAGAGGACTTGCTGCCTCAATTGCTTCCTATGAGAAAGCGGGTGACTTATCACGATTCCTGTCATCTGAAGTTTTCTCTCCGAGCCGAGCGCGCTCCCCGGGAGCTCCTGCGATTGCTGGGATCTGAGCTGGTGGAAACGGAACCGCCGGAGCTCTGTTGCGGTTTCGGCGGCTCTTTTACCTTAAAGCAGCCCGGTCTCTCCCGCGCCATCCTGGACCGTAAGCTCCAGGCTATTGCTGCTAGCCGGGCATCTACGGTGGCGCTAGATTGCCCAGGCTGTTTGTGGCAGATAGGCAGCGCATTCGCTGGCGAAACCAAGCACACGGCCACCATCCTGGCCGAGAACCTCAAATATCCCTCTACTTGAAATTGATAGCGCAGCTATCAGCGCCCGGCGTTGCTTGCCGCCTCCGCAACCGGGCTTGGCGTGCTCCCGCAAGCGAAAGGGACGTCGTGCCCACCCCGCTGAAAAAATCTTGCCGGAGAGCGTACAATTTCAGTAGGTGACGGAGGAGGTTCATGAAGGAGGAGACCTCGCCCCTCACAGACAACTTTCATGGACTGAAAGAAGGAGCGAGGAGGAGCGAGGTCCGATGCAAACCATTTCAAATATTCAACCTCTGGTGGACCAGATCCTTCTTTTTGGAGAAAAAATCAGCGAATTGATCACCGGTTGCCGCGACTTTTACCAACTCGAGAAGGAAGTGCAGAGGCGGTCTTTAGAAATGTCCCTCGGAATTTTCGCCTGGGTTCTGCAAGAGATAGACACCCACCTCATGAACGCGAGGGACAAGCGAGTTTGGGAAGTAGTGGGGTTCAGGGAAAGGACCTTAGTCACCAGCTTTGGAGAACTCAAAGTAAAGAGGCGGCTTTACCGGAACAAGCAAACGGGGGAAGCCAAGTTTCTTCTTGACCAGGCCTTGGGCTGGTCGGAGAGATCCCGGTGCACACCGCGCTTGAAAGAGATGGCGGTGAAGCTAGGGGTGGACATGCCCTTCAGGCGAGCGGCAGAAATTCTAGGCTATCTTGTTCCGGGGATCAGCCCCATGGCGGTGTGGCAGGCCGTGCAGGAAGCAGGAGAAGCGCTCAGGCAGGAAGGAGAGTCCAGGAGAGAAGCCGTTTTTGAGAAGGGAGAGACACCCGGAGGTAAAGAGAAGACCTCCAGGCTTTACATAGAGGCCGACGGGATGGTGATAAGACTCCAGAGGAGCGAAGAGAAAAGGAAAGAGGTAAGACTCTTTGTGGCTTACACGGGCAAAGAGGAAGTTGGAGGTGGACGGAAGGCTTTAAAGGACAAGCTGGTAATGAGCGGTGTAGGCGAAGGGGAGAGGATGTGGGAGGAAGTTTACTCTGGGGTAGCGAGCCGGTGGGACATGGGCCAGGTGAAGGAAATATACCTTGGGAGCGACGGGGCGGAGTGGGCCAAGCAGGGGGTAGATTACTTCCCCGGGGCAGTGCACGTTTTGGATCCTTACCATTTGAACCGGCGGCTCGTAGAGGCATTTTGGCACGACGAGGAGACTTACAACGAAGCCAAGCAGGCCATAGCTTCGAGGGAGTGGGAGAGGGTGGAAGAGGTTCTGAACAAAGCAGTGAGGGGAGTTCGGGGAGTCAGGAAGAAGAGGATAGAGGGGCTTTGGCGCTATTTGAAAGAGAACTGGTCTGGGATAATTACTTCTCCTGGTACTGAGCGGTTGGGGACCATAGAGGGGCAAGTGTGGCACGGGGCAGGGTGGCGGATGAAGAGGATAGGAGCGAGCTGGACGGAGGCAGGAGCAGACAGGATGGCGCGGGTTTTGTCGGCGCGGTCCAACGGGGAGCTAGAGAAGTACACTTCTCGGTGGGAGTTAAGGCTGGCCGGGCAGGAGCATCTGGCCCAGGCGGTGCAGGTGGAGGTGAAGCGGAAGGTAGAGGAAGCGAGGAGTTGGCTTAGAGCAGGGTTGCCGGCACTGAAAGGGCCCTCTGCCGGAGCTCCATGGGTGAAGTATGTGCTGCGGGAGTTGAGCCGGCCTAGCTTTGAGCTAGCTTGAGCCTGGTCGAGGCGGGATTGAGGCGGCGTGGTCTCAAATTCCAGGAAATTTCCTCTCCGAGTTCACCTACTAACTCTTGACGCACACATCTTGCCGTAGGAGGATGGACAATTAACAGCTTTTGGATTATAATTGAAGCGTCTACAATCTAAGCGTGTTTAAAAGAAATTTGCGCCTGAAGGCGTGATGCCGAACCACGAAGGTCGGGAGCGGAGCTCTGGCTTTCGTGGTTTTTGCTTAGGAGGTGATAGGGGAGGGGCGTATAAGCGGTGACGCTGTTGGAGAAAATGGGAATGCTACCACGAAGGAGGGAGGCAAGATGGGCGTGTACATGATTGGGGTGCTGGTAGAGAATCGCAAGGCGCAGTCGATCAAGGTGCAAGAAGTGCTGACCGAGTTCAGCGATAAGATCGTTTGTCGGCACGGGTGTCCCTATCCCAGCCGCGAGAGCGGTCTTATTTCCCTGCTATGCGAAGCTACTGCGGAAGAAGTCAGTAATCTGGTAAATAAGCTCCAATCCATACCCGGAGTCAAGGCTAAGTCAATGGAGCTGGATGTGCCTACCGGGCTCAAGGTTTGTTAACCGTCTTTGGCTTAACACGTCCGGATCTAGAAGGGCCGCGCAGCGCGGCCCTTCCTTTTGGCAGGAGTTCTGCTGCTCCGGGTGGAAAGTATTAATCGCGAAAAGCTATTGCGGTAAAGGAGCGTCGAGAGAACTTTGGCTTTGCAAGAGGTCCGCGTCGCTGTCCTTCCTCACTTGCGCGATCCGGCGGGAGAAGAGCTGCTCCACGAACTCCGCCACGGTCTGGGAATCCATTCGGTGGACTCGGTTCGCACGGCCAAGGTCTACCGCTTGGAGGGGGTAGGGGAAGCGGAGGCCCGGCAGTTGGCCGAGCAATTGCTCTGCGAACCGGTCTTCCAGAGCTACACCCTCAACCAGCCCATTCTTACCGGGGCTGCTCGGCTGGTGGAGGTGGCTTATCATCCAGGAGTGATGAACCCGGAGGCGGCCTCGCTCATGAAGGCGGCTGCCGATTTAGGAGTTGCCGGGTTGCTAGCAGCCGATTCCAGCTGGGAGTACGCTTTTTACGGTGCAATGAGCCAGGAAGAGCTGGAACTGGTGATCCGGCGCTTGCTGGTGAATGATACCATTCAGCGGGTGGTGCATTCTCCTCCTTCCACCCTTAGGCTGGGAAGCGAGCCTGGGCGTACTCAGATCATTCCCCTCCGGGGAATGAGTGATGAGGAGCTCTTGGCCCTCTCCTGCGACCGCCTTTTCCTTAATCTGGAAGAGATGCGCTTAATCCAGAATTACTTTCGCGAAAAGGGCCGCGATCCAACCGATGCCGAGGTGGAGCTCGTGGCTCAAACTTGGTCGGAGCACTGTGCCCACAAGACCTTCAAGGCGCGCATCGCGGTAAACGGGCAAGAGAAGCCTCCTTTCCTCACCCGTTTGCGTCAGGCCACGGCTAAGGTGGGCAGGAATGATCTAGTGCTCTCCGCCTTCGTGGATAACGCCGGGGTTATGGCTTTCTACGAGGATTGGGCGGTGTGCGGCAAGGTGGAGACTCATAACGCCCCCTCGGCTATCGAGCCCTACGGCGGAGCGGCCACTGGTTCAGGAGGGGTTTTCCGCGATGTAATGGGCACGGGGCAGGGTGCCAAGGTGATAGCTTCCACCGATATATTCTGCTTCGCCCCGCCGGATACTCCAGAAGAACAGGTCCCTCCCGGCTGCCTGCACCCTCGCTATCTCCTTCGGCGGGTGGTGGCCGGGGTACGCGATTACGGCAACCGGATGGGAGTTCCCACCAACAACGGCTCCGTTCATTTCCATCCCGACTTCCGGGCCAAGCCCACGGTAATTGTGGGCGCGTACGGCCTCCTACCGGCCGAGCGGGCGGCTAAGGGCCAACCGCTTCCTGGCGATGTCATTCTGCTGGTGGGAGGACGAACGGGGCGCGACGGCATACACGGTGCCACTTTCTCCAGCGCTGCCATGACCGATCGCACGCTGGAGGTGCACGCGCAGGCGGTGCAAATCGGCCACCCTATCGAGGAGAAACGCATGGCTGACGCCTTGCTGGCAGCTCGGGACCAGGGGCTAATCCGGGCTATAACCGATTGCGGAGCGGGGGGGCTGGCTTCGGCGGTGGGAGAGATGGGTGCGGATACCGGTGCCTGTTTGTATCTGGATCGGGTGCCGCTGAAATATTCCGGCCTGGCCCCCTGGGAAATTTTGTTGTCCGAGAGCCAGGAGCGCATGGTGGTGGCCACTGCTCCTGACCAAGTCGAGCACTTCGTGAAAATCTGTCAGGATTTCAATGTGGAGGCTTCGGTAATCGGGCATTTTACTTCGGATCGGCGCTTCCTCGTTTTTTACGGTGAGGAGCGGGTGGTAGAGATGGAAATGGAGTTTCTCCACCACGGATTGCCGCCACGGACACTTTCTTGCCAGTGGGTTCCCGGGATGAGGGGCATTCAATGGGCCTTTCCACCGCTGGAGTGGGATGGGGAGTGGCTGGCCCGCGTGCTGAGCCACCTCAACGTTTGTTCTAAAGAGCCTATTGTCCGGATGTACGATCACGGGGTGCAGGGAACCAACGCCCTTCCCCCGTACGGCGGAGTGGGCGGAAGCGGTCCTAATGACGCCGTGGTGCTAACTCCTGTTCTGGGCCGCCCCTACGCCCTAATTATCTCCCATGGGCTAAACCCGATCCTTAACCGCTTGGATCCTTATTGGGGCACCATATGGGCGGCGACGGAGGCAGTGGCTAACGCTGTGGCCGTGGGAGCCGACCCCAGCGAGCTCTGCCTGATCGATAACTTTATTTGGCCTGTGCCCGAGGGGGAATTTCTGGCTCAACTCGACCGGGCGGTTGATGCCTGCGTAGATTTCAGCTTGCGTTTGGGGCTTCCCTTCATTTCCGGTAAGGACAGCCTTTCTAGCACTTATCGCGGCGATAAAGTGGTCATACATATTCCTCCGGTGGTATGCATCTCGGCCTTCGGTCGCCTGCCCGATGTGAGGCGAACGGTGTCGAGTGACTTCAAGGGCGAGGGGCACACACTGCTTTTGGTGGGGTCCCGCCACGAGGAAGAGATGGGGGGGTCGGTGTACAGCGAGCTCCGCGGGCTTCCTTCTTCTCGCTTGCCTCGCATCGATCTGAGCCGGTTGCCCTTGGTTTTGCGCCGGGTGCACGAGGCCATCGCGGCCGGAGTCGTGCTGGCAGCGCACGATGTAAGCGAAGGTGGGCTCTGGGCCACGGTGGCCGAGATGGCCTTCGGCTCCGGGTTGGGGGCGGAACTCTTCCTTCCTCCGACTTCCCGGCCCGACTTTTTCCTGTTTAACGAGACGGCGGGTTGCTTTGTGCTGGAACTCCGGGAGGGAGCGGTGCCCGAGGATTGGTTCGATGGGGTACCCTTTCAAGTGCTGGGGCGTACCTGGAGTCGGGCGGTATTGGCGGCTCGCCAGGGGGAGAAAACCATTTTCGAAGTGGCATTAGAACAATTGCGGGCGGCATATCAGGCGCCGCTCAAGGAGGTTTTCGGTTAAGGTGCGGGTGCCGGTGTTGATTTTGCGGACGGACGGAACCAATTGCGACGCAGAGACGGCTTACGCCCTGGAACTAGCGGGAGCTCAACCCCACCTGGTGCATATGAACCAGTTGCGGCGTCGGGAGCGAAGACTCACCGATTACCCTCTGATGGTGATTCCGGGGGGTTTCACTTATGGCGATGACATAGCGGCCGGCAAAATCCTGGCAGTGGAGCTCACTTCTTTTTTGCGGGAAGAAATCGAAGCTTTCTTGGCTCGCGACGGTCTGGTGCTGGGTATATGCAACGGTTTTCAAGTGCTGGTACGCACCGGCTTGCTACCCTTTGGGACTCTGGGGAAGATGCAGGCGGTACTTATGCCCAATACTAGGGGACGCTTTGAATGCCGCTGGGTGCGGCTGAGGGTGGAGAGAAGTCCTTCGTTATTCACGCGGGACTGGGGGGAAGAGACGGTGGAATGGCAGGCGGCGCACGGGGAGGGGTGTTTTTACGCTTCCGAGGCCACTCTTACCGCCATAGAGGCGCAAGGCTTAGTAGCTTTCCGCTACGTGGACCCGGAAGGGCAGCCCACGCAAGCCTACCCCTACAATCCCAACGGCTCTCTCCACGCCATAGCAGGCGTTACCGATCCCTCGGGGAGAATTCTGGGCCTTATGCCCCACCCGGAGCGCCTGGTGCTTCCCTCCCAGCACCCTAATTGGCGTCGTGGCCCCGTTTCTCCCACCGGCATCCAACTCTTTCGCAACGCCCTGCGCGTGCTCAGGGGGTGAGTTCTCTGCGCGCTGCCGTCTTGGGAGGAGGTAGCTGGGGAACAGCACTAGCTTATCTCCTGGCCCGCAAAGGCTACCGGGTAAATCTATGGGTCCGGCGCAAGGAAGAGGCGGAGGAGCTCAACCGGTGTCGGGAGAATTTGCGCTACTTGCCAGGGGTATGCCTGCCGGAAAAAGTGGTGGCTACAGCTTCTCTGGAAGACTCCCTCCAAGGGGTAGAGGTAGTGATCTGTGCCGTACCTTCCCACGCCTTCCGGGAGGTGCTACGGGCAGCCTGGCCTGTCTTCCCTTCTGGTGCCTATGTGATCAACGGAGCCAAAGGGCTGGAGCTGGAAACGCGCCTGCGCTTATCCCAGGTTTTCGCCACCGAAGCTGGCGAAGAGGCATTGGAACGCTACGTGGCTCTTTCCGGACCCAGCCACGCCGAAGAGGTGGCCCGGGAGCAACCCACGGCGGTGGTGGTGGCTTCTCATCGCTGGGAAGCAGCCGAATGGGCTCAAGAGCTGCTGATGTGTTCCTTCTTCCGCGTCTACACCAACCCTGACCTGGTGGGAGTGGAGTTGGGGGGAGCGTTGAAAAATATTATCGCCTTGGGGACGGGTATCTGCGAGGGGATAGGTTTTGGTGATAACGCCAAAGCGGCTTTGATGACCCGGGGGCTGACGGAGATAGCCCGGCTGGGTGTGCGGCTGGGAGCTAACCCTTTGACCTTCACCGGGCTGGCGGGGGTGGGGGATTTGATCGTCACCTGCACCAGCCGCCATAGCCGTAACCGCCGAGCGGGATGGGAGATAGGGAAAGGAAAAAGCTTGCAAGAAACTTTGGCCGCGGTGGGTATGGTAGTGGAAGGAGTGCGAACTACCAAGGTAGCCTACACCCTAGCCCAAGAACTCAAGGTGAAAATGCCCATCACTGTCGAAACCTACCGAGTGCTGTTCGAAGGGCTCTCTCCTCTGGAGGCGGCGCGGAACCTCATGCTCCGCGCCCGCACCCGCGAGATAGAAGAAATCGGTTACTGCTGACCTTGCAGTTCCCGGTGCCAGTTGCGGAAAATAGCCACCTTTTCTGGTCCTATGCGGCCCAAATCAGCCTCAATTTCCGCCAGTGTCTTTTCCCGGGTTAAATGTTCTTCTCCCTTGGAGAAGAATTTGTCAGCGTAAGCGATGATCTTTTCTTCCCAACTTTGCGGAACCATATCGCGTGGCGGGAGGGGGAGTTGCCGTTGAATAATTTCTTCCCGGGTGATTCCAACCCCCACGTGCCTCTCGGCCACCAAGGCGTGGCGGGGATAGCCTTCCCGCTCTAAAATTTCCCGGCCCAAATACCCATGGCAGATGTAAGGTTTGGTGCCGTAACAGCCCAGGGAGGGAGCGTTGGTGAGGAAAATGCCGATATCATGCAAGATGGCAGCTTCGTAAATAAAGCGGCGGTCGAGCGCTAAAAGGGGCCAACGGTCAGCCACTTGCAAAGCTTTGCGGGCCACCATGAGGCCGTGGGTCAAAAGCAAGCGATATAGCGGAGTGCAGGGTGGGTAGTATTTCTGGAGTAAGCGGTAAGGATTCACATCCGATGCTCCCTTCTCTTCTTTGTCTTCCATCGTAGCATAGAACGAGCTGTGCTCCCAAAGCAGAAAGGGAGAAAGCGCGCCGGTGTTAGTTAAACGACGGCCGCCAACGGGCAGGTATTGATTCTTTTTCCACATTCCCACTTCACCTTTCGCTGGTCAGCAGCTTTCTTAGTAGCGTCCGGTATAGTGTGTAAAAAGGGTGGTTAGAAGCAGGAAGGGCCACCCTCCCTCTGGTAGATTGAAGAAGTGACACAACCAACACTACCAGGAGGGATTTAGGATGGCCCATTACCAGGTTACCGTAGATGGCGAGGTTCTGCAACAGTTGTTTTCCCGGGACGATGGTCTGGCCCGGTTGATGGAGCAAGTCTTAAATCAGATTCTCGAGGCTCAGGTTACAGAGCAGCTCAAAGCTAAACCATACGAGCGCACAGAGGAAAGACAAGCGTACCGCAACGGCCACCGGGAAAAGCCGCTTGTAACCCGGATCGGACGGCTTGTCCTGGAAGTGCCCCGGATCAGATCCGGCAAATTTTCTACGGAGATGTTTGAGCGTTACCAGCGGAGCGAGCAGGCATTGTTGCTGGCCCTGATGGAGATGGTGGTCAATGGAGTATCAACACGCAAGGTCAGGGCAGTGGTCGAGGAGCTATGCGGCACGGAATTTTCCAAGTCGACGGTATCTGAGCTCTGCAAACGACTTGACCCTTTGGTGAAGGCCTGGAATGAGCGAGATTTAAGCGAAAAGGAGTATCCCTTTATTCTGGTTGATGCTTTGGTCACAAAGGTGCGGAAAGGTGGGCGGGTGAGATCCCAGAGTGTGCTTATAGCTTGCGGGGTTAACCGGGATGGTTACCGGGAAGTTCTAGGGCTGATGATTGGGGACGGCGAATCTGAGGCTACCTGGTCTGAATTCTTCGACTGGTTAAAGAAGCGTGGGCTAAAGGGCGTTGACCTGGTGGTTTCGGACGACCACAAGGGGCTGGTAAACGCCATTATGATCCACTTTCAGGGGGCGAGTTGGCAGCGGTGCCAGACGCATTTTGTCCGCAACATTCTGGAAGCGTGTCCCAAGTCCTGGCAGAAGCAGCTTCATGCTCGCCTTAGACACATTTTTGAAGCGCCGGATATGGATACGGCAAGACTACTTCTGGAGGAGGTGGTGCAGGAGTTTGAGGCCGTAGCGCCTAGGGCAATAGAGAGACTTGAGGCTGGTTTTGAGGATGCCATGGCGGTTATGGCTTTGCCGGAGCCGGTTAGGCGGCGCTTGCGCACGACCAATGCCATGGAACGCCTGAACCGCGAAATTCGCCGGCGGGAGAGGGTAGTAGGAATTTTCCCCAATGAAGAAGCGGCGTTGAGACTGATTGGTGCGGTGCTCATGGAGATAGACGAGGAAAGGTCTACCGGCCACCGCTACCTGGACATGACGGAGTACTGGACATGGAGGCAGGAGCAAGAACGAACAGTTAAAGCCGAAACCAATAAGACCGGGAGAGGGGCGGCTTAACAAGGCTCTAATAAGCCTCAAAGGCTACCAGAGGGGATTTTACACACAAAATTGGACTTGACCCTTTTCTTAGAGTGGGCGCAAGCGTTAAAATGATAAAACCGAGTTTTGCGCTTAGAGCGCAGATCGGAGGGGAGGAAATTGCAGGCGGCGGCAGTAATGCTTAGGGACGTAGCAGTGGTACACCCAGAAGATAAGTTGGTTACCGCTGTCAAGCTCATGATGGCTCGTGGAGTTACCTGTGCAGTGGTGGTGGATGAAGAGGGTATGGTGAGGGGCATTATCACCGATGGCGACATTATGTCCGCTCTTCGCCCTCGCCGCCCTATAATGGTGGATATCTTCCAGTTCGTTTGGACCTTCAGAGAGGAAGGGGGTTGGGAAGAGAAGGTCCGGTTGTTGGAAGAAAAATGCGTAAAAGATTTCATGACCTATCCAGTGATAACGGCCACTGAGACCACCGATCTTGCTGAGCTCGCTCGTTTGATGGTTGAGCGTCACATTCATCAAATTCCCGTGGTGCGAGAGGGACGCCTGGTGGGCCTGGTACGGCGCAGCGATGTGGTACGCGCTGTGGCGCGGGGGCTCCCTTCACCTGATGCCGGCGAGGGTGCCGGCTAGCGTTGAAAAACGGATCGAAAGCCGGGCCTTACCTGGTGCGAGCGGTTATATCTTGAAGGCTTAACTTTTGGGGCGCGGCGTTGCCTGCTGGTAGAAAATCCAGCCCGGAGGCTTCATCTTTTCGCCCGACGGTGAACTGGAGCTGACAAGAGACTCGCCTGCTCTAGCTCTCGGCGCGCAGGTATATTTTACTCTCTCCCCTGCGCGGTCCAGCCTATGCTATAATATACCGGCATGGGTTTAGCAAAGGGGGATTTTAAGCTATGCAATGGCTCCATTGGCGGTGGCCAGTGCTAGTAACGTCATTTATATTGGCTTTAGCATTGTTGTGGGGAGGACAATGGGCTTATAGTCACTACGCCTTTCATTACTCGTTAAAAGAAGTTATGCAGCACGAGCCCAACATTGCTGCCTATGAGGTTAAAGACGAGCCCGGGCGGTGGCTGGTAGAGATAAAGTTGAAAGGGGCACCGGCCGATCTTCCTACCTTCTACCGTCGCCTGTCCCGGGAGGTGGGACAAGCAATGGGGCAAAAGCCCTTCGCTCTCCGGCTAGTCGATCAACGAGACAAAGTGCTGGAAGAGGTTTATTACCGGAGTCAGTTTCCTATTTACCAGGCGCTGGCTCAAGGGTGCTATACCGATATGGCTCGGGAGGTGCAGCGCTACGCTGCAGAGGCTGGAGTGCAAGCCCGTATGTACCTCGATGACCAGAATTTTTATTTGACCCTGGTGCGTGATAACCACTTTCTGGTGGCGGTTATCCCCCGGGCGGTAACGAAAGAAGGTGCTCCAAATGCCTTATAAACCTTATAAAGAAGTGGCTTTGGGGTTAGCGTCGGCGCTGATTATCTTTTTGGCAGCCAACGGGTACGATTTGTTGCCCCTGCTCTTCCTGGGTGGGGCGCTTGGGTTGCTCTTCTATTTTCTGCACTCCCGCGGCGCGGTTCGTAGTCTAGTGGTCAAGGGGGGCAAGGACGACGATACCATTACCTTTGCCGAAATCGGAGGGCAGCGGGCAGCCGTAGAGGAACTCAAAGAAGCGCTGGATTTTATCCGCCATTACCCACAGGCTCGACGCCTAGGGGTGCGCCCGCTTAAAGGGATTTTGCTTACCGGGCCACCCGGTACCGGTAAGACCTTGCTGGCCAAAGCCGCGGCTGGCTACACCGACTCAGTGTTTTTGGCCGCTAGCGGATCGGAGTTTGTAGAGATGTATGCCGGCGTGGGAGCGCAGCGGATAAGAAACCTCTTCCAGATGGCCCGGGAGAGGGCACAACAGAACGGCAAAAATCGGGCTATAATTTTTATCGACGAGATCGATGTTTTAGGGGGGAAGCGGGGCAAGGTTAACAGTCATCTGGAATATGACCAGACGCTCAACCAATTGTTAGTGGAAATGGACGGTATGAAAGGCGATGAGAAGGTAAACATACTGGTTATAGCGGCTACCAACCGCGCGGATCTTTTGGACCCGGCCTTGCTGCGCCCGGGCCGTTTCGATCGTCAGGTGCGAGTGGACTTGCCAGATAAGGAAGGGCGTCTGGAAATTCTGCAATTGCACACTCGCAATAAACCCTTGGCCCCCGAAGTGGATCTGGAAGCGGTGGCCAAAGAGACTTTAGGCTTCTCCGGCGCTCATCTGGAAAGCCTGGCCAACGAAGCCGCTATTCTGGCCCTGCGTGAGGGGGCCAATTGCATAAGCCAGCGCCATTTCATGGAGGCTATCGAGCGCGTTATGCTGGGGGCCAGACTCGAGCGTAGGCCAGGGAAAGAGGAAATCTGGCGGGTGGCGGTGCATGAAACGGGGCACGCCATGGTGAGCGAGTGGATACGGCCAGGTTCTGTCACCACCTTGACCGTAACCCCAAGAGGAGGAGCTCTGGGCTACTTCCGGCAGCAATA
Source organism: Desulfothermobacter acidiphilus (assembly GCF_052073645.1). Taxonomy (GTDB): domain Bacteria; phylum Bacillota; class Desulfotomaculia; order Desulfotomaculales; family Ammonificaceae; genus Desulfothermobacter; species Desulfothermobacter acidiphilus. The sequence goes on along the minus strand of NZ_CM125440.1, from coordinate 1,024,233 downwards.
CGACGAGGACAGCTATCTGTACACCCAGGAACAATTGGAGGGGCGTCTGGCGGTGTTGCTGGCCGGGGCTATAGCGGAGGAAGTGGTTCTGGGTACCAGAAGCACCGGAGCGGCCAATGATTTTGAGCAGGCTACTCGAATAGCTGAGACCATGGTGCGGTCCGGCATGAGCCGCCTGGGAGTAGCTGGAAGCGCTGAGGTCCCGGAAGAATTACACCACGAACTCTTGAAAGAGATCTTCTCTCGCCAGGAGGAGCGAGTCAAGAATTATCTGGAGGGCAACCGTTCTCGGCTAATATCTATAGCCGAAAGATTGCTGGCAGAGGAGCGCCTGACCGGGGAGGTTTTCCGCGAGCTCTTCGCTCAGGAGCGAGTTCCTTCTACCTGCCAGCAGGAAAAAAGGGGAGGTAAAGCTAATAAGTGAAAAAGAGCGCAAGAATAAAAGGTGGGCTAGGAGCTAGATGAGGGCGGAGATTATCTTCACTGGTACCGAGTTGCTCTTAGGGCAAATAGTCAATACCCACGCCAAGTATCTGGGCGAGAAGCTAGCGGCCCTGGGTATAGAGGTTACCAGGCAAATCACTATCGGTGACGACTGGGAAAGCATTACCGGGGTGCTACGAGAAGCTTTGGAGCGGGCCGACCTGGTTATCATAACCGGGGGGCTGGGGCCTACCGAGGACGATCTTACCATGGGGGCAGTGGCCGAGGTGCGAGGAGTCCCCCTGGTGCTCAACCAAGAAGCCCTGGCGAGTATCGAGAAGTATTTCACTGCTCAGGGGCGTACTGTGCCCTCCAATGTAGTGAAAGAAGCTTACCTACCTGCCGGAGCGCAGCTTTTGCCGAATGATAATGGCACCGCACCCGGCTGCCTTTTGGAAGTGAATGGCAAAATTTTGGTTGTCTTGCCAGGTCCGCCCAGGGAACTCCAGTTCATGTATGAGCGTTACGTCGAGCCCGTGTTACGCGCGAGGCTAGGCGAACGTAGCGAGACCCTCTTTTATCGCATTCTGAAACTCACTGGCATTTCCGAGTGCTCCGTTCAGGAGAAGTTGAAAGACCTGGCAGCCGCGAGCTCCAATCCCAAGATAGGGTATATCGTTAAGCCGGGGGAAGTGCATGTCCGAGTGGCCGCCACCGCTGCTTCCCCGGAGCAAGCTCAAGCGCTGGCTGAGGATCTGTTCCGTAAAGTCGAGGAACGAGTGAGCGATTATATTTTCGCCCGCGACGACGAGCAGATCGAAGAAGTAGTGGGTCGGCTACTCCGTAACCGGGGGCTTACGCTGGGGGTGGCGGAGTCGTGCACCGGTGGGCTGCTGGGTGGACGGTTAACCGAGGTGCCGGGGAGCTCGGATTATTTCTTGGGCGGCGTCATCTCCTACGCCAACGAAGTGAAAGAGCGGGTGCTGGGAGTGCCGGGTTCTACATTGCAGATGGTGGGAGCGGTTAGCTCAGAAACGGCCAAGGCTATGGCGGAAGGGGTGAGACGCCTGCTGGGGAGCTCGCTAGGGCTGAGCATTACGGGAATTGCTGGTCCTGGTGGCGCTACCCCTAGGAAGCCGATAGGGCTGGTGTACGTAGCTCTAGCCACCTCCACAGGTACCGAGGTAAAGCGCTTCGAATTTTCCGGGCACCGAGCGGCCGTGCGTCAGGGGGCGGTCAACGGGGCCCTCATGCTACTGCGCCGCCATTTGGAAAAAGAGGTTTAGCTGTCGGCACTTTAAAAAATCTTTTCCGTCGGCCTGTGGGGCAGGTGGCTTGTATTCTCTCGGGGGTATAATTTTTCTCGTTATGGCAAAAAAGCAGGCTCAGCGAAAGATCATTAAAGGAAAAAGTGGGGCTTTTTCTCCTAGGGCTACTGACGCTTGGAGCCTGGGAGGGCTTGCGATGAGTGGAGTGGCGTAGAGGCAGGCTGTGACTTTTAAGCGAAAGTAGTGTAAGAGGTAGGAGATGGCGAGAAGAGTGCGGGTAGAGCTCTTGGGTTGTGCAGTGGGGAATTCGAGCAGAGCGCACCTAGCATCTCTCGACGCGCAGAGGGCGTACAATTTCAGTAGGTGACGGAGGAGACTCATGAAGGAGGAGACCTCGCCCCTCACGGACAATTTTCATGGACTGAAAGGAGGAGCGAGGTCTCATGCACAGCCAACCTATTTCAGACATTCAACCTCTTGCGGACATAATCCTTCTTCTGGGGGAGAAAGTTAGCAAACTAATTACCGAATGCCGCGACTTCTACAAGCTCGAAGAAGAAGTGTACAAGCTCTCTCAAGAAGCTTGCGTGAAGATCTTCGCCTGGGCCCTCGAGGAAATAGACACCTGGCTCGTGAACGCCCGGGACAAGCGCACCTGGAAAGTGATAGGCTTTCGGGAAAGAACCGTAGTTAGCAGCTTTGGGGAATTCAAAGTAAAAAGGCGGCTTTACAGGAACAAAAAGACGGGAGAGGCCAGGTTTCTTCTTGACGAGGTTCTGGGCTGGCCGGAGAGGTCTAGATGCACGCCGCGTTTGAAGGAGATGGCGGTGAAGCTTGGGAGCGAAGTACCCTTCAGGCGGGCAGCGGAAATTCTCGGTTATTTTGTCCCTGGGATAAGCGCCATGGCGGTGTGGCAGGCCGTGCAGGAAGTAGGAGAAGCACTCAGGCAGGAGGGAGAGTCCAGGAGAGAAGCCGTTTTTGAGAAGGGAGAGACACCCGAAGGTAAAGAGAAGACCTCCAGGCTTTACATAGAGGCCGACGGGGTGGTGGTAAGGCTTCAAAGGAGCGAAGAGAAAAGGAAAGAGATCAAACTCTTCGTAGCTTACACAGGCAAAGAAGCGATTGGGGGTGGCCGGAAGGCTTTAAAGGACAAGCTGGTAACGAGCGGTGTAGGCGAAGGGGAGAGGATGTGGGAGGAAGTTTACTCTGGGGTAGCGAGCCGGTGGGACATGGGTCAGGTGAAGGAGATACACCTTGGGAGTGACGGGGCGGAGTGGGCCAAGCAGGGGGTAGATTACTTCCCTGGGGCGGTACACGTTTTGGACCCTTACCATTTGAACCGGCGGCTTATAGAGGCTTTTTGGCACGATGAGGAGGCCTATAGTGGGATCAGGCAGGCCATTTATCTGGGGGACTGGGAGAAGGTAGAAAAGATTTTGGGAGGAGTAGCAAGGAGAGTTCGCGGGGCTAAGAGGAGGAGAATAGAGAAGCTCTGGCAGTATCTCAAGGAGAACTGGTCGGGGATAGTTACCTCTTCTGCTGCCGAGCATCTGGGGGCCATAGAGGGGCAGGTACAGCACAACGTGGCGCGGCGGATGAAGCGGTTGGGAGCCAGCTGGACGGAGGCAGGAGCAGACAGGATGGCGCGGATTTTGTCGGCGCGGTCCAACGGGGAGCTAGAGAAGTACACTTCTCGTTGGCCGGTACTGCTGGCCAGGCAAGAACATTTGGCTCAAGCGGTGCGGTTGGAGGTAAAGCGGAAGATAGAGGAGGCGGGGAGTTGGCATAAAGCTGGGTTGCCGGCATTGAGAGGACCCTCTGCCGGAGCTCCATGGGTGAAGCATGTGTTGCGGGAACTAAGCCGGCCTAGCCTCAGTAGTTTGATCCCTTAATGGCGCAGGTACCGGGACTATCCTGGCGGCGAGGTTTCCATGAAGAGAAGTTTTCTCCCGAACCACCTACTAACTCTTGACGCGCACTCGACGCGCAGGGGGTATTTAGTTGCTGGTGCTCGATCTGGTAAAATAACTGGTGAAGGTGACAATAGGAGGTAGAATTTCTTTGAGTGACCGGCAAAAAATGCTTGAAAACGCCTTGACCCAGATCGAGCGCCAGTTTGGTAAAGGTGCCATTATGCGGCTAGGAGAAGCGGCCAGCCGCTTTCAAGTCGAGGTAATCCCCTCAGGGTCGATCGCTCTTGACGTGGCTCTGGGCATTGGGGGTTTTCCCCGAGGACGAGTAGTGGAAATCTTCGGCCCAGAATCTTCTGGCAAAACCACCGTGGCTTTGCACGCCGTGGCTGAAGCGCAAAAGCTGGCCGGGGTGGCAGCTTTCATCGATGCCGAACACGCCCTCGATCCTGTTTACGCCCAGCGGCTGGGGGTGGATGTAGATAACCTGTTGGTGTCCCAACCCGATACTGGTGAGCAGGCGCTGGAAATTGCTGAGGCGCTAGTGCGGAGCGGTGCGGTGGACATCATAGTGGTGGATAGCGTGGCTGCCCTTGTTCCTCGGGCGGAACTCGAAGGGGATATGGGTGACGCTCACGTAGGCCTGCAGGCTCGGCTCATGTCCCAAGCGTTACGTAAACTGACCGGGGTTATTGCCAAATCTAACACTACCGCTGTGTTCATCAATCAGATCCGGGAGAAGGTGGGTGGTTACGGCAATCCTGAAACCACTCCTGGAGGGCGAGCACTTAAATTCTATGCTTCCGTTCGCCTAGAGGTTCGCCGGGTAGAGGACATCAAACGGGGTTCCGAGCGGATTGGCACCCGCGTTCGGGCCAAAGTGGTGAAGAATAAATTGGCTCCGCCCTTCAAGCAGGCGGAGTTCGACATCCTCTTCGGTGAAGGCATCTCCCGCGAGGGAAGCTTGCTGGATGCGGCTCTGGCTACCAAGCTTATAACCAAGACCGGCTCCTGGTACTCTTACGGTGACATCCGGTTGGGGCAAGGACGAGAGAATGTGCGTGAGTACCTCAAAGAACACCCGGAGCTCTACCAGGAGTTAGAGCAAAAATTACGCCAGTTTCTTAAGAGCGGGCAATCCACTCCCATGGTGCTAGCCCCCCAGGACAGTTCCGAAGGGGAGGCCGAAGTAGGGAGCGAGACCTAAAGTTTTTCCCATCTGACGATATCTTTATCTAGCAAGTGCAGGGAGATAGTATCTCCCTGTTTGATTTTGCCTTCCGCGAATGAGGTGAAAATTTCCTGATGGTAGAAACGATCCTCCTCACCGCTTTCCCGCCGCACCACGATAATGCCGGGAGCTCGGCCCCACAGAAAGGTTACCCGTTCTTGTGTGAGAGGAGTGGAAGTGAGTTTGAGGGCCAGCAAGACTCCCGGAAGCAAGATAAGGGTGGCCAGGAAGGCAGCGATACACCAACTACGGGGCCACTGGGGGTGGGTCACAGCCAGAAAGGCTATACCCAAGGCCAGAACTATAGGCCAAACAAGCGTGGAAAAATAACTCATGCGGCGAAAATAGCGGCGCACCAAGTTTCCCTCCGTTTATCCCCAGGTCAGGACTCCCCCGGCCAACAAAATGTTAGTAACCTCATAGGCGTTGGTAGGGCGGCCCACCCGCAGCGAAGGCAACAGGCCAAAATGATTAAGGCAAGTGCCGCAAGCCAGTATCTGCACTCCTTTAGCTTCCAGATCGGCCAAGGCTTCTAGAGTCTCGGCATCCTCGCAAGCCAGTTTCACGCCGGAATTCATCAGTATTATACACCGAGGACGCTTTTCTTGCACCGCTAAAGTGTCTAATAAGATTTTTACCAGATTGCGTCCGAGCACGGCGTCATCGCGACCCAGGGTATCGGAGAGGATGAGCAGGGTCTGCACGGGTGAAGCTTCGGTTGGGGGGAAAACAGTTGCCGGGGTCTCCTTCGGTTCACTTGCCCCTTCCCGCTGTCCCCGCACTTGAAAATACCCTTCCTTGGTTTCCACCGTAACCTGAAAACCGCTTCTTTCAGCAAAACGTTTAACGTTTTCCACGGAGGCCTGGCTGTCTACCAGGACAATAAAAGCCGTGACCCCTTTATCAACCACTTCCTTAACCATAAGCACGGGTTGGGGGCAGGGTTTACCGCGGGCGTCGATTTCCTGCACAGGATCACCTCCAATTATTCCAGCTATTACGAAAGCTTAAGGTACCCCAGCTCTCTTGTCAATAGCCCGCCCAGGAAGGGATCGTGTCAACCTACTGTAGGAGTCTCGAGCCCCACTGTCCCCGGACCAGGACGAACTACCAAAGAAGATCGATGTTCCGGCTCAAAGCTTTGAGGGCTCTGGTTAATGACGTTACCGGACCCCGTAGAGCGGGAAGATTATCGAACACCTCACCCGATATTTTCCTTAGCCTCTGCCTCTCTTCCTCGACAGCTGCCTTATCGATCTCTAAAGCCTTTAAGCCCTCCTTCCGTCGGGCTACATATTGCTCCCGCAAGGAAACACCATTCGCCTTCGCCACCCGCAACCGGGCCATCCGGTCTACCCCACGAGCACTCCAGGCCATCGGTCGGGATGATAACCGTGCCGAGAAGAGATGACTTACGTGCGCCTCCGCACTTACCCCCAACTCCGCCCCGGGATAAAGCCGGTAGGCCATTATCCCCTCCCAGTTCCGCCGGATGTAACGTCGGCAATCCCGTACCGCTTCCTTCCGCGCAGGACTCGCCGCAGCTTTGCCCGCCCGCCGCAAAATCGCCTGTACCTTTACCTCATCACCCTCCCATAAGGCCGCCCAAATCTCTCTATAACCATCACTATCACGCCCCAAAGCAGCCACCAGGTACTTGTCCAGGTGAAAAAGATCTAAGACAAAGACGCTCCTCGGTAGAAACTCCAGCCCTTTCTTTATCCACCTGTCTCCGTCACCGCAGAGGTAAATCCGCTCCACAGAAGATAATTCGTACTGCTCCTCGATGTAGCTCAACACCTCGAACCACAGCTCATCCGTATCTGAGTAAAGCCCTCCCAAGTAATAAGGCCGCTTGAGTCTGTATCTGTCTTTCCCCACCTTCTCTTTCCCCTCGTGGATGTAAACCAGCCGGGGTAAGTACTTCTTCCCGTCCTGACCTGCTACGTGGTCTTCATCCGCCTCCACATAAAGAACCTTCCCCCGGCGCTTCTCCCCAGGCGGCTCGGGCAGTTCTTCCAGTGTAAAGTTGTGAATCACCTTCTTCACCGCTTCGCCGCTTAGCACAACCTCCCGATTGCCTCTCCCTACCCTCTCGCCACTCTTCCGGTAGGAAAGATCTACCGCTTCTTCTAAGGCTTGTGCTTTAACCAGAGGATCAACCCGTGCGTGCGGCCCGTAACCTACCAACCGATCTATCAGGTGCACCCGCTCCCCAGTCTCTTTGTGCCGGTAATAGGTTCGCTTATAGTTGACCAGACCGAAAAGGGTAAGTACTTCTTTGGGATCGTTTCGCCGCTCTACCCGCCAGCCGGGCCGCTTTTCCCGGTGCTCCCGAAGATAGGCGTCTTTCGCCTCTAAAACTTCCCTCAAAACCTCCTGTCCCAGGTTATTAAGCTCCTGCCAGAGCTTCTCCTCGAAGCTTAAAAAGTCGGTCCCTTCCTCCAGAACCTTCAACGTTAGCTCCGCTACCCTCTGGAACTTCTCCCAAATCTGCTTTATAATCTGCATAGAGACCTCACCCTCCTGAGTGGTTGTTTAAGCAACTACTCGTCCGTTGCAAGGACGGTGAGGTCTCTCTTCTTTCTCCCCTTCCTTAGCTCCTGCAAAATTCCTACAGTAACTTTACACTAACCCAGGAAGGTGCGCGTCAAGAGTTAGTAGGTGGTTCGGGAGAAAACTTCTCTTCATGGAAACCTCGCCGCCAAGATAGTCCCGGTACCTGCGCCATTAAGGGATCAAACTACTGAGGCTAGGCCGGCTTAGTTCCCGCAACACATGCTTCACCCATGGAGCTCCGGCAGAGGGTCCTCTCAATGCCGGCAACCCAGCTTTATGCCAACTCCCCGCCTCCTCTATCTTCCGCTTTACCTCCAACCGCACCGCCTGAGCCAAATGTTCTTGCCTGGCCAGCAGTACCGGCCAACGAGAAGTGTGCTTCCCGAGCACCCCGTTGGCTCGAGCAGCCAAAACCCGCGCCATCCTGTCTGCTCCTGCCTCCGTCCAGCTGGCTCCCAACCGCTTCATCCGCCGCGCCACGTTGTGCTGTACCTGCCCCTCTATGGCCCCCAGATGCTCCGCAACAGAAGAGGTAACTATCCCCGACCAGTTCTCCTTGAGATACTGCCAGAGCTTCTCTATTCTCCTCCTCTTAGCCCCGCGAACTCTCCTTGCTACTCCTCCCAAAATCTCTTCTACCTTCTCCCGGTCCCCCAGATAAATGGCCTGCCTGATCCCACTATAGGCCTCCTCATCGTGCCAAAAAGCCTCTATAAGCCGCCGGTTCAAATGGTAAGGGTCCAAAACGTGTACCGCCCCGGGGAAGTAATCTACCCCCTGCTTGGCCCACTCCGCCCCGTCGCTCCCAAGGTATATTTCCTTCACCTGGCCCATGTCCCACCGGCTCGCTACCCCAGAGTAAACTTCCTCCCACATCCTCTCCCCTTCGCCTACACCGCTCGTTACCAGCTTGTCCTTTAAAGCCTTCCGGCCACCCCCAATCGCTTCTTTGCCTGTGTAAGCTACGAAGAGTTTGACCTCTTTCCTTTTCTCTCCGCTCCTTTGAAGCCTTACCACCATCCCGTCGGCCTCTATGTAAAGCCTGGAGGTCTTCTCTTTACCTTCGGGTGTCTCTCCCTTCTCAAAAACGGCTTCTCTCCTGGACTCTCCCTCCTGCCTGAGTGCTTCTCCTGCTTCCTGCACGGCCTGCCACACCGCCATGGCGCTTATCCCAGGGACAAAATAACCGAGAATTTCCGCTGCCCGCCTGAAGGGTACTTCGCTCCCAAGCTTCACCGCCATCTCCTTCAAACGCGGCGTGCATCTAGACCTCTCCGGCCAGCCCAGAACCTCGTCAAGAAGAAACCTGGCCTCTCCCGTCTTTTTGTTCCTGTAAAGCCGCCTTTTTACTTTGAATTCCCCAAAGCTGCTAACTACGGTTCTTTCCCGAAAGCCTATCACTTCCAGGTGCGCTTGTCCCGGGCGTTCACGAGCCAGGTGTCTATTTCCTCGAGGGCCCAGGCGAAGATCTTCACGCAAGCTTCTTGAGAGAGCTTGTACACTTCTTCTTCGAGCTTGTAGAAGTCGCGGCATTCGGTAATTAGTTTGCTAACTTTCTCCCCCAGAAGAAGGATTATGTCCGCAAGAGGTTGAATGTCTGAAATAGGTTGACTGTGCATGAGACCTCGCTCCTCCTTTCAGTCCATGAAAATTGTCCGTGAGGGGCGAGGTCTCCTCCTTCATGAACCTCCTCCGTCACCTACTGAAATTGTACGCTCTCCCCAGGAAGCGAGCATCCCGCGTCCAGAACTCCAGTCTTTTGCCGCCGTTGCTCTGAATTCCCCTTAAGCTGGCGATCCGTTCCCTCCCTCTGCGTTTTGCCCGGCTGGAGAAGGATTTTACCCGCCTGCCAGAGTATTATGGAGGAGAAGATGCTAGCACACGAAGGAAGGGGCGTTGCTGAGATCTAATGTACAATAAAATCTTGGTGGCCGTGGACGGTTCGGAGAACTCACTGCGCGCAGTGCGCGAAGCTGGACGCTTGGCTGAGGGCAATCCGGAGGCCGAGATTATCCTCATCACTATTGTTCCTCCTATCGATTCCACCTTCGCCTATAGCACCTGGTTTACTCCCCAGGAAGTTCAAAGTCAAGAAAAAAAAGTTATCGATGCTTTATTGGCCCGGGCGGAGGAGATAATTAAAGAGGCCGAAGAGATTGCTAAAGAGGTGGCTAGCGGCACGGTGCGGAGCGTGGTCCAGGTGGGGGATCCGGCTCAAGCTCTGGTGGCCTATGCCGACAAGGAAAAATGCGATGTGATCGTGATGGGCAAGAGGGGAAGAGGGGTAATCCGCGAGCTCTTGCTGGGCAGCGTTAGCAACAAAGTCATTCATTTGGCTCCTTGCCCCGTGCTTCTGGTGCATTAACATTTTCGGGGGGAGCATAATGGTTAATTACATTAGCATTCAGCTGCCTTACATCAAGCCATGGATCCTGGTGCTCTTATTGCTCTGGTCGCTATTCTGGAAGGGATGGGCCTTGTGGCGGGCGGCACGCAACGATCATCGAGGCTGGTACGTGCTTTTGTTTCTGCTGCACACCCTGGGCATACTAGATATAATTTACCTTCTAGCATGGGGGCGGCGGCGCTCAGTGTGGAGTAGAAGATGGTGGTAGGCCAATTTTGAGCTGGTATGAGGGGCGATTATTCTAGACGTCAGGGGACCAAGCGCTTAAACACTCTTGATCTGGTAGCCCTGGCTTGGGGAGGCATGATTGGGACCGGCATCTTTCTGGCGGTTGGGATTCCCCTGCGCCTGGCGGGAGTGCTGTCGGTTCTGGTGTATCTTTGCGGCGGCTTGCTTATAACCGCGGTGGCAGCCATGCTGGCCGAAATGACCGCCTACCAACCTCACGATGGCGGTTATAGTTTTTACGTTCAGGAGTACCTGGGAAGATTCTGGGGCTTTCTGGTGGGATGGAATTATTGGGTGGCCAGCGTCTTTACATTGCTTACGGAAGTGACTGCGGCAGCGCTTTTAACTCGCTGGTGGCTTCCTTCTTTTCCCTTATGGCTGCTGGTGTCGCTCTATTCGGTTCTGGTGGTGGCGGTTACCTTGATGGGTTTGCGTAGCCTCAGTTTTTGGGAAAACCTCATGGCTTTTGCCAAGGCGGCTGGTCTGGCCGCCTTCGCCCTTTGGGGTCTGGTCACCCTGGCGCACGGCTTTCCAGGGGCTTGGCCCGTCACGCGCCAGGCGGTGTTGCCCGAAGGGTGGAGAGGTCTATTGGCTTCTTTCCCCGTAGTGCTTTATTGCTACGCTGCCCTTTCCATTGTAAGTTTGGCCGCTCCGCAAACCGCTCGCCCCTGCCTGGACGTGCCGCGCGCCGTGCTCCTGGCGGGATTAGGTTGCACTTTGCTTTATCTCCTGTGCGTGGTGGCGCTGATTGGTTTATTCCCTTGCGGCGAGGTGCCTATCAACGCCAGCCCGATGACGGTGGCATTGGCAACCCATGGCTGCACCTGGGCCAGTGATGCTATTAATGGGTTGATTCTGATAGCGGTGCTTTCGGTAATGCTGGCTTCCCTTTACGGTGCCAGCAGTATGCTGGCCTCTTTAGCCAGGCGTGGCGAGGCGCCGTCTTTTCTGGCCGAGTACAATTGGCGGGGCATCCCTTATCGCGCCGTTTGGGTTACGGCGGCTTTGCTGGCGGCAGGCATCACGCTTGCGTATTTTTTACCCCATCAGGTCTTCCGGTTGGTGGTTGCTAGTGCCAGTTTTCTCATTTTTCTAAATTGGATTCCCACAGTTGTGGCTTATATGGTCTTTAGGCGCCGCGTGCTGGCCTCGCGTCTACCCTTCAGGGTGCCTGCTTACCCGTTGCTCCCGTTGCTGGCGCTGTCACTTCTGCTCGCGGTGTTGCTGGCGGTGCCTCAAGTTCCTTCCCAATTACCCTCTTTCTACATCGGCTTGTCATTCACCGTTTTGTGGAGCGTGCTTTATTTTTCTTTCACTAAGCGTTAAGCTCTTGGGTATTGAGCTCGGGAAGAAAGGAGAAAGAATCAGCCATTTGAAACCGTAGCTCATCCGCTGGCGAAGCTTGCCTCTCAGCCATTTGAACTGGCTCGGGGGCGCACCCAGAAGTCAACCGGTCGCGTTGCATTGGGAATGCAGTTTCGGCTTCCACTGGAAGGGATAGGCAGCTTCCTTCCTGGGTCGCTCCTCATGCCCATCAATATTTTTGCCTCCAAGCCGTTTTTTTGTTGACAAGCAAAAGCTCTTCTGACTATAATCATGTTAGCTTCTTCTAACAGGGAGATGAGCGGTATGGAAATAGCCTATTCCCCAGCAGCGGAGGACTATCTGGAAGCTTTCTATCTTCTTTCCCTGCGGAAAAAAGTGGTGCGGGTGAAGGATGTGGCAGCGTATCTGGGCGTAAAAATGCCTTCGGTGGTGGCGGCGGTTAAGAGTCTATCCGAAAAAGGTTTGGTGCAGCAGGAGCGCTACGGCTACATTGAATTGACGCCTACCGGTTTGATGGTGGCCAGACAGGTTTACGAGCGTCATAAGGCTTGGTACTCCTTTCTCTCCGATGTTTTGGGTGTGGATCCGGTCACAGCGGAAAAGGACGCCTGCCGGTTGGAGCACTATGTTTCTCCCGCAACGCTGGAGCGTCTGCAGAAACTGGTAAGTTTCGTGCGGGAGTGCCCAAATGGTGCGCGTTTTATTGCCAATTTTAAAGAGTTTTCCACCACAGGCGAGCGTCCTGGAGTCTGCCCGGGATGTGGCACAGGCCAGAAGCTACTCTCCGAATTAAAAGCAGGTGAAAAGGGAAGAGTGGTTCGAGTGGGAGGGCAGGATATGTTGAAAAAGCGGCTCTTGGGTATGGGGTTGACGCCGGGAGAAGTCTTGTTGGTCAAGCGTGTAGCTCCTCTGGGCGATCCTATCGATGTGCAATTGCGTAACTACGACCTTTCCTTGCGTAAGGAAGAGGCCAAATTAATAGTGGTAGAGGTGGTATAACATGCTGCCCCTGACGGCAACTGTTCCTGGAAGTCGGGTTCGCATCGGTCAGATCATTGGGGGAAGGGGAATTCAGCACCGGCTTTATAACATGGGGTTGCGCCCCGGCACCGAGCTCTACATTATAGCCAACGGGGGCGGCGGTCCCATACTGGTCGCCACCGATGGTGGCGTTCGTTTTGGGTTGGGATGGGGCATGGCTCAGCGCATTTTGGTCGAGGAGATAAGGGAGGTAGCAGTGCATGAGTAAAAGCGCCGGCGTAATTGCTTTGGCTGGCAATCCCAACGTAGGAAAAACCTGTATTTTTAATGCTCTAACCGGTATGCGTCAGAAGGTCGGTAACTGGCCGGGAGTCACGGTGGAAAAGAAGGAAGGAGTATTTGTAATCGGAGATCAGGAAGTCATGGTAGTAGATCTCCCTGGCATTTATGGTCTGACTCCCTATTCGATTGATGAGAAAATTGCCCGCGATTTCTTGATAAAAGAAAAGCCAGGCGCGGTGGTGGCGGTGGTGGACACCACTAACCTGGAACGAAACCTGTACTTAGTTGTGGAGCTCCTGGAGTTGGGAGCCAATCTGGTTCTGGATCTTAACATGATCGACCGGATCGAAGGACAGGGCATCAAGATTAATAAGGAAAAGTTGAGCCAGGGCCTAGGAGGAGTGCCCATAGTTGAGACAGCCGCTCACAAGGGCTTCGGCATCGAAGCCATGAAGCAAGCCGTGCTGGAGGTTTTGCGGCGAGGGCGAAGCGGGGAGTTTAAAATTGACTACGGGCTTGATGCTGAAACCGTTATTAGCGAGTTGGCTGAGGTGCTGGAGGATAAGGCGCTCGCTTTGGGCTTTTCCCCTCGTTGGACCGCTATCAAGCTTCTAGAAGGGGATCCCGAAGTGCAGGAACTGGTGAAGCAGCGCGGCGGGGAAGAGACTTTGCAAATGGCGCGGCAGCTGGCCGCGGCGCTGGAAAAAAAGCTGGGCTCCGATCCGGAGACCTTTTTCGCCGAGCACCGCTACGGGTTTATTCGAGGTTTGGTGCGCCAGGCAGTCACTGCCACAGAGAAGGATTTGGTGGCGCGCCTATCGCTTTCCGACAAACTGGATCGCATTTTTACCTCTCGGGTCTTAGGAATCCCCATCTTTTTCTTGTTCATGTGGCTGGCTTTTCAGCTGGTTTTTAAGCTAGGAGCTCCTTTGGCTGATGGGATTGATAGCTTCATGGGATGGCTGGGCACCAGCGCTTCCGCCTGGCTGGGCCAGGTAGGAGCTCCGGAATGGGTGGCCTCTCTGGTGAGCGATGGAGTTATAGGCGGTGTAGGGGCAGTGCTGGTCTTTTTGCCCAACATTATGTTGCTTTTTCTGGTGCTCTCTTTCCTGGAAGACACGGGGTACATGGCTCGGGCGGCCTTCGTTATGGATCGGATCATGCACACTTTTGGTCTGCATGGTAAATCCTTCATTCCCATGTTGCTGGGTTTTGGCTGTAATGTTCCTGCTATTATGGCCACGCGTACGCTGGAAAGCGAAAAAGATCGTGTTCTAACTATTTTGGTTAACCCTCTAATGTCTTGTACCGCACGTTTGCCTATTTATGTCCTCTTCACCGGGGCTTTCTTCGCCGAGCGCTATCGGGGTACGGTGGTCTTTTCTCTGTATCTGCTGGGCATAGTCCTGGCCCTGTTGCTGGCCGTACTTTTTAAGTGCATCCTCTTTAAAGGGGCAGTCGCTCCTTTCATCATGGAGCTCCCGCCCTACAGGTTACCCTCGGTTAAAAGTCTTCTTTTGCACATGTGGGAGCGCAGCCGTATCTTTCTTGTCAAAGCGGGCACCATCATCTTTGCGGGCGTGGTGCTGGTGTGGTTATTGGCTTCTCTGCCCGTAGGGGTGGAGTATGGCAGTGCCGAGAGCTTAGTGGGGAGGTTAGGGGCTGTTTTTGCTCCTTTGCTCAAACCTGCCGGTTTCGGTGAGTACCAAGCAGCCGTGGCTTTGATTTTCGGCATTCTGGCCAAGGAAACTGTGGTGGGCACCTTAGGGACCCTCTATGGAGTGGGGCGGGAGGGCTTAGCGGGGGTCTTGCCTCAATACTTCACTCCGGCTTCGGCTTATGCCTTTATGGTCATGTCCCTGATTTATATCCCCTGCCTGGCATCCATTGCTGTTATTAAGCGAGAAGCGGGCTGGAAATGGGCCGCTTTCGCCGTCAGTTACTCGCTGGTTCTCGGCTGGTTGGTGGCTGTAATTTTCTACCAGGTACTTAGTCGCCTCTGGACTTAGTTAGCAAAATACTCCCTGCCGCGGCAGGGAGTATTTTGGGCCCCTTTAGTTAGAATATTCTAATAATATTAACGAGGTGATAAAATGTGCGTGGTGGTAGTGGGTGGTGATCGATTAGGACAGATTCCCGACCGCTTGGCCGACCGGGGGTTTCAGCAAATCGTGCACGTTACCGGACGCAAGGTGCGTGACGTTTGCTGCCAGATTCCCACGGAGGCTTGCTTAATTCTGGTGCTTACTGACTATGTCAATCACGCACTGGCAGAAAAGGTGCGTGAGGAAGCCAAGCGCAGAAAAGTGCCAGTGGTATTTGCTCGTCGTGCTTGGTCCACCATACACCGGGAGTTGGAACGGCTTTGCGTTTGATTGTTCTTTGAAAGGGGGCGAAGCGTTTGCGTAGCCGTACGACCATTCGTGGTATTTCTGGACCGCCTAAAGGGGAGAGCGCCATGGATTCTTCGTCCTGGATGTCTTCCTTCCTTGCGCTGCCACCTGCTCCTAAGGCAGCCGAGGAATTGCTTACCACTTTACTCGAGATGCTTCTCCATGCGGAACCGAAAGGAGGTGAAAAGTGATGGAAGGAAAGATTGCCATAGCTGCTCTGGGCGACTCGCCTGACGCCGCTTTTTCCCGCCATTTCGCCACGGCCACCCATTTTTTGATCTACGACACTGCCAGCGGCGATTTAGAAGCGGTGGAAAACCCGGCTCGCGATCTGCCGGCGGGCAGGGGAGTGGCCGTGGCCGACCTGCTTATCGGCAAGGGAGTAAAGGGGGTGGTTACTGGTTTGATCGGCCCCCGCCCTTTCGCTCGTTTGCAGGAAGCAGGTATTAAGGTCTACCCTGGGCCGCGCATCAAAGTGCAGGAGGTTATCAATGCCATCAAAGCGGAGCAATTATCTCCGCCCCTGGAGGCGCCCACGGAAGCTCCTCATGCCGGGGAGCACGGCGGCTGCCTAGAGTAGTATTTGGCTTGTGGGAGCCGGTTAGAGGAACACTTCTTCTACCCGGCTCCCTACAAGTAAAGATTGGGGGTTGAGTCTCTATGAGTTCTCGGCTGCTTCGCCGTTTGGCCCTAGTTCAGCTCCTACTTTTTTTGGCGTCTTGTTTTTTCTTCCTGCCCCTGCCCAAGGTGCAGGCGCAAGAGCTGAAACCGGGTGTGTTGGTGCTGGCCCACGGTGCCAATGATCCTAAATGGTTCACCCCGGTTTGGGAGTTAGTTTACGGCCTGCAGGAGCACCTGCCTTGGCCGGTGGAACTCGGTTTTCTGGAGGCCATTAACCCCGACATTCCTGAGGCGGTGGCCAAGCTCAATCATCAGGGAGTTAACCGCATTATCGCTGTACCCTTCTTCATTTCCACCTACTCCAACCACATCGAAGAAATTAAATACATCCTGGGATTGCGGAAAGATCTCCCCGATCCTGAGGAAAAGTTGGAGCGGGCCGAGCCGGCTGGAGAGGTGATCCTGACCCGGGCTCTGGACGACCATCCCCTCTTCGCTTCCCTCCTGACCCGGCTGGCCACGTCTCTGGTCCAGAATCCGGAGCAAGAGGTGGTGGTGCTGGCCGCCCACGGCAGCGACTCGGAAGAGGGGCAGGAGGGCTGGCGGCAAAACCTGGCCTCCTTGGGGGAACAGATGAAAGCCTCAAGTGGCGGCAAAATCAAAGAGGTTCTTTATGGCTTTATTTTCGAGGGCGCTTCTCCCTCGCTGGAAGAAACTGTGTCCCGGGTAATTTACGAAAAAAAGAAGACGGCCCTGGTGGTGCCGGTGATGATAAGCGAGGGGTACTTCACTGGGGTCAAAGTTCCCGGAATACTCAAAAAGTTCCCTCAGGATAAGTATCGCTACCCAGGTATCGGCCAGCGGGCCCTTCTCACTGCCGACAAAGAGATGGCTCGGCTGATCTTAGAGTGGCGAGCGGCCAACGAAATACAGCCTGCGCCTCAGATAGGCGAGGTGAAGCTCAACCTCGACCAGGCCTACGCTTTTGCTAAGAAGTGGCCTTGCTCCGCCCTGGCCTGGCGGGTGGCGGGCATAGCTTATCCCCGGCTACTCGGTGACCAAATGACCAGGGAAAGCTGGCAGGTGGTTTCCTTCCTGCCGCCGGAAGCAGGCTCCCGCCCGGTCTTCGAGGCGGTGGCCGAGAAGATTTACTATCTGGGTAGCTGGGCAGAAATTTTGCCCCCCAGTCCCACCTTCCTTATCACCGACCGGGCAACCGGGAAGACCACGCTGGTCCACGCTCGGCCTGAGCTCTTCGGCGGCGAGGATTTCTTCGCCCTGCGCAATAAGGTGGTAGGAGGGCGAGCTTCTCCCGCGGAGCAGGCCCTTTTGCAGAAGCGGCTGGTGCTTCTTCTGGAAAACCTTCTCACTCAACCGGACGAAGCTTTCGCCGTACGCCAGCTTGATCCTCTGCGGGTAAGGAAGGGACAGGAGCTTCTCTCTTTCCGCTACCCGGAACTCGCTTGGGAAGAAGGGAAGCTTTGCCTCTGCCGCACCTTCCTCTACCGGGGCTTGCAGGAAGCCTTCGCCGCGCTCTGGAAGGAAGGGGTGCCGGATCAGGGCAGCTTTACCGTGGAGACCAAGATAGGCACTCCCTGCGCCGCTGAATTTTTGGGACAGTTGGCCGGCGAGGGACGTTATCGGCAGATGGGCCCTCAGCGTCCACCTTTGCCCGAGGATTTCTACCTCCAGGTGCGAGACGGCCAAGGCCGGAGCGTGGCGGTTAAGCTGGCCAAGGGCACTATTCCACCGGAATTCTTTGCGCTACGGGACAAGATCAAGCAGGGTAAAGCCACCCAGGGAGAGTTGGTGCACTTCAATAACCTGCGCTCCGCCGCCATCCTGCGCCTGCTCACCGATCCCAAGACTCTGCAAGTGGAGAAGTTCGTACCGCCTGCAGCCGAGTTCAGGGACCTGGTCGGCCACTGGGCCGAGGGTGCCGTGGCCGAGCTGGCCGCGAAGGGGCTGGTCTCCGGCTACCCTGACGGTACTTTCAAACCTGATAAGCCCGTCACCCGGGCGGAGCTCGCTTCTCTCCTGAGCCGGGCGCTGAACCTTGCACCAGGAGAAGAGAAGCACCTGGAACTCTTTGCCGACCGGAATGAGTTGCCTTCCTGGTCCCGGGGGGCGGTGGCAGCTTGCGTCCGGGAAGCTCTGCTCCAGGGTTACCCAGCCGGAGAGCTCCGCGTTTTCTGCCCTGACCGGCAAGTTCCCCGGGTAGAGCTCGCCGTGGTTTTGAACCGCGTGGCCCGGAGCAAGGGGCTTACCGCCACTTCCGCTTCTTTGAGTTTCAAAGACCTGCGCGATATTCCCAGTTGGGCGGTTGTCGATGTGCAGCAGGCGAGCCAGATAGGGCTGGTGGCCGGCTACCCCGACGGCACTTTCAAGCCTGATAAGCCCGTCACGCGAGCCGAGGCTGCTGCTATGGTGTTGAGGCTCTTGGAGAAGTTACCTGCGACGGTGCAAAAGTAGGGGAGCAGAGGGAGCGGGGGGCCGGGAGCGGAGATTTCCCGGCTCCCGCCTTCCTCCACGGCTCGGGAGGGGGAGAGAAATGGAGACGGCGAGTTTCATCTTTTACCATCTCACCCATGGCGCCATCGACTGCTTAATAGCCGCCTTGGAGGCCCGCGATCCTTACACGCGAGGACATTCTTCCCGGGTAGCTAAACTTACCGAGCTTTTGCTGGGTGAGGCCGGTGTAGAAGGCATGGAAGCCGAAATCATTCATCTAGCAGCGCATCTACACGACATAGGTAAAATCGGCGTTCCGGACGAAATTCTCTGCAAACCCGGTAAACTCACTCCCGCCGAATGGGCGAAGATGCAGGAGCACCCGGTGATTGGCTACCGCATTCTTAGCCGCTCTCCTTCTCTGAAAGAGGTTGCCCGCATGGTCCTTTACCACCATGAGCGTTGGGACGGCACCGGCTACCCCGAGGGGCTCCGAGCCGAGGCTATCCCCTTCGGTTCCCGCGTGATAGCAGTGGCCGACGCCATCGATGCCATGCTTTCCGCCCGTCCTTACCGGCCTCCCCTCACCGTAAACGAGTGTTTGTCCGAGATCGAGCGAGGAGGGGGAAAACAGTTCGACCCCTTACTAGTAGGTCCGGCTCGGCGCCTTCTCCTGCGCTTAGAACGTTTGCGACAGCGAACTCGCCGCGAGCCGGCCACTTTGCAGCGGGCGGGGGCTTAAAGTTTTCCTCTTAGCTGGCAGGGAAAAGCTCTTTCGATGTCGAAAAGTAAGCCTAACCTCCGAGTCCGGTCCCTAAGGTCCCGAACAGGGCTACGGGGTCAGGATCGATAGGGTATACCTGGAAACGGGTATGCCTCCCGGTGCGGAAAGGAGGTGGGGAAAGGGTTATTTACCGATCGGGAGGCACCGATCGGATCAATTTTTTTTTTTTGGAGGGGGAGATGGAGGTTGGCTAGAAGTAAATGGCTGGTAGGGGTGGTGATTGCCGTGCTGGTGCTGGGCTCCTTGCTAACCGGCTGCGGTACCAAGGCGCAGGCACCGGCTACAACGCCGGCCCAGGAACTCACAGGAAAGGTGATCATCTTTAACGCCGGCAGCCTGACCGAGCCCCTAAAAAGGATGGCGCAAGAATTCGAGGCTAAGCACCCCAACGTGAAAATTGAGATGGAGGCCAGTGGCTCACGAACCGCGGCCAAAAAGATTACCGAACTGAAGAAACCCTGTGACATCATGGCTTCCGCCGACTACGAAGTTATCGAAGAGTTGCTGCGTCCCCAGTATACTGATAACAATATCCTCTTTGCCCGTAACGAGTTGGTGATTGCCTACACGCCCAAAAGCAAATACGCTAACGAGATCAATAGCGACAACTGGTATCAAATCCTCCTGCGCCCAGGGGTTAACTACGGCCGTTCTGATGAAAACGCTGATCCTTGCGGTTATCGTACTTTGATGTGCTGGCAATTGGCCTCTAAGTTCTATAACGATCCCACTCTTTACCAAAAGCTCACGCAAAACTGTCCCGCTCGCAATATCCGGCCCAAATCGGTGGAACTCTTGGCCCTTTTGGAGTCAGGAGCTCTGGATTACGCTTTCGAGTACAAGTCGGTGGCTGAACAGCACAAACTCAAATACGTAAGCTTGCCGCCGCAAATTAATCTGGGGGACATGAAATACGCCGATTTTTACCGGCAGGCTGAAGTTCAGATTAAAGGTAGCGAGCCAGGGAAAATGGTCACCTATAAGGGGACTCCCATAGTCTACGGGGTGACCCTGCTCAAAGATGCTCCTAACAAAAATGCGGCAGTGGCTTTCCTTAAATTCATGCTGTCTAAAGACGGGGGCTTAAAAATTCTTCAGGAAGAGGGGCAACCGGTGCTAGACCCGCCGCTTTATTTGGGGACCTTACCTCCAGAGTTGGCGGGGGTAGCGCAGCCGGCACCGGCGAATAAGTAAGAAAGGGGGTGGCGCGTGTTGCGCGGGAGAGACCAGTTGTATTGGCTATCACTGACGAGTGGGACGCTGGTGCTATTCTTCCTCCTCTACCCTTTAATCTATGCTTTTTGGGCCACCAAGCCAGCTATTCTGCTACAGGCTTGTTTCGATCGGGAAGTGATAGCCTCTCTGGTCACCAGTTTCGAGACCGCCGCCGTAGCCACCCTAATTGCTACCCTAACGGGAGTTCCCTTTTCCTATCTGATGGCGCGGAGAAAATTCCGGGGGCAAAAGGTGCTGGAGGGGCTGGTGGATCTGCCAGTGGTGATCCCCCACACGGTGGCGGGCATAGTGCTACTGCTAGCCACCAGCCCTTACACCTGGTTGGGAGGCCTTTTGCACCACTCGGGATTAGATTTTGTAGGCACTCGCGCAGGTATCGTTATCGCTATGCTGTTTGTGAGCTTTCCTTTCCTTCTCAACGCCGCTCGCGATGCCTTTCTCTCCGTGCCCGTGCGCCTGGAGCATGTGGCCCGAACCCTGGGCGCTGGGCCCATGGCCGTCTTTTTCACCGTGACGCTACCCCTCGCGTGGAGAGGAATTCTTACCGGGATGATTCTTACCTGGGCCCGGGCCATAAGTGAGTTCGGGGCGGTTATTATTCTAGCTTACCATCCCCGCACAGCCCCGGTCCTTATTTACGAGCGCTTTGAAACCTTTGGCCTCTCCTACGCTCAACCCATTGCGGTCTTGCTCCTGGTGGTGTCTTTGCTCATCTTTATCACCACCAGGCTATTAGCAGGGGGGAAGAAGCTTAGTGTTAGTGGTGAGCGATCTGGAGGTTCAACTCCACCCCTTCACTCTGAAGCAAATCACCTTTTCGGTGCGCGAGGGAGAGTTTTTTCTGATTTTGGGCCCTTCTGGAGCGGGTAAGACAGTGCTCCTGGAAACATTGGCGGGTATTTACTTTCCCCGTCAGGGTCGAATTCTGCTGGCGAATGAAGACCTGACCCTGGTACCGCCGGAAAAACGCCCTATCAGCATAGTCTATCAAGACTACGCTCTCTTTCCCCACCTGGATGTAGAAGAGAATATCCGCTACGCTTTGCGCTTTGCCCGAAACAGTGGCTCCTCTAACTCCAAGTGGAAGGAAATAATGGAATTTTTGAATATCAGCCATCTTCGGCGTCGTTATCCCGATACCCTGAGTGGTGGGGAAAGACAGCGCGTGGCGCTGGCACGAGCTCTGGTTGCTTCACCCCGTATGCTATTGCTGGACGAACCCCTTTCCGCGTTAGACCCAGCTTTGCGTATGGAGGTGGCTAAGGAGCTTAAGCGACTTAACCGCCAGCTGGGGCTGACGGTTCTCATGGTAACTCACAATTTCTCAGAGGTTTTTTATCTCGGGGAGCGGGTGGCGGTTCTCATCGAGGGGCGCCTGGCTCAGGTGGGAACTCCAGAAGAGGTCTTTCGTCGCCCTGTTTCTCTGGAAGTGGCCAGCTTCGTGGGAATGGTCAACCTTATTCCACTGGAGCATCGAGGTGGAGATTGGTTTTTGCTGGGTCGCCAATTTCATCCTGACAACGGTAAAGGCGAGTTTTTTGTAGGCGTGCGCCCGGAAGATGTGCACGTGAGCCGGGTTCCTCTGCCCCATTCCTGGGCGGGTCAGCTAGAGAATATTATTCCTACGGGCAAAGTGTTTGAGCTGGAGGTACGCGTGAACGGCCATCTGCTCCGCGCCTACCTCACTGGGAGTCAGTTGGTGGAAGAGAAGCTGCGGCCTGGCGACCAGGTTCATGTCAGCTTCACTTCGGAAGACCTTTGCCTTATTAAGGCTTGATATAGGCGTAACCATCCCTCTGCTTTTCTACCAAAGCGGTTACCGTTCTACAACTCATAGACAAATATCCCGTTGGGATATTGTCCGGTTGCTTCCTGCTTCGACGAGGAGGTGCTCGTAGACCGGTTTCCCGTTCCGCCGCAGAGCTCCTCTCCACAGGCGTCACTTCCCGCAGAACTTGCGGTAGGGCAGCCTACACGCCAGCTGCCAGGGCGAATTTGAGCAGGTTCTTCGCCGCGTTTTCGTCCCGATCGTGGCGAGTGCCGCATACCGGACACGTCCACGCCCGGACGGAAAGCGGGAGTTCGGAAAGAACATGCCCGCAAACGGAGCACGTCTTCGAGGTCGGTTCAAAACGGTTCACCTTCACAAGCCGCACGCCCCAAAGCTTGGCTTTCGCTTCGAGAAGCACCCGGAAGGTGCCCCAGCCGACATCGGCGATGTGCCGGGCAAGGCGGTTGTTCTTTAGCATTCCCGCAACATTCAAATCCTCGATCGTGATCACCGGATGCGTCCGAACGAGCTCGGTCGTGAGTTTGTGGAGGAAGTCCAGCCGGATGTTTCGGACTCGGCGGTGGAGTTTGGCGACTTCAAGGCGCACCTTCTCGTAGTTCTTAGTGCGCTCGATGAGCCTTCCGTTCTTGTCTCGCACGCCCCGGCGGGAAAGACGCCGCTGAAGTCTTCTCAATCGACGAAGCGCTTCCCAAAACGGCTTAGGTGCCCCAACTTTCCGAACCGCTCCCCCTCCGTCCGCGATCGTGGCGAACGCTTCGAGACCAATATCAATCCCTGCCACTGATCCCTGCGGTGGAAGGAGTTCGGGGATCTCTTCTTCCACCGTGAGGCTCACAAACCACCGATTGGCTTCGCGGCTTACGGTGGCGTGAAAGATGCGCCCTTGGGGAAGATACATGCGAACGCGGTCGTTCTTCTTCTGGCGAACGGGCTTCTCTTTTAAACGCACAGCTCCGATCCGGGGGAGCACGATGTGCCGCGTTTTCCCGGGATAACGCCTATCGTTCCCGTCCAGAAGGAGCCGAATCGTGCCGGAACTGTTATCCAGCCTGAAACTGTCCCGCTGGTCGTGTTTGCGGCGGAACTTTGGATAGCCAACTTTTCTCCCAGCCCTTAGGCCGCGGAAGAAGTTTTTGAAGGCCTTCTCCAGGTCTCGGAGCGCTTCCTGCGGCGCCCACTTGGAGACTTCGTACATCCACGGGAAGTCCGTTTTCTTAAGACGGTTCAGTTCGCGGTGGAGTTCGACGGCGTTCGTACTGCGGCCTTCGTTCTCGTAGATTTCCTTCCACCGCGCAAGGCCCCAGTTGTAGGCAAAGCGGGCAGCCCCGGCGTGCTTGGCGAGGAGAATCCTTTGCTCGGTGTTGGGATCGAGTTCGTACCGGTAGGCTCTACGGATCTTCACGTTGAAGCACCTCCAGCGCCTTTTTTGCCCGGCGTCTCGCAGAACGCTTGCCATAAAGACGAGCGGCCAGGGAGGTGAGCGCTTCGGTCATGTCGCGTACCAGGTCGTCGTCCACTTCTCTTTCTTCGACCACCAGAACGCGGCGTCCTTGCGCCCGAAGAGCGGCTTCGATAAATTCAAAGCCAAAGCGCGTGAGCCGGTCCTGGTGTTCCACGACGATCGTTATCACGTTCGGGTCGGAAAGCAGTTTGAGGAGTTCCTTCCGCCTGCCGTTTAGACCGGACCCGATTTCCTTCACCGTCTTTCCGACCGAAAAGCCTCTGGCATTCGCGAACTCCAGGAGCCTTACCACCTGCCTTTCCAGATCGGCCTTCTGGTCGGAAGACGACACCCGGGCGTAGATGGCAACGAGACCTTCTTTCACGGTTTCGGGTTCGTGAACTAGGATCGTCCCCGAAGGGGTGATTTCAAACGGCACGGGCATTTTGCCTTCTTTGACCCAGCGCCACGCTGTCTTGTAGGTGATCCCGTGCTTTTTGCCCATTCACTGAGTTTCATGGGCATACTTTATTATAAAAGAGAACAAATATCAATCGTATCTTTAGCTGCTAGCTACCCTTAAGTCAATTCGAGCCAGGTCGAGGTGGTGTGTCCTAGAGCTCCGTGTAGTTCTCTTCCTGGTTTGCCTGCCAGCTGTTAAACGCGCGTAATTATTTGAGGGCGTACAATTTCAGTAGGTGACGGAGGAGACTCATGAAGGAGGAGACCTCGCCCCTCACGGACAATTTTCATGGACTGAAAGGAGGAGCGAGGTCTCATGCACAGTCAACCTATTTCAGACATTCAACCTCTTGCGGACATAATCCTTCTTCTGGGGGGGAAAGTTAGCAAACTAATTACCGAATGCCGCGACTTCTACAAGCTCGAAGAAGAAGTGTACAAGCTCTCTCAAGAAGCTTGCGTGAAGATCTTCGCCTGGGCCCTCGAGGAAATAGACACCTGGCTCGTGAACGCCCGGGACAAGCGCACCTGGAAAGTGATAGGCTTTCGGGAAAGAACCGTAGTTAGCAGCTTTGGGGAATTCAAAGTAAAAAGGCGGGTTTACAGGAACAAAAAGACGGGAGAGGCCAGGTTTCTTCTTGACGAGGTTCTGGGCTGGCCGGAGAGGTCTAGATGCACGCCGCGTTTGAAGGAGATGGCGGTGAAGCTTGGGAGCGAAGTACCCTTCAGGCGGGCAGCGGAAATTCTCGGTTATTTTGTCCCTGGGATAAGCGCCATGGCGGTGTGGCAGGCCGTGCAGGAAGCAGGAGAAGCGCTCAGGCAGGAAGGAGAGTCCAGGAGAGAAGCCGTTTTTGAGAAGGGAGAGACACCCGGAGGTAAAGAGAAGACCTCCAGGCTTTACATAGAGGCCGACGGGATGGTGATAAGGCTTCAAAGGAGCGAAGAGAAAAGGAAAGAGGTCAAACTCTTCGTAGCTTACGATCGTGTCAACCTACTGTAGGAGTCTCGAGCCCCACTGTCCCCGGACCAGGACGAACTACCAAAGAAGATCGATGTTCCGGCTCAAAGCTTTGAGGGCTCTGGTTAATGACGTTACCGGACCCCGTAGAGCGGGAAGATTATCGAACACCTCACCCGATGTTTTCCTTAGCCTCTGCCTCTCTTCCTCGACAGCTGCCTTATCGATCTCTAAAGCCTTTAAGCCCTCCTTCCGTCGGGCTACATATTGCTCCCGCAAGGAAACACCATTCGCCTTCGCCACCCGCAACCGGGCCATCCGGTCTACCCCACGAGCACTCCAGGCCATCGGTCGGGATGATAACCGTGCCGAGAAGAGATGACTTACGTGCGCCTCCGCACTTACCCCCAACTCCGCCCCGGGATAAAGCCGGTAGGCCATTATCCCCTCCCAGTTCCGCCGGATGTAACGTCGGCAATCCCGTACCGCTTCCTTCCGCGCAGGACTCGCCGCAGCTTTGCCCGCCCGCCGCAAAATCGCCTGTACCTTTACCTCATCACCCTCCCATAAGGCCGCCCAAATCTCTCTATAACCATCACTATCACGCCCCAAAGCAGCCACCAGGTACTTGTCCAGGTGAAAAAGATCTAAGACAAAGACGCTCCTCGGTAGAAACTCCAGCCCTTTCTTTATCCACCTGTCTCCGTCACCGCAGAGGTAAATCCGCTCCACAGAAGATAATTCGTACTGCTCCTCGATGTAGCTCAACACCTCGAACCACAGCTCATCCGTATCTGAGTAAAGCCCTCCCAAGTAATAAGGCCGCTTGAGTCTGTATCTGTCTTTCCCCACCTTCTCTTTCCCCTCGTGGATGTAAACCAGCCGGGGTAAGTACTTCTTCCCGTCCTGACCTGCTACGTGGTCTTCATCCGCCTCCACATAAAGAACCTTCCCCCGGCGCTTCTCCCCAGGCGGCTCGGGCAGTTCTTCCAGTGTAAAGTTGTGAATCACCTTCTTCACCGCTTCGCCGCTTAGCACAACCTCCCGATTGCCTCTCCCTACCCTCTCGCCACTCTTCCGGTAGGAAAGATCTACCGCTTCTTCTAAGGCTTGTGCTTTAACCAGAGGATCAACCCGTGCGTGCGGCCCGTAACCTACCAACCGATCTATCAGGTGCACCCGCTCCCCAGTCTCTTTGTGCCGGTAATAGGTTCGCTTATAGTTGACCAGACCGAAAAGGGTAAGTACTTCTTTGGGATCGTTTCGCCGCTCTACCCGCCAGCCGGGCCGCTTTTCCCGGTGCTCCCGAAGATAGGCGTCTTTCGCCTCTAAAACTTCCCTCAAAACCTCCTGTCCCAGGTTATTAAGCTCCTGCCAGAGCTTCTCCTCGAAGCTTAAAAAGTCGGTCCCTTCCTCCAGAACCTTCAACGTTAGCTCCGCTACCCTCTGGAACTTCTCCCAAATCTGCTTTATAATCTGCATAGAGACCTCACCCTCCTGAGTGGTTGTTTAAGCAACTACTCGTCCGTTGCAAGGACGGTGAGGTCTCTCTTCTTTCTCCCCTTCCTTAGCTCCTGCAAAATTCCTACAGTAACTTTACACTAACGTAGCTTACACAGGCAAAGAAGCGATTGGGGGTGGCCGGAAGGCTTTAAAGGACAAGCTGGTAACGAGCGGTGTAGGCGAAGGGGAGAGGATGTGGGAGGAAGTTTACTCTGGGGTAGCGAGCCGGTGGGACATGGGTCAGGTGAAGGAGATACACCTTGGGAGTGACGGGGCGGAGTGGGCCAAGCAGGGGGTAGATTACTTCCCTGGGGCGGTACACGTTTTGGACCCTTACCATTTGAACCGGCGGCTTATAGAGGCTTTTGGGCACGATGAGGAGGCCTATAGTAGGATCAGGCAGGCCATTTATCTGGGGGACTGGGAGAAGGTAGAAGAGATTTTGGGAGGAGTAGCAAGGAGAGTTCGCGGGGCTAAGAGGAGGAGAATAGAGAAGCTCTGGCAGTATCTCAAGGAGAACTGGTCGGGGATAGTTACCTCTTCTGTTGCGGAGCATCTGGGGGCCATAGAGGGGCAGGTACAGCACAACGTGGCGCGGCGGATGAAGCGGTTGGGAGCCAGCTGGACGGAGGCAGGAGCAGACAGGATGGCGCGGGTTTTGGCTGCTCGAGCCAACGGGGTGCTCGGGAGGCACACTTCTCGTTGGCCGGTACTGCTGGCCAGGCAAGAACATTTGGCTCAGGCGGTGCGGTTGGAGGTAAAGCGGAAGATAGAGGAGGCGGGGAGTTGGCATAAAGCTGGGTTGCCGGCATTGAGAGGACCCTCTGCCGGAGCTCCATGGGTGAAGCATGTGTTGCGGGAACTAAGCTGGCCTAGCCTCAGTAGTTTGATCCCTTAATGGCGCAGGTACCGGGACTATCCTGGCGGCGAGGTCTCCATGAAGAGAAGTTTTCTCCCGAACCACCTACTAACTCTTGACGCGCACCAATTATTTTGAAAGGTTGACA
Organism: Desulfothermobacter acidiphilus; assembly: GCF_052073645.1. Classification (GTDB taxonomy): domain Bacteria; phylum Bacillota; class Desulfotomaculia; order Desulfotomaculales; family Ammonificaceae; genus Desulfothermobacter; species Desulfothermobacter acidiphilus. The sequence goes on along the minus strand of NZ_CM125440.1, from coordinate 996,970 downwards.
TAATCCAGAAAATCATAGTAAGATCCAACTGGAGCCTCGGCCGACAGAAGCCTTAGCTAAAATGGGGGTTTTGCATGTACCGGCTAGTCCTGCTGCGTCACGGAGAAAGCCTGTGGAACAAAGAAAACCGTTTTACCGGCTGGACGGATGTGGATCTTTCGGCGAAGGGAATCGAGGAGGCGCATCAAAGCGGTTTAGCGCTACGCCAAGAGGGTTTGGTTTGCGACTGTGCTTTCACCTCTCTGCTGAAGCGGGCGATCCGCACTCTATGGATAGTATTGGATGAATTAGATAGAATGTGGGTGCCGGTGGACAAAACCTGGCGCCTAAACGAGCGCCACTACGGGGCGCTTCAAGGTTTAAACAAAGCTGAAACTGCTAAAAAATACGGCGAGGAGCAGGTTCAAAAGTGGCGTAGATCGGCCGAAGTGCGCCCTCCAGCTCTAACTCGAGACGATCCTCGTTACCCCGGCTTTGATCCCCGCTATGCTAATCTTAGCGAAGAACAGCTTCCCTTGACCGAAAGCCTGCTCGACACCGTGGACAGGGTGATTCCCTATTGGGAAAGCACTTTAGCTCCCGCCATTCGAGCGGGGCGGCGCGTTCTCGTTGTAGCCCATGGTAATAGTCTGCGAGGTTTGATAAAGTATTTGGAAAAGCTATCTAACGAGGAGGTAGCGGGTTTAAATATTCCCACCGGCATCCCGTTGGTGTACGAGCTTGACCGAGCTCTGGAACCGCTGCGTCACTATTATCTGGCCGACGAAGCTACGGTGAAGGCTAAGGAGAAGCTGGTAGCTGATCAAGCTCGTGTCCACGAGTGACGTGCTTCCAGCCACTATATTTTGCGCGAAAGGAGCTGACAAATGTGGCAGAGAGCATCAAAGTGCCTCTGGACGTTCCGCCCGACAAAAAGAACGAGTATTTGAGTAACTATCAAGAAATTACCAAGGGAAGCGGTCACCTCATGCTTTTCGCTGGGGACCAGAAGGTCGAGCATCTGAATCGGGACTTCTACGGTGAGGGCATCGCTCCCGATGACGCTGAGCCTGAACACCTTTTCCGCATCGCCAGCAGCGGTAAAATAGGGGTTTTCGCTACCCAGCTGGGCTTAATTGCTCGCTACGGGATGGATTATCCGGAAGTTACTTATCTTGTAAAGCTCAACTCTAAAACCAACCTGGTAAAAGAAGAAGTGATGGATCCTTTTAGTAACCAGTGGATCGACATCGATCAGGTGGTAGAGTTTAAGCAGCATAGCGGGCTTAAAATAGTAGGGGTGGGCTACACTATCTATCCCGGCAGCCGGTACGAGGCTCAGATGTTCCGGCAGGCGGCTCAAATAGTCTATCAGGCACATCAGCACGGCCTGGTAGTTGTGCTGTGGGCTTATCCCAGGGGGGTATCGGTAAAGGATGAACTAGATTCCCACCTTATTGCTGGAGCTGCTGGGGTTGCTGCAGCCTTGGGTAGCGATTTTGTCAAGGTAAACTTTCCTCGAGGAAAAGACGATTTGGAGGCGGCTGAGTTACTCCGAGAAGCGGTTCTGGCCGCGGGTCGAACCAAAGTGGTGTGCTCAGGGGGTCCTAGCATTGATGTAAAAGCTTTCTTACAAAGGCTTTACTATCAGATTCACGTAGCGGGAGCTCACGGCAATGCTACGGGGAGGAACATACACCAGAAACCCCTGCGGGACGCTGTAAAAATGTGTAATGCCATCTATGCCATAACCGTGGAAGGGAAAAACGTAGAAGAAGCTATGGCCGAGTTCCAGGATTAGAGCTGGGGTAAGATACGCTGCATATGCACGCCTTCCGATCGAAGGCATTTATCCAGAAGCGGGTCTTCCGCTGCCAATGAAAACGACGAAGGGGGCGAATATAGAGGTGAATAGGGTGGAAGGTAAAGTAGCCGTTGTAACGGGTGGTGCGCTGGGAATTGGTCGGGCGACCTGCTTACTTCTGGCAAAAGAAGGCGCAAAAGTTGCTGTTACCGATGTCCTGGATAAAGAAGGAGAAGAGACGGCAGGTGCAATCAAAAGCTTCGGTGGCGTGGCGAAGTTTTGGCATCTTGATGTCACAAATGAGCAGGAGGTAGAAGAGGTTTTTGCCGCCGTCTTCAGTGAGTTCGGGAAGATTGATGTGCTTGTTAATAACGCGGGAATTGCCGGGGTAAACAAGCCGACGCACGAGGTGACTGAAGAGGAATGGGACAGGGTAATGGCGGTAAATGTCAAGGGCGTTTTCTTTTGCACTAAACATGCGATCCCTTACATGCGGCAAACCGGTGGCGGGAGTATAATCAATCTATCTTCTATCTACGGCATCATAAGCGCCCCAGATATTCCGGCCTATCACGCATCAAAGGGTGCCATCAGACTGATGACTAAGACAGATGCTCTCTTTTACGCAAGGGATAACATTAGGGTGAACTCAGTCCATCCCGGATTTATCTGGACACCAATGGTGGAAAATTATCTTAAGTCGTCGGGTATCGACCCCGAAGAGGGGAGAAACCAATTGGCGAGCCTCCATCCCATAGGGCATGTTGGCGAACCAGATGACGTTGCTTATGGCATCCTTTACCTTGCCTCTGATGAGTCAAAATTCGTTACGGGCAGCGAGTTGATCATAGACGGGGGTTATACGGCTCGGTAGAAATTTTGAAGGGATGTTATTCCTTCCTGCCGGAGTGGCATAAACCTACTTTTTGGTGCGGTTGAAGCTCTTACCGCTGTCGAGAAGGGATTATGCGGCATTTCTGTCCAGATGCAAGAAGATTCAGCGGAACTCGGAGAAAGGCTCTCTCTTCAAACCCCTGAAGACCGCCGGGAGCGTGAGGGTGGTGGTCTTGTCCGACACCGCCGTTTCCGAAGGGAGGATGGCAGCCACCTCCACCCTTCGACGGTGGCTTTGCGGTTCCGCCAGCTGGCCTGCAAGCGGGGGCTGGGCATCTCTTTCCACGACCTGAGACACCTCCCTGCCACCTACCTGCTGGAGCTCGGGGTGCATCCTAAGGTGGTGGCGGAGAAACTGGGCCACAGCACCGTGAGGATCACCCTGGACGTTTCCAGCCACGTTGCTCCCGCTATCCAGGAGGAAGCGGCGAGGAGACTCGGCCAGCTTTTCAGCGCAGGGAATCAAAATGGAATCAAACCCTGGCGAAAGAACACAAACGGCAAGGATTTCCAACTCCGGAACCCTTGCCGTTGCCCGCTTTCTATGGTGGGCCACCCAGGACTCGAACCTGGAACCAGACGATTAAGAGTCGCCTGCTCTGCCAATTGAGCTAGTGGCCCGCGCTTATTATGGTGGAGGGGGCTGGATTCGAACCAGCGAAGGCGTAAGCCAGCAGATTTACAGTCTGCCCCCTTTGGCCACTCGGGTACCCCTCCATGTTGTCTGTCTTTGGTCGGGATGGGGGGACTTGAACCCCCGGCCTCGTGCTCCCAAGGCACGCGCGCTAACCAAACTGCGCTACATCCCGGCGCCGGGAATCGCACAACTTTAATTATAGCGACTTCGTTGCTTGGAGTCAATGGTGCCCAGGCTCTAGGGATCGTGTCAACCTACTGTAGGAGTCTCGAGCCCCGCTGTCCCCGGACCAGGACGAACTACCAAAGAAGATCGATGTTCCGGCTCAAAGCTTTGAGGGCTCTGGTTAATGACGTTACCGGACCCCGCAGAGCGGGAAGATTATCGAACACCTCACCCGATGTTTTCCTTAGCCTCTGCCTCTCTTCCTCGACAGCTGCCTTATCGATCTCTAAAGCCTTTAAGCCCTCCTTCCGTCGGGCTACATATTGCTCCCGCAAGGAAACACCATTCGCCTTCGCCACCCGCAACCGGGCCATCCGGTCTACCCCACGAGCACTCCAGGCCATCGGTCGGGATGATAACCGTGCCGAGAAGAGATGACTTACGTGCGCCTCCGCACTTACCCCCAACTCCGCCCCGGGATAAAGCCGGTAGGCCATTATCCCCTCCCAGTTCCGCCGGATGTAACGTCGGCAATCCCGTACCGCTTCCTTCCGCGCAGGACTCGCCGCAGCTTTGCCCGCCCGCCGCAAAATCGCCTGTACCTTTACCTCATCACCCTCCCATAAGGCCGCCCAAATCTCTCTATAACCATCACTATCACGCCCCAAAGCAGCCACCAGGTACTTGTCCAGGTGAAAAAGATCTAAGACAAAGACGCTCCTCGGTAGAAACTCCAGCCCTTTCTTTATCCACCTGTCTCCGTCACCGCAGAGGTAAATCCGGGTCAAGTCCAATTTTGTGTGTAAAATCCCCTCTGGTAGCCTTTGAGGCTTATTAGAGCCTTGTTAAGCCGCCCCTCTCCCGGTCTTATTGGTTTCGGCTTTAACTGTTCGTTCTTGCTCCTGCCTCCATGTCCAGTACTCCGTCATGTCCAGGTAGCGGTGGCCGGTAGACCTTTCCTCGTCTATCTCCATGAGCACCGCACCAATCAGTCTCAACGCCGCTTCTTCATTGGGGAAAATTCCTACTACCCTCTCCCGCCGGCGAATTTCGCGGTTCAGGCGTTCCATGGCATTGGTCGTGCGCAAGCGCCGCCTAACCGGCTCCGGCAAAGCCATAACCGCCATGGCATCCTCAAAACCAGCCTCAAGTCTCTCTATTGCCCTAGGCGCTACGGCCTCAAACTCCTGCACCACCTCCTCCAGAAGTAGTCTTGCCGTATCCATATCCGGCGCTTCAAAAATGTGTCTAAGGCGAGCATGAAGCTGCTTCTGCCAGGACTTGGGACACGCTTCCAGAATGTTGCGGACAAAATGCGTCTGGCACCGCTGCCAACTCGCCCCCTGAAAGTGGATCATAATGGCGTTTACCAGCCCCTTGTGGTCGTCCGAAACCACCAGGTCAACGCCCTTTAGCCCACGCTTCTTTAACCAGTCGAAGAATTCAGACCAGGTAGCCTCAGATTCGCCGTCCCCAATCATCAGCCCTAGAACTTCCCGGTAACCATCCCGGTTAACCCCGCAAGCTATAAGCACACTCTGGGATCTCACCCGCCCACCTTTCCGCACCTTTGTGACCAAAGCATCAACCAGAATAAAGGGATACTCCTTTTCGCTTAAATCTCGCTCATTCCAGGCCTTCACCAAAGGGTCAAGTCGTTTGCAGAGCTCAGATACCGTCGACTTGGAAAATTCCGTGCCGCATAGCTCCTCGACCACTGCCCTGACCTTGCGTGTTGATACTCCATTGACCACCATCTCCATCAGGGCCAGCAACAATGCCTGCTCGCTCCGCTGGTAACGCTCAAACATCTCCGTAGAAAATTTGCCGGATCTGATCCGGGGCACTTCCAGGACAAGCCGTCCGATCCGGGTTACAAGCGGCTTTTCCCGGTGGCCGTTGCGGTACGCTTGTCTTTCCTCTGTGCGCTCGTATGGTTTAGCTTTGAGCTGCTCTGTAACCTGAGCCTCGAGAATCTGATTTAAGACTTGCTCCATCAACCGGGCCAGACCATCGTCCCGGGAAAACAACTGTTGCAGAACCTCGCCATCTACGGTAACCTGGTAATGGGCCATCCTAAATCCCTCCTGGTAGTGTTGGTTGTGTCACTTCTTCAATCTACCAGAGGGAGGGTGGCCCTTCCTGCTTCTAACCACCCTTTTTACACACTATACCGGACGCTACTTAAATCCGCTCCACAGAAGATAATTCGTACTGCTCCTCGATGTAGCTCAACACCTCGAACCACAGCTCATCCGTATCTGAGTAAAGCCCTCCCAAGTAATAAGGCCGCTTGAGTCTGTATCTGTCTTTCCCCACCTTCTCTTTCCCCTCGTGGATGTAAACCAGCCGGGGTAAGTACTTCTTCCCGTCCTGACCTGCTACGTGGTCTTCATCCGCCTCCACATAAAGAACCTTCCCCCGGCGCTTCTCCCCAGGCGGCTCGGGCAGTTCTTCCAGTGTAAAGTTATGAATCACCTTCTTCACCGCTTCGCCGCTTAGCACAACCTCCCGATTGCCTCTCCCTACCCTCTCGCCACTCTTCCGGTAGGAAAGATCTACCGCTTCTTCTAAGGCTTGTGCTTTAACCAGAGGATCAACCCGTGCGTGCGGCCCGTAACCTACCAACCGATCTATCAGGTGCACCCGCTCCCCAGTCTCTTTGTGCCGGTAATAGGTTCGCTTATAGTTGACCAGACCGAAAAGGGTAAGTACTTCTTTGGGATCGTTTCGCCGCTCTACCCGCCAGCCGGGCCGCTTTTCCCGGTGCTCCCGAAGATAGGCGTCTTTCGCCTCTAAAACTTCCCTCAAAACCTCCTGTCCCAGGTTATTAAGCTCCTGCCAGAGCTTCTCCTCGAAGCTTAAAAAGTCGGTCCCTTCCTCCAGAACCTTCAACGTTAGCTCCGCTACCCTCTGGAACTTCTCCCAAATCTGCTTTATAATCTGCATAGAGACCTCACCCTCCTGAGTGGTTGTTTAAGCAACTACTCGTCCGTTGCAAGGACGGTGAGGTCTCTCTTCTTTCTCCCCTTCCTTAGCTCCTGCAAAATTCCTACAGTAACTTTACACTAACAGGCTCTAGGTCAAGAAGTGTGGAGGGGAGATCAGCCAAGCCAAGGGGAGAAAAGCTAAGAGCATCTTTCGCACATAGACCCCGCGGTTCCGAAAACCGTAACTTATCCGCTTGAGGAGCTTGATCTTAGTATGGACACCCTCGGTGTAACCGTTGGTAACCCGCCAGTTGTGATAAGCGAGAATCTCTTCCCTCCAGCTACGAAGCGTTCTCCCCCATTGAACCAGCGCAACGTCGCTCGCCTCCCGAGTGTTTAAGATCAGACGATCCAGGATTAGCTCTGCCTCCTTCCGGCAGGAGGCACGATAGACGTCGCGTAGCTGCTCCTTGGCCCAGTGAAAATGGGCCACGTTCCTGTACCGCCTACTGATCATGGCAAGCTGGGCTGCCTGGCGCTCGGTCAAATCCTCTTCGTTCTTCACCAGAGGCCAACGAGGTATACGCTGCCCGGTTACCTGCTGCTCTATTAGCCTCGCCTCGTCTACACGCCGGTTGGCATCTTTAAGAGCGTGAAAATGGTCAACCACCACAGGCACTCCAGGCAGCACCCTCTTTATAAGCTTGCGCCAGCCGTCTTTGAAGTCGATGCACACCGCCTTGATGCGCCTGCGCACCGAAGCCGGCAGCTCCTTCAAAAACTTCTCCAGCGTCTTAAGCCGGTCATCCGGTAAGATGGCGATAAGCCTTCGCTCGGGCCACACGCAGGTAACGGTGATCATCATGTCCTGACCCCTGAAACTGTGCTCGTCTATGCTTAAAGCCAAAGCCGGTAGATCTTTAAGGGCCTCCTCGATGTTCACCTGATTGGTCACTTGCTTTAGAAGCAGCCGGCGCAGGGTGCCGGGACTTGTCCTTACCACTTCCGCTGCTCTGCGAAAGCTGCGGTCCTTCAAGTTTTCGAGCCAATCTGCTTCCGCCCGCTCGGTTCTTCTTGCTCGAGGTCTGATACCCGGAAATCTTTCAGTGAATACCTTCCCGCAATTCGGGCATTTGAACCGGCGGGGGCGTACCCAGAGGTAAACCGGTAGCCCGTTGCATCGGGTGTGCAGTTTTGGCCTCCACTCGCGCGACCGGTCGTGAACCCGCCGGGTAAGAGTCTGGCAGGAAGGACAGCTGGCTTCTTTCCTCGGTCGCCCGGCGTATACGTCAATCCTATCTGATTCGATCTTTACCCGGTAGATAATCCATCCTTGCAGTCCCAGAAGTTCCGCTATAAACTGTTTCATAGGCGGTCGAGAGCCTCCTTTGGGGTTGTGGTGTGCTAAACTATCCCTTGGCTCTTCGGCCGCCTCCTCCTTCTTACTCCACACTTTTTAGCTTAGAGCCTGGTGCCCAAATAAGTACCTCGAAGCACTCCCTGCGATCCATGGGCTTTCCCTGCGCCGAACGCCTCCATCCGGTGCTGCTGCCTACCGCAGAACTGTTAGCCACCCACGGGGAACTTACCCTCACACCAGAAATACGCCACCAACTGTCCCGGATCAACCGGGCTACGTTGGCCCGCCGACTGGCACGCCCGCGTTCACCTAAAAGCAAGCGAGTTCTTCTGGAACGAAAACCAAATACGGGCTACGCGCTGAAATCTCCGTGGAGCGCTACGCTTGGGACGAAACCCGCCCCTACCAAAGAACGATAACACTCATGTAGAACAGAAAAACCGGCAGTACGTCCGTGAGATGGTCGGCTATGAACGCTACGATGCTCCAGAAGCTGCAGAGTGGCTCGACCAGGTCTATGCCCGTCTTGATCCCTGTGTGAATTTGTTCCTCCCCATGTGCAAAGTGATCGCCAAGGAGCGCTGCGGCAGCCGCCTTCGCAAGCGGTACGGTACAGCCCGTACACCTTTAGCAAGCTGAATGTTGCCTCAACCACAAGAGGCCGAAAGCGGTAGCAAAACGATATAAAACCACCATGGTTTGGCAGGAAAAAAGTTTTCCACCTCGAATAATAGCAGAAAATAACTGTGGATTTCGGTGACAATCGATGAATACAGTACCATGTCCAGAAAAGTTACTTCTTGCCTGCTACCGCATCCGCCTGCTAGCCGGGCCGGAGGGGCTTTCGCTTCCCCCTTACAAGGGGAGTACTTTGCGCGGCGGTTTCGCCGGCACATTCCAGAGGCTAGCTTGCGGCACAGGAACCAGGCAGTGCAAGTCCTGCTCCCTGCGGCATCAATGCCCTTACGCCTTAGTTTTTGAAACCGGTCCTCCACCGGATTCGGAAGCTCTGCGCAACTATGAAAGCGTGCCTCGCCCTTTTGTCCTGGAACCGCCCCTGGAGACCAAAACCGAGTATGCCCCCGGTGAACTCTTAATTTTTCACCTTCTGCTCTTCGGTCACGCGCTCAACTTCTTCCCTTACTTCATTGTCACTTTGGATGAACTCGGACGTCGGGGCATCGGCCGAGGGTGTCGCCCCTTTCTTCTCGCTGCCGTCGAGGCCGTCAACCCGCTGACCGGCGAGGAAGTTCCTGTTTATCAAAGCGGCGACCGCGTAATACGAGTTAGCGACCTTAGTTTCACTGCTGGGGATGTGTGGAAATTCTCCAAGATGGCTTCTCAATCGGCAAGGCTACGTCTGGACTTTATTACCCCCACGCGCCTCACCTTTGAAGGAAAGCCTGCCGCCGTGCCTGAGTTCCACGTGCTCGTCCGCAACCTGCTGCGCCGTCTTTCATCTCTTTGCTACTTTCACCAGGCTTTTACCTATGAGGCTGATTTCCGGGCCCTCATAGCCCGAGCTCAAGTAGTCCGAATGCTGCGTTACAGCACCCGCTGGGTGACCTGGGAACGTTATTCTACCCGCCAGGGCCGCAAAGTCCCCTGCGGCGGGGTGGTGGGCTGGGCCCTTTACGAAGGGCCTTGGGCGGAGTTTTACCCTCTTTTACTCCTGGGTGAGTTCTTGCATGTGGGCAAAGGTACCGTCTTTGGACAAGGCAAATATAAGGTGGTTGAGATTAGCGATGGGAGAGCTAAAACTTAAAAATTTTGGCTCCGGCCGGATAGAGGAGACAAAGAGGATAGCTCGCATCCTGGAAACGGTATGTCTTATTGCTTCCCGACCTCGCTACTTTCGGCGCTCAGATTTAGCCCGGCGCTTCGAGGTGAGCGGGCGCACCATCCAGAAAGATCTGGATATAATCCGGCACGCGCTTAGGCTCGAGCTCCGACACTCGCCCCAGGGCTACTATTTTGAGAAAGTCCCCACCCTCGCGGTCCCAAAGTTTACTTTTGGCGAGGCGCTGTCCTTGCTTCTGGCGCTACAGGCGGCGCGGCACCAACTAGGGTCCGAATTCGGTGATCTAGCTTCGGCGCTTGAACGACTGGCCTCGCTCTTTCCGCCAGAACTCGAGAGCCTGCTACAACGGCAGGCCAGGCTGCTTCCGGCCTTAAGCCGTAAGCAGCACCTACAGCACTTGCTCCTGCTTTTTAACCAAGCGCTTCTGGAACGGCGCAAGGTCAAAATGGTCTATTCCACCCACTCTCGTGGAGGGGCGCAAAGCGAGCGGGTGGTACATCCTTACTGCCTGCTTCCTTACGCAAGGAGCTGGTATCTCATTGCCTACTGCGAGCAGCGGCAAGAAACCCTCTTTTTCAAATTGGACCGCATAAAGCAAGCTCTCCCGCTCGGCGAAAGCTATCTCTTCCCCGAGGATTTCGACCTGGCTGCCTACCTGGGTCCCACCTGGGGCATCATGCGCGGCGCGGCCGGCGAACCGGTGGAAGTGGTCTTGCGCTTCGCGCCCGAAGCGGGCCGGCGGGTGGCCGAAGAAGACTGGCATCCCAGCCAGCAGGTGGAGGAGCTGGGTGACGGCAGCGTGCTCTTCAAGCTCCGGGTGGCCGTGACGCCGGAGTTTTTAAGCTGGCTGCTCTATTACGGGAGCCAGGTGGAGGTGCTGGCCCCACCCGAGCTCCGGGGGAGGTTGGCGGAGGAGCACCTCAAAGCGGCCGAGGTGAACGGCAAAAAATTTTCTGATAATTTTTCCGGTGAGAACCACAGGGTTCCCACTAACAGGCTATAAAGAACATAGGAGAAGGAACCCGGCTTCCGAGGAGGCAGAGCGTGAAGTTATTTTCCTTTCAGGAGCGCACGCGGGAAGCGTTGCTCAAAGGCCTTAGCGTGGTTCTGCAAGCTCCTACCGGAGCAGGCAAGACGCTTGCGGCTTTGTCGCCGTTTATGGAAAGTCGTCGGAGGCCTGAACTCTATTCCTTTCCCCGTCAGTGTATCTATTCCGTACCGATGCGGGTGCTGGCCAACCAGTTCGTCACTGAATACCGGAAAATCGCAGAGGGTTTGGGGTTGAGAAAGGGGGTCACCATTCAGACCGGGGACCGGCCCGAGGATCCTACGCTGGAGGGAGACTTAATTTTCACCACCATCGATCAGACCCTGAGCAGCGTTCTGGGGGTACCTTACGCATTGAGCCTTGGCCGGGCCAATCTGAACGCCGGGGCGGTTATAGGTTCCTACCTCGTCTTTGATGAGTTTCACCTCTACCCTCCAGAGGGGGCGCTGAAGACCACACTGCAGGTTCTGCGCCTGCTCAGAGGCGTCACTCCTTTTGTGCTGATGACGGCTACCTTCTCGTCAGCCATGCTTGCCACCCTGGGTGAGTTGCTGGAAGCGGAGATTGTCACCGTACCGGCAAAAGAGCTCCAAGAGATTCCTTCGCAGCAGGGAAAGGTGCGCCGGTTTTACGCCCTGAGCGAACCGCTGAGGGCCGAAAAAGTGCTCGAACATCACGACTATCGCACCCTAGTGATTTGCAATACGGTGGAGCGGGCCCAGCAAATTTACGCTGAGCTTTGCCAGCTGGTAGGAACCGATCGAGTAATCCTGCTCCACAGCCGCTTCACGCCTGAAGACCGGGATAAGAAGGAAGAGCGGGTGCGGCGGGAATTTGGTAAAAACAAAGATGCCTGGTCCCAAAAGACCCTCATTTTGGTAGCGACCCAGGTGGTAGAGGTAGGATTAGACATAACCTGCCAAAATCTTCACACGGAGGTGGCACCAGCTGCCAGCATCTTGCAGAGGGCCGGTCGCTGCGCTCGTTTCCCTGGGGAGCAAGGAGAAGTGTTTATTTACGCCGCGCCACCGGACAAGCAGGGCAAGCCCAATTACGCCCCTTACGCAAGCAGGAGCGAGATTGAGCTGTGTGAGAGTACCTGGCGGGCGTTTCACGCTCGCAGCGGCATGGTCTTCGATTTCCCTGCCGAGCAAAAAGTGATCGATGAAGTGCATACTCCGGTAGACAAGTGCTTGATGGAGGAAATGCGCCGGGAAGAAGGACAAATATGGGCTCTGATGGAGCGAGCTTTGGCCTTTTCCGATCCTTCGGTGCGGCGAACTCTCATCCGCAAGGTGGACAGCCGCACCCTCTTGGTGCACGACAACCCGGAGGAGTTGCCGAGCCCTTTCAGCTGCAGCGGTTTTTCTCTGTGGCATGGTGTCTTAAGGGGGAAGCTAGAGAAACTGGAAGCGTGGCGGGAGGCCAAAGGATTAGACTGGGCTTTAAAGTACCCGGTAGAGATCGAAGAAGAGGAGGACACCGGGACAACAAAATATCGGTGGTTGCCCGTGCGCTCGCAAGAAGATTTAAGCACTTCCCTGGTCTTCGTAGTCCACCCCTCCCTGGTGGCTTACGATGAAGAACTTGGTTTCAGGTTCACGCCCGACGGAGGAAATTACCGGACCCAGCCGGTTAGGAAGGAGCGGGAAGAGCGAGAACCTTTCACCTATCAGTTGGAATCTTACACCGAGCACGTACGGGCCATGCTGCACCTTTATCGAAGCGAACTGGCCGAGCGCCTGGAGTACGCTGCTTCTCAGTTGGAGCAAAAACTCGGCTTTCCCCGCGGGGGCATTGACCAGGCGGTTCGCTTGGCCATCGCTTTGCACGACTTGGGAAAGCTGGACGAGAGGTGGCAGGCCTGGGTCAGAGCCTATCAGGAGGCGATCGGGGAACCGGTAGGGGACAAGGATTTTCTAGCCGTCCACACCCACATGGAAACGCCGGAGCACCGGGAAGCCACTAAGCGGGTAGGTTTCAGTCGGCCATCTCATGCCGGCGAGGGGGCTATTGCCGGAGCCAAGATCGCCCATCTGGTTCTGCGGCAGGAGGAGGGGCTTCGACGGGCGGTGATCACTGCTGTGGCACGGCACCATAGTGCTCAAGCTAAGAGTTTTGGCGCTTATCGGTTATGTCCTCAAGCTCATAAAGTTTTGAGAGAAGCCTTAGAGGAAGCGGGTTTTGACGGTTCTTTTGCAGAGCACTGTTTGATGCGAGCGCCCGAAACCAAGCTGGAAAACCAGATCTTACGGTTACCACCGGACAATCCCCCTGGGTGGTGGCTGGCTTACTTTCTTATCGTGCGGGCTTTGCGCTTGGCTGATGGGAAATCGCAGGCAGAGTAGGAGAGCTGTGGCAGGAGGGAGGTGCACTATGTATAGAGGGGACTACTTCGTGAACAAGAGCACCGGGACCGCCGCTGACGTGCTGGCGGCTTACGGCCTGGCGGCCATTCTCGACGAGATCCTGGCTCAAGCGCTGGGGAGAGAGGAGCGCCGGCGGGTGTGGATTCAGGATGCCGGACCCTATTATCTCATAAGCCTTGATCCTCCCTTGCAGGCCGAGTGGGTGGAACATTGCGCCTATTTCACCGGCCCAGCTGCTTATATTGTGCGAAGAGACGAATCTCCTCCTCCAAACGTGCAGAAGTATGTATGGATCCGGAACGTGGACGAGGCATGGGAACAGTGGCAAACTTACCGGGCTATATCCGAACAACTTCGAGGAGGTAATACAGTAAGCGAGGAACTTAGGCGCCAGGTAGAGGATGCCAAGTTGCCTCCCGACTGGCATTTGGTAGCTCTTCTGGGCACCACGCAGATGCAGGCCCTGAAGACCTACAACCAGGCCGTTACCCAATGGGCTTTGACGCACGAGTATTTTAACTTTAACCTCAAAACCATTCTGCAGATGACCGTAGAGCCAGGTGTTGATCTTAGGGCCGTTTCCCGGGCCTGGTGGAACGAAGTCAGCAAGACCTTTAAAGGAAAGGAAATAGAATACGAATTGACTGCCATTCAGCTTTTAAATCCTCACCAGGGAAAGGGGCAAAACCGCCCTAAAGCCAACGCTTTAGCCATGAAGAATATCAGTTCATTTTGGCTGTGGGAGTATCTTAAGGCTACGGGATTGTGGCTGTGTACCGCTCCGCGGGTGGTACGGGAAGCTCAGGAAGGGAGGCTTCCCCGCCAGCGTAAGATTTATGTTTTAGCTCCCCACAGGATTACTCTAGCTACGCACCGGAAGGTTTTCGACTGCTTCTCCGAGCGCTTGTGGAACGACACGGCAGTTAAAATGGACTGCCTTGCCGCCCTACTCTATACAGATGCTTTGCTTGAATACAGTGAAGCTGGCCAACACGACGAACTAGATTTTGAGGGATATGGCCCAGAAAATGTAGTGGCAGGATTTCACGTTACCCAGTATACACTTCTTAGTCGTAATGCTTATACGGCTACAAATCTTGCCTTCATTAGACTTCCAGCTTGGACCAAAGATATTTATAAACACCAAAATGCTCATGATTTGGTTAAAGATCTGCAAGGGGTTATTAGAGAGCACCGGGAGGTGATATCTGGCATTGACGAGGGGAGAAGTGATGGGTACAACCTGCTGCTGCGCTACCGCAACTTCCTTTCCGGGCAGAGCTGGGATGATTTCTTCGAGTTCGCAGCTGGCTACAGTCACTATGCCGTGCGCCGGATGGCGCAGGGTCAGTGGGTTGCTTTATATACCACCGATGGATTAAGGAGGTTGATTATGGCTACTAAGAAGCCTTTGGCGGCGGTTATCGAGAACCAAGGGTTCAAAAACGCGGCTTATGCCATACGCCACAGTACGATAATTCCTCAGGGGCGTAAGGCCAGGGGTCAGGATGCCCTTTACGAAATCCGCTACGGTCTGGGCATGGAACTGAAGCGCAAGGCTACAGTGCGTGACGACTTCGTGGCGGCTCTGGCGAATTTCATGCAAAGCTACAACCGGGAAAATAGCCAGATTTTGGAGAAGACTGGGCGGCAGTTGAGGCGAGATCTTCGGACCACCGACATTGAGGATGTAATTCGGCTGGTTGACGAGTATGGTTCCGAAGTAATGGCTAATCTGCTAGTTGCTTATGGCTACGCTCGTGAACCTCGTGAAGAGGCGGAATCATCTGAATAGAACCTATAATGTGTTAAAGGGAGGTATTTTGATGAAGAGACCTGTATATTCCATGTCTATCTCCGGTAGGATCATGCTTAACATGCACTCGCTTAATAATGAAGGTGGTGAGGGGATTCAGATTGCTACCCGGATGGTGAACATTGTTTACAAGGATCCCGAAACCGGTGAACCGCGTCTTGCCTCAGTAAATGCCGTATCGGGTGACATGCTTAAGCACATTCAGGCAGAGCATCTGTATTTGCAGGCCAAAGCAGAAGGTTTGCCTCTATGCGCCGGGTGCCAAAAGTTCAAACCCAGCCGAGCTCTGGAAGACGGAGATTTTGTTCGTAATCTCCCTGCTCGAGATGCCGAAGTGATTGATTCCCTTCTGCAAAAATGCGTAATCGACGATCTAGAAGGTAATCTAATCGCTAAGGGGAATCGCTCTATACCCCGCAAGAGCGTGGTGGAATTTGCCTGGGTGGTGGGCGTGCCCGATCTTACGCGCACGGAGAGCTATTTCCACGTACGCTACGCCTCCGAACGGGGCGAGGAAGGGGTGACTCAGCCCATCTTTCACCGCCCGGCTAGCTCCGGCGTTTACGCAGTGGTGATGACCCTGGAGGTGGCACGTATCGGCTTTAACGACATAGACCGAAAGTACTCCATTGATCAGGATCAGCGCGAAAAGCGCTACAAGGTTCTACTGGAAAGCGTCCTTTACACTTTTGTGGAGCCGAACGGGGCCATGCGTAATACCCAGAATCCGCACATATTGGATTTCCAGGGGGTGGTAACAGTGAGTAGCCAGGTGGTTCCTGCGCCTGCTCTTAGCCCGCTTAGCGGAAATTACGTAAGCGATCTCAGAAAAGTAGGGGATGCTCTGAACGGCGTGCGTCCCGGTGCTATTGAAATTTATGAGTTCAATTCTATGGCCGACTTCGCTTCAGTTATGAGCGAACTCTTATCCAATACAGTGCCGTATTCATTGCCTGCTCAGCAAGGGTGATTTTATATGTGGTTGGCAGTCTATTACCAATCGGTGGGGCTTTTTTCTCTCAAGATGGGCACCGCTACTTCCACCGGGGGGAAAACCTTGCTTTTGCCCACCCCTTTTGCCATTCGCACGGCCCTCCTAGACGCAGCTATACGCACCCAGGGGCTGAAAAGGGCACCGCAGGCGTTCGCTATGCTCAAAGCACTAAAAATCGCCGCTCGTCCACCGGAGAAAGTGGTGGTGACCAACCTTTTCATCAAAGTATGTAAACCGCAAAGGCCCGATGCCCAGCGTGACGAGGCGATGCAGTCCTCGATAGCCTTCCGAGAGTACGCCTATCTCGGTGGCGATCTCGGTCTGGCCTTCGAGGGGGAGGAGCAGTTCTTACAGCAGCTGGAGGACTTGCTCCTCCAGATCAATTACTTCGGCAAGCGAGGGAGTTTCTTTCAGCTGATCCCTCCCCTTAGGCGGAGTGAAAAAATGCCGGAAGGCTTTGTGCTCTTGAAAGGAATCGGTTACGAGCGCTCGGAAGCCGGTGACCGCGCAAGTTTCGCCCAGCCTCTCGGTGTCATCCAGTTGTTGGATGATTGGGGTCCCCGGCTTACTTTTGAAAAGATCAACGTCTACAACGATACCAGGATCGAGTTGGGACGGGACCGAAGCCAAGAAATGGTGATTCTGCCGTATCGTTTAGAAAGATCGAGTCGTAGCTTCAGCTACTATGTTCGATTGTAACCCAGTTTTATAAGGAGGTGCTTCGTATGGAAGAAAAGTCTTTCTGGTCCAGGCTTTTTGACTTCTCTTTTTCCTCGTTTGTTACCTTGAAGATCATTCCGTTTCTCTACGGGCTGTGGATTGCCATCGGAGTGATAGCATCCCTCAGTATGCTGGCAGGTGGCGCAAGCTTTATGCGTTTTGGCTACGGTTTTTCCGGCGGCAGTTTTCTCCTAAGCCTCATCTGGGCGGTAATCTTTTTCTTCCTCTGGGTAATCGGTGGTCGCATCTGGATGGAAACCGTCATCGTCCTCTTCCGCATTGCCGAAAACACTTCTCTTTTAGTTCAGGCCAGCCGCGAGAAGCAGCCCAAGGAAGAAGGCCCATCTCAGGAGGCCAGTATTTGATCAAGCCAGCAGGGAGGGAAACCCGAAGTGGATCTCGAGCACTTTCTCGATCGCGAGCTCGGAGAAGAGCGCCGGCAGCTTCTGGAGCGCAAAAAACAGATCCTGGCCCACCAGGCAAGACTCGAAAGGGCGCTGCGCGAAGGCGACTTGGAACAGGCTCAGCGCACAATAGAGCGCTACCAGGTAGCCCTGACCAAGCAGCAGGAAGCCCTCTCTTCCCTTGCAGAAAAACTTCCCGCTTTCGCCGCCTCCGATTACCTACGCCAGGACTTCGATCAGGGCTTCTTATCCGCCTGTCGCGCCCAAGGTTTGCCGGTGTCCGGAAGCTTTCCTGACTACGAGGTCTTTCCCTTTCGGGTGAGGGTTTATCCGGAGCGAGGGGTCATAGAGGTCAACGAGCGCACCCTCCACATGCTCCGCCCCCGAGCTCTGGCCGCCTACCTCAAGGCGGAGCGGGAGAAGCTTTACCGGGCTCCCTTTAACGCTCAGCGCTTCATCGACACGCTGGCGCGGGTGTACGACATTCTGTTGGCGGTGAAGCAAACGCGTTTAAAGGTGGAGTTCCCGCCCGGCACCAGCGTTCCCCTGGCGGATGTTTATGACCAGTTGGTGCTCCATCCTGGCTACAAAAGGCATTACTCTCGCGGCATGTTTGCTTTCGACCTTTACCGTCTTCTTCGCTCCGAAGTACGCAGAGCTTCTGACGGGCGCTTGCTGGAGTTGGGGGAGCCGGCTCGTCGCGTTAGGCCCATCGTCATCTACGACGAACAGGGGCGCGAGCTCCGTTTCACCAGTCTGCGCTTCGTCGGGGGAGGTGGAGAATAGTGTACGCTTCCTTCGTTGACTTCTTCCGCGAAGAATACCTGGAAGGGTTTGTCAAGGCCGGAGGCAGCAAGATCAAATTTTATATGAGCGACCGGCCGGAGCTCCGGGCGGAGCTCTTCCGGGAGCTGGCGCGTCAGGCGGCTGGTTGCAGGTACGCGGTGGCGCAGGTGGACGCGGCGGCGGTGGCCAAAATGCACCTCATCAACAACCTTTATCAGGCCATAACCTCCGAGTTGGATCTCGAGGGATACCTGCGAAGCTACGCCCGGCGGGTGATAGTGCAATTGGGTTATGCCCCGGACGAGGTACCGGCGGGCAAAACCTTTGTGGACTGGGCGGTTGAGGTGCACGGGCGAATTCCCGAGCGGCTGCGCCCGGAAACTCGCTCCGTGCTGGAGCGCGATCTTTTCCGCAACCAGGCCATAACCCGGTCTTTTGCCACGGCGGTTATGCAGCTGGCGGCCGATGAACTCGGGGCTCTGGAGCGAGAGCTCAATCCTGAAGACAAGGAGTTGCTTTACGCCTGGCTTAAAGGTGAGAACCCTCGCCTGTCTGAACTCAGGCGCTTTCACCTCTTTACCCGCATCGACCGTTACAACGCCCGGCTCTTCTTGCGCTCGCTGGTGGAGCTGGTGCGCCTGACCGGCTACCAGGGCTTTCTGGTGGTAGTGGACAACCTCGATGTGCTGCTGGCCCGGAGGGAGACGGGGCGCCTGCTCTATGGCCGGGCTGCTCGAGAGGAGTTTTACGAAAGTGTGAGGCAGTTAGTTGACGGCATAGATGCTCTGCACCACTTTATGGTGATCTTAGGTTTCGGCCGTGAACTGGTTGATGATAGCAAGCAGGGCTTTAAATCCTACCATGCGCTGTGGATGCGTATCCAGTGCGAAATCACAGGGAGCCGACCTAACCTATTCCGAGATTTTCTCGAGCTAGACCGCTTATTTGAAGCTTCTTATTCCGTATCTTCTTCGGGAGGGAGTTAGAGTGCGCGATTTTCAGGCGATAGCCACGGTGGAGGCGCTGCGTTCCGGCGTGACCTCCCGGCATCTGGCAGCCATCTTTTCTTACGGAAGAGAGGCCTTGCTAGAGCGGGTAGAGCGGGATCTGGAGGAAGTGTCCCGAGAGGGACGTCCGCGGGCACTGCTGCTGCGCGGCCATTTTGGCGAGGGCAAGACCCACTTTCTCAACCTGATCCTTAACCGAGCTCGGGAGAAGAACTTTGCCGTCAGCTTCGTAGTGCTGAGCAAAGAGACGCCCTTCAATCGCCTTGACCGGGTCTATCCCAAAGTGGTGGCCGGGACCTATCTGCCCGGAACCGAGGATCCGGGGATTGAGGTACTGCTACGCGATTTGCGCCCGGGCCACCCTTTAACCGAGGATTTACTGGCCGCTGTCCGGGAAGAGTTGCACCCCAAGCTCTTCTACGTGCTAAAAAATTATCTGGCAACCGGCGATACCTACTATCAGCACCTCCTTTACAGCGATCTGGCCGGGGAGTGGATACCCCTGGCCCAGTTGAAATCGCTGCACCGCTTAAACTTTGGCCGGCCACTGAAAATTCCTCCCTTCCGCCCTCAAGCCGATGCCTGGGATTACTTCCGCTTCCTGGCCCAACTCATCAAAAAGCGCGGCTTTGCCGGCTGGGTCATCCTGTTTGACGAGTTTGAGCTAGTGGGCACCCTGGGCATTGCCGCCCGCTCCGAATCCTATTTCAACTTGGCCCGTTTCCTCTTTCCTCAGGAGGGGAAGGAGCTTCCCCACACCTTCGCAGTTTTCAGTATCGCTCAGCAGCTATGGGATTTTAGGTTGCTTCCTCAGGAGCGGCACCGCCCGGACAAAGAAGAGGTGACGGCGCGCTTCAGGACAAAAGGGGAACCGGAAAAGGCCGAGCGCGCTCGGCAGGCTATCGATGCCCTACTGCGAGATGTGGTGGATCTAAATCCTCTATCCAGCTCCGAGGTACAGAGAATGCTTTCCAAGGTGGCGGAGTTCCATGCCCAGGCCTATGGCTGGCGGCCTGAAGTTAATCTGGAGGAATTACTACAAAAATTACTCAACAACCCCAAAGCTCAGCGCCTGCGCACCAAAATTCGCTATACGGTGGAGTATCTAGATCTCAAATACCTTTACCGGGAAGAGCCGGAAGTAGAAGCAGGGGAACTCGAAGAAGGAGCACTCAAGGAGGCGGCGGTTGCCGGAGAAGAAGCTTAGGAGTGCTGGGAAAAGGGATGAGGGAGATTGTGATTCTCAATTTCGGTACGGTGCTGGGTAAAAAGAGTGAGCGCCTGGTCATAAAAGAGCAGGGAAAGGTGGTTCAGGAGATTCCCTTCCGGGACATCTCCACCCTCACCATTGCTGCCCGCGGGGTTTCTCTTTCCACCGACATGATTCATGAATGCATCGAGCACGGCATCCAGATAAACTTCCTTACTCCTTCCGGTCGGCCCTACGCCAAGGTGAGCTCGCCTCAGCTCAGCGGCACAGTGATGACGAGGCGAGAGCAGATCCTGGCCTACAACGATGCTCGGGGATTGGCGCTGGTCCTAGCCTTTATCGAAGGGAAACTTAAAAATCAGGCCAATGTGCTCAAATACTTCGCCAAGTACCGGCGTGCAGCTGACCCCGGACTTTACGCGGAGCTCGAGGCGCGGCTCGCTCGCATGGAGGCCATCCGCAGCGAGCTTGAAAGTTTTAGCGGAACGACGGTAGAAGAGCTGCGCGGGACGATTTTTTCTATCGAGGGGCGTGCTGCCCAGGAGTATTGGGACGGGATTGGACTCCTCTTGAGCGGGACAGTGGAATTTACGGGGCGTGAACGCCGGGGGGCTGAAGATCCGGTAAACTCGGCCCTCAATTACGGCTACGGTATCCTTTACTCCCAAGTCTGGGGTGCGGTGATGCTGGCCGGGCTTGAACCTTTTGCCGGGTTTTTGCACACAGACCGGCCGGGGAAGCCCAGCCTGGTGCTAGATCTTACCGAAGAGTTCCGCGCCTGCGTTGTGGATCGCACGATCGTGGGAGTGCTGCTCCGGGGCGGGACGGTAAAGGTGGAGGAAGGCCGGTTGACCGACGAGACTCGGCGGGAGTTGGCCCGGAGAGTGTTGGAGCGGCTGGAAGCGGAGGAAAGCTACGAAGGCAAGAAGCACAAGCTCCGGGCCATTATCCAGCGGCAGGCGCGGCGGGTAGCGAGTTTTCTGCGGGGCGAGAGCCGGTACAAGCCGTTCATAGCTCGCTGGTAGGAGGGAGATATGAAAACTTTGGTGGTTTATGATATCCCGGACGACCGCATCAGGGTAAAGGTTTTTGAGACGTGTAAGGACTACGGACTTATTCACATCCAATACTCGGCCTTTTTGGGGCCACTCAACCAGAACCGCCGCCAGGAGCTCTACCAGCGCCTGCGGCGGATTTTGGGAAAGAAGGAGGGAAAAATCATCATTTGCCCTATTTGCGATAAAGACCTAGCCTTGATGCTTGAAATTGCAATGCCGGAGGAGGCTGCGTGCCAGGTGAAGGAGGCGTCCAAGAAAGGGCCGGTAATTTACTGAGGCGGGTTTTGCTCCGTGATAGTGAAAGTTGCCGATCTGAAACAGTACCTTTATTGCCCCCGGATTATCTATTTCACCTATGTGGCGCCGGTGGAGAAGAAGGTAACGGCGAAAATGACCATTGGCAAGGAGGAGCATTACACCACAGCGCGGCTGGAAGATAGGCGTCGGCTGCGGATGTATGGCTTTTCTGAAGGCGAGAGGCGCTTCAACACCTATTTCTACTCGGAGCGGCTGGGACTTGAAGGGGTGTTGGACATGTACATTGCCACTCCGCGGGGGAATTTCCCAGTGGACTTTAAAAATGCCTGCCGGGTGGCGCTTAATCACAAGTACCAGTTGGTTGCCTATGCGCTTTTACTGGAGGATCACTTCGGTAGGCCGGTGCGTGGCGCTTTTATTTACCTTATTCCGCGCAAGCAAGTCCATTACCTAGAGGTAACCCCGGAGGCCCGGCTGCACACCAAGAGACTTATTGGAGCGGTGCGGAATCTGGTTGCCCGAGAGCACTTTCCCGAGGTGCCGCGGCGCAGCGGGCGCTGCGCTGATTGCGAGTACCGAAACTACTGCGGGGATGTGTTGTGACGAGATGTACTTTTTTGCTGACGAGGAGAAAAAGCATCTCTTGCGCTGCCACCTGCCTCGGGCGCGGGAGCAGGGCGTGGTCGAGGAACTCCGGGGCTGGAACTGGCACCAGCCGCCTCTGGAGCCGGTTTACCGTGACGTGGTTTTGGCCCTCTACGAGGTGGCTAACGCCTACTGCCCTACGGGAAGAGATGTCTACCTGCGCCGGGTGCAGCGGAAAAGAGGCCGCCCCAACCTGGCCATGATTCAAGGGATTATCTTTCACGCCGTGGTTGCCGATGTGATAGTGGCGGCGAAACGGGCGATCTATAGCGAAGGAGTGGCCAACTACCGGGCCATCGTGGAGCGAATCCAAAACCATCCCCTTATTCCACTTGATGAGTGGGCAGAACAACTGAGCAAAGACCAGCTCGATGACACGCTGGCCAAGGCGGAAATTCTCGCCACTTTCGAGAAGACCAGGGTGCTGGCTCGGCTCCAGGAAATTCTTACCAGGCAACCGTATATCGGAGAAGACTCGTTGGTAAGCTTGGCGCTGCCGATAGTGGTGGAACAGAAGCTGGATGGTTCCTTTCTGGGTTTAAGTCCCAACCTCAGCACCGATGCTTTTGTTTTCTGGGAGCCCATGGTCATAGACATAAAATTTGACCGGCAGCGCAATTTTCACCGACTCACCACCACCGGCTACGCTCTGGTAATGGAGGCGCTTTATGAATTTCCCGTTAACTTAGGCTGCATCGTCTACGGAGAATTTCGCGGGGACCGCCTTATAGTGAAGAAAGATATTCACATAATCGGCGACGAGCTCCGTCAGTGGTTTGTGGAGACCAGGGACGAGAAAGCGCGCCTGGTTACGGAGGAAATCGATCCCGGCAAAGGGGAGTGCTACGAAGAATGCCCTTATCACCATATCTGCTGGGGTGGGTGAGGGAAAAGGCCCGCGCGATTAAGAAATCTCCGAGAGCCGCAATGCAGAGGGCACCGGGAGTCCTCTGGCTCTTGGGGAAGCGGGCAGCAGCTGGCGACGCTCCTTTACCCTAGGTTCTCGCCCGAGAACCTAGGAACTCCTTTCCTATACCGGGCTTTTGCCAAAAGTAACGTCTCGTCTGGCGGCGGGTCGTAAGCCGTTCCGTTAGCGGGTAAACTTTGTTACTATTGAAATATGGAACGCTGGGAAGAGTTTTTTTGGGCGCAGGGTTTTAAGCAGATAGCCGGGGTGGATGAAGTAGGCCGGGGTCCCCTGGCAGGTCCGGTGCTGGCCGCGGCGGTGGTTTTCCCTCCGCGGATAAAACTCCCCCATTTGAGGGATTCCAAGCAATTGTCGCCCAAGAAGCGTTGGCAGCTGGCGTTGCAGGTGATGGAACTGGCTGAGGATTGGAGCGTGGGGATGGGCTCGGTGGCGGAGATAGATCTTTTGGGCATAAAGGAAGCCACTTTCCGCGCTATGCGGCGAGCTCTGGCTGCTCTTCGCCGGGACCCCGAACTGGTTATGGTGGACGGGAATGCGGCTCCACCGCTGCCGTGGAGCTGTTTGACCATTGTTAAGGGGGATGCCCGAGTGGCTTCGATAGCTGCGGCTTCCATTTTGGCCAAGGTGGTAAGGGATCGATTGATGGAGGATTTGCACCTCGTTTTCCCGCAGTACAATTTTAGACAGCACAAGGGTTATCCCACACGCGAGCACTTGGATCGGTTACGGCGTTATGGCCCGGGAGCTTTACACCGGCGCTCCTTCGCTCCGCTGGCCGACCTGGCAGGAGAGAGAAGGAATGTTTGAGAACAGAGCTCGCGGGAAACAGGCGGAGGAACTAGCGGTGGCCTATTTGCAAAGGGCCGGCTGGCAGATCCTCGAGCGCAATTTCCGTTGCCGGTGGGGAGAGATCGATTTGGTGGCACGCGAAGGGGATACCGTGGTCTTTGTCGAAGTGAGAAGCAGGAGCAACCTTGCTTTCGGCTCGCCGGAAGAAAGTATTGGTTGGCATAAACGGGAGCGGATGAAGAAGGCCGTTCGCTATTTCATCGGTCGCTATGGACGTGAGTTTCCCTGCCGCTTTGATGTGATTGCGATTGTCTGGGACAAAGCTACAGGGAAGATGGCTAGCCTGCGGCACTGGCGTAATGTCTTGTAGATGGAGGTAGAGTTTTGTTGGCTCTGGCAGTGCTTCAGAGCGTGGCTCTTTTCGGACTGCAAGGCTATCTGGTTCAGGTGGAGCTCGACCTTGCTCCCGGCCTGCCGGCTTTCGATATCGTGGGTTTGCCCGACACCGCGGTTCGCGAGGCGCGCGAGCGAGTGCGAGCTGCTTTAAGGAATACGGGGTTCGAATTTCCTGCTCGCCGGATCACCGCCAACCTGGCACCAGCCGATCTGCGGAAAGAAGGCCCCTCTTATGACCTGGCGCTGGCCGTGGGCATACTGGCAGCTATGAAGCAAGTGCCGTTGGAGAGCGCGCAGCGCTTCGTGTACCTGGGGGAACTCTCGCTAGAGGGGCGGGTAAGAGGTGTATGGGGGGTATTGCCCAGCGTGGCTGCTGCCCGGCGGCAGGGTCAGAGCGCTTTTATCGTGCCCCTGGTTAACGCCCGCGAAGCGGCTTTGGTGGAAGGGGCGGAAGTGTACCCGGTAACTGACCTAGGGGAAGTCGTGGCTTTGCTTCGGGGCGAGAAAGAATTAGTTCCTTATCGGGTGGATCGGGAAGCTCTTTTTGCCGAGGCCACCGACGATGGGGGACCCGATTGGGCTGAGGTCAAGGGGCAGTTTTACGCTAAGCGATCTCTGGAGATAGCGGCTGCCGGAGGCCATAACGTCCTGCTTCTAGGCAGTCCAGGAACGGGGAAAACCATGTTGGCCCGCCGCGTGCCGGGCATTTTACCGCCGCTAAGTTTAGAGGAGGCGCTGGAAGTTACGGAAATTTACAGCTTGGCCGGATTGCTCCCGGCTCAAGTTTCCCTGATCACCGCTCGCCCTTTTCGCGCTCCGCACCACACGGCTTCCACGGCGGCGCTGGTGGGTGGAGGGCGCTATCCTCGACCAGGAGAGGTGAGCCTAGCCCACCACGGAGTGCTTTTCCTGGACGAGTTTCCTGAGTTTACCAAAGAGTCGTTAGAGGCCTTGCGGCAGCCACTGGAGGACGGCATGGTGACGGTGGCGCGAGCCCAGGCGGTGCTTCGCTTTCCCGCACGGTTCATGCTCTTGGCCGCTGCCAATCCATGCCCTTGTGGTTTTCTGCTGGAAGAGGGGAAGTGCAGCTGCACCGCCCGGCAGATCCAGCGCTACCGCGCGCGCCTTTCCGGTCCTCTTATGGATCGCCTGGATATTTTCGTAGAGGTGCCTCGCGTGCCCCTGGAAGATTTAATCGGGGATGGCCGGGAGGCGGAGTGCTCAGCTCGGGTGCGGGAGCGGGTGCACCGAGCCCGTCTTTGCCAGCAGGAGCGCTTCCGGGATTCCGGAATCTTCTGCAATGCTGCCATGAGTTCATCTCAGGTGCGCCGTTTCTGCTCCTTAACGCGGGAGGCACGGCATTTGTTGGGAATGGCTTTTAGGCGCCTGCAACTCAGTGCCAGGGGCTACGACCGGATATTGCGGGTTGCCCGCACCATCGCCGATTTAGAAGGGAGCGAGGAGCTCCATTCGGCCCACGTAGCCGAGGCTTTGCAATACCGAGAAGAGAAGGGGGTGTGATCATGCCTCGACCGCCCAAGTTTCGTCGGGTAGCCTTTCTCCCCCCCTTCCTGGTCTACAAGCCTCAGGGCGTTCCCCTGGAGGGAATGGAAGTGATTAACCTGACGGTGGAAGAAATGGAGGCTTTGCGCCTCAAAGATTTGGAGGGTTTAGATCAGGAGGATTGTGCCAACCACATGGGGATCTCCCGTCCCACCTTTCAGCGCTTACTTGTCGGAGCTCGAGCCAAGGTGGCCGAAGCTCTAACCGAGGGCAAAGCCCTGCGCATAGGTGGAGGTAATTTTATGCTGGTAACACAGCACCGGTGCGAGAGGTGCTACGAAGAGTGGGAAGCCTCCCTGGGCGAGGCCTGTCCCCGCTGCGGTGCTCCTCCAGCCGGTCGTGGGCGCTGTCGCCGCCGCCGGGGCCTGTAGGCGCTAACTCCTCTTTCCCGGTTCCGCCCGGTATTTTCTTCCCCCCCGGTGCATAAGCTGTGGTGAGCCAGGAGAGAGGGGGGTGGCGTATGGAGAGCCTATTTCGCGATATCAGTGAGCGTACCGGAGGCGATATTTACATCGGCGTAGTGGGTGGGGTTCGGACAGGAAAATCCACTTTCATTAAACGTTTTATGGAATACCTGGTCATTCCCAACATTAAAGACCCATACGATCGGGAGCGGGCGCGGGATGAATTGCCCCAAAGCGGTAGCGGCAAGACGGTAATGACTACCGAGCCCAAGTTTGTGCCCAATGAGGCCGTAGAAATTAGTATTGATTCCGGAATCAAGCTTCGGGTGCGCCTGGTGGACTGCGTGGGATATCGGGTGGAGGGAGCGTTAGGGTACGATGAGGAGGGTGGTCCCCGCCTGGTAAACACCCCGTGGTTTGACGATCCTATTTCTTTCGACGAAGCGGCTGAGATCGGCACTAGAAAGGTTATCCAGGACCATTCTACCATCGGAATAGTGATGACTACCGATGGAAGCATCACTGGCATACCCCGGGAAAACTATGTGCCTGCCGAGGAGCGGGTCGTCGATGAACTAAAGCTTTTGGGGAAACCATTTGTAATCATTCTCAATACCACCAAGCCTTATGCGCTGGAAACTTCCGAGCTGGCGGAGGAGCTCACCCTGAAGTATGATGTGCCGGTGCTGCCGATGGACGTGGAGGCTTTGACTCAGTCAGAAATTCATACCATACTCACCGAGGTGCTCTACGAATTCCCGGTGAGCGAGGTCAACGTCGGTTTACCTTCTTGGATTGACGAATTGAGCTCCGACCACTGGCTGCGGCAGCGCTTTGAAAGCGCGGTGCGGGAGGTAGTGCGCCAGGTGCGGAGGGTGCGCGATGTGCAAAATATAGCGCACAATTTGCAACAAGAGGAGTTTGTGGGAGAGGTTAGGGTGCGGGAAACCGATTTGGGAACGGGCGTAGCCTCTCTGGAGGTCAAGGCCAGGGAAGGGCTGTTCTACGAAATACTATCCGAGAGCACTGGCTTTGCGGTGGCGGGCGAAAAGGACATCCTCCGTCTCATGAAGGAACTCAGTGTGGCCAAGCGCGAGTACGACAAATTCGCTGCCGCTCTCCGCGAGGTGCGGGAAAGCGGGTATGGGGTGGTGACGCCTCATCTAGAGGAAATGAATCTGGAAGAACCGGAGCTCATCCGCCAGGGGAGTCGCTTTGGTATCCGCCTGCGGGCGAGTGCACCTTCGCTGCACATGATACGGGCCGATATCACCACGGAAATCACTCCGATTATAGGCACGGAGAAACAATGTGAGGAGTTGGTTCAGTACATCCTGCGTGAGTTTGAGGAAAATCCTCAGAAAATCTGGGAATCAGAAATTTTCGGCAAATCGCTGCACGATCTCGTGCGAGAAGGTATTCAGAACAAACTACACCGGATGCCTGAGCACGCTCAGGTCAAGCTACAGGAAACCTTGCAGCGCATCGTTAACGATGGTTCAGGGGGGTTGATATGTATTATTATTTAAAAACCGGGCCCGGAGGTGGTTACACTTAACCGGTACGGGTGAGGTTAGGCCGTAGCCTCCCTCCGCACCGGTCATGGCCATGACCGCTGTCAGACCTTCTTGGTCTGGCAGAGATCTGTTCGTGGCCACCTCGGACCCGGTTGTCATTATTATGCGAGTTCTTCCGGGGGATTATTCTTGCAAGGATTGAAATTTTGGTGCAGGCTTAAGGTCTTGCAAAGCGAAATTTTTAGAAATTCGGTTGACAACTTTATTTTATTGCTTGACAGGTGAGGCAGAATATGGATTTTACTAGTATGTTGGCCGAGAAAGCTCGCTTAATTGAAGCGGGACTCGATCGCTACCTACCGCCGGAGTTTGCTCCTCCGCTCCCTATTCACCAGTCTATGCGCTACAGCGTGTTGGGTGGGGGTAAACGCCTGCGGCCGGTGTTGATGCTGGGCGCGGCCGAAGCCGTGGGGGCCGAGGTGGCGGAGGATCTCCTGCTGGCCGCTTGCGGCATCGAACTCATCCACTGCTATTCCCTGGTGCACGACGATCTGCCAGCTATGGATAACGATGACTTCCGCCGGGGACGCCCTACCAACCACCGGGTTTTCGGTGAGGCCATTGCCATTTTGACTGGGGACGCTTTGCTCACTTTAGGCTTTGAGCTCTTGGCTCGGGCGGCCTTGCTGGCCCGGCAAGGGCCGGAAAAAGGTGTGCGCGCGCTGCTGGAAGTAGCCGAGGCTGCGGGTACCAGAGGTATGTTGGGTGGACAAGTTATGGATATACAGGGAGAAACAACTCCCGATCCCGTAGCGTTGCTGGAAGAGATACACCGCCGCAAGACCGGGGCGCTTTTTGTGGCTTCGGTGCGTGCTGGCGCCCTGCTAGGAGGAGCGGGGGAGGAAGAGCTTTCTGCTCTTACCACTTACGCCCAAGAACTGGGGCTGGCTTTCCAAATAACGGATGACCTTTTGGATGCTCCAGAGGAGCAACATCGCCATAAGTTCACCTATCCGGCAGTGCTGGGAGCGCAGGAGGCGCGCAAACGAGCATCTGCTTCGGTGCAAAAAGCTGTCTGCGCTTTAGATCCGCTGGGGCCAAGAGCTGATTTTTTGCGCCAGGCAGCCCACTTTGTGCTAGAGAGAAAATCTTAGAATTTGAGCCAACCCCCATAAATGTGCTATGATTACTTTGAAAGCTTTAATAGCTGTTAACCGGCAAGTGACGCAGTATCCTAGTTGGAACCGCTCCCCCGAGGGCGGGCCTAAAAACTCGCCGAAGGGCACATCGATGAAGCTTCTGGTGCTGGCTGCCGGCGCCCAGCCGGGGGCTGGTGCTGGGAGAGAAGGCGTCGGGGCGATCCACAACGGCATGTGGGCGTTGACCCTGGCGCCGTGGAGGCCCAAGTGCGTAGGGTAGGGCGGGCACCTGTAAACCTTATGGCTTGGGGTAAACCTGTGCGTGGTGATAAGCTGCGTACAGTGTAGCCTGCCTTGAGTGGGTGGGCGTGGAGGCAATTAGGGCGGGTTCCTTGGGGTGAGGGCCCCACCCGGGGTATAGTCCCGCCGCTGAAACTCCACCTGCAAAAGAGGCTAAGGGAGAGCCTGGTTCCATTGGGGAAAACCTCTAGGCTGTCCGGTCACAACCGGGGCATTGCGGGGATTAAAGTGCCGGCTTAGTGGCGATCCAGCTCTGGTTGGCGGCGACGCGCCAGGGATGTCCTTAAAGGGGAACCGCCGACGCGGCGACGGTCGGTGGACATCTGGGAAACCCTGCTGGACCTAAGAGGCAGCGTTTACTCGCAATGCTGTCACTTGCCTACGGACTTTTACTGCCGACCATTTTGGTGGGCTGGGGGCTGTATGATTGGGTACTAATCGCAAGAAAACTTCCTCCTATGCCCGCTATGTAGTTCTAGTCACGGTGGGTTCTTTTGGGGTTACGGCTCTGCTGGCAGCTGGAGCCGAGGCGATTTCGCGCCGATGGGAAGTCTGGTGGCTATTGACCAGCTTCCTTTTTTTAGTTTTATTTATCAACGTAGCCTTCGATATTGTGGGTTCAGCGGCTATGGCTGCTTCTCCCGCTCCCTTCAACGCTATGGCTGCCCGCCGGGTCTTTGGTGCTCGCGAAGCCCTGGATCTGGTGCGTAACGCCGATAAGGTGGCCAGTTTTGCTAACGATGTGGTGGGCGATATAATGGGCATAATGGCAGGAGCTCTGGGGGTAGCCCTGGTTTTGCAGATCACTACCAGTTGGTCGGAGTCTCCGGTCTCCTACCTGGAAGCTTTAGTCACTGCTTCCATCGCCTCGCTAACGGTGGCTGGCAAGGCGGTAGGTAAGCGGGTGGCCGCCACCCGTTCCGAAGAAGTTGTACTACTGGCAGGGAAAATAGTAGCGGGTGTTAAATGTGTTCTAAGGCGGAAAGCAGGAAAGGGGCGTGGCGGGTGTGGGCGTACTCGCGCGCGTTAACACTCCCGAAGATGTTAAGTCTTTAAGCTTAGCGGAGTTGACGGAACTGGCGGCAGAAATCCGCACTTTTTTAATTGATAACCTGGCTCATACCGGGGGGCATCTGGCTCCTAACCTGGGGGTAGTGGAGCTCACGTTAGCCTTGTACCGGGTCTTCGATTTCCCCCGGGATAAGCTCATCTGGGACGTGGGCCACCAAAGTTATGTTCATAAGATCATCACCGGGCGTAAAGATCGCTTTGCCACTCTGCGCCAGCTGGGGGGGATAAGCGGCTTCCCTTGCCGGGAGGAGAGTCCTTACGATGCTTTCGGCACCGGGCACGCCAGCACGGCGATTTCCGCCGCTCTGGGCATGGCCAAAGCGCGGGATCTGAGCAAGGACCGCTACGCGGTGGTGGCGGTGGTAGGCGACGGGGCCTTGACCGGGGGGATGGCTCTAGAAGCACTCAACCACGCCGGGCATTTGCGAACCGACCTGATCGTGGTGCTGAATGATAATGAGATGTCAATTTCTCCTAATGTGGGGGCTTTAGCCAATTACCTATCGCGGCTACGCAGTGATCGTGCCTACCGGCGGCTGCAAGAGGAACTGGAATCGCTGACTTCCAAATTGCCTCGCGTTGGCCCGCGGCTGCGGGACCTGGTTTTGCGGCTAAAGGGCAGCGTTAAGTATCTTATGATACCAGGTATGATCTTTGAGGAACTGGGTTTTACTTACCTGGGGCCAGTGGATGGCCACCATCTACCCACTTTGATCTCTCTTTTAGAGCGGGCGCGCTCGTTGCAGGGGCCGATACTGGTGCATGTGGTTACCAGGAAGGGTAAGGGATTCAAGCCGGCCGAGGCAGATCCTGACCTCTACCACGGGGTGGGTCCCTTTAATCCAGAGACGGGGGAGCTCTACTCCTCGCCTCGCCCCACTTACACTGAGGTTTTCGGGCGCACGCTGGTGCGTTTGGCGGAAGAAGACCCCCGGGTAGTGGCGATAACGGCGGCCATGCCTGCGGGTACAGGGCTCCGTCTTTTCTCCCAGCGCTATCCCCACCGCTTTTTCGATGTAGGAATAGCCGAGCAGCACGCGGTGACTTTCGCTGCCGGCTTGGCGGTAGCTGGATACCGCCCGGTGGTGGCTATTTATTCCACCTTTCTCCAACGCGCTTACGATCAAGTGATCCACGACGTTTGCCTGCAGCGCTTACCGGTGGTGCTGGCTCTGGACCGGGCTGGCATTGTGGGGGAGGACGGAGCTACCCATCAAGGGCTCTTTGACTTAGCTTATTTGCGCTGCATTCCCCATATCACGGTGATGGCACCGGCTGATGAGAACGAGCTCCAGCACATGCTCAAAACGGCCTTAGAGTTGGGAAGCCCTGTGGCCTTGCGCTATCCGCGAGGGGCAGGGGTGGGAGTGGAACTGGATAGCCAACTGATGCCTCTGCCGGTGGGGCGCGGGACGGTGTTGCGGGAGGGCAAAGAGGTGGCCTTGGTGGCTCTGGGAAACACAGTGGTACCAGCGCTACGGGCGGCGGAGGACCTGGCCTCCCGAGGAGTAAGCGCGGCGGTAATCAATGCCCGCTTTCTCAAACCCTTGGACGAAGATCTCCTCTTGCGCTACGCTCGGCTAACCCGCTGGGTGGTAACCATTGAAGAAGGAGTCTTGGCAGGGGGTTTCGGTAGTGCCGTCGCCGAGTGTTTTGCCGCTCACGGCCTGCGGGAGGTTAAGATCACGCGTCTGGGGATACCGGATACCTTCGTGGAACACGGCCGTCCGGAAGCTCTGCGGCGCAAGTACGGCCTCGACGCTCAAGGCATAGTGCAAGCGGTTATGAACAGCCGGCCCCTTTTGCGCATCACTTCCCGGCGGAATCCATGACCGGCAGGCGGCGGCTGGATATTTTTCTGGTGAAAGAAGGTTACTTCCTTACCCGGGAGCAAGCCCGGCGGGCGATCCGGGAGGGCCTGGTTTGGGTCAACGGCCATCGGGTGGAAAAACCCGGTAGAATGGTGGGCCCGGGGGACCAGGTAATGGTGCGAAGGGAAGCGGAGGAGGTTGCTTACGTTTCCCGGGGAGGCCGAAAACTGGAGCACGCTTTGCGCTACTTTGGCATCGATCTCGCCGGCCTGGTGGTTTTGGATGTGGGAGCTTCTACCGGTGGCTTTACCGATTGCGCGCTGCGGGCCGGAGCTCGAAAGGTTTATGCTGTGGACGTGGGCTACGGGCAGCTGGACTGGCGGCTGCGCCAGGACCCCCGGGTAGTAGTGTTGGAACGTACCAATATTCGCTACTTGGGCCCCGAAGCTTTGGGAGAACTAGCCGATTTCGCTACTATCGATGTCAGTTTTATCTCCCTAGCTTTGGTGCTTCCCGCTGTGGGACCTTTGTTGAAGCCCGAGGGGCGGGGGGTGGCCTTGATTAAACCCCAGTTCGAGGCGGGCCAAGCCAAGGTGGGGAAAAAGGGAGTGGTGCGCGATCCGGCGGTGCATGTGGAGGTATGTTATAAGGTGTTAGAGTTGGTGCGTCATCAGGGATGGGAGGTGCGGGGCCTTACTTTTTCTCCCATAAGGGGAGGGGAAGGTAATATCGAGTTCCTCCTTTATTTCAGCAAGCAATCCAACCTTCCTTGGTCGGGGAAGGTGGAAGCAGTAGTGGAGGAGGCCCACGCCTATTTCGCCGGGAAGGGTCGGAGAGAAGAGTGAAGCGGGTGGCCCTAATCTTCAACCCTTCTTTTGGCGAGCCAGCGCTTAAGTTAGTCCGCGAGTTTTTGTCTTATCTGGAGACCCGGGTAGAGGAAGTGTTGCTGATGGAGGGGCAAGCGCGTCTAGTGGGCCGTACGGGAGTGGGGCCGGAAGCCATGACCCGGGCGGAAATTCTTCTGTCATTAGGCGGGGATGGCACCTTGCTCTCTACGGTTCCCCTGGCTGGGCCGGTGGGGCTGCCAGTGCTAGGTATCAATCTGGGAAGACTGGGATTCCTCACCGAACTCGACGTGAACAACATGTATGCCGGCATGGAAGCGGTGCTGGCGGGTAAGTTCACGGTGGAGGAGCGAGTCTTGCTGGAAGGAGAATTGCAACGCCATGGCCGACTGATAAAGAAAGTAATATGCCTTAACGAGTGCGTGGTGGGCCGGGGGGCTCTGAGCCGCCCCTGTCGTCTAGAAGTGCGCGTCAGTGGGCATTATGCCTTTCGCTTTACTGGCGACGGCATTATAATTGCTACCCCTACCGGTTCTACCGCTTATTCCTTTTCCGCTGGCGGCCCGATCGTTGACCCCCGGGTGGAGGCCCTGTTGCTCACTCCTATCTGCCCGCACGCTTTTGTGCTACGTCCTTTCGTGGTGCCAGACTCGGCTCTGGTGGAAGTGGTTTTGCGAACCAGCGTGGCCGGTATGTGCCTCACTGTCGATGGTCACGAGGGAGTGCCGCTGATAGCTGGCGATTCCATCGCGGTAAGCCGGTACCACCGTCCTTTCAAATTAGTCCGCCTCACCCCCCGCAGCTTTTATAGCCTGGTGCGCGATAAACTCATCAGTCAAGGGCTGGAGGAATGTCTGCCTTAGGAGGTGGGTAATTGAAGCAGGCGCGGCAGCAGAAGATCATAGAGATCGTGAGGGAACGACCGGTGGCCAACCAACAGGAGCTGGTGGCCGCGTTGCGTGCCGCCGGCTTCCAGGTGACGCAGGCCACCGTGTCACGGGATCTGCGAGAGCTCCGCCTGGTTAAGGTTCCCACCGAGGGAGGGTGGCGCTATGCGTTGCCCGAGGACGAGATGCCGGGATCGGAGGAGAAATTGCGGCAACTGGTGCGTAGCGCAGTGGTGGGCTTGGAGGCAAGCGGCAATTTAGTAGTGGTAAAGACCCTGCCAGGAACGGCGCAGGGGGTAGCCTCGGCGGTGGATCGGGCACGTTGGCCCGAGGTTATCGGAACAGTTGCCGGGGACGATACCTTTATTGTAGTGGTGCGTTCCGGTAAGGGGCTGGCCCGGGCGGTCCGGTCCCGCCTGCATAACTTGGCCTTTGGAGAGAGGTAAGATTACCAATGCTGCTTCACCTGGAAATAAAAGATTTTACCCTAGTGGATCAATTGAAGCTGGAGTTTGGCCCTGGACTCAACGTGCTGACCGGGGAAACTGGCGCCGGTAAGTCGGCAGTGCTGGCGGCGCTCAGTTTCGCTCTGGGAGAGCGGACCACAGTCGATAATATACGCACTGGAGCGGAAAAAGCACTGGTGGAGGCGGTCTTTACTACAGAGCGCTGGCCGGCCAAGTTATCGGAAGTCGGTCTAGAACCAGAGGATTACCTGGTATTCCGCCGCGAATTCAACCGGCAAGGCAGGAGTTTGTGCCGCATAAATGGGCAGACTCTGCCCGTGGGGCTTTGCCGTCAGGTAGGAGAAGAACTGGTGGAATTTCTGGGGCAAGGAGAAGCGCGGGAACTTTATTCTTCCCCTTACCAGCAAAGCTTACTGGATGCTTTCGGCGGTTTAGAAAAGTTGGCGGGGGATCTTTATGGCCTTTATCAGGAATGGAGCGTGGTGAAGGGGCAATTGGCGCAGCTGGAGGAAGCGCAGAAAGAGCAATCCTGGCGTCGCGAGAACTTGCGTTACCAGGTGGAGGAGATCGAGCGCGCCGCCCTCCGTCCAGGCGAGGAAGAAGAGCTCTTAAAGGAAAGGGAATGGCGGCGTCGGTCCCTGGAACTGAGGGAGATGGTCCAGAGGGCTTACGATCTCCTGGTAGCCGAAGGGAGAGCGGTGGAGCAGGTGGAGGAAGCGGAGGCTTTGCTAGCCCGTCTGCTTTCTTTTCGCTCTGACCTGGAGCCTTACTTGCCCGAGATGCGGCGGGTAGCTTCCTTTCTCAAAGACCTGGCTGGGTATCTACGCCAGCTGATTGAAGAGTTGGAATCTGATCCCTTCCGCCTAGAGGAGGTAGAGGAGAGGCTGGGGGTGATCAGAAGGTTATCGCAGAAATACCGCATGGGAGTGGAGGAGCTCCTGGCCTTTCAACAATCGGCGCGGGAGGAATTGGCCCAGTTGGAGCACTCCCAAGACGAACTGGTTCAGCTGCGATCCCGGGAAAAGCTGCTGCGCCAGCAATGGCTAAAGCAAGCCAAGCAACTGCAAGCGCTGCGCGAAAAAGCGGCGCGGCATCTGGAGCGAGCTCTGCTGTCGCAGTTGTCCCGGATGGAGCTACGCCACGCGCGTTTTCAGGTGGTTTTTCACCCTCTGGCGGAAGAGCAGCCGCACGCTAGGGGGCTCACGGAGGTGGAATTCCTCTTTGCCCCTAACCCGGGAGAACCCCTCAAACCTTTCGCCCGCATTGCTTCCGGGGGAGAAGCGGCTCGCACCCTCCTGGCGCTTAAAACCTTGGTAGCGGGGGATCGGGGCAAGACCTTGTGTCTGGATGAAGTAGAGGCGGGGATAGGGGGGAAAGCTCTGGAAGCGGTGGCCGAAAACTTGAGCGTGCTGGCTCGCAACTACCAATTGCTTTGCGTTACCCACCAGGCGGTGATCGCGGCACGGGCCGACCGGCACTATCTGATTTGGAAAGAGGTGGAGCGCGAGAGGACGCATATCCGCGCCGACTCGCTAGAGGGGCAGGCTCGGGTAAAAGAGCTGGCCCGCCTTATCGGAGGGTCGAGGGAGACGGCGGAGGTGCACGCCTGCCGCCTGCTCAGAGGGCGTGGTGAAGGAGGAGCGCGCAGTGGAGCCAAAGGAAATTTATGACTCAATCCGCCAGCGGGCGCGGGAACTGGCAGATCAAGCCGGCCTGCTGGATTGCCCCGTCGAGTTGCTAGCCCGGGTGCTAAGTCCGGAGGAGGCCATAGGCCAGCCGGGGCGTTCCGATTTTCCATTGCAGAGGGGCAAGGAAAAATTGATGGAAGCTTACCTGCTGGGGGCGCGGGGGCAAGCTTTCACCGATCAGCCGGGCAATTACCGCGGCTTGCTCGGGGAAGTTCTGGAAATTTCTCCTACCAACAATTATGAGCGGGCGGTACTGGTGGCTACTGTCAACGCTCTCATGCGATATATAGGGCGGGCTGAGCACACAATACACTGTCGTGACGAGGGACCGCAGCAGTGCGCCAAGGCTTTGATCGGTTATCTGGAAAAGCGCTTCGGAAGGCCGCGGATCGGCGTGGTAGGCTTGCAGCCGGCTCTGGTAGAAGCGTGCGCGCGCCTTTTCCCGGTGCGGGTACTAGATTTGGATCCCGACAACATCGGTAAAATGAAATTTGGCGTGCTTATTGAAGACGGGAGCGGAGATATAGCCTCTTTCCGGCAGTGGGCCGAAGTGTTGCTGGTAACTGGCAGCACCCTTACTAACGGTACAATTGCCGCGTGGCTTAACGCCTCGTGCCCCACTTTGTTTTACGGTACCACCGTGGCCGGAGCTGCGGTTTTGCTGGGTTTGGAACGTTTCTGCCCTGCCAGTTCTTGAACTGTACTGAGGGGACTGCTTGGTGGCCCCATATAGTTTCTTGCGACGCGCCTTGTTAAGTGGAAATATATAGAAACTAAAGCGAGTCCCTTATCCCCTGCTTTTCCCTCCGCACATGTCTATTTAATGCCCATTTCCCTGCAAGATTTCACTTCGGATGAGACACACTATAGGCGCAGAGAAAAATGGAGGTGTGGAACTCCCATGCAATGTCCGGTTTGCGGCGGCAAGGCGGTGGGCAAGATCGGGAGCCACCACTATTACTGTAGGGATTGCTGCATCGAGTACCGTATCGAGCGGGAAGGGGTGCAAGTCTTTGAAATTGATGAGGAGGGAATGCTGGCAAGACTTGACCCGGCGCAGATAAGGCTGTAGCTTGGAGGGTGAGGTAAATTGACCTTCTGGCGTGGGCTGGTTACCGGGGGAATAATTGGTCTGGTAGCGGGAGCTTTGCTTCTCCCGGAGATGGGCAACGACCGCTTTCCCCGCCAGCGCTTTAAAACCCGGCGCCTGGATCGAGTGCAGCGCATGGCGCGTGGGGTAGCTCGGCTGGCGGAGTTGCTGCGCTAAGAGGATGCTGTGAGTGTTTAGTGGGTGCGCGGAGTTTTTCGGTCCGGCGCCCTTTTTCTCTTGGCTTTTGCTTTCTGTAGGGGTTATTTTGTATGGTGAAGAAGCGTCCAATACAAGAGGTGAGTTATAATCGAAATTTTAGTTACACTGGCTTTGCCCCCGTATGACTGGGAAGAATGCTCGGTCACGGATACCATGCGTTTCATGACCCGCCACTGGAGCGGTTTCGGCACCAAGGTGTTCCTCAACCCTCCTCC
The DNA here is from genome assembly GCF_052073645.1 of Desulfothermobacter acidiphilus. Taxonomy (GTDB): domain Bacteria; phylum Bacillota; class Desulfotomaculia; order Desulfotomaculales; family Ammonificaceae; genus Desulfothermobacter; species Desulfothermobacter acidiphilus. The sequence continues at coordinate 959,756 of NZ_CM125440.1, read as the reverse complement.
TTCGGGCCGTCAGGCGCTGCTCAGAGGCAAGGCCTGGTGTTTATCCTGGACATTTCAGCGCTGCGAAGAAATATGGGTGGCCACGCCCCCCTTGGGATTTATACCTCTATCTGCTTCGTGGGGAAGATTTAAGCTCGCTTATTCCCTCCGCACCCTCGCTTTCTCCCTGCGTCGCCTTCTCGGTGCTAATTGGGAGCAACGGGTCGTCCTTTACCTCCCTTCGGGAGCGGCCTTTTGGGGGGCTAAAGTTGCGCGGCTCTTTCGCCCCCGGACTCTGGTCTTAGAGGTGCTGGACGATAATCTTAGCTTTCCTGGCCAGCAAGGGCGAGCTCTAGAGGACGCCTTTGCTTTCTTGCTTTCTCGCGCCACTCTGGTGACCGCGGTTTCCCAGGTTTTGGTGGAGAAGCTTCAGGAGCTTTTCGGCGTGACCGCTTGCTATCTCCCTAACGGGGTGGAGGTGGGTAAATTCGCTCCCGATCCTGCTTACGCCGAACCCTGGCCGGAACTCGCTTCTTGTTCCCGACCGCGGTTGGGCTTTGTGGGTACTCTAACTGATTGGATTGATTACTCACTTTTGCTGGAATTGGCCCATCGCTTGGAAGAAGGGAGCGTAGTTCTGGCAGGGCCGGTGGTACCCGAGGTGATGCGTACCGATCAGTGGCAGGCGTTGAAGCGGCACCCCCGCGTTTTCTGGCTGGGTCCTGTCCCCTACAACAGAGTCCCTCACCTGCTGCATCAACTCGATCTCCTGCTCCTTCCACGTAATTATCTGCCCCATTCTCTAGCTTGCGATCCTCTGAAACTTTACGAATACATGGCTACCGGCAAACCGGTGCTCACCACCGATCTGCCAACCGCTCGGCGCTTTGACAACTTGATCTACGTGGCGCGCGAGCAGGAAGAATTCATTGCCTTGGCGCAACGGGTTTGGCGCCATTGGACACCCGAGCGCGCTATGGCTTTGCGCCGGGAGGCGGCGGAGTTCTCCTGGGAGCGGCGGGCTGAGAGATTGCAGGCTTACCTGCTGCGTTGCACCGCCGGCAATAGCAATTCATAAATTGGAAAATAAATACATTATTCGAGGAAAAAAGAGATGCCGATCGGCCTTGCGGGAGGGAATACTTTACCCAGGGGAGTGCGCGAAGGGGTCATCGATGCCCTCGCCATCTTTTTCTTTTTGTTTGGTGAGCGCCTGGGCCGGGAAGAAAGGGTGCCTACTGCTTTGGAGTTACGCCACGCGCTGGAGGACGCTGGTGTATCTTTCGCCGTGGATATGGTGCTTTACGCACCCCCTCACCGGCCACTTAATGTCTTCATCATGACGATCATTGACGCCTTTCTTACCGGGCTGGCAGCTGGGGTGATGCACAGGTACCGCGAGAAAAGAAGTAGTTGACATATGCCCATAATCGGGATATGCTAAGAGCTAGCCAGTCTTCGAGAGGAGGAAGAAAGTGAAGATCGCTGTATCGGCAAGTGGACAAGGACCGGAAGCTCTGGTGGATCCTCGTTTCGGGCGTTGCCCTTTTTTTGTCATTTACGACACCGATAGCGATAGTTATCAGACCCTGCCTAATCCAGCTCAGGCAGTTGGAGGGGGAGCCGGTATCCAAGCTGCCCAAACCGTGGTGGCGCAGGGAGCAAGTGTGGTGATTACCGGCAACCTCGGGCCCAACGCTTATCAGGTTCTGGCAGCGGCGGGCGTAAAGTGCTATGTTGGCGCTGGAGGTTCGGTGCGAGAGGCGGTGGAAGCTTTCCGTCAAGGTAAGCTTCCTTCAGCCGGAGCTCCCACCGCTCCTCCCCACGCTGGTTGGGGTGCTGGCGGTGGCGGCGGACGCGGTGCTGGCGGCGGCGGACGCGGTGCTGGCGGCGGCGGACGCGGTGCTGGCGGCGGCGGACGCGGTGGACAAGGTCGTGGGGGGTGGTAGATCATGAAAATTCTGCTTGCTCTTGACGGAGATCGGGTGGCGGCACATTTCGGCCATGCACCTGCCTTCATGGTAGCTGAAATTGAAGCGGGTGAAGTGAAGAGTAAGGAGCTACTTCCTAATCCTGGACATCGGCCGGGCTTTCTACCAGCGCATTTTTCCCGGCTGGGGATAAGCTGCGTGATAGCTGGAGGTATGGGACCTCGTGCGCAAGAGCTTTTCCAGGCTCACGGAATAACTCCGATTGTGGGCGTGCAGGGCGCAGTAGACGAGGTACTTAAAGCTTTCGTTAGAGGAGAGTTGGTTTCCGGTCCCTCGATGTGCGAGCACGGGCAGGGAGATTCGCACCACGGCTGCGGAGGGCACTGCGGGGGGCATTCGTCTTGATTCTAGCGGTGGCCAGTGGTAAGGGCGGAGTGGGGAAGACCACCGTAGCAGTTAACCTGGCCTTGGCGGCCGATGAGGAACTGACTTTAATGGACGCTGACGTGGAAGAGCCTAACTCGCACTTACTGCTAAAGCCGGTGATAGAGAATGAAATACCGGTGCCTCTGATGGTACCGGTATTTCATCGTGACCGCTGTACCGGTTGTGGCCGGTGCGTGGAAGTGTGCGCCTACCATGCCCTGGCTCTCATTGAGCGCGAGGTTTTGATTTTCGATAAGCTATGTCACGCTTGCGGTGGCTGCGTTTACTTTTGTCCAGAAACGGCTTTAACCGAGGGAGAACGCACGATAGGATGGCTGCGGGAGGGTCATGCTGGTCAGATTCGTTTCCTGCAAGGTGAAATAGTCGTGGGAGAGGCTTTGGCTGTTCCCGTCATCAAGGCTCTGCGATCGCGGCGAGGGAAAAATTTAACCCTCATCGATTGTCCCCCGGGCACTTCCTGTCCGGTGATCCAGGCGGTGAGGGGAGCCGATTATTGCCTGGTAGTCACCGAGCCCACTCCCTTTGGCTATCACGATCTACGCTTGCTTGTGGAAATGCTGAAGGTCTTGGAGGTTCCTGCCGGAGTGATTATTAACCGCGCCGATCTGGGTGATGACGAGGTCGAGGCCTATTGCCGCCAGGAGAACCTGCCAGTGTTACTTAAAATTCCTTTTGATCCGGAAATTGCCCATTCCTTCGCCGCCGGCACTCCCCTAGTGACCCAATCGCCTCGGTGGCGCCAGATTTTCGCCGAACTCTGGCGAAAGCTCAAGCAGGAGGCGGTTAAAGCATGAAAGAGATCGTGGTGCTGAGCGGTAAGGGAGGAACAGGGAAGACTACGCTAACGGGGGTTTCGGCCACTCTGGGCGAAAGGTTGGTTTTGGCCGACGCCGATGTGGATGCTTCTAACCTTCCCATTATCCTCAACCCGGTGAAAGAGTACGAAGAACCTTTTTACGGGACGCAGCAACCGGTAGTGGATCAGGAAAAGTGTACCCGCTGTGGGACTTGCACCGCTTTGTGCCGCTTTGATGCCATCGATTATGGGGTGGTTGACGAGCTCAATTGCGAAGGGTGCGGCGTTTGCTACCACGGTTGCCCGGAGAAAGCCATAGTGATGGAGCCGATTTTAAGCGGCCACCTCTATCGCGGCCGCACTCCTTATGGCCCCTTTGTCTGGGCAGAACTGGGAATCGCCCAGGAAGCTTCTGGCAAGCTGGTTGCCAGGGTTAAAGAAGTAGCGCGGGAAATCGCCGCTCAGGAAGATAGGTTGTTAGTGGTGGATGGTCCACCCGGCATTGGTTGCCCGGCCATCGCCTCGATATCCGGTGTTAACCTGGTGCTGGCGGTTACCGAGCCTACCATAGCCGGTAAGCACGATCTGGAAAGACTGGTGGCTCTGTCTAACCATTTCCGCGTTCCCATCGGAGTATGCTTGAACAAGGCCACCCTGGACGAAGAGACGGCTGACGGCATCGAACGTTTTTGCCACGAGCGCGGGATTGAATTTCTGGGGCGCATCCCCTTCGCTCGCGAGGTGGTGCGAGCTCTGACCCAGAGGCAGCCCATCACTGAGGGAGAAGCGGCTGCCGCCATGCGAAAGGTATGGGAGCGAGCTTTAAATTTGCTCTAGTGAAGTCGAAAGGATGAAGGGGCCGCTGATCTGGCGGCCCCTTCGCTTGTAAGCCGTGCTATCCTTCTTGTTCCTGCTGTTTTTCCAGTTCTTGCAGGCGCTGCTCCAGCAGCTGCAGTTGCTGGCGTAGAAAATCGGCTTCTTGCCTTAGAAATTCGGCCTCGGCCGGTGCGGCGGGCCCGTAGAAAGGTGCAGCTGCTCCCGCACCCCAACCAGGCAGGGCCCACCAGCGGCGGGGAAGCCAAGGATAGAAGCGGCAACGTCCGCCACCCCACCAGCCATAGCCGCGACCCCAACCGGCACCGTAGCCACCGCCCCAGCGCCTTCCGTAGCCATAACCCCACGGCATAACTGCCTCGCCTCCTTGGGCATGGTATTGAGCATATGCTCAATACCATTATAACCCGGAAGTTTTGAATGGGCAAGCCAATTTAGCAGAAAGCTTGTTAGCAGAGCGGGGGAGTGCGAGGGGGAAGTCGCTCTCCCCAGATTCATGAGGATACACGGCCTTCCTCATTCATTCGGGGAAGGATGTTGCCTTAGAGCCAAAAAAAGACTTGAAGTTGGGTATCGGGTGTTCGGTAAAATGGGAAAGGGAAAAGCACAGGGGAGAAGTAACTTATGGAATGGCTCGAAGAACTTAATCCCGAGCAGCGAGCAGCAGTGGAGCACGGAGAGGGCCCACTCCTGCTTTTGGCTGGGGCTGGAAGCGGCAAGACGCGGGTCCTCACCTATCGCATTGCCTACCTGATTACCCGCCGGGGTGTATCGGCGGGGAGTGTGCTGGCCCTAACCTTCACCAACAAGGCGGCGCAGGAGATGCGCGAGCGCTTGGGACAGCTTCTGCCTTGGGCGGCGGGGGATCTTTGGGTAATGACCTTCCACGCTGCAGGTACCCGGATCTTACGCCAGGAAATTCAGCATCTGGGACGCAGCCGAGACTTTACCATTTATGATGAGGACGACCGACGGGCGCTGGTGCGCGAATGCTTGCGTGAACTCAATTTGGACGAGCAGCGTTTTCCTCCCACTGGCGTGGTCGCGGCCATATCTTGGGCCAAAAATTGGTTAGTCACGCCGGAAGCCATGGCTCAGACTGCACAAAGCGCTTACGAGGAGAAGGTGGCGCAGGTCTTTGCTTACTACCAGCGGAAGTTAGAGCACTACCAGGCACTGGATTTTGACGACTTGCTGGTGGAAGCGGTCCGACTTTTCCGCGAGCACCCCAAAGTGTTGAGTCGCTGGCAACAGCGTTTTCGCTACCTTCTGGTAGATGAGTACCAAGATACCAATCACGCCCAGTACGTGTGGCTCCACCTGTTGGCCCAGGGGCATCGCAATCTCACGGTGGTGGGTGATCCCGATCAAGCCATATACGGCTGGCGAGGAGCGGACATCCGCAATATTCTTTCCTTTGAGCGCGATTATCCTGAGGCGCGGGTAATCAAGCTGGAAAGAAACTACCGTTCCACCGCCCCCATCTTGGCCTTGGCCGACGCGGTGATCCAGCATAATGAGTGGCGTAAAGAGAAGTGCCTCCGCCCGGTTAAGCTGGAAGGGGAGCTCCCAGTATTGCATGTGGCCGGTGACGAACTAGGAGAAGCTAATTATGTGGCTGACACCATCAAGCGATTGCGGGAGCAGGGCTACGCTTGGCGCGATTTTGCCGTGCTTTACCGTACCAACGCCCAGTCTAGGGTGCTGGAAGAAGTTTTCCTGATAGCAGGCATCCCTTATTTCATCGTAGGGGGATTACAGTTCTACGCCCGCAAGGAAGTTAAGGATATGCTAGCTTATCTGCGTTTGCTGGTTCAGCCAGCGGATGCTTTGAGCCTGAAGCGGGTTATTAACGTTCCAGCGCGAGGAGTGGGAGAGGGTTATTACCGCCGCCTGCTGGCTTTTGCCTCCGCGCAGGGAATAACCCCGATCCAGGCCCTATTGGAGGTGGAGGCCGTGCCGAGCCTTCCCCGCAAGGTCAAGGAAAAAGTTAGGGAGTTGGGGGAGTTACTGGCCGAGTTGGGGGAGCGGACAGAGGGACCGGTCAAGCCTTTGCTAGAGGAGGTGCTCAGCCGCACTGGATACCGCGCGGCGCTGCTGCAGGAGGGAACGCCGGAGGCCCTAGCCCGTCTGGAGAACCTGGAAGAACTTCTCTCGGTGGCTTGGGAGTACGACCGGGAGGAGGGAGGGGATCTGACCGATTTTCTGGCTTCGGTGGCTTTATTTACCGAAGTGGATCGCTACGACCCGGATAAGGATGCTGTGGCCCTTATGACCCTCCACAGCGCCAAAGGTCTGGAATTCCCAGTGCTTTTTCTCACGGGAATGGAGGAGGGACTTTTCCCCCATTATCGCTGCTTGGAGGATCGAACGGCATTGGAGGAAGAGAGACGCCTTTGCTATGTGGGAATTACCCGGGCGCGGGAGCGCCTATATCTGGTGCGTAGCACCGTCCGCCGCCTCTACGGGGATTTACGCGCTAATCCGCCCTCTCGCTTCCTGGAAGAGATCCCAGCGGAGCTCTATCGTCTTTCTTGCGCCGAGGGAGAAGAGGGGGAGGCCTCGGATTGGGAGCTGTTTTCTCCTGGGGATTGGGTGCGCCATCGCAAGTGGGGAGAGGGGCGCGTGCTGGAGGTCAAAGGTGGAGGAGAGGACAAGCAATTAGTGGTTAGTTTTCCCGCCGCAGGAGTCAAAACCTTGCTTCTGGCTTACGCGCCGGTGGAAAGGCTGGTCAAGCCGTGACCGTAAGCCTGATTCTGGTACTGGTGCTCACTGCTCTCATCCACCTCATCAACACGCTCATTTACAGCGCTCGTTGGGCCGGGGTCAAAACGGGGCGGTTGGCCACCGCCTACTCTCTCTTCAATATCATTTTTCTTATTGCCAGCACAGCTAATACCGTGCAGGCACCTCTGCTATCTTCTCTGGTAGAGCGCACCATTAACCAGGGTCTGGCTGCTTTGGGCAGCCACCTCCCCGACGATCTGTTGCTGCAAATGCCCGTTTACCAGCACGAGCTCCATTTGCTGGAGCACCAAATTCGCTGGGTTATTCTGTCGGCTACTCTCGGAACGGTTGTTGGAGGGGTACTGCTACCTCCTTTCGTCCGTCTATTCTCCCGCACCATTTTGCTGTTTGAAGAAGTGGGTTCGGTTCCCCGCCTCTTCTTTCTGGCCTTGTCGCCTCGCCGCTTTTGGAACGCCCTTAAGGTCATGCGTCCGGCTTCTCCGGGATCATTGCGTCGGGTTATGGCACATAAGCTGGGTTTACCCAAGGGCTTTCTTCTGCTCAATATATTTATCAGTGGGATTTATACCACCGGCGTGCTTTCGGCTCTTTACGCCGGAGCTCTCTTTCCCCATTACCGCACCACCGCCACCCTGCTTTCGCCCATCGTTAATGGGGTGGCCACAGTGTTGCTAGCCATGGTGGTGGATCCCACCGCAGCGGTTATAACCGACCAGGCGTTACAAGGCAAGAGGGAGGAGAAGGATGTGCGGCAGATGGTGGCCTACCTGGCTATCACCCGTTTTTTGGGAACCATTCTGGCCCAGTTGCTTTTCGTCCCATCGGCCTGGCTTATCCGGGCTGTGGCTGAGCTCTTAGTCTAAAGCCTATCGGAGGTGGAGAGGGTGGAGGAAAAGGAGCGCTGGTTGCGAGCAGCTCGCCAGCTTTCCCGGGAAGAGGCCCAGCGGCGCGCGGAGCAGCTGCGCAAGGAGATCGCTTACCACGATTACCGCTATTATGTGCTCGATGCCCCGGTTATTTCCGATGCCGAATACGACCGGCTTATGCTAGAGCTCCAGGCCATAGAAGAGGTTTTCCCCGAGCTGGTTACTCCCAACTCTCCCACCCAGCGGGTGGGAGGAGCGCCCCGCGAGGGGTTTCCCACCGTGCGCCACTTAGTGCCTATGTTAAGTCTAGCTAACGCCTTCGATGTTTCGGACCTCTACGACTTTGATCGCCGGGTGAAGGAGGCCCTGCCGGGAGAAAAAGTGGAATACGTGGTAGAACCTAAAATCGATGGTCTGGCCGTTTCCCTGCTCTACCGCAGGGGCGAGTTCGTGCAAGGAGCTACCCGGGGAGACGGGGAAGTGGGCGAGGATGTGACTCCCAACCTACGCACTATTCGCAGCATTCCGCTGTACCTTTTGCAGGACGCTCCTGACTTGATAGAGGTGCGGGGAGAAGCCTTCATGTCGAAGGAGGCCTTCGCCAAGCTTAACGAGCGGCGTGAGGAGGCGGGAGAGCCTCCCTTCGCTAATCCGCGCAATGCCGCAGCGGGCAGCATAAGGCAACTCGATCCCAAAGTGACAGCTGGCCGGAAACTTGACTTTTTCGCTTATGCTGTCGCGCACTACGAGGGTATAAGCTTTACCACCCACTGGGAAGTGCTAGAATGGCTGTCGCGGCAGGGTTTCCGTGTGAATCAGCACCGTCTTTTCTCCACTATCGAGCAGGTGGTGGAGCATATCCAGGGCTGGCAAAGCCGCCGATTTGAGCTCCCCTATGCTATCGATGGGATGGTGGTGAAGGTTAATTCTCTGGATCAGCAAGAGCGTTTGGGCAGCACTATGAAAAGCCCGCGCTGGGCGGTGGCCTATAAATTCCCGCCCGAAGAGGCCGTTACCAAGCTGCGGCGCATCGAGGTCAGTGTGGGACGGACGGGGGTGCTCACCCCGGTAGCCGTTTTTGATCCGGTGCAGATAGCAGGGACCACGGTTTCCCGTGCCACTTTGCACAACGAGGATATGATCCGGGAACGTGATATCCGGGTGGGCGATTATATTGTGGTCCATAAGGCGGGGGACGTGATCCCGGAAGTGGTGCGTTCACTGCCAGAGAGGCGCACGGGCGAAGAGCAAGTTTTTCACATGCCCACTCACTGCCCGGTTTGCGGGGCCAAAACCGTGCGTGAGGAAGGAGAAGTGGCCCTGCGTTGTCCCAATATTTCCTGCCCTGCCCGCTTAAAGGAGAGTCTCTATCACTTTGCCTCCCGCAACGCTATGGATATCCGAGGCTTGGGGAAAGTTCTGGTAGAGCAGCTGGTGGATCGGGGTTTAGTGCGTAGCGTAGCCGACATCTATTACTTGACCGAAGCGCAACTCCTCAGTCTTAACCGGATGGGGCCTAAATCGGTGGCCAACCTATTGCGAGAGATCGAGGAAAGCAAAAACCGGGAGTTACACCGCTTGCTTTTCGGCCTCGGCATCCGTCACGTGGGGGAAAGGGCGGCTAAGCTCCTAGTGGAGCGCTTTGGCAGCTTGGACCGCTTAGCTCAGGCCACCGAGGAGGAATTGACTGCTATCCCGGAGATAGGCCCCAAAATTGCCGCTAGCGTCCGCAACTTTTTCAATGAACCGCGCAACCTGGAGGTCATCGAGCGGCTGCGCCAGGCCGGGCTGTCTCTGGAGAGCCGGGTTCCGGCGATGGGACAAGGACCGCTGGCTGGCAAAACCTTCGTTCTCACCGGTGCGCTTAAGAGCTTGACTCGGGAAGAAGCGAAGGCCATTATTGAGCGTTTAGGCGGTAGGGTGGCCTCCAGCGTGAGCCAGCGCACTGATTACGTGGTGGTGGGTGAGAACCCGGGCTCGAAGTACGACCGAGCTCGGGAACTGGGAGTACCCTTGCTGGACGAAGAAGCTTTTCGGCAGCTGTTGGAGCGGGTACAAAAAGGATCGTAGATGCCGGTTAGGGCGCAGAAAAGGCTTTACCTGCTCGGCAGCGAATAGAGCCAGCTTGTTACGGTGGCGAGCCATCTGATATAATCTCCACAAGTTTTGGGGGGTGAAAATTCGTGCTCTCGCGCGCAGAGGTGGAACAGGTGGCGGCTCTGGCCCGCCTGGAGCTCGATGGCGAAGAGAAAGAACGTTTGGCCCATGACTTGGGCAAGATTCTCGAATACGTTAGCAGCTTGCAAGAACTCTCTACCGAGGAGGTTCCCCCATTGGTGCATGTAATCCCACTTCAAAACGTGTGGCGGGAAGACCAGGTGGAGGAGCATATGGAGATCGAAGAGATTTTGTCTAGGGCCCCTGACCGGGAAGATCGCTATTTCCGTGTTCCCCGGGTAGTATAGGTTAGAAAAAGGGAGGTTTGGTAATTTGCCGGAAGAACTCGCTTTCACTCCGGCCTCCGAATTGCACCAACGCTTCCTCAGGGGCGAAATATCGGCCCGTGAAATCGTAGACGCTTATCTGGAGCGCATCAAGCAGGTTGAACCCCGTGTGAAAGCTTTCCTCTCCTTATGCGAGGACCGTGCTCGGAGACAGGCTGAGGAGCTAGACCGCTCTAGGAGTGCAAAGGAACCTTTAGGGCCGCTGGCGGGGATTCCGGTGGCTATAAAGGACAACCTTTGTGTTAAAAACCACCCTGCTACCTGTGCTTCTAAGATACTGGCCAACTTCTACCCGCCCTATGATGCCACAGTGGTCAGACGGCTGGAGGAGGCGGGTGCCATAATCATAGGGAAGACCAACCTGGACGAGTTTGCCATGGGGTCGTCTACTGAGAACTCGGCCTTCCACCCCACTGCCAACCCTTGGGATCTTTCGCGGGTGCCGGGGGGGTCAAGCGGAGGATCGGCCGCGGCTGTGGCCGCCGGGGAGGTCCCGGTAGCTCTGGGATCGGATACGGGAGGATCAATTCGTCAACCAGCAGCGTTCTGCGGCGTGGTGGGTCTTAAACCCACCTACGGCCGCGTATCTCGGTACGGGTTGATAGCTTTCGCTTCTTCCCTGGACCAGATCGGGCCCTTCGGACGCACGGTGGAGGATTGCGCCCGGCTATTGCAGGCGATAGCTGGGCCTGACCCTCAGGATTCCACCTCTATTCCAGAGAAGGTGCCAGATTACTGCGGCGGCTTCACCGGCGAAATCAAAGGGATGAGAATAGGCGTGCCGCGCGAGTACCTGGGCGAGGGGATAGCTCCGGAGGTCAGGGAAACGGTGCAAGCGATGGCGCACCGCCTGGCGGAGCAAGGAGCTCAGGTGGAGGAAACTTCGCTTCCTTACACTCGTTACGCTTTGCCGGCTTACTATCTGGTAGCCACAGCCGAAGCTTCTTCCAACCTGGCGCGGTACGATGGGGTGCGCTATGGCCTCCGAGTAAAGGCCAAGGAGGCTAAAGACGCCATGGCGTGGACTCGCAAGGAAGGTTTCGGGACGGAAGTGAAAAGGCGTATCATGTTGGGCACCTACGCTCTATCGGCCGGCTATTATGAAGCTTATTACCTCAAAGCTTTGAAAGTGCGAACCCTCATCAAGAGGGATTTCGATCAGGCTTTTGCTCGCTTCGATTGCCTCCTGACCCCTACTACGCCTACTCCAGCTTTTCGCCAGGGGGAAAAACTGAAAGATCCTTTAGCCATGTATTTCACCGATATTTGCACCTTGGCTGTAAATATGGCTGGCCTACCGGCCATCACGGTACCGGCTGGAAGGATCGAGGGCTTGCCGGTAGGGGTGCAATTCATAGCTCCACCGCTAATGGAGGAGCGGTTATTCCGGGTGGCTTGGGTAGTGGAACAGATAGTGGGCTTTCCCTCCTGGCGCCCACCGCTGGAGGTGAGGGCGTGAAGTACGAAGCAGTAATCGGGTTGGAAGTGCACGTGGAGCTCAAGACGGAGAGCAAAATTTTTTGCGGCTGCCGAGCGGCTTTTGGTGCTGAGCCCAACACCCATGTGTGTCCGGTGTGTCTGGGCTTGCCTGGCACCCTGCCGGTGCTCAACCGCCGGGTGGTGGAATACGCTATCAAAGCGGCACTGGCGCTCAACTGCCGGATAACTCCTTACTGTAAATTCGATCGCAAAAACTACTTTTACCCTGATTTACCGAAGAACTATCAGATCTCACAGTTCGATCTTCCTCTGGCCAGTGATGGCTATCTTGTCATTCCCACCTCCGCGGGGAGCAAGCGGGTGGGGATAATCCGCTTGCATTTGGAGGAAGACGCGGGGAAATTAGTTCACGTGGGAACGGGGGAAAGCGCCTACACCCTAGTAGACTACAACCGCGCCGGTGTCCCCCTCATAGAAATTGTTTCCGCTCCTGAACTCTCCTCCCCGGAGGAGGCTAAAGCCTACGCTGAGAAGTTGCGGCAAATTATGCTGTACCTGGGGGTTTCCGACTGCCGGATGGAAGAAGGGTCGTTGCGAATCGACGCCAATATTTCTCTCCGCCCCGTGGGCAGTACCGAGCTGGGAGTCAAAACAGAGATTAAAAACGTTAACTCCTTCCGTTCGTTGATGCGAGCCCTCTCCTACGAGATCGAGCGACACAGCGAGTTCCTGGAGCGTGGAGAGCGGATAGTCCAGGAAACGCGCGCCTGGGACGAGGAGAAAGGAATAACTTTTCCCATGCGCAGCAAGGAGGAGGCGCATGATTACCGCTACTTCCCTGAACCCGACTTGCCGCCGCTGGTAATAGCGGACGAGTGGGTTGAATCGTTACGCCAAACCTTGCCGGAACTCCCTGACGCCCGGAGGCAGCGTTTGATCACAGAGTATGGCCTACCGGAACCCACTGCTTCGGTGCTGACCGCCACTCCGGAGGTGGCCGACTACTTTGAAACCGCTTTGCAGCATTATCCGGAACCGCGAGCGGTGGCCAATTGGGTCACCGGAGAACTGGCCCGTTGTCTCAACGCCGCCGGTTTGGCGATAACGGCTTCGCCGGTTACTCCCCAGGCCCTGGCCGAGCTTCTAAAGCTTATCGATAACGGTACCATTAGCGGCAAGATTGCCAAGGATGTGTTCGAAGAAATGTTCACCAGCGGCCGTGACCCTGAGAGCATTGTGAAGGAGAAGGGGCTCACCCAGATCTCCGATACCGAAATAATACGCCAGGTAGTGCGAGAGGTGATCCAGTCCCACCCTAAAGTAGTCGAAGATTATCGCAGGGGAAAGGAAAAGGCGCTTTCCTTCCTGGTAGGACAAGTAATGAAAGCCACGCGGGGCAGAGCCAATCCGGCTGTAGTTAACCAATATCTGCAAGAAGAGCTCAAGCGCGAGTGAGGTGAAAGGCCATGGAATGCCGTAAAGAGCGCAACCTCAAATTCTGCACTTGCAGCTATCCGCACTGTGAGAAAAAGGGACTTTGCTGCGAGTGCGTGGCTTACCACCGAGAGCGGGGTGAGTTACCTGGATGTTTTTTCCCGCCCGAAGTGGAGAGGACCTATGATCGCTCTATCGAAGCTTTTATTCGGGCTCACAAACGTTAACCGACAATGGTTGGGGGTGGCAACGACTTGCTGGAGAAACTTAAGGGACGCAACATAAGGATAGTAGATACCACCCTGCGCGACGGGGAGCAGACGGCGGGGGTAGTTTTTTCTAATCTAGAGAAGCTGCGAATCGCCAAAATGCTGGACGAAATCGGAGTGCATCAGATCGAAGCCGGCATCCCGATAATGGGGGGGGACGAGCAGGAAGCGGTCAAGCAAATCTGCCGGGCGGGTTTGAAGGCTAGCATCATGGGCTGGAACCGTCCGGTGATCAAAGATTTAGAAGCGTCGCTGGCCTGCGGCGTGGACGCGGTCGCCATTTCTATTTCTACTTCAGACATCCATATCGAGCATAAGCTCCGCGCCTCGCGCGAATGGGTGCTGGAAAAAATGGTGGAGGCCACGCGCTTTGCCAAGAAGCAGGGCCTTTATGTATCAGTCAATGCCGAGGACGCTTCTCGCAGCGACATGGACTTCCTCATAACTTTCGGACGAGCGGCCAAGGAGGCGGGAGCCGATCGCTTGCGCTACTGCGATACGGTGGGGGTGCTCGATCCCTTCACCACCTACGAGAACATCGAGAGGCTGATTGCTGAGGTGGGTCTGCCCATCGAGATGCACACTCATAACGACTTTGGCATGGCCACAGCTAATGCTTTGGCCGGGGTGCTGGCCGGAGCCGACTGGGTGGGAGCCACCGTTTGCGGTCTGGGAGAGCGAGCGGGGAACGCGGCTTTGGAGGAAGTGGTCATGGCTCTGAAGCACCTGTTTGCCGTAGACCTAGGCTTTAAAACGGAGCTCTTCCGGGAAATAGCAGAGTATGTTTCACACGCCGCCCACCGGGAGCTGCCGGCCTGGAAGCCCATCGTTGGCTCCAACATGTTCGCCCACGAGTCGGGGATCCACGCCGACGGCGCTTTGAAAAATCCTAAGACCTACGAAGCCTTTCAACCGGAAGAAGTGGGTCTTACCCGTCAGATAGTCATCGGTAAGCATTCTGGAACCGCAGCTTTGCGAGCCAAGTTCGCTGAATACGGCATTGCCTTGGGCAAACATGAGGCGGATCTCTTGCTACCCGAGGTAAGAAAGGCAGCGGTAGCCCTCAAGCGACCTTTGTTTGATAAGGAACTGATGAGCATTTACGAAGACATGTTTGGTAAAAGGAGGTAGAGGCGAGCTTTGGCCCAAACGGTAGCAGAAAAAATTCTCTCGCGGGCGGCTGGGCGGCCAGCCCGTGCCGGGGAGATCGTAGTGGCTCGGGTGGATGAAGTGATGGCCCAAGACGGTACGGCGCCGCTGGCCATTCAGGTATTCCGGGAGATGGGAGGAAAGCAACCCTTCGATCCCCAGAGGGTCAATCTGGTCATAGATCACAGTGCTCCCAGCCCCACCGAAAGCATTTCTAATCTGCACCATATGATGCGGGCATTTGCCTGGGAGCATGGTTGCCGTCTGTACGATGTGGGCGAAGGAGTCTGCCACCAGGTAATGGTGGAAAGCGGCCGCGTGGGACCGGGTTCGGTGGTGGTGGGGGCCGACTCGCACACTTGCACTTACGGTGCTCTAGGAGCCTTTGCCACCGGCGTGGGGTCCACTGACCTGGCTGCGGCCCTAATCTCCGGGCACCTATGGTTTAAGGTACCGGAGAGCATCAAAGTGATTGCTCATGGTCCCCTCCCCTTTGGCGTGTTCGCTAAGGATGTAATTCTCTATCTCATTGGGAGGTTCACCGCTGACGGGGCTACCTACAAGGCGGTGGAATACACTGGTAGCGCCTTTAAGGAGCTCTCCATGGAGGGACGCTTCACGGTGGCCAATATGGCGGTGGAGATGGGGGCGAAGGTGGGATTGCTGGAAGTGGACGATAAAACTTGGGAATGGGTGCAGCGGCACGGCGGGAAAGACTTTACCGCTTTCACTTCTGACCCCGAAGCAGAGTACAGCAAGGTGGTAGAATTCGATCTCAGCGAGCTTGTTCCTCAGGTGGCTCGCCCCCACCGGGTGGACAACGTTTCCCCTGTGGAGGAGGTGGCCGGAACCAAGATTCACCAGGCTTTTATCGGCACCTGTACCAATGGGCGCCTGGAAGATCTGCGCTTGGCGGCCCGGATTTTAGCTGGGCGCAGGATCAACCCGCGGGTGCGCTTGGTGGTGGCGCCAGCCTCTCGCCGGGTCTACCTGGAGGCTATGCGGGAGGGGATTTTAGCCGCTCTCGTGGAAGCCGGAGCCGCGGTGGTCACTCCCGGTTGCGGTCCCTGCGTGGGAACGCATAACGGAGTTCCGGCCGATGGGGAGACGGTCATCTCCACGGCTAACCGGAACTTTAAAGGGCGCATGGGCAACGCCAAAGCCGAGATATATCTGGCCTCGCCGGCGACCGTAGCCGCTTCCGCCCTGGCGGGCGAAATCACTGATCCTAGACCATTGCTTAAGTAGGTGAGAGTAGTGCAGGTTTTGCGTGGCAAAGCGCATAAATTCGGTGACGACGTCAATACCGACTACATTATCTCTGGAAAGTACAAATTCAAGACTTTGAACATGGACGAGTTGGCTCAGCATGTTATGGAAGACCTTGATCCTGATTTTTACCTCAAAATCCATCCCGGGGATTTCATTGTCGCTGGCTGGAATTTTGGCTGCGGTTCTTCGCGCGAGCAAGCTCCTCTGGTAATCAAACATGCGCGGCTGGGAGCTGTGTTGGCCAAATCTTTTGCTCGCATCTTTTTCCGCAACGCTATTAATACCGGTCTGCCGGTGATAGAATGCGATACCGACCTGATAGACGCTGGAGACGAGCTAGAAGTCGATCTTGCCCAGGGAGTGGTGAAAAATCTAACCAAAGGCATTACCATACCCATCAAGCCTCTGCCCCCGGTTATGCTCCAGATCCTGGAAGACGGGGGCTTGATCGCGCACTTTCAGAAGTACGGCGGTTTCCAGCTGGAAGGAGTGTGAAGTCGATTTGGCGCACCGGGTAACGCTTATTCCTGGTGACGGTATCGGCCCGGAAATCACCGCGGCCGCTCGCTTGGTTCTGGAGGCTTCAGGAGCTCCCCTGGAGTGGGAAGTAGTGGAGGCTGGCGAAAAGGTTATCCCGGAGTTCGGAACACCTTTACCCCCCCACGTGCTGGAATCCATTCGACGTAACCGGGTAGCCTTAAAGGGACCGCTTACCACTCCCATCGGTCACGGCTTTCGAAGCGTTAACGTTGCCCTGAGGCAAGAGCTCGACCTTTACGCTTGCGTGCGGCCGGCCCAAACCTTGCCGGGAATCAAGACTCGCTATGAGCACGTGGATCTCATAGTGGTGCGAGAAAACACTGAAGACCTTTACGCCGGCATCGAGCACAAAGTAGGCAAGGACGCTGCCGAAAGCATCAAAATCGTGACCCGAGAAGCCTCCACCCGCATCGTGCGTTTCGCTTTCGAGCTCGCCCGCCGGGAGAAGCGCAAAAAGGTGACGGCGGTTCACAAGGCCAACATCATGAAATTTACCGACGGTCTTTTTTTGGCGTGCGCTCGGGAAGTGGCTGCTGCCTATCCCGACATAGCTTTCGAGGAAATGATCGTAGACGCCATGTGCATGAAGCTGGTGCAAGCACCGGAAAACTACGATGTAATAGTAACCCTCAATCTCTACGGCGACATAATTTCCGATTTAGCTGCGGGTTTAGTAGGCGGCTTGGGCGTGGCGCCGGGCGCCAATATTGGCGATGCGGCTGCGGTTTTTGAACCGGTGCATGGCAGCGCCCCCAAGCACGCCGGGCAAGACAAAGTAAACCCCTTAGCCACTATTCTTTCTGGAGTCATGCTACTGAAGCACCTGGGGTTGAACGAGGCGGCGGAACGCGTATTTAAAGGTGTGACGGCAGTTTTGCGTGAAGGGAAAGTTCTGACTTACGATCTGGGGGGTAACGCCCGTACCAGCGAGATGGCCGCGGCTATCGCGGCGCAAATCGCCTGACCCACTGCCCAGGGGAAAGAGGGGAATCCTTCGTGACCAGGAAGGGTTCCCCTCGTTCTTTTAACCACGAGTCTCGCCGTTGGGGCCTTCTGGGGGTTCGGTCGTAGGTCGCGGGAGGCTCGGTTTGGCTGGTTCTTCCGTGATACCAGCGGTAGCGTTGCGGAACTCTCTCAGCGTGCGTCCGAAAGCTCGCCCAATCTCTGGCAGCTTACTGGGACCGAAAATAAGCAACACAACCACTAGGATGAGCAATAGATGCATAGGCTCCAGTAGATCCGTGAACATGGATCCCGCCTCCTAGGCTTTAAGCCTTGGCGCAGGAGAAACTCTCAAGCTAACCAAATAGCTTCTCCTGCTACCCCGCAGCTTTAGTGTTTGGGTTCGGCGGTCTCACAGGTTTTTTTGTCCTGGCAGGCGTTGGCTATAGCTTGGACCTCAGCCTTAGGACTGACGGTCTTGTCTTCCGTTTCTTCGAACGCTCCCACCGAAGCGCTGCGGAACTCCTTCAGCGTGCGTCCGAAAGCTCGCCCAATCTCTGGCAGCTTACTGGGACCGAAAATAAGCAACACGACCACTAGGATGAGCAATAGATGCATGGGCTCAAATAAACCGCGAAGCATGGCCCTCACCTCCTCCAAAACTCCTACTCTAATTGTACTTCAATCGCTTGCGCCTGCAAAGATATACTTCGCCTATTCTGGTGGTTTTCCTTCCTCCAGATATAGACAACGGGAGTCCTCATCGTAACCGAAGAGCTCAGCGTAGCGACCCCAGTCGATGAGGATATCCAATTGTAATCGGGCTTCCTCGGGGCTAAAGTGTTGCTCCAGCACGCTTAAAAAGAACTCTTTTGGCATCCGGTGGTTCGGCTTAGACGAAAGCACCGAGACAATCCAGCGGATGCGCCGCACATTTTGTAAAATTTGCTCCCGGAAGATCTCTTTTCTTTCCAGCAGGGAAGCAGCTGCGATGCGCCTGCCGATGGCGGTGAGTTCCACATCGCCTTCATGCACCGTCACCAGCCCGGTTATGGCAGCAGCTTCCACGATGGGGAGCAGGTCCTCTAGATCCATGGTGAACTGCTCTCCCAGGGCATACAGGTCAGCCTGTCCCCCTACCTCTAACAGATACTCTACCAGGCCGGTTACTGCTCCCACGCGTGCCACCGGCAGGCGTCGGGGCGCAGGGGGAGCTGGTGGAGCGGAGGGAGCCTTCTGGCGGGTCAGAATAGTATAAATTTCGTCTACCAGGGCGGTGAAGCGGGGGTTTTTACGTTCTCGCCAGTGAGGCAAATTAACTGGCACCTCGGCTATTATCCGTCCCGGGTCGCGCGAGAGCACCAGGATACGGTCGCAAAGGTAAACGGCCTCCTCGATGTTGTGCGTAACCAGGACTATGGCTTTGGTGGGTATCTTTTCTTCCAGCCACAGTTTGAGCAGATCACGGCGTAGGTTTTCGGCGGTCAGCACGTCCAGGGCCGAAAAAGGCTCGTCCATCAGCAGGACATCTGGTTCGGCAATTAGCGCTCTGGCTACTCCCACCCGCTGGCGCATTCCTCCGGAAAGTTCCTTGGGGTAAGCGCTTTCAAAGCCGTCCAGACCCACCATGTCGATGATCCCGAGGGCTTTTTCCCGGCAAACTTCCCATGGCTGCCCGCTTACCAGAAGCGGCAAAGCTACATTTTCCAACACGGTAAGCCAGGGGTAGAGTGCGAAGTTTTGAAACACCATGGCTACCCCAGGGTTGACGCCGGAAAGGGGGCGGCCCTTGTAAAGCACAGTTCCCGAAGTAGGGGGCACTAAACCTGCCATTATCCGCAGGAGGGTGGATTTCCCCGAGCCAGAAGGTCCCAGAATCCCCATGAATTCTCCTTGATGCACGGCCAGAGAAATATCTTCGAGCACAGTGACTTCGCTGTGCTCACCCAGCGGGTATTTCTTGGTGACCTTTTGGAGTTCAATGAGAGTTTCCATCTTTTCGCCACCCTTACTCTACATGGTACTTGATTTCAGCGAGGTGGTAAAGCTTGCGCCAGAAAAGGCGGTTAACCACGACCACGTACAGCGACATAACCACTATTCCTCCTACGATAGCTGGCCAGTTGCCCGCTTCGGTGGCGTTGGTGATATAGGCTCCTAACCCGCTGGCCTGTAGGGTGTGATTTCCCCAACTCACCACCTCGGCTACAATGGTGGCGTTCCAGGCTCCGCCGGCCGCTGTGATCCCTCCTGTAACCAGAAACGGAAAGATGCCGGGTAAAATAAAGTAGCGCCATTTTTTCCAGCCCTTAGCCCCGACCAGCACGGTGGCTTCCTTTAAGTCGTTGGGAAGAGAACTGACGCCAGCTATGACGTTGAAAAGAATGTACCACTGCGTTCCCAACATCATAAGTGGTATGGCCCCCCAGTTCTGGTTCACATGCCACCGCAGAAATAGGATGGTGAAGAAGGGGAAAAGCATATTGGCAGGGAAAGACGCGACGAAGGTGATTAAGGGCTGCCAGCGCCGGGCACGCTCGGGGTGCCAGCCCAAGTAAACGCCCAGCGGCAGCATGATCAGCGTACCCAGGACTACGGCTACTGTAACTCGCAGTAGGGAATAAAATCCCAACTGTATGAGGTGGAGAAACCCTTCCCTGCCCAGTTGGGCCACTAGAATTACTCCTCGGTAGCCGTAAAAGACCGAATAACCTACCAGTAAGAGTAACGCTGCCCACCCCAATATTTTCAGCAGCTGCTGTTTGAAGCCGGGACGGGTAGGCTGAAGCGGGGGCGCTGCCAGGCGGCCGCCACCAATAACCAGGTTTCGCTTTAACGGTTCCAGCACCTGCTCGCCGAAAGTTCGCACCAGGTCGGAGCGGCGTAATATTCGTACCAGCCAAGGAGGTGAGGTTTCACGGTCTTTGGTTTGTTCCAGCTTGAACCGCTGGCTCCATGCTACCACCGGCCGCCAAAAGAGCTGGTCTACCAGGATTATGGTGAGGGCCATAGTCAAAATGGAGTATAAGAGGGCGACCGTGTTCTTTTCCGTTATGGCCATAGCCAGGTAAGAGCCTAGCCCGGGAAGGTAGATATTACGGTTAAGTACCGATATAGCTTCGCTGGCTGAAAGAAAAAACCAGCTGCCAGCGAAGGACATCATGGCGTTATAAACGAGTGAAATGGTGGCGAAGGGGAGTTCGAGCTGCCAGAGACGGTGCCACCAATTGAGGCGGAAAATGGCAGCAGCGTCACGGAGCTCGCGGGGGATGGTGCGAAGAGATTGGTAGAACCCATAGGTGATATTCCAGGCTTGGGCGGTGAAAACAGCGAAAATAGAAGCCATCTCAGCCCCCACCATGCTGTGGGGGAAAAGGGCTACCAATCCGGTTATGGTTACTGAGAGGAAGCCAAGGACGGGCACCGACTGGAGGATATCCAGCAGAGGTATAAGCACTCTTTCTGCTTTGCGGCTATAGGCAGCCCAGTAACCGTAGACTATGCTGAAAACGATGGAAGCCGTCATAGCGATGAACATGCGGAGGAGCGAGCGCCCAGCGTAGTAAGGAAGATTGCAGGGGTCAAGGCTGATTTTGCTTCCCACTTCCAGCGGCTGAGCTATGCCTGCTCCCAGGTGCACCAAGCCGTAAAGCAAAGCGAGCACAGTAACAATTAGCAGGAGATCGGCCAAGCTGAATTTTCTAACCAGAAGCTGCACTTGCTGGCGCATCTAGTTGTGCCTCCCTAACGGGCTTGGGCTATTTTCGGTTGGCAGTTAGGCAAATTAAAAGGTCTGGCCTTTGTTCCCCTGGGTTCATGCCCTATTGTCCTATTTCTGTGTTAAAAAACGGTTTCCATAGTTAAAAAACTGTCGGCGCCAGACCACTCCCATTCTATGTTAAGGGGTTCTGAGCTGTCAAGTGAGGTTAAGCTCTGAGATCGTGTCAACCTACTGTAGGAGTCTCGAGCCCCACTGTCCCCGGACCAGGACGAACTACCAAAGAAGATCGATGTTCCGGCTCAAAGCTTTGAGGGCTCTGGTTAATGACGTTACCGGACCCCGTAGAGCGGGAAGATTATCGAACACCTCACCCGATATTTTCCTTAGCCTCTGCCTCTCTTCCTCGACAGCTGCCTTATCGATCTCTAAAGCCTTTAAGCCCTCCTTCCGTCGGGCTACATATTGCTCCCGCAAGGAAACACCATTCGCCTTCGCCACCCGCAACCGGGCCATCCGGTCTACCCCACGAGCACTCCAGGCCATCGGTCGGGATGATAACCGTGCCGAGAAGAGATGACTTACGTGCGCCTCCGCACTTACCCCCAACTCCGCCCCGGGATAAAGCCGGTAGGCCATTATCCCCTCCCAGTTCCGCCGGATGTAACGTCGGCAATCCCGTACCGCTTCCTTCCGCGCAGGACTCGCCGCAGCTTTGCCCGCCCGCCGCAAAATCGCCTGTACCTTTACCTCATCACCCTCCCATAAGGCCGCCCAAATCTCTCTATAACCATCACTATCACGCCCCAAAGCAGCCACCAGGTACTTGTCCAGGTGAAAAAGATCTAAGACAAAGACGCTCCTCGGTAGAAACTCCAGCCCTTTCTTTATCCACCTGTCTCCGTCACCGCAGAGGTAAATCCGCTCCACAGAAGATAATTCGTACTGCTCCTCGATGTAGCTCAACACCTCGAACCACAGCTCATCCGTATCTGAGTAAAGCCCTCCCAAGTAATAAGGCCGCTTGAGTCTGTATCTGTCTTTCCCCACCTTCTCTTTCCCCTCGTGGATGTAAACCAGCCGGGGTAAGTACTTCTTCCCGTCCTGACCTGCTACGTGGTCTTCATCCGCCTCCACATAAAGAACCTTCCCCCGGCGCTTCTCCCCAGGCGGCTCGGGCAGTTCTTCCAGTGTAAAGTTGTGAATCACCTTCTTCACCGCTTCGCCGCTTAGCACAACCTCCCGATTGCCTCTCCCTACCCTCTCGCCACTCTTCCGGTAGGAAAGATCTACCGCTTCTTCTAAGGCTTGTGCTTTAACCAGAGGATCAACCCGTGCGTGCGGCCCGTAACCTACCAACCGATCTATCAGGTGCACCCGCTCCCCAGTCTCTTTGTGCCGGTAATAGGTTCGCTTATAGTTGACCAGACCGAAAAGGGTAAGTACTTCTTTGGGATCGTTTCGCCGCTCTACCCGCCAGCCGGGCCGCTTTTCCCGGTGCTCCCGAAGATAGGCGTCTTTCGCCTCTAAAACTTCCCTCAAAACCTCCTGTCCCAGGTTATTAAGCTCCTGCCAGAGCTTCTCCTCGAAGCTTAAAAAGTCGGTCCCTTCCTCCAGAACCTTCAACGTTAGCTCCGCTACCCTCTGGAACTTCTCCCAAATCTGCTTTATAATCTGCATAGAGACCTCACCCTCCTGAGTGGTTGTTTAAGCAACTACTCGTCCGTTGCAAGGACGGTGAGGTCTCTCTTCTTTCTCCCCTTCCTTAGCTCCTGCAAAATTCCTACAGTAACTTTACACTAACTAAGCTCTAGGTACTGAACCACTAATTAGAGGAAAAAAACGGGGCAAAGGCGAAACTTATAAGACAAATTGATATTTGGGCAAAGTTACAGGGGAGGCTTATAGCTCTTAGCCATGAAGATCATCGAGAAAGTAGCGGAGATGCAGGAATGGGCGTTGGAGCGCAAGCGGAAAGGGCGCCGGCTGGGACTGGTGCCCACCATGGGGTATCTCCATGCTGGTCATTTAACCGTCATTTGCTGGGCTCGCGATAATCAGAGCCAGGATTAGTAGCGTCCGGTATAGTGTGTAAAAAGGGTGGTTAGAAGCAGGAAGGGCCACCCTCCCTCTGGTAGATTGAAGAAGTGACACAACCAACACTACCAGGAGGGATTTAGGATGGCCCATTACCAGGTTACCGTAGATGGCGAGGTTCTGCAACAGTTGTTTTCCCGGGACGATGGTCTGGCCCGGTTGATGGAGCAAGTCTTAAATCAGATTCTCGAGGCTCAGGTTACAGAGCAGCTCAAAGCTAAACCATACGAGCGCACAGAGGAAAGACAAGCGTACCGCAACGGCCACCGGGAAAAGCCGCTTGTAACCCGGATCGGACGGCTTGTCCTGGAAGTGCCCCGGATCAGATCCGGCAAATTTTCTACGGAGATGTTTGAGCGTTACCAGCGGAGCGAGCAGGCATTGTTGCTGGCCCTGATGGAGATGGTGGTCAATGGAGTATCAACACGCAAGGTCAGGGCAGTGGTCGAGGAGCTATGCGGCACGGAATTTTCCAAGTCGACGGTATCTGAGCTCTGCAAACGACTTGACCCTTTGGTGAAGGCCTGGAATGAGCGAGATTTAAGCGAAAAGGAGTATCCCTTTATTCTGGTTGATGCTTTGGTCACAAAGGTGCGGAAAGGTGGGCGGGTGAGATCCCAGAGTGTGCTTATAGCTTGCGGGGTTAACCGGGATGGTTACCGGGAAGTTCTAGGGCTGATGATTGGGGACGGCGAATCTGAGGCTACCTGGTCTGAATTCTTCGACTGGTTAAAGAAGCGTGGGCTAAAGGGCGTTGACCTGGTGGTTTCGGACGACCACAAGGGGCTGGTAAACGCCATTATGATCCACTTTCAGGGGGCGAGTTGGCAGCGGTGCCAGACGCATTTTGTCCGCAACATTCTGGAAGCGTGTCCCAAGTCCTGGCAGAAGCAGCTTCATGCTCGCCTTAGACACATTTTTGAAGCGCCGGATATGGATACGGCAAGACTACTTCTGGAGGAGGTGGTGCAGGAGTTTGAGGCCGTAGCGCCTAGGGCAATAGAGAGACTTGAGGCTGGTTTTGAGGATGCCATGGCGGTTATGGCTTTGCCGGAGCCGGTTAGGCGGCGCTTGCGCACGACCAATGCCATGGAACGCCTGAACCGCGAAATTCGCCGGCGGGAGAGGGTAGTAGGAATTTTCCCCAATGAAGAAGCGGCGTTGAGACTGATTGGTGCGGTGCTCATGGAGATAGACGAGGAAAGGTCTACCGGCCACCGCTACCTGGACATGACGGAGTACTGGACATGGAGGCAGGAGCAAGAACGAACAGTTAAAGCCGAAACCAATAAGACCGGGAGAGGGGCGGCTTAACAAGGCTCTAATAAGCCTCAAAGGCTACCAGAGGGGATTTTACACACAAAATTGGACTTGACCCCAGGATTTTGACCGCTTAGTGGTAAGCGTTTTTGTGGATCCATTCCAGTTCAGTTCCCCTGAGGAGTACCGCAGTTATCCTCGCGACTTGCGCTGGGATAGGGAGGTGGCACTGGGAGCTGGGGCTGATGTTTTCTTCTCCCCTACAGCGGAGGAACTTTATCCTGAAGGCTTCTGCACATCCATTGACGTAGGTAAAATGGAGCACGTGACCGAGTTCAAGCGCCACCCCGAGCGCATTAGGGGAACTCTAACCACCATCGCCAAATTCATTAACCTAGTGCAGCCCGATTGCCTGTACCTGGGAATGAAGAACGCTTATCAGGTGGTGGCGGTGCGTCGGATAATCCGCGACCTCAATTTTCCCGTTCAAGTGAAGGTGCATCCGATAGTGCGGGATGAAGAAGGCTTGGCGGTTAGCGCTCGCAATTTCCTTCTTAACGAGGAGGAGCGGGAAGCGGCGCGGGTATTGTACCGCAGCCTTCAGGCAGCTGAGCGGGCGATCGCGAAAGGAGCCAGAGAAGTGCCTACTTTGCGAGAACTTTTGGTCAATAGCATCAGGGAGGAGCCCTTGGCTCGCCTCGATTACGTGGAGATCCTCGCCTGGCCTACGCTCGAGCCGGTGGAAAGACTCAAAGTTGGTCGCTACCTTCTGACCGTGGCAGCCTATTTCGGAGCGGTTCACCTAACCGATCATAGCTTGGTGGAGATCGAGGTGGAGTAGAGCTCGGTTATGAGCCTGGATGACCTTGAGCTGGGGCGTTGCTGCCCTCACCGGGATCAGGGTGGAGTCAAGACGGCGGCCACGGCGGGGGAAATTGTGGCTAATGAGGCTAATCTATGCTGGAACTCTCTCCGCGTTCTCTTTTTCTGAGCATCCCAAGACGGCTCTCTCGCTGACGCAGTTGTAGTAAAATGAAAGTATGCAGGAAATCTTGCTTTGCGACCTAGATGCCTTCTTCGCGGCGGTGGAACAGAGGGACAACCCGGAGTTGCGGGGCCGACCAGTTATTATCGGCGGAGCTCCCGAAGGAAGAGGGGTAGTGGCCACCTGTTCTTACGAAGCGCGACGTTTCGGAATCCGCTCTGCTATGCCACTTAAGCAGGCCTTGCGGCTCTGTTCCGAAGCCGTTTTACTACCCGTCGATCTGCCCCGCTATCGCCGGGCAGCTAGTGAAGTGCTGGCCCTATACCGCCGCTTCACTCCCAGGATCGAGGTGGTTTCCATTGACGAGGCCTATCTAGGAGTACCTCCCGGTGAAGGACTGTCCATAGCCCGCGCTATCAAAGAAGAGGTATTAAGGAAACTTCAACTTCCTCTCTCAATAGGGGTTTCTGTTAACAAATTGCTGGCCAAGATTGCTTGTAATCTGTCCAAGCCTAGGGGCTTGAGAGCCTTGTGGCCAGAGGAAGTGGAGGATATCTTATGGCCCTTGCCTGTAGAGGTGCTGCCAGGAATAGGACCCAGGACACGTGAACTTCTGGAGTTGCGAGGAATCAAGACTGTACGCGACCTGGCGCTGGCCCCCATTTACCTTCTTAAAGAGATCCTGGGGAAAGAAGCCTTCCGCTTTAAAGAATACAGCCAAGGGATCGACCGGCGAGGCCTGGTGTTTTCTCGGCCGCCACTTTCTTTCTCTAAGGAGAGAACTTTCGCCCAGGATGTGCACCGTCCCGAGGTACTCCAGGGTGCGCTGATGCTCTTGGCGGAGGAATTAGGTTTCCGCCTGCGGCGGAACGGTTACCTGGCTCGCAACATCACCTTGAAGCTGCGTTTCGCTGATTTTCGTACCGTGGCTAGATCCCGGTCATTACGGGAGGGAACCAACCGCGATTCGGTGATCTACCGCGTCGCCATGGAACTATTTCAGGAATTCTCCGCTTCCCCACCTTGGCGTTTGGTAGGCATCCAGGTGGCCGGTTTAGACCGCCTGCAGCAGCTCTCATGGCTGGGAGACGTCGATGAAGAAAGGGAACGTCTTCTTGCCCTGGTGCTGGATTCCTTGCGTTCCCGCTACGGTCGCCCAGTGGTCCATCGGGCTTCGGGTCTGAAAGGGATTTTACTGTCAGAAGAAGAATAAACTTGGCGAAAAAGCCTGGAGAGAGGGGACTGGACAGAGCTTTATGCGCGTGGTAGTTCTATGTGGCGGTAACTCGGCAGAAAGGGAAGTCTCTTTGCGCTCGGGAGAAGCGGTGTACCAGGCGCTAAACGAAAAGGGCTGGGAAGCAATTAAGTTAGACGTTGAGAGAGACGTGGCTCTTCGCCTGCTAGAACTTAAACCCGATGTGGTCTTCCTGGCCTTGCACGGGAAAGGGGGTGAAGACGGTAGTATTCAGGGGCTATTGGAGACCATGAATCTACCTTACACCGGCTCCGGAATTCTGGCCAGCGCTTTGGCCATGGATAAAATCGCTACCAAACGCTATCTTTTATCCGCTTCTCTCCCCACTCCCGCTTTCTTGACGGTGGAAAAGGCAGGAGACCTCGTCGAGGAAGCTCAGAAGATAAGGGAAAGCTGCGCCTTTCCTCTGGTGGTTAAGGCGCCCACCCAGGGTTCTTCGCTGGGTATGAGCATCGTGCGCCGGGAAGAGGAGCTCCTATCTGCCTTAGAGGGAGCTTTCCGCTACGACCCGGTGGCGTTGGTGGAGGAATTTATCGAAGGGGTGGAGGTCACGGCGGCGGTGCTTGGCAATCGAAATCCGGTGGTGCTCCCGCTGATCGAGATTGTAGCTGACCAAGGAGTTTACGATTACGAGGCCAAATACACTCCTGGGAAAAGTCAGCACATCATCCCTCCTCGTATTCCCGAGCTCTGGCAGGACAGAATTCAGGAGCTGGCTTTAGCTACCTACCGCTGGTTCGGTTGCCGGGGCTTGGCGCGCATCGACTTTATGGTGGATAGAAAAGGTAACCCCTATATTCTAGAAATTAATACTATTCCGGGACTCACCGCGGTAAGCCTTTACCCCGACGCTGCCCGGGCAGCTGGAATAGCTTTCGGTGAATTGGTGGAAAGGCTCATCTACCTAGCCCTGGGACAAGAGGAGTGAGTTTTATGGAGTTGGGCAACCTGGCGCGGCGCATAGACCATACTTTACTGCGTCCGGAAGCCGGGGAGAAAGATATAAAACGGCTGTGCGCGGAAGCTTTGCAATACGGATTTTTCGCCGTCTGCGTCAACCCTACCTACGTTTCTCTGGCGGTGGAGGAGCTAAAGGGCTCATCGGTTAGGGTCTGCACCGTGGTGGGGTTCCCGCTGGGAGCTAATTGCACGGTAACCAAGGTGGTCGAAGCCCAACAAGCGGCTAAAGACGGGGCTGAGGAGTTCGACCTAGTAATCAATGTGGGAGCTCTCCGGGATCGCCGCCTCGATTATCTCCGTGAGGAGCTCCGGGCGGTGCGAGCAGCCGTTGCCGATTGCTGTCCTCATGGTGTGCTCAAGGTGATTCTAGAAACAGCCTTGCTTACCAGAGAAGAAAAGTTATTGGGCTGTGAACTGGTGTTGGAGGCGGGAGCTCACTTCGTCAAAACCTCCACTGGTTTCGGTTCCGGGGGAGCCACTATAGACGACGTCAAGCTTTTGCGTCAGGCAGTGGGTGGGCGAGCCGGGGTGAAGGCGGCGGGGGGAATAAGAACCCTGGAAGATTTCTTATCCATGCTGGAGGCGGGAGCCGACAGAATTGGAACCAGCAGCGGGGTCAAGATTATAAGTGAATGGTCGCATTCGACCCAAGAAAAATAAGTTCCAGTTAATGGCAAGATTTATTGGCAGGGGAGGAGACAAGGTGGCGGTCGAGCGTGTTAACGGTACCTCGTGGCTACGCAAAAAAGGCATCGAGCAAGCGCAAGCGCTGGCGGAAAATGCTGCTTACCGCCTCAAGCGTGAGATTGGCACCACGGAGTTATTGCTCCTATTTGTGGATTCGCTCATAGGCGCTGGCATCTTCGTGCTGCCTGGAGTAGCGGCGGCCAAATATGCCGGTCCAGCTGTTAGCCTTTCTTATCTTTTGGGGGGGAATCGTTTGCATCTGTGTGGGCCTTTGTTACGTAGAATTCGCTTCTATGGCTCCCTTTGCCGGTAGCGCCTACACTTACGCCTACATCGCCCTAGGTGAGATCCTAGCTTGGGTGGTAGGTTGGGATTTATTGTTTGAATTCACGGTGGTTTGCAGTACCGTTTCGGTAGGCTGGTCGGGATACGTGGTCTCTTTCCTCCAGTCGTTGGGCCTCGATCTGCCTGCAGCCTTCGCCCGTGATGTAGCGCATGGGGGAGTGGTCAATATTCCTGCTATACTAGGGCTTCTACTGGTGGGCTACATCGCGTACAGCGGAGTCAAAAATGTCAGCCGAGCCAATGTTCTGTTGACGATAATCAAGCTACTGGCCATTTTCTTCTTCCTGGCCTGTGGCTTAGGGCATCTTCAACCAGCTAACTGGCATCCTTTCGCCCCCTTTGGGCTTGGTGGCATCCTCACAGGCGCCGCTCTTACCTTTTTCGCCTACACCGGTTTCGACGGCATGACCTCGGTGCTGGAGGAAGTTAAAAACCCTCAGCGCAGCATCCCGGTAGCGTTGATCGGCGGGTTGCTGATAGTCATTATCCTGTACGTGAGCGTGGCTGCCGTTCTGACCGGGGTGGTCAACTATTCCCGTCTGGATGTTCCCGATCCGGCTGCCTTCGCTCTCCTGGAAATGGGCATTCGCTGGGGTGGTGCGTTGCTTTCTGTAGCGGTGCTGTTCGGTTTAATTGCTGTAATGCTAGGTTACGGTTTGAGCGCCACCCGGATCCTCTTCGCTATGAGCCGTGACGGTCTTTTGCCCCCCGTTCTGGCCCGCGTGCATCCTACCACCAGGGTTCCCTATATAGCCACTCTCCTGATTTTCGGGGTAGCCATTCTGGGAGGTGGCTTCTTCTCGATCAATGAACTAGCCGAGTTGGCCAACATAGGTGGTCCTTTCGACAGTCACCGTTTTTCCTAAACAATTCTGAGCATCCTTTATCTTCTTCAACAGTTGCACTCCCTGGCATATCATGGTAGAATCCACCTCGTCAGGGGAAACTTTAGCCTTCAGGTGAGAGTTTTGAAGTTCAAGACCAGGAAACCTGCCGACATGATAACCGTGCCCGGCAGGATATACCCGGATGAAACGGCAGAAAAGAAGCTCGTGTCCTTCATGCGCCGGTTCCAGGCGGCCAAGCGCACGGCCTACCAGGCGCTGAGGCGGGGAAAGGAACCGGGAGAAATCGTCAAGAACCTCTACCGGAAGTTCTTCCCCAACGCCAGGTGGTGCCAGTGGGCCGTGGAGGACGCAAAGGCCACCATCGAGAGCCAGAAAGAGCAGGTCAAGATGCACGTCTCGGACCTGGAAGCCAAGATAGAAAAGTCGGAAGAGAAACTCATGCACATCAGAAACAGGCTTCACCGCCAGGGCGTCTTTGCCAGGCTCAATAAGCTCCGCGCCAGACTCGCTTACTGGAAGGGCTGGCTTGAGAGGGACGAAGTGCCGCCCGCCGTCTTCGGCGGCAAGAAAAACCTGCTGCTCCTCCAGGAGGGAAAGCTCTCTAAAGAGAAGTGGCGGGAGCTCCGTTCCAACGCCTTCTACTCCGTGGGCCAGGCCAACCAGAAGGGTATGACGGGCCAGCACGGCAACGCCAACACGGAAATCGTCTACGATGAGACGACAGACTCCTTCCGGCTCAACGTCTACATACCGCCGGAGCCAGGGGACAAGAGCGGCAGGTTAAGGCGGGAAGAAGACTGGGTGACCGTTCCCCTGGAGGTCCCCGCGAGGTACAGGTCCCTGCTCTTGAAGTGCCTGGCCGAAGGCAGGGCCTACACCGTCCGGGTGGTGCGTAAAGACGGCAGGTTCGACTGCCTCATTTCCTTTTCCCTAGACGATACCGCGGAAGTGGATAAGACTTCTCTCATGGCCGGGATAGACCTGAACCCCGAAGTGGTGGCCGTGACGGTGGCCCTGCCGGACGGCAACTTCAAGGCATCCCGCTGTTTCTGGTGCCACGACCTGGTCCACGCTTCACGTGAGAAGCGGGAGTGGATCGCGGGCAACCTGGCGAAAGAGGTGGCCGACTGGTTAGAGTCTTCAGGCGCGAAGCAAGTCACCTTAGAAGAACTGTCTTTCGCCCAGGACCACGACACCAACCGCCTCTTCAACCGGATCACGCACAACTTCTGCAAAAGGCTGCTCTTCAACCGCTTAGTATGCGCACTGAGAAAGCGCGGCATGGCAGTGTTCACCGTGCCCGCCCACTTCACCTCGCTTATCGGCTTTTTCAAGTACGCCGAGACCTACGGGCTCAGCGCCCACCAGGCGGCGGCTCTGGTTATAGCCCGCCGGGCTCTAGGCTTTGGAGAAAAGGTGCCGGAGGCTCTCATCCAGAAGCTTCCCGGGCGTTCGCCGGTGGAAGGACGGACGCACAGGAAGCTCTGGGGCAAGCTCTCCGGCACGTTCAGAGCAGCCCGGAAGAAGGTTTCCCGCTATTTTAATACCGGGGCCTTTACCCCTTCCGCCTGGCTGGGACACGTATTCGCTGGAGCGGGATAGGTTCAGACTAACAAGCCCGCCGTTCTCCCCTGTCCTGGGCCCGGAACCAGGGCAACACCGTGCGGTGGGGGAAAGGGGGCGGCGGGTAGGCGGGGTCACACCCCCACCCGGTATGAGCCCCGAAGAGGGGACGGAGTACGGGCGGAATGCCCGGAAACGCCGGGTAGCGGTCCGGCAGCCGTGGACTCAAGACCGGGAGGATGCGGGCCTTCCCCGTGAGGGGATGCCGGGTCGGCCAGACGGTGACGGAGGTAGCCGTCGGCAGGAGCAAGACCTGCCTGCACAATGAGTATCTGAGTAGGTTAAGCAAAACACATGTTTGCTTAGCTTTGCTTAGGGAAAATTGACCTCTAACAGCTTTTACTATAACCTCAATAAGTGTTATGGTAATGAGAACAACCAAACCACACGCTAAGCGTACATTTAAGGTGCCAGCTATAGGAATAATAGCTCCTCTGGGCGTAATTGGGTCTTTAGCCTTAATTTTTAGCCTACCACTAGTTACAATATTGCGATTTACCATATGGATGATCATAGGTTTTGTGATTTATTTTGGTTATGGAATTAAACACTCTAAAATACAGATAAAAGGATAAACTGCTAATTTCAAACTGATGCTAGCCTACTAAAGGCAATAAATAGGCACAACTCTGAGGCGGATCTGTAGATCCGCCTCGCCTCTAATTATAATTTAATCTTTACAGACGCGCATTTTTCTGCTACCCTGTAAATAGGATGTAAAAAAACAGACAAAGGGGGGAGAAGCAGGAGCGGAAGGAGATCATCCAGGAATACCGCGGCGAAGGGAGAAGCACTGCTCTCATTAGGGAGGGATGGTAATGGCCCAAGAGAGGAACAGTGGTTCCCCGCTTCTAAGCACCGAAGACTGGTGGGCAGTATGGCTTGGACTCCTGGTCTTTCTTCTGGCTCTGGGCAAGCTCTACGGCGTTGATCTTTTAGGATGGGTTGTTAAGGCCAACATGTGGACCGACCTTTCCAAAGCCCTTTCTCCTGTGTCCAAGGAATACGCTTCTCTGGGCGGCGTGGGATCCCTTATTCTTACTTATCTCTTTCTCCTGGTGCTCACTTCAATCGGTGCTGCGGCCATGCGCTTCAACATGGGGCGGTTTATCGCAGGTTTCACCATCGTTTTCTGCCTTTCCTACCTTTGCTGGATCATCGGCCACTGGGGTCCCATCGCGGCGCCTACCGAAGCTGACGCGCAGAAGCTGGGCATGGCTAGGCCGGTATTGCGTTTGACCGGTGAGGCAGGATTTATCGTGGCACTGATTCTGGGTTTGATTATCGGCAACTTCTTCCGCGGTTTTACCCGGTTTCTTGAAGAGGCAACCCGCCCGGAATGGTATGTCAAAACCGCCATCGTAATCCTAGGTGCCTCCATCGGTATCAAGGCTTGCGATGCTTTGGGCCTGGCGGGACAGATCCTGGCGCGTGGTATATGCGCTATAGTAGAGGCGTACCTCATCTACTGGCCACTGGTTTACTTTATCTCGCGCCGCTACTTCAAATTCACTCCGGAATGGGCTGCTCCCCTGGCTTCCGGCATCTCCATCTGCGGCGTGTCAGCGGCTATCGCTACCGGTGCAGCCATTCGTTCCCGTCCAGTGGTTCCTATCATCGTCTCTTCCTTGGTTGTAGTCTTTGCCGTAGTGGAGCTTATCTTGCTTCCTTTCATGGCCCAGATCTTCCTATACAAACAGCCCTTGGTGGCTGGGGCCTGGATGGGTTTGGCCGTGAAAACCGACGGGGCGGCGGTGGCCAGTGGCGCTATAACAGCGGCGCTTATTCAGGCTAAAGCTATGCACTTGCAGCAAATTAAGTGGGACAAAGAATTCATCACTATGGCAGCTGTCACCACTAAGATCTTCATTGATATCTTCATTGGTGTGTGGGCCTTTATACTGGCTCTAGTGTGGGTTTACGGTATCGAGCGCAAGGAAGGAGTACAGGTGCAGGCTATTGAGATCTGGCACCGCTTCCCCAAATTCGTCATCGGGTACTTTGCTACCTTTCTCATCATGTTATTTGTGGGTCTGGCTCACCTGCAGGACAAACCTTTCCTTAACACAGCCAAGGCAGCCATGGGCGAAGCTGATAGCCTGCGAGGGATTTTCTTCGTATTGACTTTCTTCACCATCGGTCTCATGTCCAACTTCCGCAAACTATGGGAAGAGGGCATGGGTCGCCTGGCAGCGGTTTACCTTATCTGCCTCTTCGGGTTTATCATCTGGATCGGGCTATTTATCTCTTGGCTCTTCTTCCACGGCGTGTACCCACCCAGGCTGCCCATGTAAATGGTAAAGGGGGTGTTAGCCTTGACCAACGAACTGGAGAAACAGCAGGAAGAGTGGACGGATATAAGCCCACAGGAAAAAAAGCTGATTTGGTGGAGCTTTAGCCTAGGGGTGGTTTTGTTGATCTTCTTCGTAATCCTTTTCCGGGTGATAATTCCGCCACCTTCGCTAGGCTAGGCACCTCTTATCGCCTGAGGGCGCTTGCCGGCAAGCGCCCTCTTTTTAAATCTGACTAGGAAATTTACAATAGTTGACAGATCTTCGTGAAAGTATGTATATTTGTACCGAAACTGTAAAACAGAGGTTGCTAACCACCGAAGGGCGTAAGGAGATCCATGGGGCCGAGCTCGGATTTTCCTCATCTAAACCACGAAAAGCAGGATATGTTCACCTCGCTTGAGGCCCCCTGTCGGCCTGCTGAGCTCCGAGAAAAAACCTTTTCGGGGAGTTGGGAGCGGATGAACATATTCAGTTGGATTGCTCTCATCCTGGTGACCGCCTTTAACGTCTTCTTCATCGCCTTCCCCCTGGCTGTCCTGGGGCTTGAGCCCGGGAAGGCGGTGAGTGTAGGCGTCCTGCTCACCCTCGCCTTCGGTGTCTTCGGCATGTCCCCCCTGGGGGAAAGGCTCTCCCGGCGTACCCTGGGCTTGAGAAGGCCCAAACCGGAGGAGGAGAAAAAGCTCAAGCCCGTTTACGAGAAGGTGCTGGCGCGGGCCGGGTGGAGGGAGAAGCCACCCGAGCTCTTCCTCGTTGACAGCGAAGAGGTGAACGGCGTGGCGGTGGGCTCGGGGACCATAGCGGTCACCACCGCCTGTCTTAAACTGCCGGAGGGGGAACTCTGCGCTATCCTGGCGCACGAGCTCGGGCACGTGAAGCACGGTGACGCCGACCGCTCCCGGGCGGTGGTGTACCTCGGTAAGTGTGATTTCGCTGTCTGCTTTTTGCTCTTTTTCGTCACGGCCTTCTTCGGGTTCTTAAGCGGCATCTACACCGTAGCCACCTTCGTCGAAGGCTACCCGGAGCAGGAAGAAGAGGAGGGGCTCTCGGGGCTCTTCTGGCTCCTGGCCTTCGCCGTCTTCCTCGGCTGCAAGTGCTTCGGCTGGGCGGCGGAGCTCCTGCGCTACCTGGTGGCCCTGGTGGTCTTCTGCGCCGCCAGGAAGGACGAGTACCGGGCCGACCGCTTCGCCGCCGAGATAGGCTTCAAGGAGTGCATGGTCGGCGTCTTGAGGAAGATGGAGAAGCAGGAGAAGACCGTAAAGTTCACCTGGCGCGACTTCCTCTTCTCCACCCACCCCACGGCGGCCAAGAGGATAAGGGCGCTGGAGAGGACCCCCTTCCCGGCGGGTGAACCCTACTACCCCTGGGTGTGGTAGAAAAAAGGCCGGTCCGGAGCTGTCCCAAAAGAGCAACCGAGAGCGTACAATTTCAGTAGGTGACGGAGGAGGTTCATGAAGGAGGAGACCTCGCCCCTCACAGACAACTTTCATGGACTGATTAGACCCTTATCATCTGAACCGGCGGCTTATAGAGGCCCTCTGGCACAATGAAGAAGCCTATAGTGGGATCAGGCAAGCCATTTATCTGGGGGACCGGGAGAAAGTAGAGGAGATTTTGGGAGGAGTGGCAAGGAGAGTTCGCGGGGCTAAGAGGAGGAGAATAGAGAAGCTCTGGCAGTATCTCAAGGAGAACTGGTCTGGGATAATTACTTCTCCTGGTACTGAGCGGTTGGGGACCATAGAGGGGCAAGTGTGGCACGGGGCAGGGTGGCGGATGAAGAGGATAGGAGCCAGCTGGACGGGGGCAGGAGGGGACAGAATGGCCCGGGTGTTGCTCTTACGCGGTCCAACGGGGAGCTAGAGAAGTACACTTCTCGGTAGGAGTTAAGGCTGGCCAGGCGAGAACATTTGGCCCAGGCGGTGCGGGCAGAGGTAAAGCGGAAGGTAGAGGAGGCGGGGAGTTGGCTTAAAGCTGGGTTGCCGGCATTGAGGGGGCTCTCTGCCGGAGCTCCATGGGTGAAACACGTGTTGCGGGAACTAAGCCGACCTAGCTTTGAGCTAGCTTGAGCCCGGTCGAGGTAGGGTTAAGGCGGCTTGGTCTCAAATTCCAGGTAATTTCCTCTCCGAGTTCACCTACTAACTCTTGACGCGAACCTCGGGGCGGTGCCTATTGCTTTATCCGGACCGATGTCACTATAATGAGATCTGGGAGATGCTACCGAAGGACGGTAGCGAAACTTCCACGGAGGAGGTGAAGTTAAGATGTCTCACTGTCATAACGAAAAGGAAGAAAAATTCGTTATTCACCGGCACGAGCATACCCATCCGGCTTATCGCCATACTCATTTGCATCGACATGGCAATCTGGTTCATGAGCATGAGCACGAGCACCCGGCAATAACCCACGCGCATGAGCATGTCCATCTTGATGAGGAAGGGCACGAGATGCTCCATATGGATCATTGCCACCACGATGAGGAGCACGATCACCAGCATTAGGTCGAGCTCTAATTTTCCGTGTACAGAGGGGGGCGGGATTAACCGCCCCCCTCTTACTTATGTGCGGTTCATTTTTATCCTCTGCCATTTTGTCCGGTTTCCGACTAGTAAAATTAATGAAAATTAATAGCTGCGGTATTCGTAGCGACTGATCGCCAATTAAGTCCTTGTTAAAATCCACACAAGGCACAAGATTCGTCATGATTAGGCTGCGAGGAAACAGGGGAGTAGCGTCCGGTATAGTGTGTAAAAAGGGTGGTTAGAAGCAGGAAGGGCCACCCTCCCTCTGGTAGATTGAAGAAGTGACACAACCAACACTACCAGGAGGGATTTAGGATGGCCCATTACCAGGTTACCGTAGATGGCGAGGTTCTGCAACAGTTGTTTTCCCGGGACGATGGTCTGGCCCGGTTGATGGAGCAAGTCTTAAATCAGATTCTCGAGGCTCAGGTTACAGAGCAGCTCAAAGCTAAACCATACGAGCGCACAGAGGAAAGACAAGCGTACCGCAACGGCCACCGGGAAAAGCCGCTTGTAACCCGGATCGGACGGCTTGTCCTGGAAGTGCCCCGGATCAGATCCGGCAAATTTTCTACGGAGATGTTTGAGCGTTACCAGCGGAGCGAGCAGGCATTGTTGCTGGCCCTGATGGAGATGGTGGTCAATGGAGTATCAACACGCAAGGTCAGGGCAGTGGTCGAGGAGCTATGCGGCACGGAATTTTCCAAGTCGACGGTATCTGAGCTCTGCAAACGACTTGACCCTTTGGTGAAGGCCTGGAATGAGCGAGATTTAAGCGAAAAGGAGTATCCCTTTATTCTGGTTGATGCTTTGGTCACAAAGGTGCGGAAAGGTGGGCGGGTGAGATCCCAGAGTGTGCTTATAGCTTGCGGGGTTAACCGGGATGGTTACCGGGAAGTTCTAGGGCTGATGATTGGGGACGGCGAATCTGAGGCTACCTGGTCTGAATTCTTCGACTGGTTAAAGAAGCGTGGGCTAAAGGGCGTTGACCTGGTGGTTTCGGACGACCACAAGGGGCTGGTAAACGCCATTATGATCCACTTTCAGGGGGCGAGTTGGCAGCGGTGCCAGACGCATTTTGTCCGCAACATTCTGGAAGCGTGTCCCAAGTCCTGGCAGAAGCAGCTTCATGCTCGCCTTAGACACATTTTTGAAGCGCCGGATATGGATACGGCAAGACTACTTCTGGAGGAGGTGGTGCAGGAGTTTGAGGCCGTAGCGCCTAGGGCAATAGAGAGACTTGAGGCTGGTTTTGAGGATGCCATGGCGGTTATGGCTTTGCCGGAGCCGGTTAGGCGGCGCTTGCGCACGACCAATGCCATGGAACGCCTGAACCGCGAAATTCGCCGGCGGGAGAGGGTAGTAGGAATTTTCCCCAATGAAGAAGCGGCGTTGAGACTGATTGGTGCGGTGCTCATGGAGATAGACGAGGAAAGGTCTACCGGCCACCGCTACCTGGACATGACGGAGTACTGGACATGGAGGCAGGAGCAAGAACGAACAGTTAAAGCCGAAACCAATAAGACCGGGAGAGGGGCGGCTTAACAAGGCTCTAATAAGCCTCAAAGGCTACCAGAGGGGATTTTACACACAAAATTGGACTTGACCAACGGGGGTGAGGTAAAGAAACAACCAGTCGGATTTACCTGGTGCTAAGCAACTCGATTATTGACTAAGGAGGATAAAAATGAAAGTTTTGACTTACCAGGAAATGCAAGAGGTTTTGATGGAAGAGCTCCGGCTCATGCACTATCCCGTGGCAGTAAAGTACATCTTGGCTGAGGAAGAGCTAGAAGAATTTCGTCGCCGGGCGTCTTACTGCGAAGCGGTGCGTCCATTGACTTTTTGCCAGTTTGAGCTCGGGGCCCGAATGAAAGGCTATACTTTGCTGATTACTAAGGATAAAATGGGCTGTTCTAACGCTGCTTTTGTGTTGGGGTGGAAACCTTTTGATGATAACGAGATTAAAAGCCATTTAAAGTATGTGCGTGATTGGGAGCAAGCTTCTAAGTTTGTTACTTCTAAGCCCCGCTTGCCGGAGGGCAGCTTAAAGGCCATAGTGGTGTCGCCGCTAGGAAGCGCTTATTGCGAGCCCGATGTGGTCCATCTTTACTGCGACAACATGCAGGCCTATCACCTAGCGGTAGATTATATGGCGGCCCTTGATCTTCATCCCCTGCGCTCCAACTTTACCATTAACTCCGCTGCTTGTGCGGGTTGTGTTTTTGCGTATCAGGAAAAAATGGCTACTGTCCACCCGGCCTGCAGCGGTAGCTATAACGCCGGCAAAACGGAGCGAGGAGAGATCAACGTTATGATTCCGGGTGAGCACATCGGTGCGGTGGTCAACCGACTGCTGGAACGGATTGAGAAGTACGGCTCGAGTTCTATAACCCGTCCTGGAGATCCTTTCCCTGGAGCTGACATCTGCAAGAATTGCCCTCTGATAGTGTTCCGGGAAGTAAAGGAGGCTCAAGAAGTATGCTCCAGCACCACAGGAAAATAACCTTGCGCTCTTTGCTACTGGTTTTTCTGTTGTTGCTTTTTTCGTCGCCAGTTTTTGCTAGCGACATCACTATCACAATAGATCGCAGCGAATTTAACAATGGAGGCACTTTCACCGTTACCGGCAAAGCGCCAGCGGGCAGCAAAGTCTTTCTGGAAGTGTGGAGCGAGAAGCGGGTGCGAGCTTCTTACTTCGATTGCAAGAAAGATCCCAAAACGGGTAAAATTCCTTATGTTCTATGCCTTTGCGATCAGATCCCAGCTTTCTACCATTTGGTCATACCGACCACGGAAAAGAACGAGTTGCAAGCCATTAAAGCTCAGGGCAATAAGTGGTCCTTAAGCCAAGCTCTAAAGGATCTGGGGGCTGAAGCAGCTTACCAAGTTCCGGCGCAGGCGGAGATCAAAGCCTATAAGGCGAGCTTCTTAGCCAGTGTCATTGGGTCGCGCGGGGAGCTTTTGCCGCCCCTCAACTCTAAGGAAGCCCGGAAACGCTCCATGCAGCTTGTTAAGGCTCGTTTTCGGGATCCGAATAAAATTTTCAGTCCTACCTTGGAGATTAATCCCGATGGCTCTTTCAAGGCTACCGTGACTTTGCCTAAGAATTCCGCTCCAGGTCAATACTCGGTGGTAGCGGTAACTGATAAAGGGGAACGCAGTCAGCCAGTTCATTTAGAAAACAGCTTGCATTTTCCCACCATTTATCTCGGCAACGCCGGCACAGGGATCAATATTCTAGGTCCTTTCTTGCTAGCTTTGGCCATAACCACCTTCGGTGTGCTCATGGGCGCTGGTGGGGGCTTCATCCTCAACCCCTTGCTGGTTTCGCTATGGCCCCTGCCGCACACGATAGTGGCTGGCACAGTCATGCCCACAGTGCTTTTCTCCCAGGCTTCCGGCATCTACAACTACAGCCGGATAAAGTTCATTAACTGGAAGTTGGGCTTGACCCTGGGCGCAGCCATGGTGCTAGGAGGCTTTATCGGCCCCAAACTTACCGAGCTTATCACCTTGGATCAGTTCAAATTCGTCTTCGGTTGGATCTTGCTGGTTCTGGCCGGACTTATGGTGTGGCAAACCACTCCCGGTTACCTGCAGCGGCATAAGAAGGAGCAGGCCATCCTCAAGGAGTTCCGGCGTCGAGCTCAGGAGGCGGCCAAAGCGCGTTTGGCGGGGGAGGCGAATAAGTAATGAAGATGAAAGTGGAGTTTTGGGGTCAGGAATTCGAAGTAAATGTGCTTTTGGGCTGCCTGGGTAGCTTTCTCATAGCGGTGATTTCCTCCATGTTCGGCTTCGGCGGCGGCCCTTTCATGGTTCCCCTTCTAACCGTGGGCCTAGGGCTGCCTATGTACGTGGTAGTGGGGAGCTCTTTGCTGGCGATCTTCTTCAACACCCTCATGGGCTCTCTCAGGCACTACCAGTTCGGCAATTTCGACCTGCTGCTGTTTTTGATCATGTTCCCGGCTGCCATACTGGGCGGCTATATCGGGCCCCAAATCGCTAAGCGTGTCAGCCCGGTGGCGGTAAAGCGCATCGCCGCAGCCGGGTTGGTTCTCCTGGCCCTCAATCTGTTGGGGGTCTATTAGTAGCCAAACCCTTTCATTCCCTTTTGCTGCTTTTCGCCCCTGAAGACCGGCGACGGTTTCAGGGGTATTTTCCTCTCTATCGCCCTTTACCGTGAGGACAAAGAGATGTTAGAATGATGCTCAAAGCTGCGGAAGCTTGCTCAGGACTTCGCCCGCGAACTGGCGAGGGTGTAGGTCCTGTTTATTTTATTTGGCAATGGAGGGATGGAGGCAGTGCGGATCAGCAACCTAGGTTACCCGCGCATCGGAGAGCGTAGAGAGCTCAAGTGGCTAATGGAAAGCTTCTGGGAAGGGAAACTGGAGGAGAAGGAATTTCTCTCTCAAGCCCAACAATTAGAGGAGCAGCATTGGCGTCGGCAGCAACAGCTAGGCGTGGAGCTTTTGCCAGTGGGAGATTTTTCACTTTACGACCACGTGCTGGACCTAACCTTAGCCCTGGGACTTATTCCCCAGCGCTTTGCAGAGCTGGAGGACAGCGGTTCGCTAACCCTGTATTTTGCCCTGGCGCGGGGAGCTCGAGGGATCAGAGCCTGCGCTTTAAAAAAGTGGTTCGACACTAATTACCACTACCTAGTGCCAGAGTGGGAACGAGAACCGCGCTTGGTGGCTAACCCTTATCTAGAGGCGTGGCGACGCGCTCGCAAGATGCCAGGAGTGGCAGGTAAGCCGGTGCTGCTAGGACCTTTCACTTTCGTCAAGCTTTCCCGTGGCTACAAGGATTGGCACCGGGCTTTGGAGAGCTTACTGCCCATTTACGCCGAATTGCTGGAGCAGCTGGCCACTGCAGGGGTGGAGTGGGTACAGGTGGACGAACCAGCCCTGATTCTCGACCTGGAGCTGCGGGAGTTGGAAGCCATCACGCGCGCTTACACTTACCTGGCTGAGCGCAATACTCCTCGCCTCATGCTCCAAACCTATTTTGGCAGTCTCACTTATTACCAGGAAATCTTACGCTTGCCGGTGGCAGGGGTAGGATTGGATCTGGTACACGATGACCGGCACAATATAGCCAATCTGGAGCACTATGGTTTCCCCAGCGATAAGGTGCTGGGAGCTGGGGTGGTAAGCGGACGCAATATCTGGCGCACTGATTTACGAGCCGCTTTGGAATTCTTGCAATATCTAACTGGATTTGTTACCTGCGACCGCTTGTGGTTGCAGCCTTCTTGCAGCCTTTTGCACTTACCGGTGACGGTGGCGGGAGAGGAGGGACTCCCTCTGGAGCTCCGCGAAGCATTGAGCTTTGCCGATGAGCGGCTGCAAGAACTCCGCCTGCTGAGAGCGGCTCTTACCGAGGGCGAGGAAGCAGTGGGGGATGAGTTTCGGACGGCGGATCGATCCTTAAAAGCTCTGGCCACCATGCCGGGGCGCGTGGTTCCGGATGTGCGCCGACGGGTAAGTGCTTTAGGAGAAGAAGACTTTATTCGCGATCTAACGTTCGAAGAGCGCCGCCAACTTCAGGCTGAGAAACTCAAGCTTCCCTTGCTTCCCACCACCACCATAGGCAGTTTTCCTCAAACCCCGTCCGTGCGCTCGGCCCGGGCGCGCTTCCGCCGGGGAGAGTTAAGTAAGTTGGAATACCGCGACTTCATCCGCCGGGAGATAGCCCGGTGGATCAAGCTTCAAGAAGAAATCGGCCTGGATGTGTTGGTGCACGGTGAGTTCGAGCGCAGCGACATGGTGGAGTATTTCGCTGCCAAGCTTCCCGGCTTTGCCCTCACCGCTAACGGCTGGGTGCAGTCTTACGGTTCGCGCTGCGTAAAACCTCCTATCCTCTACGGGGATGTTTGGCATCGGGAAAACCTTACGGTGGCCGAAACTACCTACGCCCAGTCACTAACCACCAGGCCGGTTAAGGGTATCCTCACTGGACCGGTGACCATTATCAAATGGTCCTTCGTGCGTGAGGATATGGAAGAGGAGCAGATAGCCTACCAGATAGCCCTGGCCCTGCGAGATGAGATTGCTGCACTGGAACGGGAAGGAATCCCTATAATCCAGGTAGATGAGCCGGCCTTTCGCGAAGCCCTGCCGCTCAAACAGAGGGAGCGCCCGCAATACCTGCTCTGGGCTGCTCAGGCCTTCCGCCTGGCCACTGCCGGGGTCAAGCCCGAGACTCAGATTCACACCCACATGTGCTACGCCGACCTAGAAGCTATACTACCGGCGCTGGAGGGCATGGATCCCGACGTCATTTCCATCGAAGCGGCGCGGGGAGGGGCAGAGCTCCTGGAACAGCTCCAGCGCTACCATTTTCGCCGGGGAATAGGCCTGGGGGTCTTTGACGTCCACAGTCCCTTTACTCCGATGGAAGCGGATATGGAGGAGTTCCTGCGCCGGGTGCTGACCATCTTCCCGGTGGAGCAGCTTTGGGTCAACCCCGATTGTGGCCTCAAAACACGGAAGGAGGAGGAAGCGCTAGAAGCTCTGCGTCGCATGGTTAATGTGGCTAGGCGCCTGCGGGGTGAGTTCGGGAAATAGCTTTATAGAGGTGACAGAGTATGGCCCGATGCCATGAATGCACCGTGCGCCCGATCACCGTGGTTAAATATCTTTCTCGGTCTCATCTGGAAGAGTTTGCTGCTCATTTAGTGGTTCGTCTCTACGCTGCCGGTGAGGAGATCTTTTCTCCGGAGCGGAAGAGCCAGCGTGTGGGCATCGTGCGGCAGGGATGGATAAAAATCTTTTCCCTGGGGGAGTCCGGGAAAGAGCAGATATTGGAGTTGGTGGGCCCGGGAGGTTTTCTGGGGGAGGAGGCCGTTTTGCCCCAGGTCCCCGGGCCTCCTACTCTCGCCTCTGCTCTCACGCCGGTGGAAATATGCGAGATGTCGGCCGAGCTCTTTCGCCACCTGCTTAGCAGTTTCCCTCTTTTAGCTCAGGCCTTCGAGGAGTGCTTGATAAGGCGGCTACACTGGGCTAGAGAGCTGGCCGCCTTGCTGGCACTGGAGCCAGCCTGCAAGCGCCTGGAAAGGCTACTTCTTTATCTTTTAGCGGAAAGAGATTTTCCCCTCTCTCCCAGCGTCTCCTTGCTGGCCTCCCTAGCCGGCCTCACCCCGGAGACCGTTTCTCGCTGCCTTTCTCTTTGGCGGCGCGAGGGAGTAATCAAACGCCAAGGTCGGCGAATTATTCTCTGTTACGAGGAGATTTTATAGAGGACACGATTTCTGAGGCCTGGGAAGGGAGCAATCTAACCCCGTGCCGAAGCAAGAAGGACGGCGTCTTGTGGGGAATACTCTCCTTTCCCATTTTGGCTTGCAGGTCGCATGATAAACCTTACTATTAACTTCGTCGACCTAAAGCGGCCGGTTGAGGGAAGCCGAAGGAGGGTTTCTGGGCATAGAAAGGTTCCGGCAGAGGACTCTACTGGCGCCTTTCGTTTTCGAGGGACGCCTTTAGGCGAAAAGATTCCTGGAGAAGAGAAGAAAAGAAAATTTTAACTTTGGGCCTGGGAAGAAGAAGGAAATTTCTCGGGTATGTAGAATTGGCTTAAGGAGGGCGCGGAGGATTTTTCGAAAATGGGGTAGTTTTGTTCCAGTTTATGGCAAAAAATCGGGATGCCAAAAAGAGCTCGGAGGCTGGAGTCCTTGGGAGAAAAGGGTTTTAGGCGCCGGCAAATTTTCGAAAGAGAGCAGGGTTTTCGCGCAAGAAGGTCATTTTCGAAAAATCGGCTCTCCTGGAAAAGGCGGCGGGCAGCCAGAACTCTTGGGGCACAAGGGCGAACGGCAGGAAACCGCGGTGAGTTGCAGAACCTTCCCCGACGACAAGGGGACTGAAAGATAATTGCGCCCTAGGCTACCACCACTTCACCCCCTGTTGCAGAACCTTCCCCGACGACAAGGGGACTGAAAGTTATATACCACCCACATTGTCATTGCTACCTCCCTCCACGTTGCAGAACCTTCCCCGACGACAAGGGGACTGAATTCCCTGTGCCGGCCCCCCTGGACCTCCGTCCGAAGATAGAGTGCAGGAGCCCTTGGGACATCTTCGGCGTCAAGGTCACGCTGGACCCCTACCTGCACCCCTACCCGATGCCCCCAGAGCTCGCTGTGAGGGCAGGCGACTTCTGGGGGTGAGATTGGAGAGGGATTGGAAGGCATGGTCGGGAAGCGAAACTGAAGAATTCTTGTGACTTTAAACAGAAATTGATCAAGATCAATGATCTGCTCTCTCCTTTCGGCTAAACTGGCGGTAAAAATTGTACCG
This sequence comes from Desulfothermobacter acidiphilus, assembly GCF_052073645.1. GTDB lineage: Bacteria > Bacillota > Desulfotomaculia > Desulfotomaculales > Ammonificaceae > Desulfothermobacter > Desulfothermobacter acidiphilus. The sequence continues at coordinate 915,720 of NZ_CM125440.1, read as the reverse complement.
GAAAGGGGAGAGGAGAAGTGTCTGCTCCGCGCGGTGCCGTTTTGCAGCGGGATGGTCAGACTTACGCGGTGGTGCCTTGGATCAAAGGAGGCTTGGTCACCCCTGAAATCCTGGATAAGCTGGCTCAGGTGGCCCGGAAATATCAGATACCGGTGATGAAGCTCACCTTTGCGGGACGCATAGCGCTGGTGGGGCTTAAAGCGGAGGATGTGGAGGCTGTCTGGGCTGACCTGGGGCTTCCCCCCGCTCCGGCCGTGGGCCCCTGCCTGCGCAGCGTGCAGTCCTGTCCGGGTACGGCAGCCTGCCGGCTGGCCCTTCAGGATTCCCTGGGCCTAGGGATGCGCCTCGAGGAAAAGTTCGGCGGGGTAGAACTGCCAGGCAAGATGAAAGTGGGAATATCCGGCTGCCCCATCTGCTGCGCCGAGAGCTGGGTCCGGGACTTCGGTGCTTTCGGCAAGAAAACCGGCTTCACCGTGGTGGTGGGAGGAAACGCCGCCCAGTCCCCCCGCATAGGGGAGGTCCTGGCCGAAGGACTTACGGCTGAGGAAATAGAGCAGGTCTTTGAGAAGCTTTTGAACCTTTACCGGCGGGAGGGACAGAAAGGAGAGCGCTTTGGCAATTTTGCCCATCGCCTCGGCCTCGAGCGTTTGAAGGCAGAAACCGACATTCCTGCCAGTGGCAGAGGTTAAGGGGCCGGCGAACTCACGTTCCTCGCAACCAGAATTTGATACCAAAAATTTACATAAAAACGGGAGGGAACATCTGCTGGTTGACGAAGGGGATAAGGTATAAGGTTAAGTTAAAGGGGTTGGTTGAGGATGCTCCGCAGACTCATTATCGCGCTTGTTTCCCTCTCCGCTTTATTGGCAGTGTTTCCCCTAAACTCGGCTCTGGCGGCTGACGGTGGGAAGCAAGCATCTTATGTAGCTCAGTTCGTGGTCGGCCAAAGCGTTTACTGGACGCCGATAAGCATGGAGGCAACCACTTTCATCCACGACGGGCGTGCCTTCGTTCCTGCTCGCTACCTGGCACTAGCGCTGGGTGTTCCCCAATCGGGCATTAAGTGGGATGAGGCAACCCGAACGGTCACGCTTGTGCGCGAGGAAGGTAATCGCTGCCTCACCGTCAAGCTAAGGGTGGGAAGCAAAACGCTGGAGGTTGCCAACGCGCCAGGCGCAGGCACTACCTTCCAGAGTGTCATCGTGCAACATATCCAGATGGATGTGGCACCCGAGCTCCGGGACGGCCGCGTTTACTTGCCGGCCCGCTACGTGGCTGAAGCTTTCGGCTATCAAGTGCAATGGGTGCCAGCTATCGGGGCTGTGGTAATAGTCCACTGAGGCGCTTGCTTGGCAAACCATGCAGGACCGAGAAAAAAGGCTCCGGACCTCGTGCCGGAGCCCTCCAAATTTGTGTGACTGGCATGAGCAAGGCTTTACGGACGAAAGTCCCCAACGGCGAAGGTGGAGTAGTCGTTAACTCCGGTCAAAGGTGTTTCTGCCTTTTCATTCCTCTATCACGACCTCACCGTAGTCCCCGACCGCAATAAAGTGCCCGCTCCCGTAGGCTACGCCCCACAGGGCTGCGACCGGGCGAGATCCATTGTTTTCAATGGGCGCCTTTTCCCATTGGGACGCGTCGAAGGATAGAAGTATCACTCCTTCGTTTGGTGAGTCACTCCCGCCGACCACGGCCCAGCTACCGGCACCGTAGGCCGCGGCGTGCAAAGGTACGGTTGTTCCTGACTCTTCTCGAACCCAGGCCGAGCCTTCGGAAGAGAGCAGAATAGTACCGTTGTTTCCCACAGCTACGAACTTTCCTCCGCCATAAGTTATACCGTAAAGGTTTTCCGTGGTTCCTGAGCCGCAGGGTGTCCAGGTTATTCCATCGAGAGAAGTAAGGACGGTGCCCTTGCCGCCAACCGCCACGAATCTCCCAGCGCCAAATGCAACCCCGTAAAGCGGTTCCCGGGTGCCCGAATCCACTTTGCTCCAGTGATTGCCGGCATGGGATACCATGATGGTCCCTTCGCTGCCCACGGCGACGAAGCGGTTTTCTCCAAAGGTGATGCTCCAGAGCCGGTGCGGTGCCATCCAGGGCCCTTCGGCACCGGACAAATCGGTGATCATCCCCCCGTAGACTCCTGGAGACGCCCCCTCTGATCCCCCGGCCATGCCGCGGTCACCCACAGCCAGAAACTTGCCTGCTCCGTAAGCCACGCCCGAGAAGTTATTAGAGGTGCCGCTTCGGCACTTCCAGCTCAATCCCTCAGAAGAAGTCATAACCGTTCCCAGAGTTCCCACGGTCACGAATTTCCCTCCATAGACTACGGCTCTAAGCGCGTTTCCACCCTCTATCCCGGGCACCGGAACTACTTTCCAGCTGATGGGCATCAGGTCCAATGTAATTTTGCTGGTGACCGAACTCATGTTTTCTGTGGCCTCCACTGCAACTTTGCCGGGCACGATGCCAGATGTGTATACGGCTACTGCTCTCCCCTTGGAATCGGTGACAGCGGAGGGAGTTATGGTTCCTTCGGAGGCTTTGAAGCTTACCCGGTCGCCAGCTACTGGTTTGCCGCTTTTGCTAGTAACCACGGCGGTGATGGTTGCGGTAGATCTGTTGTTAGCCGTAAGGACGGCTGGTGAGGCTTGGAGCGTCAAGATGAAAGGGCGAGGTAATCCACTGGCAGGAACAGGTGGCGAAGAGAAGTTTTTGCTGTGACCATGCAAGAAGAGTAGAATGGCCCCCAGAACCAATAATAGAAGGACCGTTATAACTACTGGCCAGCGCTGAGTCGCCAGCTGGAAGCGGGCGGAGTTGCATTTCTTTCCCACGCTGATGTCCCCCCCGTTTTGTGCCCTTCCCCTACATACCAAGGTGTAGGGCTTTCTCTCACGTCGAAGGCTTGCGCACGTGCGAAGGAAACCTGCTTCGGTACCTTTCCATCAGGAGGCTTGGCTTCATACCCACTTATCCCCGGAGCTCACTCTGGAAACACTATTCTACCTTATTGAGGAGTCTCATCTCTACCTCTGGATGGGCAGGGCTTCCCGGCGGCCCTTGTAAAATATTCGTGGTGTGCAGCACCTGCAAATTACGCCGACAGGCTCCAGAGAACCATCGCTTCTCGCCGGGTGGGCGTGAAAAGAGAGGTATATCGGCTGGGGGGAATCGTTGCTATAATTGATACTGTTAAGCATTGATCTCTCCACGAAGGAGTGACGCCGGTTTTGCACATGAACAATGGCGAGACGAGAGCCAGCTTTCCACTAGGTTTACTCATAGGGCTAGCGGCTGGCTATTTTGGAGGGTTGGTAGGGCTGGGCGGCGGAGTTATCATGATTCCTTTGATGGTGGGGGTGTTGCATTTCACCCAGCACAAAGCCCACGGGACTAGCCTGGTGGCGCTGGTCTTCACCGGCCTGGCAGGAGCTTTATCTTATGCCCGCGAGGGATCGGTGGACGTTCTGGCCGCAGTTTTGCTGGCGTCCACCGCCATCTTTACCGCCCGCTTCGGCGCCCGCTTCGCTCACTCTTTGCCCGAATGGAAACTAAGGCGCTCTTTCGGTGCTTTCCTCATTCTCGTTTCCGGCCTGCTCTTGGCCAAACCCTATATCTTTCACGCTTCCCATCGGATAGGAGGATGGCCGGAGGCTTTAATTCTCCTCTTTGTTGGTCTTTTCACTGGTTTCCTTTCCGGCATGATGGGCGTGGGCGGGGGGTCGCTTATGGTGCCAGCCATGGTGTTGCTCACCGGTTTTTCCCAATATACTGCCCAAGGGAGCTCCCTCCTGGCCATGGTTCCGGCAGGAGCAGTGGGAGCCTTTACTCATTGGCGTCTGGGCAATGTCAACACTCGCATTTTGCCCGGTCTAATTCTTGGCATAATTACCGGTTCCTACCTAGGAGGTTTTTCGGCTCACTTATTGAGTGAGAAGACTTTGCGGGTTATCTTCGCCGTCGTGCTAGTTTGGACGGGAATGAGGTATCTGCGGACACCTAGGCCCCGCGAGGGAGGAGAGCTCTTTCCCGAACCCGCTGCTTCCAACTCACCTGATCCGGGGCAGGAGCATGAGCAATCGGAAAGTCAAAAGTAAAAGTTACCGGCGCCTGAGCTCCAGGCGCCGGGTTGCGGTCTATTTCCGGTAACCCCGTGAAGAAGGCCTGCTCGGGGTTCGTCGGTCTCTGCTGGTTTTGCGCTTTTCTCGGGGTTCCTCTGCACCGAGTTCGACAGGAGCGACGCTGGGCTCCCGAGTCAGCAACTTCAGAGCTGCGGCTAGGAGGAGCACAGAGTCGGTTTCGCTCAACAAGCTTTCGGCTAAGGCCATGTAAGGCTCAATGTCGCTGGAATCCACGGTTTGCAAAAGCTTTTCTGCGGTGAGGCGCTGCTGGCCTTCAATGGCCTGGGTCAAAGTCGGTACCGGCCGGCGAACCAGGCGGCGTTTAATTAACTGCTCTATAGTCCGTAGCTGGCTCAGTTCTCTAGGGGTAACCAGGGTAATAGCTACGCCTGCTTTGCCTGCTCGTCCGGTGCGGCCGATGCGGTGAACGTAGCGCTCCGGATCTTGCGGGATATCGAAATTAAAGACGTGCGTGACTCCGCTTACGTCCAGTCCCCGAGCGGCTACGTCGGTGGCCACCAGCACCTCGATCGCGCCCTCGCGAAAGAGGCGCATAACCGTTTCCCGTTGGGACTGAGTTAAATCGCCGTGGATACTGTCGGCGGCGTAGCCGCGTTTGCTGAGTGCTTCGGCCAATTCGCTTACCCGCCTCTTTGTGCGTCCGAAGACTATGGCGGCATCCGGGTTATTAATGTCCAGCAACCGGCACAGAACGTCGAATTTTTGTTCCTCTTTAACTTCGTAGTAATACTGTTCAATGCTTGGCACCGTAAGCCCTTTAGTCTTGATGGCTACCATCTCGGGCTGGCGCATAAATTGCTCCGCCAGCCTCCTTATAGGGGGCGGCATGGTGGCAGAGAATAGCAAAGTTTGATGCTCGGCCGGAATCTCTTGCAAAATCGCTCTGATGTCGTCGATAAAGCCCATATTCAACATTTCGTCTGCTTCGTCTAGAACCACTACCTGGATCTGGTCTAAGCGTAGGCTTCGCCGCCGCAGGTGATCCAGTAAACGCCCGGGAGTGCCTACCACTATTTGCTGTCCCTTCGCCAGCGCCCGGATTTGGCGCTTGATGTCCTGGCCTCCGTAAACCGGTAGCGCTCGGATTCGCTTGAACTGGCCTATGCGGTTTAATTCTTCGGCTACCTGCATAGCCAGTTCCCGAGTAGGCGTAATCACCAGGGCCTGGACCCGAGTCGCACTGGCGTCCAGACGCTCTACCAGGGGAATACCGTAAGCGGCGGTCTTACCAGTGCCGGTCTGCGCCTGCCCGATAACGTCTCGCCCGGCCAAAGACAGAGGAATGGTCGCTGCCTGAATCGGTGTTAGTTCTTCAAATCCCATGTTGTTAATAGCTTCTAATACAGCTCGGCTCAACCCTAATGACTCAAATGTGTTCAGAATATCACTCTCCACTTTGTTTTATTCTTTGAAACTTATAGCACATGGTTATCGCTTTTATAGCCTTGTGGTCTTCTTATTTGCTACCAGCGAGCTCGGGGCGTAATTAAGCCGACGTGCGGCCCCCTTAAAACGCCCAGATGTCCAGATCTTTGGCTTCAGCAGAGCTAGTAGTGAAGCAGCTTAGCGACCCGGATCTTTGGAAGGCGGCGGGGTCACCCAGCACCGAACTTCTCGCACCAATCGCTCGGTCGTGCAGGTGTAAAGGCCAGTCCATGCTTTCTATCTAGTATAGCACACCCGAACTCTTCCCGGCCACCATAATTCTCCGGGGGCCGGAGGCAGAGGGCGTACAATTTCAGTAGGTGACGGAGGAGACTCATGAAGGAGGAGACCTCGCCCCTCACGGACAATTTTCATGGACTGAAAGGAGGAGCGAGGTCTCATGCACAGCCAACCTATTTCAGACATTCAACCTCTTGCGGACATAATCCTTCTTCTGGGGGAGAAAGTTAGCAAACTAATTACCGAATGCCGCGACTTCTACAAGCTCGAAGAAGAAGTGTACAAGCTCTCTCAAGAAGCTTGCGTGAAGATCTTCGCCTGGGCCCTCGAGGAAATAGACACCTGGCTCGTGAACGCCCGGGACAAGCGCACCTGGAAAGTGATAGGCTTTCGGGAAAGAACCGTAGTTAGCAGCTTTGGGGAATTCAAAGTAAAAAGGCGGCTTTACCGGAACAAAAAGATGGGAGAGGCCAGGTTTCTTCTTGACGAGGTTCTGGGCTGGCCGGAGAGGTCTAGATGCACGCCGCGTTTGAAGGAGATGGCGGTGAAGCTTGGGAGCGAAGTACCCTTCAGGCGGGCAGCGGAAATTCTCGGTTATTTTGTCCCTGGGATAAGCGCCATGGCGGTGTGGCAGGCCGTGCAGGAAGCAGGAGAAGCACTCAGGCAGGAGGGAGAGTCCAGGAGAGAAGCCGTTTTTGAGAAGGGAGAGACACCCGAAGGTAAAGAGAAGACCTCCAGGCTTTACATAGAGGCCGACGGGGTGGTGGTAAGGCTTCAAAGGAGCGGAGAGAAAAGGAAAGAGGTCAAACTCTTCGTAGCTTACACAGGCAAAGAAGCGATTGGGGGTGGCCGGAAGGCTTTAAAGGACAAGCTGGTAACGAGCGGTGTAGGCGAAGGGGAGAGGATGTGGGAGGAAGTTTACTCTGGGGTAGCGAGCCGGTGGGACATGGGTCAGGTGAAGGAGATACACCTTGGGAGTGACGGGGCGGAGTGGGCCAAGCAGGGGGTAGATTACTTCCCCGGGGCAGTGCACGTTTTGGACCCTTACCATTTGAACCGGCGGCTTATAGAGGCTTTTTGGCACGATGAGGAGGCCTATAGTAGGATCAGGCAGGCCATTTATCTGGGGGACTGGGAGAAGGTAGAAGAGATTTTGGGAGGAGTAGCAAGGAGAGTTCGCGGGGCTAAGAGGAGGAGAATAGAGAAGCTCTGGCAGTATCTCAAGGAGAACTGGTCGGGGATAGTTACCTCTTCTGCTGCGGAGCATCTGGGGGCCATAGAGGGGCAGGTACAGCACAACGTGGCGCGGCGGGTGAAGCGGTTGGGAGCCAGCTGGACGGAGGCAGGAGCAGACAGGATGGCGCGGGTTTTGGCTGCTCGAGCCAACGGGGTGCTCGGGAGGCACACTTCTCGTTGGCCGGTACTGCTGGCCAGGCAAGAACATTTGGCTCAGGCGGTGCGGTTGGAGGTAAAGCGGAAGATAGAGGAGGCGGGGAGTTGGCATAAAGCTGGGTTGCCGGCATTGAGAGGACCCTCTGCCGGAGCTCCATGGGTGAAGCATGTGTTGCGGGAACTAAGCCGGCCTAGCCTCAGTAGTTTGATCCCTTAATGGCGCAGGTACCGGGGCTATCCTAGCGGCGAGGTTTCCATGAAGAGAAGTTTTCTCCCGAACCACCTACTAACTCTTGACGCGCACGCCGGAGGCAAGTGGCTTTTCGGAGGGTAAAGTCATTTGGTATAATGAAAGTGTCTAGTTTAAAGGTGCCGGGGTGGCGGAATCGGCAGACGCGGGGGACTTAAAATCCTCTGGGCCGCGCCCGTGCGGGTTCGACTCCCGCCCCCGGCACCAGTCAAGGATTTCAGCCCCTCCCGAATCCCTCCGGATCTAGGAGGGGTTTTAGTTTTAGACGGGGGAGCTCCGGCAGGATAAAGTCGAAGTCAGGTAGAAATGCTTTTTTAACTTTAGGTTAACGGCAGCACGGAGCTGCCCGCCAGGAACGCGAAGGCTTTTGGTTAATCGGAGTCACGGAGGCTCCTCCGAGGCGCGGGAGAACCTGCGTGGCTTTTTACTTTTATTCCGGAGGTGGAAGGATGAAAAAGCAGCGTATCTTGGTTCCGGCTGTCGTTCTTTTGGCGTTAACGTTGCTCCTGGCCGGTTGCGGCACCAAGGCCCAGAAGGAAAGCCGGCTCAACGTGGCCACCGGCTCCACCCTCATTGCTTCCATCGTGGAGGAAATAGGCAAAGATCGCGTGGCGGTCACCAACATTGTTCCTCCCGGCGTATGTCCCGGGCACTTCGATCTCAAACCCGGCGATGTGCAGAAACTTTCCACCGCTCAGCTCCTGCTCTACCACGACTGGGAAGGCAAGCTCTTCTCCGAGAACCTGCTAAAGTCGGTGCACAACGATAAGCTGGTGGCCGTGCCCATAGCGGTGCAGGGGAACTGGATGGCGCCGCCGATGCAAAAACAGGCCATCGAGGCTATTTCTGCCGCGCTCTGCCAGCACGATCCTTCCAACCAGGCTTTCTATCAAGAGAATGCCCGCAAAGCCCTGGCCGAGGTGGAAGCTAAGGAGAAGGAGCTCCGGGCCAAGTTGCAGGCGGCCAACGTGAGCCAGGTGAAGATACTTTGCGCCGAGATGCAGCAGGGCTTTCTTAAATGGGCGGGGTTCCAGATAGTGGGCACGTACGGCCGCCCGGAAGACCTCACCCCGCAGAAGCTGCAAGAGCTCCTGCGTAAGGGCAGGGAGGAAGGGGTTAAACTGGTGGTGGACAACCTGCAGAGCGGCCCGGATGCGGGCAAGGGGCTGGCGGAGGAACTCAAGGTGCCCCATGTGGTTCTCTCCAACTTCCCGGGCGCCTGGCCGGGAACCGATACCTGGTCGGCGGCGGTGACCAAGAACGTGGATCTGCTTTTGGAAGCGCTCAAGAAGTCCTAGAGGGGGAAGGGATATTTCCGGCGAGATCGTCATCGAGGTGAAGGAAGCGGTCGTCTCCTACCGCGAGGATGTGGCCTTGAAGGGGGCTTCCTTCGCGGCCCGCCGGGGGGAGCTGGTGGGAATCGTGGGTCCCAACGGGGCGGGCAAGACCACCCTGCTTACTTTGATCAACGGCCTGGCCAGGATCTTGCACGGTGAGGTGGAGGTGCTGGGCCACCGGGTGGAGAAGCGCTTTCCCTCCTGGCTCAGACGGCGCATCGGCTACGTGCCCCAGATCCAGAACATCGACCCCCGGATGCCTATCAGCGCCCGGGAGGTGGTAATGATCGGCCGCTACGGCAAGCTGGGCCTGCTGCGCCGGCCGGGAAGGCGGGACTGGCGGGTGGTGGACCACATGCTGGAGCTGGTGGGGATGACACCCTTGGCTTCCCGCCCCATTGGTCATCTCTCCGGGGGCGAGCAGCAGCGCGTGGCTATTGCCCGGGCGCTGGCCCAGGAGCCGGAAATTTTGCTTCTGGACGAGCCCACCACCGCCCTTGACCGCCGGGCGCGGGAAAGCCTCGTCGAGCTTATCCGCCAGATCCACCAAGCTTACCGGCTGACCACCCTGGTGGTGACCCACGAGATCGAAGTGGCCAAGAAGCTCTGCGACCGGGTGGTGCTGATGCGGGAGGGGCGCGTGTGGGGCGAAGGCCCCCCGGAGGAGACGCTGCGGGAAGAGGTTCTAGATCAGCTTTTTGCCTGAAGGGGAGGAAATATGGAGGATAAGCCTAAGTTTTGGCCGGAGCTCCCGCCGGTGCCGGTGGCCCCTCTCTACCGGTTCCTGTACCGGAGCTCGGTCGGCTACAAAAGCTTCTGCGCCCTGAAGGCGGCCCTGGAACTCAAACTTTTCGATCACTTAATCAGTCCTCGGAGGGCGGAGGAGGTGGCGCGGGCGGCCGGGCTTGACCCGGTGATCACGGCCAATCTCTGCCGCTACCTGGCCGAACTCGGCCTGCTGGAGCAAGAAGGCGAGCTTTACCACGCAGGAGCGCTGGGCGAGCTTTATCTGCGCTCCGACGCGCCCCGGTTGCAAAAAAGGGTCTTGCAGACCCTGGAGAGAACCTTCAGGCTCTGGGAGGGGCTGGCGGAGAGGGCGCGTGAAGGGCCGCTGCCGGTGACGGAGGAGGCCTTTTTTGGCGAGGATCACATTCACGCCTTGGCGGCCGAGGCTTTGTGCGGAGAGCTGCAGCGCACCGTGCGGGTGGTGGCGGAGTTCCCGGATTTCTGGCAGGCAAAAAAGCTTCTAGACCTGGGAGGAGGGCACGGGCTTTGCGCCGTGGCCTTCGCCAAGCTCCGCCCGGAGCTCGAGGTCTGCGTTTTCGATCTGCCAGCCGTGCTTATCCACACTGCCCGCTACGCTTCTGATCACGGGGTGAAGCTCGAGTTCATTGGAGGCGACTTCTGGCAGGACGAGTTGGGGAAGGGGTACGATATCGTCTTTTTCGCCTACAATCCTGGGGGAAAAAAGCCGGAGCTCCTTCCCAAAATACACGCCAGCCTTAACCCCGGGGGTTTGTTCGTGAGCAAGCACTGCTTTTATGCCCGAGCAGAGGCTTCCAAAAGCGCGCTTCTGGATCTGGAGTGGAGTCTCACCGCTTTGGCCCGGGTTAAGAAGGCCGGGCGGGTTTACAGCTTCACCAGTGATCTCAGCTATGAGGACTATCTGGAGCGGCTGGGGGAGCTCTTCGCGGTGGAGAAGATAATGGAGGCCGAGGCTTTCGCCGGGCCGCCGCTGGGGAAAATTGGCGATGCGCTGGATTCCAGGATCATCGTGGCGCGCAAAAAGTAGGTGGGGGAGGGATTTTCTCTGGACTTCTCCATATTGGGCTGCCGCTTTATGCAGTACGCTCTCCTGGCCGGGTTGCTGGGAGGAATAGCCTGCTCCTTAATCGGGGTGTTTGTGGTCACCATGAGCCTTTCCTTCATCGGGGTGGCCATCGCCCACGCCGCCTTTGCCGGGGCGCTCTGCGGTGCTCTGCTGGGCTTTAACCCGCAGCTGGGTTCCTTGCTCTTCAGCCTGGCAGCAGCGGCGGTCATCGGGCCCCTGGCCGACCGGGGCGAGTTCAACCCCGACACCCCCATAGGCATCGTCTTTTCCGCCACCATGGGCCTGGCCTTCCTTTTCATGGGCCTGCTCCCCGGGCCCAAGACCCAGGCCCTGGAGCTCCTGTGGGGCAGCATCCTCACGGTGACCACTTCCGGTGTCGTTTTGCTGGCGGGCGTGGCCGTCCTCATCCTGCTTCCGGTGCTGCTTTTTTTCAAGGAAATCCAGGCGGTGATCTTCCACCGGGAGATCGCCTTGGCCGTGGGCATCCCCGCCAATATCATTTTCTACGGCTTGCTCTTCTTGACCGGGACGGCCATCACCGCCTCCCTGCCCAGTATCGGTGGCCTTCTGGTTTACAATCTCATTCTCAACCCGGCCGCGGCCGCCTATCAGCTCACCTATAACCTCAAGCGCATGTTCTTCCTGGCCGGGCTTTTCGGAGTCGTCTCCTGCTGGGCGGGGCTGGCCCTTTCTTATCTTTTTAACCTTCCCAGCGGGGCCACCATCGTGCTGGTCTCGGTGGCTATTTTCATCCTCTGCAGTCTTTTTTCACCCAAACGCAAGGTCAAACAGTGGAGGAGGGAGTTCCGTGGACGAGGCGACCAGGCAATACTTTGAAGAGAAGGCCGAAGGCTGGGATGAGAAGATCCGGCCGGAAACCAGGGAGCGGCTGGCTCAAATAATCAAGGAGCTCGGGATTAAGCCCGGCAGCCGGGTGCTGGATGTGGGCTGCGGCACGGGAATCCTGATCCCTCTCCTGCTGGAGGCAGTGGGGCCGGAGGGAAAGGTGGTGGCTTTCGACCTGGCCGAGAAAATGCTGGCCATCGCGAAGGCCAAGTACGGGGAAGAAGGGGTGGAGTACGTGCAGGGGGACATAGCCTGCGCTCCCTTTCCGGACGGAACCTTTGACGAGGTCATCTGCAACTCCTGCTTCCCCCACTTCGAAGACCAGGCCCGGGCGGTGCGGGAGATCTTCCGGATTTTGAAGCCGGGCGGCCGGGCGGTGGTCTGCCACACCATGAGCCGGGAGGCGATCAACGAACTTCACCGCTCCCTGGGAGGGGTGGTGCAGGATCATCTCCTGCCCGAAGAAGAGGAGATGCGCCGCCTCTTTCGCGAGGCCGGTTTCGTGGAGGTTGAGCTCGTCAACCGGCCCGACCGGTACCTGGTCACGGCCCGCAAGCCCTAGGACCTCTCTTCCAGCAGCCCCTCCACCTCCAGGTAGAGGTTCTTGAGCTTTTCCTCCAGCTCCGGCGCTGGCCGCCAGAGCCCTCGGCTTATGGCTTCCAGAAGTTTGGCCAGGATGTTATGCAGCGCCCAGGGATTGACCTCTTTCATCCACCCGGCCACCTCCGGATCGAGGACGTACTTTTCGGCCAGCCCCTCGTACATCCAGTCCTCGATCGCCTGGGCAGTGGCACTCCAGCCGAAGATGTAGTCCACCATGCGGGAGAGATCCCCCGCTCCCTTGAACCCGTGCTCCTGCATTCCCCTGATGTACTTGGGGTTGAGCACCCGGGCCCGGAAAAGCCTCCTGCTTTCCTCCAGCAGAGTGCGGACCTTCACCTTGAGGGGGTCGGAGGAGTCGCCCACGAAGCTCATGGGGTTGGCCCCCAGGGAGCGGGCGGCGGCGATCATCCCCCCGTGATAGGCGTAGAAGCAGTCGTCGTCGAAGATGTCGATTTCCCGGCTGTCCTCGTTTTTGATGGTGGCCTCGAGCCGGGCCAGGCGCCGGGCGAAGGCTTCTTTAGCCTCCCTAGCGTAAAAGCGGCGCCCGTAAGCGTACCCTCCCCAGGTAAGGTAAACTTGAGCTAAGTCTTGAGCGTCCTTCCAGTTGCTCTCGTCGATCACGTGGTTTACCCCGGCCCCGTAGGCGCCCGGCGGATCGGAGAAGATGCGGAAAAGGGCCTCCTCCCGCGCTTCCTCTTCCTTCACACCCCGGGCTAAGGCGGAGCTCACCTCGGCCAAGAAGTGCCGGCGCAGCAGGTTGTCTCCCTCTTCCTGCTCGGCCACCCGGCGCACGGCGTCGTCCAGCAGATGGATGATATTAAGGAAGGTGTCGCGGAAGAGGCCGGAGACGCGCAGGGTGACGTCGAGGCGCGGCCGCCTCAGTTCCTCCCGGGGGATGAGTTCCAGCCCCCTTACCCGGCCGGTGGCCTCCTCCCACACCGGCCTTACCCCCATAAGGTATAGCGCCTGGGCGATGTTCTCCCCGCCGGTACGCATCTCGCTGGTGGCCCAGATGACCATGCCCACGTTCTCCGGGTAAGCGCCGCGCTCGGCCAGGTAGCGGGCCAGGAAGAGATCGGCCAGCTGCTTGCCCACCTCCCAGGCCGCGCGGGTGGGCAGAGCCTGGGGATCGACCGAGTAGAAGTTTCTCCCCGTGGGAAGGACGTCGAGCCGCCCCCGGGTGGGAGCTCCCGAAGGCCCCGGCGGGACGTAGCGGCCGGAAAGGCCGGCGAGGCAAGCTTCGATTTCCTCCCGCACTCCCTCCAGACGGGGCCAAACTTCCCGCGCCACGAACTCCAGTACCCGGACGAGCTGCTCCTCTTCCCGGCCCAGCACCTGCGCCACGATCCCAGGGCAGGCGGCGGGGTCGAAGCCGGCCTGCACCAGCAACCGCAAGCATTCCTCCGTCTTCTCCTCCACCCGGTCGAGCAGGGCGGCAGCAGTGGTCCGGAGCTCCGGGTACCAGCGGCTGGGGTTATCCTCCAGCTCCCGGTAGGAAAAGCCCAGCGCCTCGGCCACCGCCTCCCGTAAGGCGGGGAGCTCCCCGTGGGGCAGGCGGCACAGAGCGCCCAGGAAGTGCACCAGCTTATCCCCTTCCGGCGGCTGCCCCAGGATGTGCAGCCCCTCCCTGATCAGGGAATCTCCCACCTCGTGCAGGTAAGCGTGCAGGCGCTCCAGGAAGGAATCGAAGTCTTGCTCGTCTTCCCCGGTGACTTCCAGATCGCGGTCCAGGTGGCTTTCCTTCACTTTGGCCCAGATGGCCTCCTTTATTCTGGGGAGCCGGGGCGGGTCGAGGTGCAGGGCTTCCTGGTATTCCCGGCAGAGGGTCTCCAGCGCCTCCAGGTGCTCGTATTTGCCGGCGGAGGTCATGGCCGGCACCAGGTGGTCCACGATGCAGGCCCAGGAGCGGCGCTTGGCCTGCGTCCCCTCCCCGGGGTCGTTCACGATGTAGGGGTAGACGTTGGGAAGTCGGTCCAGCGCCAGGTCCGGGTAGCAGGAGGCGGAGAGGCCGCTTCCCTTGCCGGGCAGCCACTCCAGCGTGCCGTGCTTGCCCAGGTGCAAGACCACGTGGGCCCCGAAGTCCTCTTCCAGCCAGCGGTAGAAGGCCAGATACTGGTAGGGGGGAGGGAGGTCGGGGTCGTGGTAGGCGGCTTCCAGCTGGGTTTCAAAGCCCCGGGGAGGCTGCAGTCCCACGAAGATGTGGCCGAAAAAGCGCCCCGGTATCAGGGTCTCTTGGTTCCAAGTCATGACCTTTCCCGGCGGGCTTCCCCAGCTGGCGGCGAGTTCTTTTCGCACAGAAGGGGAGAGGGGAGCGAGCCAGTTCTCCAGGCGCGCCAGGGGCACGCGGGCGGCGGCCCGCTCTCTCCTGGTTTCCGGCGGGGACCAGTTGGCGTCGTTGGTCAACCCTTCCAGGAGGCTCCGGAAAAGGCTGGAGGCGTCGGGAGGGAGGTTTTCCACCCGGTAGCCGGCCTCCTTCAGGCGGCAGAGGAGACGGTAGAGGCTTTCCGGGGTGTCGAGCCCGAAGGCGCAGCCGATCCGGTCGTTGCGCGGCGGGTAGTTGTGCAGGATCACCGCCACCTTGCGCTCGGCCGGGGGAGTGCGCCGGAGCCGAACCCAGTTGCAGGCCAGCGCTGCCACCTTGTCCACCCGCTCCGGATCGGGTTTGTAGAGCACCAGCGTCCCCCCGGTCACCGGGTCCCGCTCCAGCTCCTCCCGGAAGGCCACAGGCACGGTGATCAGCTGCCCGTCGAACTCCGGCAAAGCCATGCTCATAATAACGTCCAGAGGTTCCAGCCCTTGAGAGCTCGCCGCCCAACGCTCTCTGGGGGTGATGGCGGCTATGGCCTTGATCACCGGCACCCCCAGCCGGAGGTAAAAGTTCTCCGGCGCCGGGCGGGCAAAAGTGGGGGTGGGCTGGGTCTGGGAGAACATGAGGGCCGAGATGACGGCGTCCACCGCCGGCCGGCCCCCACGGTAATGCAGATTTTCCACCACCCAGGCGATGCCCCGGCTGCCTAGAGCGGCGTTGGCCGAGGCGTAAAGAAAAACGGGCAAGACCTCTGCCCCTCTCTTCTCCAGCGCCTTCACCAGGGCGTCGACGAATTCCAGATTACCGGCCACCCACCAACTCTGGTAAAAGAGCAGGGCGACAAGGGGCTTCTCCAGGCTCACCTTTTCCCAAAAGGCCTCCGGCTCAAGGCAAGAACCGTGGCGCGGATGGTAAATCCCCTCCCAGGGCAGGGGCCGGGGCGGAGGCGGTAAAGCGGAGCCGAGCCCCGCTTTCCAGCAGCACCACTCGAGTAAAGCCTTGAAGTTCTCCTTCCCGCCGTAGCTCACGTAGCGGCGGACGAGATCGTATTCCTCTCCCCCGATGGTGCTGATCCGTCTCAAGCTTTCGTCCTCCTCGGCGGCGGTGGGCTGGACGTGCAGGGGCAGGCCCTTCTGGTGGGCGAGCTCCACCACCGCCTTGAAGTGGGGCATGGACTCCGGCCCGCCCATCAGGTGAAAAAAGATGAAGTGGCTTCCCGCCGCTTCCTCCAGGAGCTCCTTTTCCCCTTTGAGCTGCAGGTCGCGCCGGGTGTAGGCCCGGACCCGTATCCTTTCCCCGAGTTCCCGCGCCGCCAGGCTCAAAGCCTTGACATCTCCCTCGATCGCCGTGCAGAAAAGCAGCCGCAGCACCTTTTTATCCCCTCCGGCAAAGGTCTTGGGCTTTTAAATTCCTTGACTACCGGCCCAACTCCTTCCGCTCTTTAAAACAGACGGCGCCGGAAAACAAGGTAGCCAGCCACTCCCGCAGCGACCAGCCAGGAGCAAGCGAGACACCCGGCGGCGAGGAAAGAAGAAGGGGCGAGCTCCGGCCCCAGCGCCTGAGCCAGGAGCACCGGCCCCGCCACGGGGCCCAAGAGACGGGCGGCGAAGGGGGAGGTGCCGGCGAGAGCGACCAGGAAGGTGTTCAGCAATATGGTCCACACGGTGGCCATTCCCGGTTGCTTGAGCGCCAGGGAGAGGAAGAATAGGGAGATCATGAACCACCAGTTAGTCACCAAGACTCCTACAAAAACCCAGGCAAGAACCGGCAGGCCAGGGCCAGAAATGAACCGATCACCCACGATAAGATACGGGGGCAAATTTTTACTGATGGAGGAGGGAGATAGGCCCAGGGCAACTACCGCCGCTAAGGCAAAGGCTAAGAGGCAGTACAGCCAACCGGCCAGAAGCCAGGCGGCGATCTTTCCTGTCCAGTAACCAAGCCGGTGGGGCATACGGATGAGAATCACGCGCTCCCAGGGGATGGCGAGAAGCGAGAAGGGCTCTCCCATGGCCACCAAAAAAGCCGCGGGGAGACTCACCCATCCCAGGACTCCGTACACGGAGGGATGAAGAGGTGGGCCCATAAAGACTTCAGCTACAAGTCGCTATTAGACTGGAAAACCCCGTAAAAACAGGCTTTCCGGGGCCGCGTGGGGCTCAGATTGGAGTTGTTACGGGGTACGCGGAGTGCTTGGGAATCAAGGATTATACGCCGGGTGTAAGGGGTGCAGATTGACAAGAGATTGACACCTTTTTTCAGGAAGAGTTGGTAAATAACAGGAAAAGCCCCACTTCCTTGGAGGTGGAGCCTTCCGCTTTTTAAGGCCGGGAAGCTACACCAGGTTGGGGTAGAAGGAGGGCCACTTTTCCGGGTGGGCCAACCCGCTCCCCTTCTCTCCTCCGGCATGCCGGACTCACGGACCATGTCCCTTGTGGTCGATATTCTCCAGAGGCTAGGGATGCTAGAGGGGGAGTCGAAATGAGGGCAAAGGAGCAGGTATGGAGATGTGTCGTCTACACTTTGGAAAGGGGCTCAGGAAGCGCTCTCCATGCAATCTTGTAAAGTTTCCCCGAAAGTATCTCGAGGAAAAACCTAAAAAGGATTTTTACGCGGGAGCCGAATTCTCTTACAAGCAGAATAGGGTGCAGAGCTGTGTATCGAGAAAGGTTAAGAAATGTTGAGCCTCGGCAGGAAAAAAGAAACGGATGGTGAAAACAAATAGCTATAGACCAGAAGCCAGCGCGGGAGGAAGAAAGTGAAGGTTCTGATCCTGGCGGGAGGAAAGGGAGCCAGGCTCTGGCCTTTAAGCCGCGAGCTCGTGCCCAAGCAGTTCATCCGGCTTTTCGATAACCGCTCCCTTTTCCAGCACGCCGTTCTGCGGGCGCTCAAGCTCTCAAGCCCTGAAGAGATCTTTGTCGTCACCAACCGCAAGTACCGCTTCCGGGTGCTGGACGACCTGGCCGAATTGGGGGTCAGCCTGCCGGAAGAAAACCTTCTCCTGGAGCCGGAGGGGAAGAACACCCTCCCGGCCATATGCTGGGGATGAGGGAGATACAGAGGAGGTGGAGGGAGGCTACCGTGGCAGTGCTGCCTTCCGACCACCTCCTCCGTTATGATGAAAGCCTGCTTAAGTCCTTCCGGGCGGCGGAGGAGCTGGCTTCGGGCTATCTGGTGACCTTTGGCGTAAAGCCCATCCAGCCCCACACCGGATACGGCTACATAAAACCGGGGGAGGGCCTCGGGCTGGGTTTTAAAGTGGAGGAGTTTAAAGAGAAGCCCGATGCCGCCAGGGCAGCGGAATACGTGGCTCAGGGGTACTACTGGAACAGCGGCATGTTCGTCTTCCACACCGAGCTCTTTTTTAAAGAAGTCGAGCTTCTGGCTCCGGAAGTATGGCAAGTTTTTGCCTCTTCCTCCGGTGTCGAGGAGGCCTATGCCAAAGCGCCGGAAATCTCGGTTGAGTACGCGATCGTGGAGAAATCAGGCCGGGTAGCGGTAGTTCCGCTGGAGACCTACTGGAACGACCTGGGTAGCTTCGACGCCGTTTACGAGGCCCTGCCCAAATGTGAAGAGGGGAACGCGGTGCTAACCCAGGGCGTCGCCGCCACTTGCCTCCTGCACGACGCCCGGGGGAATCTAGTGATCTCTGAGCGGTTGACGGCCCTGGTGGGGGTAGAAGACTTGGCTATTATTGATACCGGCGACGCCTTGCTTGTGGCTCCCCGCCCCAGGGCGCAAGAGGTCAAGAAGGTTTATGCGGAACTCGCCCGCCGGAAGGACAAACGGGCGGTGGTGCACCGCACCGCCTACCGTCCCTGGGGGAGCTACACGGTGCTCGAGGAAGGGGAGAGGTACAAGGTAAAGAGGCTCACCGTGCTGCCGGGGAAAAGACTCAGCCTGCAGCGCCACTACCACCGGAGCGAGCACTGGGTGGTGGTGCGGGGGACGGCCCGCATAACCGTGGAGGGGGAGGAGAAGCTTTTGCGCCCGGGGGAAAGCGTCTTCGTCCCGGCGGGTTTAAGTCACCGCCTGGAGAACCCGGGCAAGGTGGTTCTGGAGCTCATCGAAACCCAGATAGGGAGTATCTGGGCGAGGACGACATCGAACGCCTGGAAGACGACTTCGGGAGAGCCGCCGATTAACCTGAGGGGCATAAAAGCGTTAGGGGGTGACATGTTGTCGGTTTCGGAGAAGGGAAAAACACTCGCAAAGGCAGGGATTTTCACAGGAACATTCTTCCTTGCTGTTTTCTGTTTTGCAGTGCTGCTCAGTCCAGCCTTCCCGGAGAAAGCTTCCGGGCAGACCAAAGAGAGCGTACAAGTTTTCAGCTTAACACGTTTGGGGTACCCGCACGACATTCAACTGGGAGGAAGTGATCCTTCCTTTGTCTTCTATGTCCCGGTAACTCCTGGCATGGATTTTGGCAAAAGTGCCATCAACCTGCACCTGACCTTCTCGCCGGTTTTAGACCCTAACTCTTCGATTAAAGTTTTTGTCGCCGACAGTCCGGTTTATACTGCCCTGCTGGGAGATCTGCGTGATGCCGGGCGGGAGGTATTTGTGAAGGTGCCGCTTGCTGGAATCACGCCTCCACCGGTACCCGGTGTGCTTAAAATCGAGGTCCACATGCACATTTTTATAACCGATAATATCTGCCGGGATCTCGCCACCGGCAACCTGTGGGTGGTGCTACATAACGACACCAGTGTTACCCTCGCGGGTGTTGCGCAACAGCCCAGGAACATTGCAGACTTTTTAAGTGGCTCTTTTGACCGCGTGTACCTCGTGATACCAAGGGCAATCTCGGCGGAAACGGCCACCTGCTATCTAAAGACCTATGCTTTTTTGCGACGGTTCTTCCGCGACAAGGGTGTGGCGGTGAAGGTGGTACCTTTCGGGGAGACACCTACCGCTGGACCTGCGATTGTGATCGAGGACTCCGGTAACAGTCTATACCTGGACGAGAAGGGAGTGCTTCACCTGGGACCGGGGGCGGCGGATGCCTTCATCTCATCTTATAGGAGCCTCCTCTTAGGGAAGGAAATAGGGATAGGTGTGGCAAGGGCTTCTGAGGCGGAGAAGACACCGGTCAAAATCTCTTTTGAGAACCTCGGCTACAGCCCGGTCATTGTGCGGGGGATTGGTGACCTCAAAGCCACTTATACTTTTACCTTGTCCGATATAGGTGGTCGGCCTGCTAACATGCGGCTGGTACTCTTCGGACGATATACTCCCTTAGCCAGCGACAAGGATAGGCTGTACTTGAAAGTTTACCTCAACGGGTTCCTACTTAAGGCACTCCCCTTAGGTAGGGAGGGGGAGATAAACGGCCTCAGCGTCCCCATTCCGGATTACGCACTCGGGCAGGAGAATACTTTAGAGTTGGTCTACTCCTATTACCCGGAGGTAGGCAATTGTGTAAGGGGGACTATGCCTTTCGAGGGGCTCTTTTGCAACCGCTCCTATCTTGAGGTGAGCGGCCACCGGAGAGATGAATACCTCTCCTTCTCTAGTATACCGGGTAGTTTTATAGGCAGTGCGTACGTAGTGCTTCCGGAGCAGGACGTGACGCCCTACCTTCTGGCTGCCGGGGATATGCTCGCTGCCGTGAGGCAGATGGACCGCGTTCCTATTCAGGTACAGGTCGCATTTGCTTCGACCGGCCGGGACATAGAGGGCGCTCTCAAAAAGGTCGAAAAGGGGTGGGTACTGTTTGCCCTCCCGCCGGATCTAATGAAGGAGTTCCATCCTCCGGTAGACGCTAGTGGGGGTAAGATTGTCATCTACAACCCGCTGACACAGGAGCGGGTTTTTGAGGCGGCGGCCGACGAGCCTTTTGGTATCGCGCAGGTTTTCTATGTGTTTGGTAAAATCCCTGCCGTTGCCCTTAGTTTTCACGGGCAAGGTACTTCTGAAATGCAAGCTCTTGCTCGCCAGCTGGTCAATCCGGACAACCTGAGGCGGTTGCGCGGGAACGTGGCGTTTTGCCGCAACGATCAGCTGGTGGGATTCGACGTAGGAAAAAAGATGCGGGCCCGGGTTGAGGGAGAGGGGAAAGATCTGTGGTATTATTACCACCGGTACCGGGTTCCTATCTTTGTGGGCTTGCTGGTTGTTCTAAGCGTGCTGGCTTATCTTGTTTACATTCGTCTGGCTCGCTACCCCGCCAGGCATTAAGGGGTGTTTGGCTTGTCCGGTGAGCACCAACTCCTGGGTAGGTTGCTCCTCGAGCGTGGCCTTATTACACCCGAGCAGCTTGAGCACGCCCTTGCACTCCAAAGGAAGTCAGGGGGCCTGCTGGGACAAATTCTGGTAGCCCAGGGCTACGTTAACAACCTGCAGCTTTACGAGGTTCTGGCTGAGCAGCTGAATATTCCCTACATTGGCAGGGGACTTCAGGAGTTGGCTGCTGCGGCCGATTGGGATTTGGCACGGCGTTTCCAGCCAGAGGTACTGCTCAAGTACTTCTTTTTCCCCTTGCGCAGGGAAGGGGAAAAGGTAATCGTCCTGACCAGTGACCCGCGCTGCCTGCATGTGGACCGTCTTGTAGGGGATAAAACGGGGGTGGCGAAGATCGAGAAATTGCTGGCCAGTGAGCGGGATATTTCCTGGCTGGTCGAGCAGTGTTTTAAGGAAGAGATACTGGGGGAGGCGGTGACCGGTCTTTTCTATCGGACTCCCGAGGAGTCAGCAATGAGGGTTTTTGTCCCCTGGCAGGTACTTGCCGGATATGTGATCGCCGTTGCATACCTTTACTGGCTGACCAGGGAGCCCATCGGGGCACTGGCTTTCCTTGTCGGTGGCTTAAACGTTTTCTTCCTGGCCTCCATTGTGTTCAAGTTCGTACTGAGCCTGGTCGGCGCCAAGTTCGAGATGGAGGGTGCGGTAACAGAGGACGAGGTGCGTGCCCTTGACGAGAAGGGCCTGCCGGTCTATACAGTACTGGTTCCGGTTTTCAAGGAGCCGGAGGTGGTGAGGACCCTAGTAGAAGGGCTGAAGCGCCTTGACTACCCGCAGGACAGGCTGGATGTGATTTTTCTTTTCGAGGAGGAAGATAAAGAAACCTTGCGGGCAGCTAAAGAGGCCCGCCCGCCAGCCAACTGGCGCTTCATTGTGGTGCCCAAGAGTTTCCCCCAGACCAAGCCCAAGGCGTGCAATTTCGGGTTGGCCTTG
The DNA here is from genome assembly GCF_052073645.1 of Desulfothermobacter acidiphilus. Classification (GTDB taxonomy): domain Bacteria; phylum Bacillota; class Desulfotomaculia; order Desulfotomaculales; family Ammonificaceae; genus Desulfothermobacter; species Desulfothermobacter acidiphilus. The sequence continues at coordinate 894,167 of NZ_CM125440.1, read as the reverse complement.
GCCCGTGGAGAATACCTGACAATCTACGATGCCGAGGATATTCCTGAGCCGGATCAACTCAAAAAGGCGGTTGTGGCCTTTCGCAAGTACCCGGACAAGTACATCTGCTTCCAAGCGGCGCTGAATTTCTACAACCGGGACGAGAACTTCCTTACCAAGATGTTCACTCTGGAATACTCGTACTGGTTTGATTACTTGCTACCCGGGCTTGACCGGTTGAACCTGCCTATACCCCTCGGCGGCACTTCCAATCACTTCCGCACAGAAAAACTCCGGGAACTTGGCGGCTGGGATCCCTTCAACATGACGGAGGACGCCGACCTGGGAATTCGCGCTTACAGGCGGGGGTACAGAGTGGGAGTGTTAAATTCCACTACCTACGAAGAGGCAAACAGCCGGGTCCGGAACTGGATCAGACAGCGCTCGCGCTGGCAGAAAGGCTACCTACAGACCTTTCTCGTTCACAACCGGCACCCGTTCACCTTTATACGAAAGGTGGGCTTTAGGGGCTGGCTGACGCTACAGGTTTTTATCGGCGGGAGCGTTGCTACCAGTGCCGTGTCTCCTTTCTTTTGGCTGATGTTCATCTACTGGCTGGTGACCAGAAGCGTGGCAATTGAGCCGCTTTTCCCGGGACCGCTTCTCTATATAAGCTTGTTTAACCTGCTGGTGGGGAACTTTTTGGCCATCTATCTCAACATGCTGGCCGTTTTCAAGCGCGGGTACTACCACCTTACCCCTTACGCCTTGGCCAATCCGGCCTACTGGGTCCTCCATGCCGTTGCAGCGTGGAAAGCAATAGGGCAACTTTTCACCAGGCCCTTCTACTGGGAGAAAACGGTCCACGGGCTTACCAGAGAGGAGGGACTGCCGGTTGGCGAGAAAGTTTTTCCTGGCAGCACTGCTGTTTCTGCTGACATTTAGCCTTTATACCGGCGTCGGTTTGCTGGCGGACCGAGCGGGATTTTTCTCGCTGGAAAACTTTTTTTATGCAGAGAAAGTCCTGCTGGCCCTTAAAGGCAGTCCGCCGCGGCTGGAAAACATCGGCCTTGTTTACCCTCCCTTCCCCTTTCTCCTGAACCTCCTGTTTGGAGGCCCTATTGCCGCCGCAGGTGTTTCGGGTGCAGCTGTGGTTACCCTTCTGGGGATGCGCTTGGCAGGCAAGCATGTAAATCTGGGGACAAAGGTGAGCATCTTTGCCTTTTTGCTTCTGTATCCTCCCGCTTTGTTTCTCTTCAGTCAGAAACCTGGTACCGCAGTATTCTATGCTCTATTTGTGGCGAGCAGCTACTTTTTACTACGTTATTTGGAGACCGGGTACACATATAACATCTTTGCCTTCGGGTTGGCTTACGGGCTCTGCTTCTTGGCAGCCTACGAAAGCATTGTTCTTCTTCCTTATTACCTGGTGCTGATGGTTTACTTCGTGCGCTTGAAGGACCCCAAGAAGTTCTTTTCCCTTCTCCTGGTGTCTTTCCTGCCGTTGTTTTTCTCCGTGGGGGCTTGGGTTTATCTGAACTGGATATTTACAGGGGACGGGTGGTACTTCCTGCACAGCCCCTACTCTTACTTTCAGGCCACGCAAGAAGTTGCTCTCGAGTCGTTGAGTGTGTCCAAGAGCATAGTTGCTTCACTTGTTTACACAATAGTGCAGTCGTTTCCACTAGTCGGGTTTTACTACCTTATGCTGCCGTTTCTAGAGAAAAAGGCGAGAGCAGTTTTCCTTAGTCCTTATTTTCTCATTTACATTGCACCCTTCTTGTTACTCACGGTCGAAGGGTACGTTGGGCTCCTGGTTCCCTCCACATACAAGTATTCCTTGCTGGGGCTTTCAGCTGCCCTTTTCATCGACAGAGTTCAGCGACAGAGAATATTAAAATTACTACCCTGCATTATACTGGCATCCCTGGCCTGGAGCTGGTTTGTAATTCAGAGCAGTCCTACCGCTGAAGAAGAGGTTTTTGGAAAGTTCCTGTTAGGGAAAGAATTTGTTTCCCCTATTGAAGAGTATCGCGAGGCTGCCGCCGTGCTGAGAGGGGTGGACGGTAAAATACTCCTGGACGATGGCCAGCTGTATCCCTTGGTGGTCTTGGACGGCAAACCATCCCGTTTCATTCTTCCTTACAACTATGAGTTCGATGCTGCCGTTGCCAACCCCCGTCTCTTCGTGCGATGCGTGGTCGTCTGGCGCAATCAGTACAAGGATCAGGTTGCTGCTGCATGGCCGCAGGTTTTGCAAGGCAGGCTACCGGGGTTCTATCTCAAGTGGAGCGGGAAAAGTATCCTGATATTTGAACGCTGGTAATGCCAGCAGTATAGCGGTCGCCTTTCCTTCCCTGGAACCGGAGGCGGAGTTTTGCTTCGCCTTCGCCTGAAGTTGACCTGCCTGCCAATTTCCAGTACATCAAACTTAGGCAGAAGGAAAACCCTACCTTTCCGTTTTTATTAAAGCCATTTTAAAGGAGGAGGTGGTGGGGTATGCGGCTTTCTTTTGGCTTGTACATGAAACGCAGACTAACAGAGGTGACAGCACGTGGCTTTTGTCTGGTAGACTAGCGGAAGTTGCCAACCATCGGGGCTGTGTTCAGGAATCTGGAGAGGGCGCCCCGCACGGTGCTGCTGGAGGATCTCGTCGTGGGCGGGAAAAAACGCTGCGGGAGCATCTGGAGGTCGGGAGCCACTGAAATGCCGTAGAGTAGCTGGAAGAGGCGGTGCGGGAGGAGCTCCCGCTCTCCAAGGAGCTGGTCCGGGAACTCAACCGGCTGGTCCTGAAGTCCACCCTGCCGAAAGGGGCGGGGAGGTACCGGAAGGGCGGGGTGCGAATTGCGGGTAGCCACCACGTGCTCCCGCTGGCCTGGGACGTGCCCGCCCTGGTGCGGGAGATGGTGGAAGAGTACAACACGCGGAGGGTGAAAGACCACCCGGTCGCGCTGGCGGCGTGGCTCCACTGGCGGCTGGCCTTCGTACACTCCTTTGCCGACAGCAACGGCTGCACGGCGCGGCTCTTGATGAACTTCTCCCTGATGTCCGACAGCTACCCCCGGCGGTGATCAGGAAGGAAGACCGGGAGCGGTACCTGGACGCCCTGGAGGGGGCCTCCGTGGAGGGAGACTTGGGGCCGTTCACCGTTCCTCCCACGCTAGGCAAAACCAGACAAGGCTCCGGTTTTAGCCTGAGTGGTGCAGGTTCATTGCTCCCTTCTTTGCCAGGAAGTGGCTCCAGGAGCTCCCCGGGAACGGAACGGTTGACCCCCGCCGGACGACCATATAGGACGCCGGCTTCTAACAAGAAGTTTAAAGACTGCTGCTCTGCCAGTCAACTACCAGAAAAGAGGCTCCGGCGCTCTGTCCTCTGTCCACGAAAGCCTAGCAAATTGATTAGCTGCTAACAACCCTGCTGGTGGCGGAGAGGGTGCGGGAAGGCCTTTGCCTGCACCTCGAGGTGGCGGGAGAGGAGCTACCGGAGCAGTTCCGGCACCCGGCAAGCCGGGGGCCGAAAGGGGCGCTCCTCTGATTTCTGCCCCGCCTTGGCGGCCCGGCACAGGCCCACCGGGCCTTCCTTTTGGGCAGGGATCCCGCGCGGGCCCGGGCACTGCTGCAGAGTTGTAGCGAATTTTTGATATCATATTTCGAGAAGAAAGAAAGCGAAGAGATGCATGGTAGGTGGTCGGTATGGAGCTTTTGGGGACGGAGCGGGAAGAGTGGGCACGCCTGCTTGTCCGGGAGAGGGAAGCGGAGAGGGAAAGGCGCCTCCGTGCAATGCGCGAAAAAGCTTCGGAGGCGGCGGCATCGCTGAAGCGAAAGTACGGGGTGGAAGTCTACCTCTTTGGTTCGGTGGCCCGGGGGACAGTCCGCCCCAGTCGGACATAGACCTCCTGGTCTGCGGTAGGCACCCGGAACACCGGAAGCGGGCCATCGAGGGGGAAGTAGAGGACATCGTCTCCCCCTTTCCCGCGCAGGTGCTCTTTGAGGACGAACTGAGCCCCGGCTTCCTCCAGGAGGTAAGGGAGGGGGGTGAAGCTGGCGTGATGCGGGCAAGGGACCTTTTCTTCCTTGAGAGGAAGGTGGGAGAAGAACTGGCCCAGCTCCGGCGGCTTTGCGAGAGCCTGCAGGAAGAAGAGAGCGTACAATTTCAGTAGGTGACGGAGGAGGTTCATGAAGGAGGAGACCTCGCCCCTCACAGACAACTTTCATGGACTGAAAGAAGGAGCGAGGAGGAGCGAGGTCCGATGCAAACCATTTCAAATATTCAACCTCTGGTGGACCAGATCCTTCTTTTTGGAGAAAAAATCAGCGAATTGATCACCGGTTGCCGCGACTTTTACCAACTCGAGAAGGAAGTGCAGAGGCGGTCTTTAGAAATGTCCCTCGGAATTTTCGCCTGGGTTCTGCAAGAGATAGACACCCACCTCATGAACGCGAGGGACAAGCGAGTTTGGGAAGTAGTGGGGTTCAGGGAAAGGACCTTAGTCACCAGCTTTGGAGAACTCAAAGTAAAGAGGCGGCTTTACCGGAACAAGCAAACGGGGGAAGCCAAGTTTCTTCTTGACCAGGCCTTGGGCTGGTCGGAGAGATCCCGGTGCACACCGCGCTTGAAAGAGATGGCGGTGAAGCTAGGGGTGGACATGCCCTTCAGGCGAGCGGCAGAAATTCTAGGCTATCTTGTTCCGGGGATCAGCCCCATGGCGGTGTGGCAGGCCGTGCAGGAAGCAGGAGAAGCGCTCAGGCAGGAAGGAGAGTCCAGGAGAGAAGCCGTTTTTGAGAAGGGAGAGACACCCGGAGGTAAAGAGAAGACCTCCAGGCTTTACATAGAGGCCGACGGGATGGTGATAAGACTCCAGAGGAGCGAAGAGAAAAGGAAAGAGGTAAGACTCTTTGTGGCTTACACGGGCAAAGAGGAAGTTGGAGGTGGACGGAAGGCTTTAAAGGACAAGCTGGTAATGAGCGGTGTAGGCGAAGGGGAGAGGATGTGGGAGGAAGTTTACTCTGGGGTAGCGAGCCGGTGGGACATGGGCCAGGTGAAGGAAATATACCTTGGGAGCGACGGGGCGGAGTGGGCCAAGCAGGGGGTAGATTACTTCCCCGGGGCAGTGCACGTTTTGGATCCTTACCATTTGAACCGGCGGCTCGTAGAGGCATTTTGGCACGACGAGGAGACTTACAACGAAGCCAAGCAGGCCATAGCTTCGAGGGAGTGGGAGAGGGTGGAAGAGGTTCTGAACAAAGCAGTGAGGGGAGTTCGGGGAGTCAGGAAGAAGAGGATAGAGGGGCTTTGGCGCTATTTGAAAGAGAACTGGTCTGGGATAATTACTTCTCCTGGTACTGAGCGGTTGGGGACCATAGAGGGGCAAGTGTGGCACGGGGCAGGGTGGCGGATGAAGAGGATAGGAGCGAGCTGGACGGAGGCAGGAGCAGACAGGATGGCGCGGGTTTTGTCGGCGCGGTCCAACGGGGAGCTAGAGAAGTACACTTCTCGGTGGGAGTTAAGGCTGGCCGGGCAGGAGCATCTGGCCCAGGCGGTGCAGGTGGAGGTGAAGCGGAAGGTAGAGGAAGCAGGGAGCTGGCTTAGAGCAGGGTTGCCGGCACTGAAAGGACCTTCTGCCGGGGCTCCGTGGGTGAAGTATGTGCTGCGGGAGTTGAGCCGGCCTAGCTTTGAGCTAGCTTGAGCCTGGTCGAGGCGGGATTGAGGCGGCGTGGTCTCAAATTCCAGGAAATTTCCTCTCCGAGTTCACCTACTAACTCTTGACGCACACGCAGCTAAAGATACGATTGATATTCGTTCTCTTTTATGATAAAGTATGCCCATGAAACTCAGTGAATGGGCAAAAAAGCACGGGATCACCTACAAGACAGCGTGGCGCTGGGTCAAAGAAGGCAAAATGCCCGTGCCGTTTGAAATCACCCCTTCGGGGACGATCCTAGTTCACGAACCCGAAACCGTAAAAGAAGGTCTCGTTGCCATCTACGCCCGGGTGTCGTCTTCCGACCAGAAGGCCGATCTGGAAAGGCAGGTGGTAAGGCTCCTGGAGTTCGCGAACGCCAGAGGCTTTTCGGTCGGAAAGACGGTGAAGGAGATCGGGTCCGGTCTAAACGGCAGGCGGAAGGAACTCCTCAAACTGCTTTCCGACCCGAACGTGACGACGATCGTCGTGGAACACCAGGACCGGCTCACGCGCTTTGGCTTTGAATTTATCGAAGCCGCTCTTCGGGCGCAAGGACGCCGCATTCTGGTGGTCGAAGAAAGAGAAGTGGACGACGACCTGGTACACGACATGACCGAAGCGCTCACCTCCCTGGCCGCTCGTCTTTATGGCAAGCGTTCTGCGAGACGCCGGGCAAAAAAGGCGCTGGAGGTGCTTCAACGTGAAGATCCGTAGAGCCTACCGGTACGAACTCGATCCCAACACCGAGCAAAGGATTCTCCTTGCCAAGCACGCCGGGGCTGTCCGCTTTGCCTACAACTGGGGCCTTGCGCGGTGGAAGAAAATCTACGAGAACGAAGGCCGCAGTACGAACGCCGTCGAACTCCACCGCGAACTGAACCGTCTTAAGAAAACGGACTTCCCGTGGATGTACGAAGTCTCCAAGTGGGCGCCGCAGGAAGCGCTCCGAGACCTGGAGAAGGCCTTCAAAAACTTCTTCCGCGGCCTAAGGGCTGGGAGAAAAGTTGGCTATCCAAAGTTCCGCCGCAAACACGACCAGCGGGACAGTTTCAGGCTGGATAACAGTTCCGGCACGATTCGGCTCCTTCTGGACGGGAACGATAGGCGTTATCCCGGGAAAACGCGGCACATCGTGCTCCCCCGGATCGGAGCTGTGCGTTTAAAAGAGAAGCCCGTTCGCCAGAAGAAGAACGACCGCGTTCGCATGTATCTTCCCCAAGGGCGCATCTTTCACGCCACCGTAAGCCGCGAAGCCAATCGGTGGTTTGTGAGCCTCACGGTGGAAGAAGAGATCCCCGAACTCCTTCCACCGCAGGGATCAGTGGCAGGGATTGATATTGGTCTCGAAGCGTTCGCCACGATCGCGGACGGAGGGGGAGCGGTTCGGAAAGTTGGGGCACCTAAGCCGTTTTGGGAAGCGCTTCGTCGATTGAGAAGACTTCAGCGGCGTCTTTCCCGCCGGGGCGTGCGAGACAAGAACGGAAGGCTCATCGAGCGCACTAAGAACTACGAGAAGGTGCGCCTTGAAGTCGCCAAACTCCACCGCCGAGTCCGAAACATCCGGCTGGACTTCCTCCACAAACTCACGACCGAGCTCGTTCGGACGCATCCGGTGATCACGATCGAGGATTTGAATGTTGCGGGAATGCTAAAGAACAACCGCCTTGCCCGGCACATCGCCGATGTCGGCTGGGGCACCTTCCGGGTGCTTCTCGAAGCGAAAGCCAAGCTTTGGGGCGTGCGGCTTGTGAAGGTGAACCGTTTTGAACCGACCTCGAAGACGTGCTCCGTTTGCGGGCATGTTCTTTCCGAACTCCCGCTTTCCGTCCGGGCGTGGACGTGTCCGGTATGCGGCACTCGCCACGATCGGGACGAAAACGCGGCGAAGAACCTGCTCAAATTCGCCCTGGTAGCTGGCGTGTAAGCTGCCCTACCGCAAGTTCTGCGGGAAGTGACGCCTGTGGAGAGGAGCTCTGCGGCGGAACGGGAAACCGGTCTACGAGCACCTCCTCGTCGAAGCAGGAAGCAACCGGACAGTATCTCAACGGGATATTTGTCTATGAGTTGTAGAACGGTGTACGCCGTTCTGGGCAACCACGATCACTGCTTTGATCAGCGAGCGATAACCCGCTCCTTTGCCGCTGCTGGAGTAGAGCTCCTGGTTAACCGGAGCGTTTGCCTGCGAAGAGGTGGCCAGCGCCTGTGGATCATTGGTCTTGACGACCCACTGGTTGGCAACCCCGATCTACCCGGAGCCATGGCTTCCATTCCTCCCGAAGATTTTAAGATCCTTCTGGTGCATACTCCGGATTTTGCTCCTCAGGCGGCACGTGCGGGAATTCAGCTCCAGCTTTCCGGCCACAGCCACGGAGGGCAGATTAGACTGCCGGGAATCGGTGCCCTGTACCGCCCGCCCCTCGGGCGCGAATACCCCTCCGGCCTGCAGCAAGTGCCAGGAACAGAAACTCTGGTTTACACCAACTGCGGGCTAGGCACTACTGTGCTGCCGCTGCGCCTCTTCTGCCCGCCGGAGGTGACATTGCTAACCTTGCGCTCCCGGGCTTGAAAAGGGCGCTATACTGGTGTAAGAAGATCAGATACCCGGAGGGAGAAAATTTGCCGTTAGAGTTTATCGTCAGCGCCTGTCTGGCCGGCTTTCCCTGCGCCTACGATGGTCGGCCCCGGGAAAGGGCTTCCGTGCGGCGCCTGCTGGAGGAGGGGAGAGCCTTGGCCGCCTGCCCGGAGTGTTTGGGAGGCCTGGCCGTGCCCCGGGTGTCGGCGGAGATCTATGGTGGCCCAGGTTCCGCAGTGTGGCAAGGCAAAGCCAGGGTTCTTGACCGCGAGGGGAGAGATGTCACCGCCTACTTCTGCCGGGGAGCGGAGCTCTTCCTGGCCATTGCTCAAACTTTGGGGATAAAGAAGGCCATACTCAAGAGCAGAAGCCCTTCCTGCGGCTGCGGCTTTATCTGCGACGGAACTTTCTCCGGAAAACTGCGCCCGGGGGACGGGGTAGCGGCGGCGCTTCTGCGCGCTAGGGGCTTCGTCCTTTGGACCGAGCACGATTGGGAAAGCGGGGCGGGGGAGCTTTGAAGGCGCTGGCTCTCTTTTCCGGCGGGCTCGACAGCATCCTGGCGGTGAAACTCATCGAGCTTCAGGGCATAAAGGTGGTGGGAGTGGCCTTCACCTCTCCCTTTTTCGACGCCTCGCGGGCCGTAGAGATGGCCGAGAAGCTGGGTCTCTCTTTGAGGGTGGTGGACATAACGGAAGAGCTCATCCCGCTTGTGCTCAATCCCCGCCACGGCTACGGGAAGCACTTCAACCCCTGCATCGACTGCCACGCTCTCATGCTGCGCAAAGCGGGGGAGCTCATGAAAGAGGAGGGCGCTTCTTTCATCATCACGGGAGAGGTCCTGGGAGAAAGGCCCATGTCCCAGAACCGCCAGGCGCTGGAGATAGTGGCCCGGGAGGCAGGGCTGGAGGGATATGTGCTGCGCCCCCTTTCGGCTTTGCTTCTCCCTCCCACCATTCCGGAAAAAGAGGGGTGGGTCAAGCGGGAAAAACTTCTGGGCATTAAGGGGCGCTCGCGCAAGCCCCAGCTGGAGCTGGCCCGCCGGCTGGGGATAGAGGAGTTCCCTACACCGGCCGGGGGCTGCCTGCTCACCGATCCGGGCTACGCCCGGCGGATAAAGGAACTCTTGCGCCTGCGCTCTGCTCCTTCCCGGCAGGACTTCGAGCTTTTAAAGTACGGGCGCCACTTTTTCCTGCCCGGGGTCCAGATCGTGGTGGCCCGGAAGGAGGAGGAAAACGCCCGGCTGCTAGCCCTCCAGGAACCGGCCGATTTTCTCCTGCGCTTGAAAGATATTCCCGGGCCGCGCACCCTGGTGCGTGGGAACCCGGAGGAAAAAGATCTGCGCCTGGCCGCCGCCCTGACCATCAGGTACAGCAAAGCTCGAGAAAAGGAAAGGGCGCGCGTGGTGGCGGAGAGGAAAGAGCCCCCTTTCACCGGGGAGATAGAGCTTGGCCGGGCGGAGGTGGAGGAGCTCCTGGCCGAAGCCGGCGCGCCCCTGCCGAGCTAAAGCCTTCTACTAGAGGGTAAGAGCTCGGCAACGGCAGCGCAATTGGCTCCGAGGAAAATACTACTTTTGTGGTATTTACACCGGAGAGTAACTGGGCTATGCTGGGGTAAAAGGCAGCATGGGAGAGGTGATGAACGGCAAGTTTGGGCCTTGCCAAGGTTCTTCCCATAGGTCAAGTCCAATTTTGTGTGTAAAATCCCCTCTGGTAGCCTTTGAGGCTTATTAGAGCCTTGTTAAGCCGCCCCTCTCCCGGTCTTATTGGTTTCGGCTTTAACTGTTCGTTCTTGCTCCTGCCTCCATGTCCAGTACTCCGTCATGTCCAGGTAGCGGTGGCCGGTAGACCTTTCCTCGTCTATCTCCATGAGCACCGCACCAATCAGTCTCAACGCCGCTTCTTCATTGGGGAAAATTCCTACTACCCTCTCCCGCCGGCGAATTTCGCGGTTCAGGCGTTCCATGGCATTGGTCGTGCGCAAGCGCCGCCTAACCGGCTCCGGCAAAGCCATAACCGCCATGGCATCCTCAAAACCAGCCTCAAGTCTCTCTATTGCCCTAGGCGCTACGGCCTCAAACTCCTGCACCACCTCCTCCAGAAGTAGTCTTGCCGTATCCATATCCGGCGCTTCAAAAATGTGTCTAAGGCGAGCATGAAGCTGCTTCTGCCAGGACTTGGGACACGCTTCCAGAATGTTGCGGACAAAATGCGTCTGGCACCGCTGCCAACTCGCCCCCTGAAAGTGGATCATAATGGCGTTTACCAGCCCCTTGTGGTCGTCCGAAACCACCAGGTCAACGCCCTTTAGCCCACGCTTCTTTAACCAGTCGAAGAATTCAGACCAGGTAGCCTCAGATTCGCCGTCCCCAATCATCAGCCCTAGAACTTCCCGGTAACCATCCCGGTTAACCCCGCAAGCTATAAGCACACTCTGGGATCTCACCCGCCCACCTTTCCGCACCTTTGTGACCAAAGCATCAACCAGAATAAAGGGATACTCCTTTTCGCTTAAATCTCGCTCATTCCAGGCCTTCACCAAAGGGTCAAGTCGTTTGCAGAGCTCAGATACCGTCGACTTGGAAAATTCCGTGCCGCATAGCTCCTCGACCACTGCCCTGACCTTGCGTGTTGATACTCCATTGACCACCATCTCCATCAGGGCCAGCAACAATGCCTGCTCGCTCCGCTGGTAACGCTCAAACATCTCCGTAGAAAATTTGCCGGATCTGATCCGGGGCACTTCCAGGACAAGCCGTCCGATCCGGGTTACAAGCGGCTTTTCCCGGTGGCCGTTGCGGTACGCTTGTCTTTCCTCTGTGCGCTCGTATGGTTTAGCTTTGAGCTGCTCTGTAACCTGAGCCTCGAGAATCTGATTTAAGACTTGCTCCATCAACCGGGCCAGACCATCGTCCCGGGAAAGTTAGTGTAAAGTTACTGTAGGAATTTTGCAGGAGCTAAGGAAGGGGAGAAAGAAGAGAGACCTCACCGTCCTTGCAACGGACGAGTAGTTGCTTAAACAACCACTCAGGAGGGTGAGGTCTCTATGCAGATTATAAAGCAGATTTGGGAGAAGTTCCAGAGGGTAGCGGAGCTAACGTTGAAGGTTCTGGAGGAAGGGACCGACTTTTTAAGCTTCGAGGAGAAGCTCTGGCAGGAGCTTAATAACCTGGGACAGGAGGTTTTGAGGGAAGTTTTAGAGGCGAAAGACGCCTATCTTCGGGAGCACCGGGAAAAGCGGCCCGGCTGGCGGGTAGAGCGGCGAAACGATCCCAAAGAAGTACTTACCCTTTTCGGTCTGGTCAACTATAAGCGAACCTATTACCGGCACAAAGAGACTGGGGAGCGGGTGCACCTGATAGATCGGTTGGTAGGTTACGGGCCGCACGCACGGGTTGATCCTCTGGTTAAAGCACAAGCCTTAGAAGAAGCGGTAGATCTTTCCTACCGGAAGAGTGGCGAGAGGGTAGGGAGAGGCAATCGGGAGGTTGTGCTAAGCGGCGAAGCGGTGAAGAAGGTGATTCACAACTTTACACTGGAAGAACTGCCCGAGCCGCCTGGGGAGAAGCGCCGGGGGAAGGTTCTTTATGTGGAGGCGGATGAAGACCACGTAGCAGGTCAGGACGGGAAGAAGTACTTACCCCGGCTGGTTTACATCCACGAGGGGAAAGAGAAGGTGGGGAAAGACAGATACAGACTCAAGCGGCCTTATTACTTGGGAGGGCTTTACTCAGATACGGATGAGCTGTGGTTCGAGGTGTTGAGCTACATCGAGGAGCAGTACGAATTATCTTCTGTGGAGCGGATTTACCTCTGCGGTGACGGAGACAGGTGGATAAAGAAAGGGCTGGAGTTTCTACCGAGGAGCGTCTTTGTCTTAGATCTTTTTCACCTGGACAAGTACCTGGTGGCTGCTTTGGGGCGTGATAGTGATGGTTATAGAGAGATTTGGGCGGCCTTATGGGAGGGTGATGAGGTAAAGGTACAGGCGATTTTGCGGCGGGCGGGCAAAGCTGCGGCGAGTCCTGCGCGGAAGGAAGCGGTACGGGATTGCCGACGTTACATCCGGCGGAACTGGGAGGGGATAATGGCCTACCGGCTTTATCCCGGGGCGGAGTTGGGGGTAAGTGCGGAGGCGCACGTAAGTCATCTCTTCTCGGCACGGTTATCATCCCGACCGATGGCCTGGAGTGCTCGTGGGGTAGACCGGATGGCCCGGTTGCGGGTGGCGAAGGCGAATGGTGTTTCCTTGCGGGAGCAATATGTAGCCCGACGGAAGGAGGGCTTAAGGGCTCTAGAGATCGATAAGGCAGCTGTCGAGGAAGAGAGGCAGAGGCTAAGGAAAACATCGGGTGAGGTGTTCGATAATCTTCCCGCTCTGCGGGGTCCGGTAACGTCATTAACCAGAGCCCTCAAAGCTTTGAGCCGGAACGTCGATCTTCTTTGGTAGTTCGTCCTGGTCCGGGGACAGTGGGGCTCGAGACTCCTACAGTAGGTTGACACGATCCCCGGGAAAACAACTGTTGCAGAACCTCGCCATCTACGGTAACCTGGTAATGGGCCATCCTAAATCCCTCCTGGTAGTGTTGGTTGTGTCACTTCTTCAATCTACCAGAGGGAGGGTGGCCCTTCCTGCTTCTAACCACCCTTTTTACACACTATACCGGACGCTACTTTCCCATATCGGATATACTCGCTTAATCCCGATTGGTATAGGACTCGCATTTACTGCGTTCACTTAAATGGGTAACTCAATTATTGCAGGGAGGTTGGTATCCATGATTTTGGGTAACAGAGCAGTGGTATCGATCATCGCGGTTGCTTCTCTTCTACTGGCGTCATTCCTTTACTTCTACAAGGCTAAATCCTCGGCGGCGGCCGACCCGGAAATAGTGAACCTGATAACGGAAGCCGAAACCATGGTCCAGAGAATGACGGTACCGCCCAAGGAGTACGTCGGGAAGAACACCAGCCTTCCCGAATCGGTGAAGCGCCAGATGTACGAGCAGAATATGCGGAACGTCGATAGGCTGTTTAGCGGCAACTATAAGAAGGCGATGATCGACATCGTTAACCATCACTTTTCACGGCCTTTCGCACATAACTGCGTCGATGGGGGGTGACGAAAGTAACCATACTGGGTTTGACTAAAACCGAGAACGGGGTTAAAGTTCAAGCCGAAGTGCATAAATATCTGGTGCACCGGGAGCAGAGAGACGGCCGGCTGGTCGATGTTAGGCTGGACGGGAAGGGCACTTACGAGTACACCTTGGAAAAGACCGCCGAGGGATGGAAAATTGTCAATATAAGTGGGGGACCGGACCCTGATGCCAGCCGAATCACTGTTACCCCCGTGCAGTAGGTAGATGGAAACCCACTTTAGGTTTAGGTTGTCCCAGGCCATTATCTTTGCTCCCACCAATGTGCCAAGCCGGACGGAAAAGCCCAAGCGCAGACAGTTTATAAGGGAAGGAGTTTATAAGGGGGCGGTGATCAACGAATGAAGGCCGCCCCCTAATTGTGCATCCGGCAACCCCTAGGGTTCCACCCGGGTAATGCCTTCGATCTTCTCGAAATCCCTGTCGTAAGAATAAATCTCGCCCTGTTTGCGGGAGAGCATCTGGGCGGCAACGAAGGCGTCGGTCCAGTCGACATTCTTCTCGGCGTAAAGCCGGAGCGCCTCTTTGGCGATTCTCTTGCCGGTAAAGCGCAGGCCGTGCAGGTTTAAAAGCGGGGTGAGAAGCTCCCTGATCCGCTCTTTGGGCTGGTGGTAAAACTTCTCGAGGGTCCACACAATATCCGCCAGGACCAGCTCCGGCAGCCAGACCTCCTCGGCACCGGCCTCCAGCCGCTTTAACAGTTCGGCGCACCGGTCGGCTTGCTCCGGGACATCGTTGGTCAAAAAGCGCAAGATAACGTTAGCGTCAAGCACGCGAGGCTTCTTCACGGCTGCGCTCCTCCATCGCTCGGTGGCGGGCAGCTTTGAAATCCTGCGGTGCATCTACTTTGACCGCGCCCTTGAGCGACTCGATTCCCCCTTCGACCGGGAGAAGGCGGACGGCATTTTCTTCAAGCACGAAGCGCACGCGTGCCCCGGGGCGGAGCTTGAGCAACCTCCTAACCTCAGCCGGAAGAGTAATCTGGCCTTTTTTTGAGAGCCTGGCGAACATTACTCTTTACCTCCTGGTTTACAGGCTACTTCAGTTGATATTGTAAAGCGAAGGTACCTATAAGTAAAGCGCCCCGCATCTCGCCGGAGGCAGCTGCTGATTAGAGTTCGCCCTTTAAAGTCAGCACGAGAATTTTCGTCTGGTAACTTCCGACAAACGAGGTGCTTTAGACTTTCAGTCTACAGTTAGCTTCACTCTATGGGTGCTCAACCGGGTTTCTAGTACCACTCTGAGCAGTTTAGCTCCTTATCTTAATCCCTTATTTCTGGAAGATTCCTTTTGGTCTTGGCAGGAGATTGATACCATTTTGACGAATCCCTAAAAAAATTGCCGCTACCCTGTCACAAAAAACTTCGGCGTCGCTAAAGCTAAAGAAAATCGCCCGGAGGGGAATGCGATATGCCCTTTCTGCGAACAGCGAGTTCGGGGGAAGAGGAGGCCTACCTCTGCTCCCATGAGGAACTGGAAGCTTCTTACGCCCGCTGCCGCCGGCTGGGCGTGCCTCCGGGTGCGCCCAGCCCCCGAAAGATCTTAAGCCCTGCTGAGCTCGCACCGCGCCTCAAGGCCAACCTTTCGCTGGTGACCCTGGCCCGGCACATCGTGGCACCGATCTGCCACCGCAAGAGTTACCTCTACATCCTCTGCGATCCGGAACTGGTGGCGCTTGAAATCTTCGCCGCGCCGGAAGTTTTGGCTGCCGCCGAAAGAAAGGGTTTCATGCCCGGCACCGTTTTCACCGAGGAAAGCTGCGGCACCAACGCCCTCAGTTTAACGAAAGAACTCCGGCGCCTTGTGGCTATAAGAGGCGAGCAGCACTACTACCGGCTCTTTGAAAACTGGTGGTGCGTTGCCAGCCCGGTAAAAGACCACGCCGGCAGAACCGTTGGCTACTTCGACATCTCGATGCACGCCGAGAAGGAACTGGGCCTGGCCGCGGCGCTTTTGCAAACGCTGGTGGCTCGAATAGAGGACGGATTTCCCCTGGCAGAGCCCCGGTCCCGCCAGAGAAACGGCGCTGCTCCAGCGCCATTTGTACTGCCACCGGAGGTGGACGAAAAACTCACGCCGCGCGAGCGGGAGGTTTTAAAGCTTTTGCTTGAGTGGCTGGACGATGTGGAAATCGCTAGAAGGCTTCATATAAGCCGGAGTACGGTCAAAACCCATCGCTGGAACATTTACCGAAAGTTTGGCGTCCGCAACTTGCGCGAACTACTTGCCAAACTCAGCCGCTGATTTGCTTTTGGCAACGCTCTTTGATCCTTCGCCAGTACGAGGATATTCATACCAGAGAACGACGATCTACTGTTTTCGCAGTAGAAAAATACTGTTTTTGCAGTATTTACACTTGGGAATGTCTGGGTTATATTGTGGCAAAGGGCGCAGGAGAGGGGAAAGATGATAAGGCTGAGCTCTGAACCGGGGTTAAGTGGTGGAGGCCTTGTGTAAACGAATTTTAAGCGCAAGGAGGGAAACCGAAATGTTGAGGGCGCGCGGTTTGTTTCGGCGGCTATGGTGCTTTGCCGTAGTTGCGCTGATGCTCCTGGTGGTGACCGGCGGCTCATTTGCTGAGAGTTCTTCCATTCCGAAAGGTGCATCCGTGGCACCCATGAAGGTTGCGACCCCGCCAGTATCGTCCTCCGGCGATATCGAGAAAGGCGCATCCGAGGCACCCGTGATGTTTGTGACCCCGCCAGTATTGCCCTCCGGCGGTGCCGAAACCAATGGCGGCGAGGTGGTTCCTCAAGACACCAGGTACGGAGATGCAGGTAGGTCCTGGATCTACACCCATTGCTACGCACCCTTAGCGGCACAAGCTGCGTATGGTGTAGAGATCTACTCGAATCTTCCGCCGATGCTCTACATTTCATGGACAGTTGATTGGGGTGACGGCCAATCAACCTCCGGCAGAGCCTTCCCGTACTCTCGTAAGTGGACCGGGGAGTCCACCCATAAATATTCCAGTAGCGGCTGGTACCTTACCGCGTTTAATGCTTTTGCGCTTGCAACCGATTTAAGAACATACTACTATTCTGCAATACCAACATCTTGGGTATACGTCTACTAGGTCGACGTGCGGTGACCGAAGGGTAGTGGGGCGGGGGAGTTTATTCTGAGGCTGCTCCCGTCCCGCTCTGTGGAATCTCCGAGGCACCGAAAGGAGGCGTAAAAATCCTTGCTCGAGCTCGTGCAAGTTACCAAAAGATTCGGGCCGGTTGAGGCCTTAAAGCAGGTATCTTTCGTCCTTGGGCCCGGGGTTACCGCGGTCGTGGGGCCCAACGGGACCGGAAAGAGCACCCTCTTCCATATCCTCACCGGCCGCGTTCCTCCCACCAGCGGCAGCGTGGCTTTCAACGGACTTCCTCCGGCAAAGATTCGGGCCGAAATGGGCTTTCTGGCGGAAGAGCCGCCATTTTACCCTTACCTCACGGGAGAAGACCAGGCTTGGTACTTCAACTCTTTGCGCGAGAACCCCGTCAGCCGGGACGAGGTCAGGGCCATGTTGGAAAAGTGGAGCGTTCCCAAAAGGAAAAAGATCAGGGACTTTTCCTTAGGGATGAGGAAGCGCCTTGGCCTGGCCTGCGCCTTTTTGGGTTACCCCAAGTTCCTCATACTGGATGAACCTTTCAACGGACTAGACTTGGAGGGACAGCGGCTGGTGGAGGAGGAGTTTGCCTCCTACCGGGCGCAGAACAAAATACTCATCTTTTCTAGCCACCAGCTAGAAAGGGTCACCCTTTTGGCGGACCATCTCGTCTTGCTACGTGGAGGGCGCCTTGTTTTTTCTGGCGAAATGAAGACGCTGGCGGAGCAGGCATCGCGCGTCATTTTTTATCTTTCTCCCGACACCCCCAGGCAAGTTTTGCAGTTCCCAGGGGTGTTGGAGGTTGACGAGAGGGGTTCGTGGACAACCGTAACGGTAACAAAGGAAGCGGCTCTCGCCTTTCAACAACACCTTGCCGAGCACGGTGTTTCGCCACAAGGCAGCCAGGTGCTGCTTCCGGAGTTAAAGGCTCTGCTTAATGATGCCGAGAAAAGGGGGAACAGTGGTGCCGGACGTGCTGCGAATAATTAAAGTAGAACTCCTCCGGGTGATGCACAAGCCCTTCTTTTACGTCGTTCCGCTAGTAGCCTTATTGGTGGTGATCCCGGGAATGATGCGGGCGTATAAGCTCGCAGTTGCCTTGCACAACAAGACTTTACCCCTTCCTCCGTGGGTGCCGCCACCGCCTGGCTGGGGAGCCGATCTGACCACACTGTTGCACTGGTTTCGCTGGGAAAACCTGCCGACCGTAGCCGGCGCCAGCCTGCTCGCTGGATGGGGGGTCGGGCTTTTCATTTATGCAGGTGCCGCCTGGTTCGGGGACGACCTGAGCACCGGCGTCATCAAGCAGGTTGCCGTGCTGCGGGAACGCTTAATGACCGTGATTTTAGGGAAGGCGCTGGCCCTGGCGCTTTACGTTACAGCCGTCCTTACACTTACCGTTCTTGGCGCAGTCATTGCAACGCTGTTTTTGCCGGACGTGCCGGGACGAGAAATAGGCGCTTTATTCAGCGCCACTAACGTGCAGAGTATGGCTGTTTACACAGGTATTGCGCTGATGTGGGCATTTTTTGCTGCGGCTATTACGGTGGCAACGAACTCAGCGCTCTTAGGTGCGGTAACGGGGATTCTTTGGTTTACAGTGGAGACGGTAACCTTAGTTTCTGGAAACGGTCCGCTGCAGCTATTCGCGGCGAAGGTGGCCCCAGGTAGCACCTGTCAGTCGCTTTTGGCTTCTGTTTACGACCGGTTTAGCTGGGTAGGACAACCCCATCTGTGGGTCACCTGGGTTACTGCGCCGCCTCTCACGCGGACATTTGAAGACGGTATAATGAAGCCCTACCTCTTGCCGTTTACCTTTCTGCTGACGATGTTGGGGTTTTATCTGCTGGCGGCTGTCATTGTGGTTTTGAGAGGCTACTGTTGGCGGGCAAGCAAGTGAATTTTCGAGAAGAGGAGTTGCATTCAAGGGTATGAACCGGAAGAATTGGCTGCGTCTTTTAGTCTGGGCGGCAGCTATTGCAGCGGTCCTGCTTTGCACCTGGCACCTGCTTGCCAGGGCAAACAGCGCTCGCATCTGTGAGGCAGTCGAACGGGTAATGGAAGAGGCTTACGCGGTTAAGAAATCACCTGCAGGACAACAAATTGTGGCGAAGTTAGGGGATTATGAAATCACTTACGGTGACGTAGTGGTTATGGCCCAGGAGTTAGCCTGCTACCAGAAAGATAAACCCAGCGCGGTTCGTCCTGTGACCTCGGAGGACTTGCAACGCGGCTTCGATGCCCTGACCTCTACTGCTCTGGCCGCCATGGCGGCGAAGGATAGAGGCGTTAAGCCTGATT
Organism: Desulfothermobacter acidiphilus; assembly: GCF_052073645.1. GTDB lineage: Bacteria > Bacillota > Desulfotomaculia > Desulfotomaculales > Ammonificaceae > Desulfothermobacter > Desulfothermobacter acidiphilus. The sequence continues at coordinate 875,383 of NZ_CM125440.1, read as the reverse complement.
GGAAAGAGGTAGCGGTGAAACGGCAGATGGAACTCAAAACCATGGCGCAAAACAAAGATGGGGCAATCCGCGGGGTGGCGGTTTCGCGGCTACGCCACCTTACGGACGATAAAGCGTACACGCTGATGCTATTCGCTGGAAAGGAAGTGGTTTCGTCAGGCGAAGTTCAGCAGGCCTTGCGGGAAAAGGGTTCGGTGGAAGGTGAGCGGCTTGTCAGCGAATTGGCAAGAGATAGGTTGAAAGCAACCCTTAGAAAGTACCCGCTTATAATTTACGATTCCCAGTTTAAGCGGCCGCCGTGGGAGAAAGATCTTGGGTAAATCCGGCAGAAAGCAGGAGCTGTTTGGCAACTTACTGATCAAAACGGCAGAGAATAAGCTTAAGCTCCTATACAGGAGGATCCTTTGGGGATAGGCGGTTCTAACGCAACTACTCTACGGCTTAGCCTGCTGGTACCAGTGCGGGCTGGAAGGGGGATAGCACGGTTTAGACCATAAGTGTTGTAACAAGAGCGGTCAGCCGCCCACTCTGATCTGGGAAATTTCTTCTTAATCTTAGCAGGGGATTGATACCATTTTACCGAATCCTTAAAAAATTGCCGCTACCCTGTCACAAAAAGGGCTCCGGCGTCGTCATATCTAAAGAAAACCGACAGGAAGGGGGAGGGAGCTCGCGGTGCCCTTTCTGCGAACAGCGAGTTCGGGGGAAGAGGAGACCTACCTCTGCTCCCATGAGGAACTAGAAGCTTCTTACGCCCGCTGCCGCCGGCTAGGCGTGCCGCCGGAGCTCACCCAGCCCCGCAAAATCCTGAATCCCACTGAGCTCGCATCGCGCCTCAAGGCCAACCTTTCGCTGGTGACCCTGGCCCGGCACATCGTGGCACCGATCTGCCATCGCAAGGACTACCTCTACATCCTCTGTGATCCAGAGTTGGTGGCGCTTAAAATCTTCGCCGCGCCGGAGGTTCTGACCGCTACCAAGAGGAAAGGTTTCATGCCCGGCACCGTTTTCACCGAGGAAAGCTGCGGCACCAACGCCCTCAGCTTAGCGAAAGAGCTCCGGCGCCTCGTGGCTATCAGAGGCGAGCAGCACTACTGCCGGCTCTTCAAATACTGGTGGTGCGTCGCCAGCCCGGTAAAAGACCCCGGCGGCAGAACCGTCGGCTATCTTGATATTTCAATGCACGCCGAGAAAGAGCTCGGCCTGGCCGCGGCGCTTTTGCAGACGCTGGTGGCCCGGATAGAGGAAGGATTCCTCCTGGCCGAGCTCCGCACCTGCCAGAGAAACGGCGCTGCTCCAGCGCCACTCCGTATCCCGCCGGAGGTGGCCGAAAGACTTACCGCCCGTGAGCGGGAAATTTTAAAGCTTTTGCTTGAGTGGCTGGACGATGTAGAGATCGCCAAAAGACTTTATATGAGTATCGGGACAGCTAAAACCCACCGTTGGAACATTTACCGAAAGTTTGGCGTCCGCAACTTGCGCGAACTGCTGGCCAAGCTGAGGCGCTGACTGCGGGGCAAAGTAAAAATACTACTTTGAGGGCGTACAATTTCAGTAGGTGACGGAGGAGACTCATGAAGGAGGAGACCTCGCCCCTCACGGACAATTTTCATGGACTGAAAGGAGGAGCGAGGTCTCATGCACAGTCAACCTATCTCAGACATTCAACCTCTTGCGGACATAATCCTTCTTCTGGGGGGAGAAAGTTAGCAAACTAATTACCGAATGCCGCGACTTCTACAAGCTCGAAGAAGAAGTGTACAAGCTCTCTCAAGAAGCTTGCGTGAAGATCTTCGCCTGGGCCCTCGAGGAAATAGACACCTGGCTCGTGGACGCCCGGGACAAGCGCACCTGGAAAGTGATAGGCTTCCGGGAAAGAACCGTAGTTAGCAGCTTTGGGGAATTCAAAGTAAAAAGGCGGCTTTACAGGAACAAAAAGACGGGAGAGGCCAGGTTTCTTCTTGACGAGGTTCTGGGCTGGCCGGAGAGGTCTAGATGCACGCCGCGTTTGAAGGAGATGGCGGTGAAGCTTGGGAGCGAAGTACCCTTCAGGCGGGCAGCGGAAATTCTCGGTTATTTTGTCCCTGGGATAAGCGCCATGGCGGTGTGGCAGGCCGTGCAGGAAGTAGGAGAAGCACTCAGGCAGGAGGGAGAGTCCAGGAGAGAAGCCGTTTTTGAGAAGGGAGAGACACCCGAAGGTAAAGAGAAGACCTCCAGGCTTTACATAGAGGCCGACGGGGTGGTGGTAAGGCTTCAAAGGAGCGGAGAGAAAAGGTAAGAGGTCAAACTCTTCGTAGCTTACACAGGCAAAGAAGCGATTGGAGGTGGCCGGAAGGCTTTAAAGGACAAGCTGGTAACGAGCGGTGTAGGCGAAGGGGAGAGGATGTGGGAGGAAGTTTACTCTGGGGTAGCGAGCCGGTGGGACATGGGTCAGGTGAAGGAGATATACCTTGGGAGTGACGGGGCGGAGTGGGCCAAGCAGGGGGTAGATTACTTCCCTGGGGCGGTACACGTTTTGGACCCTTACCATTTGAACCGGCGGCTTATAGAGGCTTTTTGGCACGATGAGGAGGCCTATAGTAGGATCAGGCAGGCCATTTATCTGGGGGACTGGGAGAAGGTAGAAGAGATTTTGGGAGGAGTAGCAAGGAGAGTTCGCGGGGCTAAGAGAAGGAGAATAGAGAAGCTCTGGCAGTATCTCAAGGAGAACTGGTCGGGGATAGTTACCTCTTCTGCTGCGGAGCATCTGGGGGCCATAGAGGGGCAGGTACAGCACAACGTGGCGCGGCGGATGAAGCGGTTGGGAGCCAGCTGGACGGAGGCAGGAGCAGACAGGATGGCGCGGGTTTTGGCTGCTCGAGCCAACGGGGTGCTCGGGAGGCACACTTCTCGTTGGCCGGTACTGCTGGCCAGGCAAGAACATTTGGCTCAGGCGGTGCGGTTGGAGGTAAAGCGGAAGATAGAGGAGGCGGAGAGTTGGCATAAAGCGGGGTTGCCGGCATTGAGGGGACCCTCTGCCGGAGCTCCATGGGTGAAGCATGTGTTGCGGGAACTAAGCCGGCCTAGCCTCAGTAGTTTGATCCCTTAATGGCGCAGGTACCGGGGCTATCCTGGCGGCGAGGTTTCCATGAAGAGAAGTTTTCTCCCGAACCACCTACTAACTCTTGACGCGCACCCCGGGGAAACAAATGTTGCAGAACCTCGCCATCTACGATAACCTGGTAATGGGCCATCCTAAATCCCTCCTGGTAATGTTGGTTGTGTCACTTCTTCAATCTACCAGTGGCAACCTGAGGGTGGGCCTTTGCCAGGTATCTAAGACGAAGCTGGGGTGGGGAAAGGGGATACCTTATGAGCGTGGGAGAGCAGCTTCGGACACGGAAACAGTCTCGGATACCTGGCACGGTCTATATCCTCATCTCATTCATCCCGTGGATACTCTATTGGATCTTAACGGGCGTGGGGAAGCCCCTGGGCGTTGCCGTTGCCTTCTTAGCGGCCGTCCTCCTCGTGATTTCGGAGGCCGTTAACCGGAGTTTCAACCTCATGGACCTGGTGTCGGTGGCATTCTTTGCGGTCGCAGGGTTGGTCACCTTTGGGCTCAAGTCGAGCCTATTCATTGACAACAGCGGTTTCCTCGGGTATCTTGCCCTCTTCATCATGGCGGTCGTTTCTCTGATCCTCAAACAGCCGTATACCCTGCAGGTCTCAAAGAGGGACTATCCTGAGACTTACTGGCACGACCCAACTTTCGCCATGATCAATAACATCATCACCGGCCTTTGGGCATTGATATTCTTGGCCAATTCAGTAATCTACATACTCTTACGGTTTCCCGTCAACGTCGTGATCTCAAATGCTCTGGTGGCGCTGGGAATACTCTTCTCCATCATCTTCCCTCTGGCCGCTCCCGCTTACTTTGCGTTACGAGAGTTCAAGGGAAATGACTGGCGGATTGACATTGGCCGTGAAGGGAGTAGGGGAGGGAAGTCCGGAAAAGAAGATAAAGGAAAGGAACAAGAATATGACGTGCTAATTGTCGGCTCGGGAATTGGCGGATTGACCTGCGGGGCTTTGCTTGCCCGCGAGGGTTATCGAGTTGCGGTTTTCGAGCAACACTACCTCCCGGGGGGTTATTGCTCGTCGTTCCGCCGGAAGGGGTTTACCTTCAATACGGGGGTCGCGGCTGTAAGTGGGCTGTGGGAAAAGGGCCCTGTTCGCTACCTTTTGGATGATCTCGGGCTCAGGCAAGAGGACCTCTTCATAAGAAACACTTCCAGGTTCATTTTCAAAGGCCGGAATATCGATGTCCCGCCGGATCTCGGAGGACTCATTGCTCTGCTTCAGGGAATGTTCCCCGCGGAAGCTCGCCGTATTGTTGACTTCTTCGACACGGCTAGGAAGGCCTATGAAGAGGTCTACCGGGAGGCTGAAATATATGGAGCTCCGCTCCCTGCCGAACTCATCGCTAAAGTCTTTGGGGCGAAGGCACTCCTGAACTACCCCAGGGAACACCCGCATTTCTATAGCTGGATGAATAAGACTTACAAACAATTCCTTGACGAGCATTTCAAGAGTGAATCCATCAAGGCGCTGCTATCCGCCCTCATCGGCTATGTTGGGACAGAGCCGGACAAGACCCCTGCGGCAAGCGCCCTGACTGCTGTAGTATCCTATTACCTTCACGGGGGATATTTCCCCAAGGGAGGAGCACTCCGATTTGCGGGGGCCCTAAAAGAATATATCGAAGAACATGGCGGACGGGTACTGCTCAGGCACAGGGTTGACAGGATTCTGGTGGAGACAAGTGAGGCTAGGGCGGGAAGGGAGGTGCAGGTAAGGGGGATTCAGGTAGGCGACAGGACCTATGAAAGCCGTGTGGTGGTGGCCAACGTCAATGCTAAGACGGCTCTCCTGGACCTGGTGGGAGAAGAGCACCTAAAACCGACATTCGTCCGGTTTATTAAGGGCCTAAAGATGTCCCCTTCGGTATTCATGGTATTCCTGGGGGTAGACATGGACCTATCAGACTACCCGGTCCTCATTCACAATCTTGATGAGGGGTATGGGATCGTCATAGGCTCGAACGCAGATCCGGATCTTGCGCCCCCGGGTAGTGCCAGCGTCACGCTACTGGCCAGCGCGAGTTACCACGATTTCCCTCCGCGGGGAACCCCAGAATATCTTCAAAAGAAGGAGGAACTTGCGCGCGCGTTAATAAAGAAGGCGGAGAAGGTGATCCCTGGTCTTTCAAGCCACATCATTGTAAAGGATGCGGCAACGCCGAGGACGCTGGAGTTTTACACGGGCATGCCAGAAGGAGCAATTTACGCTTTCGACCAGTCGAAGGATACCAGGAGACCATATTTCAAGACACCCATCAAAGGGCTGTATCTCGCCAGTGCCTCCACCTTCCCTGGTGGTGGGATTGAAGCAGTGGTGATTGCCGGAAGGATCTGCGCGAACGACATAATGAATTGGAAGAGGCGCGCTTGACGCCCCCGAGGAAGGGCCTTACGCTCACCCTGAGGCTGCTCCTTGGGTGGGCTGGCCTGCAGCTATGGCGGCGGGCGTGAGGCCCACTTTGAGACCCTGCGCATGCAACGTCTCCAATACCCTCCTCCACTTGGGCGGTGCAGGAGATTCGATCTCAGAAGCCCGTGCCGCCAAACTTCTCGACAAATCCCTGGCTGAATTCTTGCGGGAGGTGGCCGAGCGGCGTGGCGGATTCCCTGCGGGTCTACGTGATTGACACTAACATCTGGATTGACCTTTATGCCGGCGGGATTATTCACTTACCCCCACTACCGCCAAGCTCCCGATTGCGGGAACGGTAAAGGCCTGCGCCTTGAAAAAGTGGTTCAATACCAACTACCACTACATCGTGCCTGAGTGGGAGAAAGAGCGGCGTTTAGTCACAAATCCCTACTTGGAGGCCTTCCAGCGGGCCCGGCAAGCCTTGGGAGTCAACGGTAAGCCGGTCTTGGTTGGTCCTTTCACCTTCGTAAAGCTTTCTCGAGGCTACAGGGACTGGCGGGAAGCGAAGGAAGCTTGGTCACCCCCGAGATCCTGGAGAAGCTGGCTCAGGTGGCCCGGAAATATCAGATACCGGTGATGAAGCTCACCTTTGCGGGACGCATAGCGCTGGTGGGGCTTAAAGCGGAGGATGTGGAGGCTGTCTGGGCTGACCTGGGGCTTCCCCCCGCTCCGGCCGCGGGCCCCTGCCTGCGCAGCGTGCAGTCCTGTCCGGGTACGGCAGCCTGCCGGCTGGCCCTTCAGGATTCCCTGGGCCTAGAGATGCGCCTCGAGGAAAAGTTCGGCGGGGTAGAACTGCCAGGCAAGATGAAAGTGGGAATATCCGGCTGCCCCATCTGCTGCGCCGAGAGCTGGGTCCGGGACTTCGGTGCTTTCGGCAAGAAAACCGGCTTCACCGTGGTGGTGGGAGGAAACGCCGCCCAGTCCCCCCGCATAGGGGAGGTCCTGGCCGAAGGACTTACGGCTGAGGAAATAGAGCAGGTCTTTGAGAAGCTTTTGGACCTTTACCGGCGGGAGGGGCAGAAAGGAGAGCGCTTCGGCAATTTTGCCCACCGTCTCGGCATCGAGCGTTTAAAGATGGAAGCCGGACTTTAAAAAGCCAAGCTCTTCCCGAATCTAAAGTCCTTTAAAGGGTGCGCAAAACTAGGGCAGGAGAAGCCCGCAGCGCACCTTTAAAGTTTTTGCCTACCTCCAAGTTTTGCCATAATGGAAGAAAAATTTTGCTTATCGACGTTTGGGCAGAAGGTGACTGGGGCTTGAAAGAGCGAAAATAGAACGGTCCGAAGACCAATATCTTGGCCGGGCTACTCATAGGCCTGGCCGCAGCCTTTTCTTATGCCCGGGAGGGCTCAGTAGACGTTCTGGCCGCCGTTTTGCTGGCTTCCACCGCTATTTTCACCGCCCGCTTCGGTGCCCGCTTCGCTCACGCTTTGCCCGAATGGAAATTAAGGCGCTCCTTCGGCGCTTTCCTCATTGCTGTCTCTTTGCTTCTCTTGCTCAAACCCTATATCTTTCACGCTTCCCATCGGATAGGAGGATGGCCGGAGGCTTTAATTCTCCTCTTTGTTGGTCTTTTCACTGGCTTCCTTTCCGGCATGATGGGTGTGGGAGGAGGCTCCCTCATGGTGCCCGCCATGGTTTTGCTTACCGGCTTTTCCCAACACGCTGCCCAGGGGAGCTCCCTTCTGGCTATGGTGCCGGCAGGAGCAGTGGGCGCTTACACCCACTGGCGCCTGGGAAACGTCAACGCCCAAATCCTGCCGGGGCTAATCCTGGGAATCATAGCCGGTTCTTACCTAGGAGGCTTTTCCGCGCATCTCTTGAGCGAGGGAGCTCTGCGGGCCGTTTTTGCTACTGTGCTCATATGGACTGGCGCAAGGTACCTGCAGACACCTAGGCCCAAGGAAGAAAAGGAAGCCAAGCCCGAGTCTGCAGCTGGCAATTCCGGCAAGAGTTCGTCTTCCACAACGTAGCCGTTACCCGCGCCAAAGGCAAGCTCATCTCCTACTTCGACGAAGAGCTCCAGTTGGTGGACCTCCTTTGGAAGCTTCGCGGCGGCCGCGATGGACTTCTCTTTAGCTGCCCCGAGTGCCGGAAAAACGGCGAGCCCCCGGCGCCTGGTGGAGGAGTTAATAGCCGAGCTCGGTCTCCAGTGCCCCCGCTGCGGCGAAGGGAAGCTGTGCTACCGCACGAGCAGCCGCGGCCCTTTCTTAGGCTGCGACCGCTATCCCGAATGCAGATATACACTTGATTTACAGTAGCTTTTCTTTGGGCAGGAAATTTTTCCTCGGTGACGAAATCGATAGAAAAAGCGGAGCCGGCTTCTGGGAAGGACGAAATGCAAGGTCGGCTCGCCGAGCTTTCCGTAACCGGACGCCTTGGAGCGACAAGTTCTTTACCCGTTTTTTTCGGTCGTTTCCGCCGATCGCGGAAAGTCCAGGGGGGTAGAGTCGATAGGCCTGTGCATTTACTGCGGGAGGCCGGAGGGGATTTTCTCCAATAAACACAGCTGGACAAGATAGTTTTTCATCCCCTATCCAGACAGAGTCGGCACCCAGAGAGACGCCGCCACCCCTAAACCCCAGTTCTTCGTCACCGGCGACGGGAGGTTTACCTACAACCTGCTGGTCAATGCGGCCAAGCTGGATTGGGCAAGGAGGCATCTTTATGGCTGGAACCATTGGCAGACTGCAAAAAGTTGATTTAAGGGAACTCTGGCCTGACGAAGCCCGTGACTTCACGGCGTGGCTGGCCGAAAACCTCGATATTTTAGAAGAGAGCTTAGGCATAACCCTCTCTCTAGAGGAAAGGGAGAGCAAAGTGGGGCCCTTCGCTGCCGACATCGTGGCTGCGGACGAGCAAGGGGGAATCGTGGTTATAGAGAACCAACTGGAGAAGACCGATCACGACCATCTAGGAAAACTTTTAACTTATTTGGTTAATGTAGGGGCTAAAAAGGCGGTTTGGATTACCCCCGATCCTCGGCCTGAGCATGTAAAAGTAATGGAATGGTTAAACGAAGTCACTCCTCCAGATATGGCCTTTTATCTCATTAAGGTAGAAGCCTATCGTATCGGGGATTCTCCGCCCGCACCCCTCTTTTCTATAGTGGCGAGGCCCAGCGAAGAGGGCAAGGCTGCAGGCCGGGTTAGAGAAGAAATGGCGGAAAGGCATAAATTGCGCTGGGAGTTCTGGCAGGGGCTCCTCGATAAGATCAGGGCCCAAAATATCTCCCTGCATGCCAATCTTTCACCTACAACTGATAACTGGCTCAGCACGGGAGCGGGCAAGTCCGGCCTTTACTACACTTACAAGATAACCAAAAACTGGACTGCGGTAGAATTCAATATCGACCGAGGGCCTGGAAGAGAAGAAGAGACGGAACGCATTTTTAAGGAACTCTACGACAAGAGAGAAGAGATCGAGGAGAAATTTGGTGGGCCTCTCGAGTGGGTTCGGGTCGAAGGCCAGCGGCTACGGACAATAAGGTGTAAGCTGGAAGGAGGAGGCTTGGCGGACCAGGAGAGGTGGGCGGAGATTCAGGAGGCCATGATAGAAACTATGCAGAGGTTGCACAGAGCTGTACACAGCTACTTGCGACAATTTTAAGGAGGTGGTTTGATGAGCGCTGCTCTATGGCGGCGTATTAAGCGGTACGTGGACTTAGGAGTCGAGACCCCCAAAGTCGATTTAAAACAGACTTTGGATTTATCGAACAAACAGGGCCAAGCCGAGTTTGCCAGAAAGGAAAAACTTTTGATTGGCGAATCTCGTAATTAACTGATCGGAGGAAAGGGATGAATTGCCTCTTAAAGCAGATAATAGATGCAATCGACCATGTAGGCTCTTCCTACCATCAGCTAGTGCTGGTGGTTGGTCCTTTTGGCACGGGTAAGGCCACCGCCCTTAAGGAAATCGCCGAGCAGCGAAACTATCCTTACATCGATGTCAGCCTAGAACTGAGCCGAGCCCTTCTCGAATTTACTCAAGTGCAGCGTAGCTTATATGCCCCGCGCCTTATGGAAGATATCATAAGCCAGGCGGGCGGTTCCTGTATTTTGCTGGACAATCTGGGGCTGCTTTTCGAGCCTTCACTTAGGCTTGACCCACTGCGGTTGCTCAAGCAGCTTTCCCGCCGGCGGACGCTGGTTGCAGCCTGGGACGGCTCCATTAAAGAAGGGCGGCTTTTATATGCCGAGCCGGGGCATCCCGAGTATCGTGCCTACCCGCTGGAAGGAGAAAGCGTCGTCTTTATCGAAACTGAGGGGGAGCAAAGGGAAGGGGTCGAATCATGAAGTACGGTGATCTTATACAATTTGAGCCGCTGGAGACGATCATCGAGCTGCGAAGCGCCGACGATTACTCTCAGGCCGAACGCCTGGTAGCCACCTATGTCATCTCGGAAGACATGAAAGAAAGGCTAACGGACATTGTTTTCCCCAACCTCCAGTTTGAAAGGCCCGCCGACAACAAAGGCATCCTGGTGGTGGGAAACTATGGCACCGGCAAATCCCACCTGATGTCGGTTCTTTCGGCCATTGCCGAGCATAAAGACCTGGTTGGCAGGTTGAAGTCTCCGGAAGTTGCCGAGGCGGCTCAGCCCATCGCCGGGAAGTTCAAAGTGATCCGCACGGAGCTGGGCTCCACCACTATGGATTTTCGCGAGTTCATCTGCGCCGTGCTGGAAGAAGGCCTGGCGCAGATGGGCGTAAGCTTCAAGTTCCCTCCCCGCGATAAAATTCCCAGCCACAAACCCGCCTTTGAAGAGATGATGGCGGCCTTTCACGAGCGTTATCCGGATCATGGTCTTTTGCTGGTGGTAGACGAACTCTTGGACTATCTGGGAAGCCGCAAAGATCAGGAACTGATGCTGGATTTGATTTTTCTCCGAGAAATCGGAGAAATTTGCAAGAACCTGAGGTTCCGGTTCATAGCGGGTCTACAGGAAGCGCTCTTCGACAATCCGCGCTTTGCTCCCGTAGCCAATACTCTCCTAAAAGTAAAAGACCGGTTTGAGCAGGTTTTCATTGCCCGGCGCGACATCAAATTCGTGGTGGCGGAGCGCCTGCTTAAGAAAACGGCGGAACAGCAGCTAAAAATCAGAGAGCACCTGCAGAAATTTACCCGATTTTATGGGAACATGAACGAGCGGCTGGAAGAGTTTGTTTCTCTTTTCCCCATCCATCCTGACTATATCGAGATGTTCGAACGCGTAAGGTATGTGGAAAAACGGGCCATTCTGAAGACCATCTCTCAGGCCATAAAGGGGATGCTGGATCAGGAAGTCCCTCCCGATGCCCCTGGCATTCTCTCTTACGACCACTACTGGAAGGTGCTCAAGGAAGACCGCTCCTTCCGCACCATTCCCGAGGTTCGCGAGGTTATAGAAGTAAGCACCAAGTTGGAAGAGTTGGTGGAGACCGGTTATCCAAAAGGCAAAAACAAAGACCTGGCCCGGCGCATCATATGGGGTTTGAGCCTGCACCGCTTGACCATTGGGGATATCGAGAAGCCTGTAGGTCTCACGGCAGAAGCCCTGCGAGACACTTTATGCCTTTTTGATCCCTTGGTGGCCGAGCTGGGAGGTGATCCGGCCGACGACCTGCGGGGCGAGGTGGAAACCACCCTCCGACTTATCGTGCAGACGGTAAACGGACAATTCATCTCGGCCACCGAGCAAGACGCCAAGGGCCGTCCCAGCGGCCAGTTTTACCTCGACATCAAGAAGACCGTGGATTACGACGCCCAAATCAACAAGCGGGCCGAAAGCCTGGACAACCAGCGGCTCGATCACGCTTACTTTAAGGCCCTGGCCCGGCTTCTTGATTGCTCCGACAGCTACTACCCCAACACGCACCTGGCCTGGGAATACGAAATCGAGTGGAAAGAGCGCAAGGCTCCTCGCATAGGCTACATGTTCTTCGGCACGCCCAACCAGCGCTCCACGGCGCAGCCGCCCCGCGATTTTTACCTCTTTTTCTTACCGATCTACGAGCTCCCTCCTTTCAAAGACGAGAAGGAGCCCCGGGACGTTTTCTTCCGCCTTTCGCGGCGAGACGAACTTTTCGAGACCAACCTTAAGCGCTATGCCGGGGCTTTCGATCTGGCCCAGGTGTCCTCGGGTAAAGATAAAAACATCTACGAAGAAAAGGCCAATAAGTATCTCCAGGAACTGGTAAAGTGGCTGCGAGAGAACGCCCTGACCGCTTTTGACGTCACCTATCAGGGTCGAACCAAGCCATTGCAGGAATGGATCAAGAAGGGGCTTTTGCGCGCCAGCCGGGAAGTTGATGTTAGGGACCTCGTCAACCTGGTGGCTTCCACCTGCTTAGCCGCTCATTTCGAAAACTTGGCGCCTGAGTACCCCGAATTCTCCGTGCTGATAACGAGCCAGAATCTCGGCCAAGCAGCGCAGGATGCCCTGCGCTGGATGAAGGGGGCCGTTCAGCCCAAGCTGGGAAGAGCGGTCCTGGAAGCTCTGGAGCTTATAGAAGACGGCCGGCTGCATCCCCGCAACTCCAGGTATGCCAGATACATCCTCGAGCTTTTACAGGCCAAAGAGCCGGGGCGGGTGCTCAACCGGGACGAATTGATTCAGGATGTGTACGGTGTTGAGTACATGGCTCCGGACCAATACCGCCTGGAGCCGGAGCTGGTGGTGGTGCTTCTGGCCGCCCTGGTGTACACGGGCGACGCCGTACTGGCGCTGCCGGGCAACAGAAAATTTGACGCCGGTTCTTTCGGGGAACTGGTGGAAACGCCCCTCAAGGAGCTCGTCAACTTCCGGCACCTGGAGCGGCCCAAGGAGTGGAATTTACCGGCTCTGCAGGCCCTCTTCGAGTTTTTCGGACTCCCCACCGGCCTGGCCCGGCAGGTAACCCAGGGGGATAGCGAACCCGTTCAGGGGTTGCAGGCGGCCGTGGAGCAACTTCTTGAGCGGGTGGCGCGGGCGCAAGAGCGTCTTAGAAGTGGGACTTTTTTCTGGGGCCAGGAGCTCCTTCCCAAAGATCGGAAGGAAAATTACGCTGCCAAGCTGGCCGAACTCAAGGGCTTCCTGGAGTCGCTCCGGGTTTACTCCTCGGCCGGTATGCTCAAAAACCTCCGGTACGACGTGCCGGCGATAGAAGCTCAAAGGGAAGGACTAGAAGCCCTGAAGCAGGTAGAAAATCTGCTGGATCTGATTCAGGATGTGGACGCCAAAGTGAGGTATCTTTCCGAGGCCGAAAGGGTTCTTCCGGAGCATCACCCCTGGATAGAGGAGGCAAAAAAGGTTAAGGAAGACCTGCTGGTTCGGGTAAGCGATTTCTCATCTGCCGCCAGGGCGGAGATAGAAAGAGAACTCGCGGCTCTAAAAAGGAGCTACATCGAAAGTTACGTGGCCCTCCATGCAAAGGCCAGGCTGGGCGCGGCTGAGGACAGGCGCAAGTCGGAGCTTTTGAAGGACAAGCGCCTGGAGGCGCTGAGGAAACTGGCCGTCATAAATATTTTGCCTACTGGCCAGCTGACCGACCTTCAGAACAGGCTGGCAGAGCTCAAGAGCTGCCCCAACCTGACCACACAGGAGCTGGAAGAAAGGCCCTGGTGCCCCCACTGCGGCTTTAGGCCCAGGGAGGAAAGCGCAGACGCCTCCGCGGCCACGATTCTCCGGTCTTTAGACGAGAAGCTAGATCGGCTTTTGGAAAGCTGGGCCACGACCCTTGTCGATAACCTGGCCGACCCGACGGTGCGGCAGAACCTGGAGCTTTTGAAGCCGGAAGTCAGAGTTAAGGTGGAGGAGTTTTTACAGACGCAAGAGCTGCCCTCGGAACTCGAAAACGACTTTATCCAGGCCGTCCGCGAACTGCTCAAGGGGCTCAATAAGGTAGCGATTGGAGCCGACGAGCTAAAGAGGGCTTTGGCTCACGATGGGCAACCTGCCACCTTGAAGGAAATAAAGAAGCGCTTTGAAGATTTCCTGAATGAGCGAACTAAAGGCATGGACCCGGACACGGTAAGAATTGTGCTGGAGTAAGGGAAGCGAGGTGGCAGGATTGGATCTAGAACTTTTTGCGCCGGGAAAGCAGTCTTTAGAGCAGGGCCCAGTGGAATGTTTGGGGCTGACCTTTGAATCTGAGGAGGCGCGTCGGGCCTATTTCCTGGGCAAGCTGCGCGAATCTCTAGAAGAGCTGGAGGCTAAGCTTGGCGGCGTGCCTTTCACCGGCGTGGAGGACGCAGTGGCACGCCTGCAGTCAATTGAGAAGTGGCCGATGGGGGATGAGGAGCAGCTAAAAGAGCTGGTCCGGCGGATGGCCAGGGCGGCCCGGCGCGAGCCGCATAAAGATCTTTTGCAACTCTGGAAGGATGAAGTGGGCTTCCCGCAGGGGAAGATGGAAGATATCTTGCGTCTTTCCGATCCACCTTACTACACCACCTGCCCCAATCCCTTCGTAGAGGATTTCATCCGGCACTACGGCAAGCCTTACGATCCAGAAACTGATAACTACCGCCGCGAACCCTTTGCCGCCGACGTGAGCGAGGGGAAAAACGATCCCATCTACAACGCCCACTCCTACCACACCAAAGTGCCGCACAAGGCCATTATGCGCTACATCCTGCACTACACCGAGCCTGGGGACCTGATCTTCGACGGCTTTTGCGGCACGGGCATGACCGGGGTGGCGGCTCAATTGTGCGGGGACAAAAAAACGGTGGAGGCCCTGGGCTACCGGGTGGAGGCGGACGGCACCATTTTAAAACCTGAGGAGGAGAACGGCCAAACGGTCTGGAGGCCCTTTTCCAAGCTGGGAGCGCGTCGGGCTATCTTGAACGATTTGTCTCCGGCGGCCACCTTCATCGCTCACAACTACAACACCCCGGTGGATGTGGCAGCTTTTGCGCGCGAGGCGCGGCGTATTTTGGAAGAGGTGGAGGCCGAGTGCGGCTGGATGTACTTGACCCTGCACAACCCCACGGAAGAGCAGATACAGAGGGCGCTTAAGGAACTCGATGAGCTCCCCGAGCGCAAGCAGGGGAGCCCGGACCTTCCCTGGGGCCGGATCAACTACACCGTCTGGTCGGACGTCTTCATCTGCCCTTCCTGCGCCGGAGAAGTAGTTTTCTGGGAGGCGGCGGTGGATAAAGAGGCGGGGAAGGTGCGCGATGAGTTTCCTTGCCCCCACTGCGGCGCTCGTCTTACCAAGCGCAGCATGGAGCGGGCCTGGGTATTGAGGTTCGATAAGGCCATAGGGGAGACCGTGCGCCAGGCCAAGCAGGTGCCGGTGCTCATCAACTACAGCGTGGGCAAGAAGCGCTTTGAAAAGCAGCCGGACGCCTTTGACCTGGCGCTCATCGAGAAGATAGAGAACCTTGATATCCCTTACTGGTACCCGACCGATCGGATGCCGGAGGGAGAAAAAACCCGTGATCCGTTGAATGTAGGCATCACCCACGTGCACCATTTTTATACGAAGCGGAACTTGTGGGTTCTGGGGGCTTTAAGAAAGGCTAATCACGGAATCATTTTTTCAGCAATACTCAATGAAACATCTAAATTGAGCCGTGTTATAGTTAATTATTACTTCAAAGGCGGTGGAGGACCTTTCGTAACAGGAACGCCTGGTACACTTTATATTCCAAGTCTTAATGTTGAAAAGAGGCCAATATTTGCTTATGAAAATAGACTGAACACGATTATCAAAGCCTGGTACTTATTTAATTTTTTTAAGAGTTATCCTACATATATTTATTCTTGTCAATCTGCAACTAAACTCCCCATTTTTGCTAATTCCATAGACTACATCTTTACCGACCCCCCCCCTTCGGCGGCAACCTGATGTACTCCGAACTCAACTTCCTCTGGGAGGCCTGGCTAAAAGTTTTCACCAACAACAAGCAAGAGGCGGTGGAGAACCAGGCGCAGGGCAAGGGCCTTCGGGAGTACCAGGAGATCATGACCCGCTGTTTTAAGGAGTACTACCGGGTTTTAAAGCCCGGGCGCTGGATGACGGTGGTCTTTCACAACTCCAAGAACAGCGTCTGGAACGCCATCCAGGAGGCTATCCAGGAAGCGGGATTTGTTATAGCCGATGTACGCATGTTGGACAGAAAGCAAGGAACCTTTAACCAGGTAACCTCAAGCGGTACGGTCAAGGTGGACCTGGTCATCTCCGCCTACAAACCCAACGAAGGTCTGGAGGAGCGTTTCAAGCTCAAAGCCGGCACGGAAGAGGGCGTGTGGGACTTCGTCCGCGCCCACCTAAAGCAGCTGCCCATCCCGGCTTTAAAGGGCGGTCGCCTGGAGGTCCTACAGGAGCGGATGGCCCACATGCTCTACGACCGCATGGTGGCCTTTCACGTCCAGCGGGGAGTGCTGGTGCCCCTTTCCGCCGCGGAGTTTTACAAGGGACTAGAGCAGCGCTTCCTGGAGCGCGACGGCATGTACTTCCTGCCCGAACAGGTGGTGGAGTACGACAAAAGGCGCCTTAAAGCCAAAGAGCTGGCCCAGCTCGAGCTTTTCGTTGTTGACGAAGCCAGCGCCATCCAGTGGCTCAGGCGCGAACTGGCCAAAAAGCCTCAAACCTTTCAGGAGCTCCACCCGGAGTTTATTAAACAGATTGGTGGCTGGCACAGGCACGAAAAGCCCCTGGAGCTGAAAGAACTTCTGGCCCAGAACTTCCTCTGCTACGAGGGCAAAGGGCCCATTCCGGCGCAAATTGTTTCTTGGCTCAAGTGCTCCGAGAAGTACCGGGACAAGATCAAAAAGCTGGAAGATGAAGGGCGCATGACCGCCATGGGCCTTGAAACCGACGATCCGGAGCTCATCGCTGCCGCCAAGGACCGCTGGTATGTGCCCGACCCCAACAAGGCGGCCGACCTGGAGAAGCTCAGGGAAAAGGCTTTGCTCAAAGAATTCGAGGAGTACCGCAACTTCACCGGCCGTAGGCTCAAGGTCTTCCGTCTGGAGGCCGTGCGCGCCGGCTTCAGGAAAGCCTGGCAGGAGCGCGACTACCAGACCATCATCGAAGTCGCCCGCAAAATCCCGGAAAGCGTCCTACAGGAAGACCCCAAACTCCTCATGTGGTACGACCAGGCACTCACGAGGGTGGGGGAGGAGTGAGTGGCGGATCTATCTTATGGTGAACTGCCAGCGATGAAGGGGTATATTATGCAAAAGAATAAAAAGAATGAAAAGGCTGTTCATGTTTTTCTTGACACAAACGTGCTGATTTTCTTTCTTAAACACAATGTATTTTTCAAATACACCGCATACCCTTTTCCTATTAAGTTCGTTATCCTTGAAAAATGTTGGAATGAGCTGAAGAACGGCTATAAAAGGCATTTTCTGAATGTACAAACGATTTGCGAGTGCGTTAGCAAATGGAAGAAGGCTGAGCAGAAAGGTCAAGAGGATAAGTACACAGGCGACCATACTAAAGAGATCGCTCGGCAGATAATCTTTAAAATTTTAGACATTCTTAATCTTTCTTCCGAAGAAGTGGCGGATTTGAAAAGAGCCCTGCACCGATACGATCTTAATTTTGAATTTGGAATCGCAGAAGAATATCAGGGAACGTCTCTTCCGGAGATGGAAACTGTTTTTAGCTTGCCAAGCCAGGATCGAGAGGCAAGAGACATACTGCGGATGAAACAGTTTTATGCACTGACCAAATCCTATTTACGAGATTTTTATAAGGATTTAGAAATCATTAGAAAGCGAGCAGGAATAGAAATGATATACGAAGAGCGACTTTTTCGAAAGATTATGGAAAGGAGCATTTTGCTAGAAGATACATACCTCCCCCCAGAAGATACTGATATAGTGTTTGCCGCCCTAGCTTCGGGATGCGATATTTTTGCTACAAACGACAAAGATTTGTTGAAGAAATTGCTAACTCTGGGTTTGAATCACAGTTTAGAACTCGTAAGGGTAAACGCAGTTTCTCCCCGGTCTCCAGAAGAAGTGTTAGGAGCGTTGAAAGAATTAGATGCGGCTTTGGAGGAATATCAGCATAAATATGCGGTACATGAAGACGAGCTTTAGTGAGTGCTATAGCGTTATCCACAACCAACCCTGCTACCTGCTCCAAACAGAAACCCTCTGGGGTCAGACCTTCTGCCGCGTCTGGTTGCCCGTTGAGGGTGTCGTCGTGCGGGTGCGGGCGGAGGAGCTCGTACCTCTGGAAGAGCACGCCTCTTCCCTCGGAGCGCACCACCTGGTTTGCGTGGCGGCTGCAGCCCGCATTGAAGAAGCACTGGCCCAGGGGGTTCTGCTGGCTCCCCTCTCGGCCTCGGTAATTCCGCTGCCCCACCAGATTCACGCTTTGTCCAGGGCCGTCTCCGGCGACCGAATTCGCTACCTTCTGGCCGATGAGGTGGGCCTGGGCAAGACCATCGAAGCCGGGCTCATCATGCAGGAGCTTAAGCTCAGGGGGCTTGTGCGCCGCACGCTGGTGGTGGCCCCCAAGGGCCTGGTACGGCAGTGGGTGAGCGAGATGTGCCTGCATTTCAACGAAGATTTCCAGCTGGTGCTGCCGGAAGGCCTAGCAGCTTTGCGGCGCTTGGCAGGCGGCAACCCGTGGATGTACGTGGACCAGGCAGTGGTCCCTATGGATTCCGTAAAACCTTTAGAGAAACGGCGGAGCTGGGGCGCAGCTCAAGTGGCAGCCTACAACCGTGAGCGCTTTGAAGACCTCATCTCCGCCGGCTGGGATCTCATCATCGTGGACGAGGCTCATCGCCTGGGAGGAAGCACGGACGAGGTGGCCCGCTTCAAGCTGGGCCAGGGCCTGGCAGCAGCCGCCCCTTACCTCCTGCTCCTCTCGGCCACGCCCCACCAGGGAAAGACCGATTCCTTTCACCGCCTCCTGACCCTTTTAGACCCGGAAGCCTTTCCAGATAGGGAAAGCGTAACCCGGGAACGCGTGCGCAAGTACGTTATCCGGACGGAAAAGCGCCAAGCCGTAGATTTAGAAGGCAAACCCCTTTTCAAGCCTAGGCAGACCCGGCTTTTACCCATCTCCTGGGGAGAGCGGCACCGGGAGCAGCGCCTCCTCTACGAAGCGGTAACGGAATACGTGCGTCAGGGTTACAACCAAGCGCTAAAAGAAAAGAAAAATTACCTGGGCTTCTTAATGATCTTGATGCAGCGCCTGGTGACCTCCAGCACCAGAGCCATCCGCACAGCATTAGAGCGGCGGCTAGAAGCTCTAAGCGCTCCGCCGGAGGGGTTCCCGCTTTTCCCGGTAGCTTCTGTGGAGGAGTGGGCCGAGCTCGACGGCGAAGAGCAGATGGACTTGCTGCTGGCCTCCCGCCTTCAGGCCCTTAAGAACGAACGGGCGGAAGTGAAAACCCTTCTGGAGGCGGCCAGGCGCACGGAAGCGGCCGGACCCGATGCCAAAGCCGAGGCCCTTTTAGAGCTGATCTACCGGTTGCAGCAGGAAGAAGCCGACCCCGAGCTGAAAATCTTGATCTTTACCGAGTTTGTACCCACCCAGGAGATGCTGCGAGATTTCCTGCAAGAGCGAGGCTTTTCCGTGGTCTGCCTCAACGGCTCCATGGACCTGGAAGAGCGGCAGAAGGTGCAGGAAGCCTTTGCGCGTGAGGCGCAGATCCTCATTTCGACCGACGCGGGAGGAGAGGGGGTCAATCTCCAGTTCTGCCACGTGGTCGTAAACTACGATATTCCCTGGAACCCCATGCGGCTCGAGCAGCGCATCGGCCGGGTGGACCGCATAGGGCAAAAGAAAACAGTCCGCGCGATAAACTTCGTTCTGGAGAGCACGGTGGAGCACCGCGTCCAAGAAGTCCTGCAGGAGAAGCTGGCGGTAATTCTGCAGGAGTTTGGCGTGGACAAAACGGCAGACGTGCTCGATTCGGCCGAGGCCGAAAAGATTTTCGATAAGCTGTATCTAGATGCCTTAATGGAGCCTGAAAAACTAGAAGATAAGGTTTCTTCCCTCCTGAAATCCCTCCAGGAACAGGCCCAAGTGATGCGGGAGAGTTCCTCCCTTCTAGAAGGAGAAAAAGCCTTTGACCCCGCCCGAATTTCGCAGTTGATAGACCCGCGCATCGAATACTGGACGGAAACCATGACCGTAGCCTATTTGAAGGCGCACGGCCAGGCCAAACGGGAAGGGCGAACCTGGAGCCTCATCTGGCCCGACGGAGAAAAGCAGGAAAATGTGGTATTTACCGCCAGAGAGGCCGAAGTCACACCTTCTGCGACCTACCTGGCCTTAAAAGATCCCCGTGTGAGTCGTCTCGTGGCCCAGCTTTCGCCTTTCTTCCCAGGACAACCGATTCCCGTCATGCGGTTGGCCGATCTGCCGGAAGAGGTGCGAGGATTCTGGTCTTTATGGAAAATAGCCGTCTGCACCGCCGATAAGTCCTGGCGCAAGCAGCGTGAGATTCCCCTCTTCCTGCATGACGACGGGCGGACTTTTCTACCCGCAGCGCAACGTATCTGGGATCGGTTGCTCTCCGGCGAACTGCAGGAGCCCGAGGAGTACTTAAGAGGTCCGGAAGCTGTTGAGGTGTTCAACCGCCTTCGGGAAATTGCCGAAAAGCAAGGGCACGCAGTTTACGAGGAGCTCCTGAGGGCCCACCAGGACTTTTTAAACCACGAAAGAGAAAAAGGCATGTACACTTTCAGCGCCAGGAGGCAAGCTGTGATGCGACTTGGCCTGCCCGCTGTGCGCAGCCATCGCCTGGCCAAGTTGGAGGAAGAAGAGAAAGAGTGGCTAAGGAAACTTGGGAAAAAGGCCGATGTGGTGCCGGAAATGGTGCCTCTCCTCGTGGTCAGGGTGGTAGGGGGCTTGGACTAAATGGAGAGCTGGCGCGACCTTGTCCTAAGCGAATTTGAGCCGGGAGCAGGGGAACTAATCTTGGTTGCCGATCCAGATAGACTTTTGGTAGAAGAAGAAATTCTTCGCACCCTCCGGGAGCGCAACTACGAGGTTATCATCTACGACGATCCGGTGCACTTCCGCTTCCTTTATGAATCCAAGTACAAGCCGCGGCAGAAACAAGACAGCTCTCTGGGGCTGGTGGTGATCGTTCAGACCTCGAACCTTTACTGCCTCCCTTACGACCTCTGGCAGACCGGGCGAAGAGTCTCCTTCAGCCTGGCTGACATTTTCCCTCAGCTAAGCTACCGGATATTGGTAGAACTAGATCGAGCGGACTTCGAACCCCTTTACGAAGCCTGCCAAGGACATTGCCATAGCAGATTAGGGGACAACGCCACCAAAGACTTTGTCTTAAATCACGTGTTCGGAATTTTTCCGGAGCGTATAAGGGAGCCTCATGAACTCCTTCACGTTCTCATCCGGCATCATTATCAAAGGCGGCGCCTGCCCGAAATCTTAGAAGAACGTTTTATCCAAGTCCTGCAAAGCAAGGGAGGATTTACTGAGTGGCCGCTGGAGCAGATAGTTTCCGATCAAGAAGCTTTCTTTGCCTTCCTGCAAGAGAGGTGGAAAATCTTTCTTGACCGCCTAGTTCACGGGAACAGTTTTGCCGCCGAGCCGGTAGCTACCTATGACCTGCGCTTTGACGGGCCTTTATTGCTCCCCTTCGATCACCCAGAGCTCAGGCCCTACATGGACAATCTTTTCCTCGAAGGGTATCTAACTCCCGTGCCCCACCCGCAGGCGAGCAGGCTGGCCGATCAGTGGGTATCTGTGGGCCTCAAAAAAGACCCGTGGGAGCGGTTCTTAAGCTTGGCCGCAGCTGCGGAAAAGTCGATACCTAAAGACCACGCCCGCTACCACGAATGGCTGGAATTTGCGTGGCGTTGGGCAGAACTTACCGTTTTATATTTCGAACTCCCTCTAGCCCCCGGAGAGCATCTGGAAGAAAAAGCAAAGCAAGCAGACGAAATGTACGGCAATCTCCGCCGGCAGGTGGACAAGGCCTTTTTAATCTGGATGCAGCAGCGTTACAGCGCTCTTTACAACCAGCCGACCGTTCCTCCCGCAATGGTTCACCATATTCCTCGCTATCTTGCCTACCTGCGGGATAAGAAGAAATTTGAAAAGCTGGCCCTGATTGTGGTGGACGGGCTTGCTCTGGACCAGTGGCTGGTCGTAAAAGAAGTCCTTGCAGATAGATGGCCTCAGTTTCGCTTCCACGAAAGCGCAGTTTTCGCCTGGGTTCCTACGTTGACCTCAGTTTCCCGCCAAGCTATATTTGCAGGAGAACCACCTTTATTTTTCGCGAGCTACCTCGATAGCACTGGTAAGGAATGCTCTTTGTGGCTTCGTTTCTGGGCCGACCAGGGCTTGAGAGAAGGCGAGATAGGCTACCTGAACGTAGCTGGCGACGAGTCTCCAGGAAAAGAAGTAGGAGAAATCCTTGAGCGGCGAAGCTCCGTCTTGGGCTTGGTGATACAAAAGGTGGATAAGATCATGCATGGGGTAGAGCTCGGAACGGCGGGAATGCACAACCAGGTGCGCCAGTGGGCACAAATGAGCTATCTAGGCAAACTGCTGGAGTTTCTCGTTGAAGAGGGATTTGAAGTTTTTCTGACTTCAGATCACGGCAACCTCGAGGCGCAAGGTATAGGACGTCCGGCAGAAGGAGCGACAGTTGACTACCGGGGCTACCGGGCCCGGATCTATTCCGATAAAGGTCTGAGAAAACGGACCAAGGAGCAGTTCCCGGAGGCCCTGGAATGGGAATCCATCGGGCTTCCCGATAATTTTTTACCTTTGCTGGCGGCTGGCCGCTCCGCCTTCTGCCCTAAGGGGGAGAAGGTGGTTTGCCACGGGGGGATCTCGGTGGAGGAGGTAATCGTCCCTTTTGTTCACGTAGAGCGCGTTAGGGGGAAAACCTTGTGAAAGCACAGGTGGGATTCAGCCAGCGGATAAGGCTCGAGTGGCTCGAGTACACTGCTCAGCTGGTAATAGAAGGCCGTTCGAGGAAGGAAATCAAGGCTCGGCTCGAAGAGCTCCTGAAAAAGCATCTTTCGGTGGGCCGGGACTTTCCTACTATTGGTAACCGGGAAAAAGCCATTGTCATTCTGCTAAAGATCTGGTCATCACCTCCCGAGTCCCTGGTGGAGTTTCGAAACGACGGGCTAAAGTTACTTCAAGCCGTAATTCCTGAGCTCCGCCTGGCCGTGCACTGGGGTATGACCATGGCAGTTTATCCCTTTGTTGCCGCCGTAGCCGAGATCGTAGGGAAGCTTTTGCTTCTGCAGGGTTCGGTTGCGCGGGCGCAGGTTCTAAGGCGGCTGTGCGAACAGTTGGGCGAAAGGGAGACCGTAACTCGGGCTGCCCGGCGGGTAATCCGCTGCTTTGTTGATTGGGGCGTTCTCCAAGATACCCCTCGCAAAGGCGTTTATCAGGGTGGCCCGGTGCGCGAGATCGAGGACGAAAGGCTGGCCGCTTGGCTTGTAGAAGCAACCCTTATCGCCAGAGGGGTCACCCTGTATCCTCTGAACCAGCTGGTTGCGCCACCAGCTCTTTTCCCCTTTCGCCTAAGAAATATAACTCCCTGGGCCATAGAAGAAAATGGGCGCCTCACCGTTCAGCGCCAGGGCGGAGACAAGGATATGGTAGTAGCGGAGAGACGCCACTAAAAACCGGCGGTGGCGAACTTGCCGCCCAAAAGGATAGCGGGGTTTCTCTCCGAGGTACTGGTGCAGCCGGAGCAGGATGTGAAGCCGGGAAGCAAGGAGAGGTGATAGTCATGATATCGCTGGCCGAGAGGATAAGAGGTGGAGTTTACGGGCTGGCGGTGGGGGATGCGCTGGGAGCTCCGGTGGAGGGGATGTCCCGAGCGGAGATCCAGGAGCGCCATGGTATTCTTCAGGATATGGTTGACGGGTGGCTTAAGGCCGGAGAGTGGACGGACGACACGGAGATGATGCTGGCTGTAGCCGAGGGGGTAATCAAGGACCCGGCCGATCCGGTGCCGCACATAGGGGAGGCTTTTCTGCGCTGGTGGGCCACCGATCCCCCGGACATCGGGAACATCGTTCGCTCGACCTTTCTGGTCTACACCTTTCTGAGAGATCGCTACCAGATAGACGACTGGCACCGGGCGGCCAGGGAGGTACACCAGCACCTGAAGCTCACCGCCGGCAACGGGGCGCTCATGCGGACACTTCCGCTGGCCTTCGCTTACCCGGCCCCGGCCGAGCTCTATATGTGGTGCATGGAAATAGCCCGCATGACGCACTGGGACCCGGAGGCGGGGTTCACGTGCTTCCTGTACTGCCGCACGGTGCAGGGCCTCCTGGAAGGGAAGGAGCTCCCAGCGGCCTTTGCCCGGGCGCTGGCCGAGATGCAAAAAGAGGCGCCGCCGGGCGAGGTAGGCCGGGCGGCCTCTTTGCTGGCGGGGAAACTGGCAGGAGTGCTTGACTGGCCGGAGGAGCAGATGCAGCCCAGCGGCTACACGGTGGACACCCTGGCCTGCGCTTTGTGGTGCGCGGCCCACTCGAAAAGCTTGGAGGAAGCCGTGGTAAAGGCGGTCAATCTGGGCGGGGACGCCGACACCACCGGGGCGGTCACCGGGGGCCTAGCCGGGGTGATGTACGGGTACAGGGCCATACCGCGCCGCTGGCAGGACGAGCTTAATGATGACCGGCGGGCGAGGCTTGACGCCGCGGTAGAGGGGCTTATGGCCCTGGTAGAAGCGGAGCGCTGAGCTTCCTACCCTTCAACCCTGGTAAGCCTCACCTTTTCGCCGTCGCGCACTCCCTTCAGGGCTTCAAGTTCCCCTTCTACCACTTTTCCTATCACCGTGACGGGGCTATAGGGCCTGATCTCCCCCGGGCCCGATATGGGGGTAGGGCCGAAAAAGACGCATAAAGCCCGGCCCGGAGGCCAGTAGGCCACCTCCCCGAGCTCCACCGTTTCTTGCGGCTTCTCCTGGGGGAGCTCCAAAGGCGTCGCGAAGTAGATCTCGTCGCCCCAGGTGCTGACCTTGACTTCAAGGGGCAGGGCTTCCCACACCTCCCGGGCGGTTGAAGTATGGTTGAGGGCGATTTTAAGCTTGAGCGTCCCTATTTCCAGCCACACCTGCATTACCGGCCAAAAACCTCCTCGTTAAAGGAAACAAGTCTAAGCTTGCGGGTTGAGTTCAATATAGGCAAGAAAAGGGTGCGCGTCAAGAGCTTGTAAGCCACCGGTGCGCGCCCTTCGCCGGGCATTTTTCCGAAGCTTAAATCTCCTGTTGTATTATGGTAGCAGGGCTGAGCGAAGAAACACCTGGTAGGATGGCCCGGAAAGGAAGGAGTGACAGGATGTCCGCTGAGAAGAAAGTTTACGATCTTCCGGAGCTCCGGGGGAAAGAGAGGGTTTTCGCCGACCGGGAGGAGGCGGGGAGGGTGCTGGCCGGAATGCTGGAGAAGTACCGGGGCTCCAACGCTCTGGTCCTGGCCATCCCGGCGGGTGGAGTACCGGTGGCTGCGGTCCTGGCCGAGGAACTGGGGCTGGAGCTCGACGTGGCGGTGGTGAGTAAAATCACTCTACCCTGGACTACCGAGGCCGGCTACGGGGCGGTGGCCTTCGACGGCACGGTGCTTTTAAACCAGGAGTTAATTTCCTACTACGGACTGACCGAGGAAGAAATAGAGGAGGGGCGACAAAAGACGGCGGCCAAGGTGGCCCGGAGGGTCAAAGAATTACGGGGGGACCGCCCCTTTCCCGAACTCAAAGGGAGGCCGGTGATCCTGGTGGACGACGGTCTGGCTTCCGGCTTCACCATGCTCACCGCCATTAAGGCCCTGAAAAAGCTGGGGACCGACCGTATAATCGTGGCCGTGCCCACGGCCCACTGGGGCGCTCTGGAGAGGGTGGCGCCCTATGTGGAAGCCATTTACTGCCCCAACATACGAAGCGGCTGGCGCTTCGCCGTGGCCGACGCCTACGAACTCTGGTACGACGTGAGCGAGGAGGAAATGAAAAAACTTTTGCTGTGACCGCGAAGATAGGGAGGGATGGAAGCCAACCGCCGGAAGCAGAGCTACTCTTCTAGCGATTTATGGCTCAGACCGTAGAAATAGATCCGCCCCACAGTGCCTACCTGAAGATTTTGCTTCAGCTGCAGTTTTTCCAATTCTGCTAGAAAGTCCTCTTTGGTGAAACGGTCCTCGGTCGGGTGCTCGAGGAAAGTACGGCTGAACCAACTTTCCAACCCTTCCCGGGGCACCTCTTCAAAATAGTAAAAGCCACCCGGCTTCAGCACCCGGGCAATTTCGCTGAGAGCGGACCGCCAGTCGAGAATGTGGTGGAGCACGCCCACAGCAAAGACTCCGTCGAAGCTGGCGTCGGGCTCCGGTATCTTGGTAGCATCGGCTACGTAAATTTTCAGGCGGGAAGCGTACGCAGCCAGGCGCCGCTGAGCTATCGCTACCAGGCCCTCGTCAATATCAAAAGCGTGCACCCTGTCCGCTCCTAACTCCAGGATCAAGCGAGTCATGGCCCCAGCGCCGCAGCCCACTTCCAGAACCTTTTTCCCCTCTAGCCGCATTCCCAATCGGCGCTTTAATAGCCCCAGGTAAAAGAGGCGTAGTAGCCAGGCGCGAGCTGGATGGCTGACCAAAAATCTTTCCACGCGATTAAGACGCATTTTATCGCTACCCTACCGGGTGCTCTCTCGCTACAGTCTATTGCTGGACGCGAGTCTAATCAAGGGTGATAAGAAAAATCGGGAAAGAAGCTAGGCGGATACGGGGGAGCAGCACATAAGCTTCTTTCGCTGAAATTTCGATGGAATTCTGTGAAAAGGGAAGCACGCTCTTATAGGAACGAGAAGAGTTCATAACGCCTGACAAGCTGCATTTTGGCTGGTTTTGGGATTTGACTTTTGCTTTTCCTGCCAATAAACTGAACCCTAGCTATAAGGGCACGTGGGATTTTCAGCATCGGACCCCTGGGCGCTAAAAAATTTTCCAGGAAAGGGAGGTGCGTGCCTGGTTCGGAGGGGTCCCTGCCTGAGGTTTAGAGTCAGGTAGGTTTTACGAACCAGGTTAGGGTTTTATGGCAGAGAAAAGTGTAGTGGCAATTTATGAAACGGTGGATGCGGCGGAAGCGGCGGTAAAAAAACTTATCGAGCAGGGGTTTCCGGCTCAGCGGGTCTCGGTCATAGCTCGAGATCTAGGCAGCGGAACGGAGAAGGTGCACGGCTTCGCTATCACTGGTGACGTGGCCAAGAGCGGAGCCGGAATCGGCGCCTGGGTAGGCGGCATCTTTGGCCTGCTGGTGGGGGCTGGCTTCTTCTGGCTCCCGGCCGTGGGACCAGTGCTGGTCGCTGGTTCGCTAACCTCGCTGTTCCTGGGTGGTTTGGCTGCTGGGGCCGCAGAAGGTGGACTACTAGGAGCTCTGATCGGTTTAGGAATGTCCCACAACCACGTGGCCAAGTACGAAGAAAAGTTAAAAGAGGGAAAGTGCTTAGTGGTAGCGCACGGCTCAGCCGAAGAAGTAGCCAAAGCCAAGGACGTACTCAAGGCAACTTCGCCGGAGGAACTAGAAGAACATAAAGGCGCCTAAGATTGGAAACGGCGTATGCTGTTGGAAATTTTGTACGGTGCGGTCATCGGCCTCTCTCTGGGCTTAACCGGAGCAGGTGGTTCTATTATCACCATACCCATTCTCCTTTATTTGCTGGGTATGGACGCCCATGAAGCCACCGGGACCAGCTTGGTCATCGTGGGAGTGGGAGCTCTGGCTGGAGCGGTGCAGTACGAATTCGGTCGCCAGAAATACTTGCATTGGAAAATAGGTTTTCTTCTGGCGCTGACAGGAATTATCGGAGCTTTCTTGGGATCTTACTTCAATTCCCTGGTTTCGTCAACCGTTATTTTGTACCTGTTCGCAGCGCTGATGCTGGTCGTCGGGGGGCTGATGTTCCGGGAAAAACACTATGGCGGTGGTAGCGAACTCCCCAGCTTTAGTAAAGTCAAGGGAGCTAAGGCTTGGCTCAAGTTCAGCGGGGCAGGGCTGCTAATTGGTCTACTCACCGGCTTCTTTGGTGTGGGCGGCGGTTTTCTCATCGTGCCAGTGCTAGCTCTGATCCTGGACTTTCCCATGAAACACGCTATCGCTACCAGCCTACTGGTTATCGCACTCAACTGCTTATGGGGAGTGCTGTCACGGCTGAGTGGGATTAGCACTATAGAATTGGGCCCGGCTCTTTGGCTGTCTGGGCGCGGTGCTAGGCATAGCGGTGGGAGTGGAGATAGCAAAAAAGATTAAGCCGGGAACCCTCACGCGGATTTTCGCCGTTTTCGTGATACTGCTAGCCGTCTACATGTTCCTTCGCACTTCGGGGTTGGTAAGGTTATAAGCCCGCTAAGGGTAGCTAGCAGCTAAAGATACGATTGATGTTTGTTCTCTTTTATGATAAAGTATGCCCATGAAACTCAGTGAATGGGCAAAAAAGCACGGGATCACCTACAAGACAGCGTGGCGCTGGGTCAAAGAAGGCAAAATGCCCGTGCCGTTTGAAATCACCCCTTCGGGGACGATCCTAGTTCACGAACCCGAAACCGTGAAAGAAGGTCTCGTTGCCATCTACGCCCGGGTGTCGTCTTCCGACCAGAAGGCCGATCTGGAAAGGCAGGTGGTAAGGCTCCTGGAGTTCGCGAATGCCAGAGGCTTTTCGGTCGGAAAGACGGTGAAGGAGATCGGGTCCGGTCTAAACGGCAGGCGGAAGGAACTCCTCAAACTGCTTTCCGACCCGAACGTGACGACGATCGTCGTGGAACACCAGGACCGGCTCACGCGCTTTGGCTTTGAATTTATCGAAGCCGCTCTTCGGGCGCAAGGACGCCGCATTCTGGTGGTCGAAGAAAGAGAAGTGGACGACGACCTGGTACACGACATGACCGAAGCGCTCACCTCCCTGGCCGCTCGTCTTTATGGCAAGCGTTCTGCGAGACGCCGGGCAAAAAAGGCGCTGGAGGTGCTTCAACGTGAAGATCCGTAGAGCCTACCGGTACGAACTCGATCCCAACACCGAGCAAAGGATTCTCCTTGCCAAGCACGCCGGGGCTGTCCGCTTTGCCTACAACTGGGGCCTTGCGCGGTGGAAGAAAATCTACGAGAACGAAGGCCGCAGTACGAACGCCGTCGAACTCCACCGCGAACTGAACCGTCTTAAGAAAACGGACTTCCCGTGGATGTACGAAGTCTCCAAGTGGGCGCCGCAGGAAGCGCTCCGAGACCTGGAGAAGGCCTTCAAAAACTTCTTCCGCGGCCTAAGGGCTGGGAGAAAAGTTGGCTATCCAAAGTTCCGCCGCAAACACGACCAGCGGGACAGTTTCAGGCTGGATAACAGTTCCGGCACGATTCGGCTCCTTCTGGACGGGAACGATAGGCGTTATCCCGGGAAAACGCGGCACATCGTGCTCCCCCGGATCGGAGCTGTGCGTTTAAAAGAGAAGCCCGTTCGCCAGAAGAAGAACGACCGCGTTCGCATGTATCTTCCCCAAGGGCGCATCTTTCACGCCACCGTAAGCCGCGAAGCCAATCGGTGGTTTGTGAGCCTCACGGTGGAAGAAGAGATCCCCGAACTCCTTCCACCGCAGGGATCAGTGGCAGGGATTGATATTGGTCTCGAAGCGTTCGCCACGATCGCGGACGGAGGGGGAGCGGTTCGGAAAGTTGGGGCACCTAAGCCGTTTTGGGAAGCGCTTCGTCGATTGAGAAGACTTCAGCGGCGTCTTTCCCGCCGGGGCGTGCGAGACAAGAACGGAAGGCTCATCGAGCGCACTAAGAACTACGAGAAGGTGCGCCTTGAAGTCGCCAAACTCCACCGCCGAGTCCGAAACATCCGGCTGGACTTCCTCCACAAACTCACGACCGAGCTCGTTCGGACGCATCCGGTGATCACGATCGAGGATTTGAATGTTGCGGGAATGCTAAAGAACAACCGCCTTGCCCGGCACATCGCCGATGTCGGCTGGGGCACCTTCCGGGTGCTTCTCGAAGCGAAAGCCAAGCTTTGGGGCGTGCGGCTTGTGAAGGTGAACCGTTTTGAACCGACCTCGAAGACGTGCTCCGTTTGCGGGCATGTTCTTTCCGAACTCCCGCTTTCCGTCCGGGCGTGGACGTGTCCGGTATGCGGCACTCGCCACGATCGGGACGAAAACGCGGCGAAGAACCTGCTCAAATTCGCCCTGGTAGCTGGCGTGTAAGCTGCCCTACCGCAAGTTCTGCGGGAAGTGACGCCTGTGGAGAGGAGCTCTGCGGCGGAACGGGAAACCGGTCTACGAGCACCTCCTCGTCGAAGCAGGAAGCAACCGGACAGTATCTCAACGGGATATTTGTCTATGAGTTGTAGAACGGCTTTCCGGCCCAGCAACTCTCAATCGTAGCCCAGGATCTCACCAGCGAGGAGAAAATCCACGGTTTCGTGACCGCCGGCGACATTGCCAAGAGCGGAGCCGGAATCGGCGCCTGGGCAGGCGGCATCTTTGGCCTGCTGGTGGGGGCCGGCTTCTTCTGGGTTCCAGTGGTGGGGCCAGTAGTGGTGGCGGGTTCGCTGGCTTCGGTTTTGTTGGGAGGCATAGAGGGCGCGCTGGCCGGAGCTGCAGGTGGCGGAATCTTAGGAGCTCTGGCCGGTTGGGGAGTGTCCCGCGAGCACGTGCTCAAATACGAGGAGAAGTTGAAGGGTGGCAAATATCTGGTCATCGCTCACGGCTCGGATGAAGATGTAGCGCGGGCGAAAAACATGCTGGCCGAAACCAATCCCGAAGAACTGGAAACTCATCCTAGCGCAAAGTAAAATTTTCCGCCTTTCGCGCCGTCAAGAGTTACGGTTAACCTGTGCCGGAGCGCTAAAAAAAATAAAAGGGGAGATTTTTTCTCCCCTTTTATTTTTATGCGCGTAATTTACCGGTCAGATCCCGGACAAATGCCACCACCAGGATAGGTGCCCTTGGAGAGCTTCCCCTGGAAGTAGGCATCAATGGCTTCTTGCACCGTGCCCCCGGCCCCAATGCGACATTCCATTCCCGCCGCGGCGATGGCCTGGAAGGCGTTAGGACCCAGGTTGCCGGTAACGATAACCTTAGCGCCTTGCTCTTTAAGGAGTTCCACGGCTTTGATACCGGCCTCCGGCTCCCCTTTGGCAGGGTGAGGAAACGCCTGGTATCCCTTGGTTTCAGCGTCGAAAATTAGATAGTATTCAGCCTCACCGAAATTAGGCTCTACCAGAGAATCGGGACGATTGCCTTTGGCTGATACCGCTATTTTAATGCAAGTATCTTTCGCCACTCGGCATCCCTCCTCTACCCAAAAATGCTTTTAAAGAATTATTACATTTTCAGGTAGATAAGTCAAGCTATCATTTTGAAATCGTTCAGGGTATCTGGCCCCCGTCCAGGTCGGCGCGGTCTGGGCTGGGGCAAAACCCGCCTCCGGCGTAGGTGCCAGGGGAGAGCTCGCCGCGAAAATAAGCCTGTATCGCTTCCTTGACCGTGCCCCCGGCTCCGATGCGGCTCTCTATCCCCGCTGCAGCGATGGAATGCAGAGCGTTGGGGCCCAAATTGCCAGTGACTACCGCTTCTACCCCTTGCTCTTTCAACATTTCCACTATTTTAAGTCCTGTTTCTTCCTCCTCGCGCATCCGGTTAGGAATAGCCTGGCAGCTTCCGCTCTCGGTGTCATAGATAAGGAAATAGCTGGATTCACCAAAATTAGGCTCTACCAGCGCCTCCAAAGTGTCGCCCTGGGAAGAAATCGCAATCTTCAAAGCTTAACCCCCTTACTTGCTCCCACGGTCATACCTCTAGTTATTTTTACTTATTTTTACCGGCAGCCTCACTTTCATTCCTGGACTCCACTGGATAAAAGTGGGAGACGCGCAGGCGCTGGGCAGCAGACCGCCTCCGAACTCCAAGACTGACTCGGCACCGCAGAGCAATTTTTAACTCCGCCCCCCACCTTTTTAACAGGGGAACGCCGCCGGAGCGGAGAATAGTGGGGGAGAGTGGGTGAGGGCTAGCGGGGTGGTCAGGGTGACGGTACAACTCACTTTTTTCGACGGTGTGGCCTGCATTGGGGGCAATAAAATCCTGTTGGAGCAGGACGGGATAGGCTTATTTCTGGATTTCGGCACTAATTTCGGCGCTGAAGGCCGGTTTTTTGACGAGTTTCTGCGCCCTCGGAGTATTCTGGGATTGGCCGATTTGCTGGCCCTGGAAATTTTGCCTCCATTATCGGGAATTTATCGCACCGACCTGGAGCTACCCGGCATTTGGACCAAGTACGCCGACCATCCCTGGTGCCGGGAAGTGGAAGTGCTGGCTATTCTGCTCTCCCACGCCCATTTTGACCATTGCGGTTGTCTGAGCTACGTGCGTCCGGATGTGCCCATAATCACTTCTCTCTCCACCGCTTTGATCATGAAGGCGATGCAGGACTCCTCCGCCGGGGGGGTGGAGCTCTGCTATGTGTTGCCCCGCGAGCTCAAAGACGGGCTGATCCGGGCTACCAACCACCGCTGCGTGCCCTATCAACAGCGCCCTTTCGGCGTAATGGCGGCCGCGCTGCCCGAAAATGTCCACTCTTTCTGGCATCGGGCCGTGACTTCTCGCCAAATTAACCCTTCACCCCTTCGCGCTCTAGGAAAGGAAGCCCAGCTAGGGGATTTCTCCCTCCGTTATTTTCCGGTGGACCACTCCATCCCCGGCGCGGGTGCTTTCGCCATCCACACGAGAGCAGGTTGGATAGTCTACACCGGAGACCTACGCCTGCACGGGCGGCGAGCCGATTTCACCCGCCGCTTTATGCAAGAGGCAGAAAAGCTAAGCCCGAGGGTTTTGATCTGCGAGGGCACCCATCCGGGAATCGATTCGCCCGTGCAGGAGGAGGCGGTGGCTGCTAACTGCTACGAAGTGGTTAGAAAAACTTCGGGATTAGTGATAGCCGATTTCGGTCCCCGCAACGTGGAGCGTCTATTGGCCTTTCTCCAAATAGCCGGGGAGACCGGGAGACTCTTGGCCCTTACCCCTAAGGACGCGTATCTACTAGAGGCGCTGCGGGCGGCGGGGGAGCATGAGATCCCCGACCCTGTGGCTGATCCCAGGATAGCCCTTTATCTTCGCCCCAAGGCCTTCCGCAAGCCCTGGGAAGAGTGGGCAATCGCTCGCTTCAACCAGCGAGCTCCGGAGAGGGTGGTGGAAGCAGCTCAAGTTAAGGATGATCCCGGCGGCTTCCTTCTCTGCTTTTCTTATTATGATTTCCACGCTCTGCTGGATATTGAGCCGAGAGGCGGCACTTACATCTACTCCTCCAGCGAAGCTTACGACGAGGAGATGCTGGTGGATCAGGAAAGGGTGCGGAACTGGATTGAGTTTTTCGGTTTGAAACTTTACGGGTCGCTAGGGCGTGAGCGGGAAGGCTCCGGTTTTCATGCTAGCGGCCATATTCACGGGCCGGGATTGGAGGAACTGGTGGAGACCATTGCGCCGGAGATTCTGATACCGGTGCATACGGAAGACCAAAATTTCTTTCAACGCTTCACCGGCAAGTTCCAGGTGGTGTGGCCCGAGCGAGGACGCTCTTTGGTGCTGGCGTGATGGTATGCTATAATAATCCCCATATCGCGGAAGGGCGGGGTGAGAAAGATAATGGATCCTGAAAAGTTCAGCCGGAAGGGCTTGACTTTTGATGACGTCTTGCTGGTGCCGGCAGCATCGGCCGTGCTTCCCCGCGAGGTAGATACCACCACTTATTTTACCAATCAAATCAAGCTAAATATTCCCATTGTGAGTGCCGCTATGGACACGGTGACCGAGGCGCGGATGGCCATAGCCCTGGCGCGGGAGGGGGGGATCGGGGTCATTCACAAAAATATGAGCATCGAGCGGCAAGCGCTAGAAGTTGATCGGGTCAAGCGCTCCGAACACGGGGTTATTTCCGACCCCTTCCACCTGGGACCCCAAAATACCGTGCGCGAAGCCATGGCGTTAATGGAACGCTACCGTATTTCGGGAGTGCCGATCGTCGAGGAAAACGGCCGCTTGGTGGGAATAATCACCAACCGAGACATCCGCTTCGAGACCGACTTCGATCAGCCCATAAGGAATGTGATGACCAAGGAAAATCTCATTACCGCTCCGGTGGGAACCACGCTGGAAAAAGCCAAAGAAATATTGCGCCGCTACAAGATCGAGAAGCTGCCTCTGGTGGACGAGAATTTTATCCTCCGGGGCCTTATCACCATTAAAGACATTGAGAAGTCGCAAAAGTATCCCCACGCGGCCAAGGACTCCCAGGGGCGCCTGGTAGTGGCGGCGGCAGTGGGTGTGGGGACGGGATTTATGGACCGGGTAGAAGCGCTGCTTGCCGCCAAGGTGGATGCGGTTGTGGTGGACACGGCGCACGGCCACTCCACACGAGTCATCGAGGCGGTGAAAACCATCAAGCAGCGCTACCCGGAGCTCCAATTAGTGGCGGGCAACGTGGCCACGGCGGAAGGGGCAAAGGCACTTTTTGAGGTGGGTGCCGATGCGGTCAAGGTGGGTATAGGTCCGGGTTCCATCTGCACCACCCGCGTGATCGCCGGGGTGGGGGTGCCCCAGATAACCGCCATCTACGAGTGTGCCCAGGAGGCCAAGCGCTTCGGTCGGCGTCTTATTGCTGACGGCGGTATCAAGTATTCCGGCGATATCACCAAAGCCATTGCCGCCGGGGCCGACGCGGTGATGCTGGGCGGCCTACTGGCCGGTACCGAAGAGAGCCCTGGGGAATTGGAGATTTACCAGGGTCGGAGTTACAAAGTGTACCGCGGTATGGGATCGCTGGGCGCCATGCGCGAAGGCGGTGCCGAGCGTTATTTCCAAGATCATGGCCCTAAGCTGGTGCCCGAGGGGGTAGAGGGGCGGGTTCCTTACCGCGGACCTTTGTCGGATATGGTCTTTCAGTTAATAGGTGGGCTGCGAGCGGGCATGGGTTACTGTGGCTGCCGCAGTATCGAGGAATTGAAGGCAAAGGGGCGTTTCATCCAGATAACTCCCGCCGGTCTGCGGGAGAGCCATCCTCATAACGTGGTCATTACCAAAGAAGCCCCCAACTATACCATTCACACCACTCCCTAGTGTATCCAATTTTTCAAACTCCTCCTATTTCCAGGAGGAGTTTGGTTTTCGGTGGCGAATGTTAAATTTATACTGATAAAGAATAAACTGGGGGTGAGTGGATGGGGGAGGCGCTGGCTTCTCTCACCGATCTTTTGAAGAGCACCCTTTATTTCCTCGAGGGGATGTGGCTGGAAGAGCTTTGCCCTTATGTGCGGCAAAGAATGCTGCGCGACTTGCCACCCACCGAGCTCCGGGCGCTGGTGAGCAGGTGTTTGGAGCAACACCCATGTTTCGTTCAAGATAAGGAGAAGCGTTGGTGCCTTGACCGGCGGGGACTACAGGAGAACGATGCGGTGTACGAGTTGCTGCTGGTCAAGGGCAAACCTATGAGCCGCTGGAGTCTCATGCGCGAGAAGAACAGTAAAGAAGGTAAACTCAATCACGACGGGCGTTTCATCCGGGTGGGGGAAGAGAAGTGGGGATTGACCGAGTGGACGGCCGACTTTGGCGTTTATCCCTTGCGGCACCTGGTAATCAAAGCCTTGCGCCAGCACGCTTCGGGACTACCGCTGTCGCGTCTGGCGGCGGTGATAAGTGAGTGGCGCCCGGTAGAGCCGGCCGCCATTGAGAAAATTTTGCGCCGGTATCCCTATTTTTACCACCAGCGAGGCATTTGGCGCTACGATGTCCGCGCTCACCGAAGCTGGCGGGAAGCTGCTTCCCAGTTCACCGCCGCTCTGCGTCAGCAGAAACTGCGCCTGGAGGAGCGAATGGCACTCTGGCAAAGCAAATGTTCCAGCCTGGCTGGTGCGCTTAGGGAAGCGCAAGCGGCCTGGAGGGAAACAGCTGCCACTCTGGCCTCCCAGCAGGAGCAGATAGAATCCAGCCGGGAGCAGATGGAAGAGCAGCGGTTGCTCTTGCAATTGCGTAAGCAGGAGCTCCTGCACTACCGGCAGCAGTGGCAGCAAAGCGAACGCAAGGCCCAGAGTATTTTGCATCAATGCCGCTTGTGGGTGAAGCGGGCGCGCGAGTTAGAAGGCGCTTTGGCCGTGGTGGAGAAGGAGTTGCAGCAAAAGCAGAAAGAGCTCCTGCAGTTGCGCCAGCGCTGGGAAGAAACCCGCGAATACTACGGTACTGAGGTGGCTAAGCTGCAGCGAGAAGTGATCGAGTTAAAGCAACAGCTGGCGCAACAAAAGGCCCGAGCTGAGGAGGGAGAAGAATACTGGACCGGGGAGAAACACCGGCTGGAGCACGAAATCAAACGCCTGGAATCTACCCGAGAGGAATTACTCCGCGAGCACCGCTTTCTCCAGTGGGAACTGGGGCGCCTGCGAGAAGAAAACCGCCGGTTAGAGCGTCAGCTACGCCACCCACTAATTCGCTTTGTACGACGCTTGGGTTTTCTCTTTGCTCGCGGCTAGCTTTTCGCGCCAGCTGGCTTCGCCCCAAAGGAATAGTACCAGCAAAGCTACGCCGGCCCAGGCCCATATTCCCAGGCAGGTCAGGGTCAGGTGGGTGAAAACCCCCACCGCCAGGGCGGTGACCAGCATGATTCCGGTAACGCGCAGCATATCCAGCCAGCCGAGTTCCCGCGTAAGCACCAGGAAGGTTGCGATGCAAGGAAAGTAAACGGCCAAAATGGTGCTGGCCACGGTCAGCTGAACGGGGGTGAGGTTCAGAGGAATGAGGATGCTCATGGCCACATCCTTGCGTAAAAAGCCCAAGAAAAGAGCGATGACAGCGTCTCCGGGAAGGCCAAATAGAGGTTTGAATACCGGGGCGAAGAGGCGCGCCATCCAGTAGGTTAAACCGGAG
This sequence comes from Desulfothermobacter acidiphilus, assembly GCF_052073645.1. Lineage (GTDB taxonomy): Bacteria > Bacillota > Desulfotomaculia > Desulfotomaculales > Ammonificaceae > Desulfothermobacter > Desulfothermobacter acidiphilus. The sequence goes on along the minus strand of NZ_CM125440.1, from coordinate 839,019 downwards.
GTGTGCAGGAGGTTCACCAGCAGAATGCCCAGTATGACCAGGGGCACGGCTTCGCGCAAGAAATGACTCAGGCGCAGGTGGAGCTTTTTGAATAAAGTTTTCCGGTTGGGCCAGCGATAGGGAGGGATTTCCATCAGCAGCGCCGGGGTATACCCAGCCGTCAAGCGATTGAGCAACAAACCCAGAACAAGCCACACGGCTAGCAAGGTCATAAATACCTGGGCCAGATATTTGCCCCCGTGTGGCCCCACCAGAGCGAAGATCATGGCCGTCTGCGAGAAGCAAGGCACGGCTATAACCATCAAGGTGCTGGCGATGAATTTCTGGCGTCTACTTTCCAGATTGCGGATGGCCAGCGCGGCGGGGACATTGCACCCTAACCCCAGCACCATAGGGACGATAGCGAAACCGTGCAAGCCTAGGTTATGCATTAGCCCGTCCAACAGAACGGCCAGGCGAGGCAGATAGCCCAGATCCTCCAGAAACCCCAATACGGCGTAAAAAGCTATGATGTAGGGGAGCACCATGGCCAAGGGTACATAAAGACCGGTGGTGAGCAAGCCCAAGGAAATAGCAAAATCTATTTTCCCGTCTACCAATTGACCAATCAGAAGGTCGTGCCAGAATCCGTGACTGCTTAGGAAGGGACTCAGCTTGAGCAGAAGGGGAGCGTAGACTTGGTCGAAGAAAGGATCGAGGATCCAGCTGATTAATCCTTCGCCTACCAGCCGCACTACTTTAAAAGTAAGGTAGAGAACCACCAGAGCGATAAAAATACCAGCCACAGGGTGTACACTGAGGTCCTGCAGCGTCTCCAGCCAAGTGTGGTGGCGGTGGCTCAAGTGCTGAACTTCTCTCACGATGCGGCCCACCGTGGCGTAGCGTTCGTCCACCGTATGCCAGCCCACATTGCCCAAACTGGCTTCTGGTAGGCGCTGGACCAGCTCTTTCAGCCCCATACCGCTGGTGGCAGCCGTGGGAATTACCGGGACCCCTAAGATCTCTTCTAGCCGCACCACGTCGATGCGAATACCTTTATGCTGGGCCTCGTCATAGAGGTTTAAGGCCACCACCATGGGTGTGGAGCGCTCCAGGAGCTCCAAAGTGAGGTAGAGATTGCGTTCTAGATTGGTGGCGTCCACCACGTTGATGATTATATCTCCTTCTGCCAGCATGGATACCGCTACTTCTTCGGCTTTGCAGGAAGGCTCCAGCGAGTAGGTGCCAGGAACATCGATGAGCTCTACCTTCTCGCCTTGAAAATCCAAGTAGCCCTTGGTGTATTCCACGGTGGTGCCCGGGTAATTGGAGGAAATGACCCGGGTGCCAGTTAGTTGGGTAAAAATTACACTTTTCCCTACGTTGGGATTACCCACCAGCAAGATCTTCACGCTTTTTTCACCCTACTCCGCGACGGTTTATCATACTGGAAAACCTGCACAGTCTAGCTACCTTCCAGGGGTTCTACCATTACTTTCTGCGCCAGGCCATAGCCCAGAGCCACCTGGGAGTTATCCACGCACACCACTACTGGACCGTGAAAAGGCAGGCCACTTAACTTGACCACCTCTTTGCCCGGTGCCAAACCCAGGGCTTGCAGCCGCTTTTCACTCTGCAGACCGGCGGCGAAATAAGCGATGCGAGCTCGGCTTCCGTTGCGCAGCAAAGTTAGGGGAGATAAACTCTTGGGCTTGTCCACTATAGATTCGCCTCCTCGCCGCATTATATTGAGGCGCGACCCCGCCAGTCAACGGGTAACAGAGACGCCGACCTCTTCCGAGGGCGTACAATTTCAGTAGGTGACGGAGGAGACTCATGAAGGAGGAGACCTCGCCCCTCACGGACAATTTTCATGGACTGAAAGGAGGAGCGAGGTCTCATGCACAGTCAACCTATTTCAGACATTCAACCTCTTGCGGACATAATCCTTCTTCTGGGGGAGAAAGTTAGCAAACTAATTACCGAATGCCGCGACTTCTACAAGCTCGAAGAAGAAGTGTACAAGCTCTCTCAAGAAGCTTGCGTGAAGATCTTCGCCTGGGCCCTCGAGGAAATAGACACCTGGCTCGTGAACGCCCGGGACAAGCGCACCTGGAAAGTGATAGGCTTTCGGGAAAGAACCGTAGTTAGCAGCTTTGGGGAATTCAAAGTAAAAAGGCGGCTTTACAGGAACAAAAAGACGGGAGAAGCCAGGTTTCTTCTTGACGAGGTTCTGGGCTGGCCGGAGAGGTCTAGATGCACGCCGCGTTTGAAGGAGATGGCGGTGAAGCTTGGGAGCGAAGTACCCTTCAGGCGGGCAGCGGAAATTCTCGGTTATTTTGTCCCTGGGATAAGCGCCATGGCGGTGTGGCAGGCCGTGCAGGAAGCAGGAGAAGCACTCAGGCAGGAGGGAGAGTCCAGGAGAGAAGCCGTTTTTGAGAAGGGAGAGACACCCGAAGGTAAAGAGAAGACCTCCAGGCTTTACATAGAGGCCGACGGGGTGGTGGTAAGGCTTCAAAGGAGCGAAGAGAAAAGGAAAGAGGTCAAACTCTTCGTAGCTTACACAGGCAAAGAAGCGATTGGGGGTGGCCGGAAGGCTTTAAAGGACAAGCTGGTAACGAGCGGTGTAGGCGAAGGGGAGAGGATGTGGGAGGAAGTTTACTCTGGGGTAGCGAGCCGGTGGGACATGGGTCAGGTGAAGGAGATATACCTTGGGAGTGACGGGGCGGAGTGGGCCAAGCAGGGGGTAGATTACTTCCCCGGGGCGGTACACGTTTTGGACCCTTACCATTTGAACCGGCGGCTTATAGAGGCTTTTTGGCACGATGAGGAGGCCTATAGTGGGATCAGGCAGGCCATTTATCTGGGGGACCGGGAGAAGGTAGAAGAGATTATGGGAGGAGCAGCGAGGAGAGTTCGCGGGGCTAAGAGGAGGAGAATAGAGAAGCTCTGGCAGTATCTCAAGGAGAACTGGTCGGGGATAGTTACCTCTTCTGCTGCCGAGCATCTGGGGGCCATAGAGGGGCAGGTACAGCACAACGTGGCGCGGCGGATGAAGCGGTTGGGAGCCAGCTGGACGGAGGCAGGAGCAGACAGGATGGCGCGGGTTTTGGCTGCTCGAGCCAACGGGGTGCTCGGGAGGCACACTTCTCGTTGGCCGGTACTGCTGGCCAGGCAAGAACATTTGGCTCAGGCGGTGCGGTTGGAGGTAAAGCGGAAGATAGAGGAGGCGGGGAGCTGGCATAAAGCTGGGTTGCCGGCATTGAGGGAGCCTTCCGCTGGAGCTCCATGGGTGAAGCATGTGTTGCGGGAACTAAGCCGGCCTAGCCTCAGTAGTTTGATCCCTTAATGGCGCAGGTACCGGGACTATCCTGGCGGCGAGGTCTCCATGAAGAGAAGTTTTCTCCCGAACCACCTACTAACTCTTGACGCGCACACCTCTTCCTGGCCACCTAACTCCAAGCCTCTGGGTGTAGTACAATAGTAATATGCTCACGCGAAAGTTCAGCTTAGAAGTGCCACGCCCCCGGCCCGGAGACAACCTCGCTGATACCGAGCGCTGTCTCGCGGCGCTGCCTTTTAAAGACGTGGAGACGACTCTTTCCGCCCTTCGCCACCTTCCAGAAACCCTGCGACGGGGTAACTGGAGGGTAACGGTTACCCTGGGGGCGAGGACGGGAGGGGGATGGCGTCTTCTAGCCGTGGAGCCGGGCGATACTACCGCATCTCACTGGGGCGTAGCTTTGGACGGCGGTACCACCACCCTGGCCGCCTCCCTGGTAGATCTTAAAACCGGGGAGGTGAAGGTCACGTCTTCTGGCCTCAACCGCCAGATTGAAGTGGCGGAAGATCTTCTAACCCGTCTGCAGCTGTCGGGAGAGCCGGAAGGGAGAGAGCGTTTAATCCGCCTTTTTCGAGAAAGCGTGAACTGGCTTTTGCAAGAGCTCGCTTTCCAGGCTGCCATCTCTTCGCAGGAGATCACCGCGCTGGCTTTCAGCGGCAACACCGCCATGACCCATTTCTTTCTAGGTCTTGACCCTTCCCGTCTATGCCAAGAACCCTACCTACCGGTGGTGAACCGTCCCGGTTACCACCGCAATAACGAAGGGTTGCACTTGGCCTTGCACCCGGAAGCGGTGATTTATTGTCTGCCCAGTGTGGGCAGTTATTTAGGAGGAGACGCTCTGGCGGGCATTCTGGTGAGCGGGATACATCGGCAAGAAGCGGTGAGCCTCCTGGTGGATATCGGCACCAACGCTGAGATCGTCCTGGGGAACCGGGAGTGGCTGATAGCGGCAGCAGGAGCCGCTGGCCCAGCCTTGGAAGGGGGCGTAATGGCGGCCGGAATGCGAGCGGCCCCGGGAGTAATTGAGCGTATCCGGGTAGACCCGATCACGGGAGCCATAGACTACCATCCCCCGAAAGGGAAGGTCAAGGGGTTGTGCGGTTCGGCCGTAGTGGATCTCCTGGCCGGACTCCTGCTGGCGGGCATTATCGACCGGGCTGGTCGTTTCACCGGGGAAAGAGATTACCTGGAGATCGTCCCAGCCTCGGCCACAGCAACGGGAGAACCCTTGATCCTCAGCCAACAGGATGTAAAGAACTTTATCCGCACCAAGGGAGCAGTGACCGCTGCCGTGGAGACTTTAATGGGTGCGGTAGGAATTAGACCCCAGGAACTAGAATATTTTTTGGTGGCTGGCGCCTTTGGCGAACACATGGACGTGGAAGCGGCTGTCACCCTGGGGCTTTATCCCGACCTCCCCCGCGAACGCTTGCTTGCGCTGGGCAACACTTCCCTGGCGGGAGCTCGCTTGGCCCTCTTGGCGCAAGAAGCGCGCCAAGAGTTAGAGGATTTGAGCCAGCGGATTACCTACGTGGAATTAAACGCCAGTAAGGAATTCATGGATCGATTCACCGGGGGGCAGTTCTTCCCGCACACCGATCTCAGCCTCTATCCCACCGTGCGCCAGCGTCTTCTGACCCTGGGGCTCCTTAAGGAGTGAAACGCTAACCATGTCAGCCACGCTTCTATGCCGTCTGCGCTGCCCTCGATGCTTGACCACTTTTCCGGCCGAAATTGCCCTGAGCACGGGAGTGAGGGGTCATCTTTCCAGCGATCTATGCTACCGGGGAGAGGAAGGGTTTCTCTACCCCTATCTGGTAGTGGTTTGCCCGGGCTGCGGCTTCACTGGCTACCACCAGGAATTCGATTACCTGGCCACCCTTCCCCGCTACTCAGCTTATGACCCAATAGGGCGCCTATTTCAGAAATATCTGCAGGAAAGGCGTAACCTTTACCCCGGTAGCAAGAAATATTGGCTGGCCGCGAAGGAAGCGCAGCGGCGAGGAAATCCAGCTCTGGCCATAGGCCACCTTTATCTGAAGGGCTCCTGGTGCGCCCGGGAGGAGGGGGATGCGGTAGCCGAAAGGGAGCACCAGGAGGCCGCCTTGCGCTATTTTCGCCTGGCTTTGCAAGAAGTGGAGGAGGCGCGCGACCTGGCTGTGTTACGGTATCTGGAGGGGGAACTCTGCCGCCGCCTGGGCCGCTTCAATGAGGCCATGGAAGCCTTCGCCCAGCTCCTGCCCAGTGATTTGCCCTACTGGCTGCGACCCGCCTTGGGGAGGATGCTGGAGTTAGCGATCCAGGGCGATGCCTCCCCTCAGAAGTTAAGCTAGAAGAGGGAGGGGAGAGGAGTGGGTAAACGGGAAACATACCGCCTCCTGCTCATCCTGCTGTTGTGGAGCGACCTGGGAGCGGTGATCGGGTTGGGGCTGTATTTCTATTACCACTGGCCCGCTTACTGGGTAGTAGCCACGCTCGTGGTAGCGGCACTTTTACTGGTGGCCAATCTGGCAGTGTATCTGGTCCTGTGGCGTAGAGCCAAGTGAAAAGGAAGGGTCATTTAAGTTAACATAACAAAAAGGGGGAGAAGAAGATGGATAAGCGAGAAGTGGCGCTGGCGGAAGCCTACCGGTTATTGACTCCGGGCATGGTGGTGTTGATAGCCAGTCGGCGGGAAGAAAAAAACAATGTGATGGCGGCTTCCTGGCAAATGCCCGTCAGCAAAGAACCGCCTTTGGTTTCGGTGGCAGTGGCCAAAAAACATCTTACGGCAGAGTATATCCAAGCCACCGGCGTGTTTACCGTAAACGTGCCCGGGTACGGCATCTTAACGCAGGTGCATTTCTGCGGTACCGTTTCCGGCCGCCGGGTGCAGGATAAGCTGGCGGAAGCCGGTCTGACCCCGGTGCCGGGCCAGCAAGTGGCGGCGCCACTTATAAAGGAATGCCTTGCCGGCCTAGAGTGCCGGGTGTGGAACACTTACGATGGCGGCGACCATTATATTTTTGTAGGCCAAGTGGTGCGAGCTGAAGCGGCCAGCGAGGTTTTCGAGGGGTCCTGGCACCTGCGGGAGGAAAAAAATTGCCCAGTGCATCATTTGGGCGGACCGCATTATTATCTGCCCGGGACGCCGGTTGCGGTGAAAATGCACGACGGACGCTTAACGGTGGAACCGCTGCCGCGCTAAAGCGATTAAGCCCCGGCTGGCAGTACCAGCTGGCGGGGCTTCATTTTTCTCCTGTCTAGTTAACATAAGGTTTATTAGCGGAAGTTATAGTGGTGTTCGCCACTCCTCCGCTCACCCTAGGGCTTCAAGAGGTCACCGAAAACATCGCCGAGGGTAAGGGTATCGTCTTTGTTCTCCTTGCCATTATTGCGTTCTTTCTCCCGTGATTCTTCCGCGCGCACTGCTTCCCGCAAGGAAAGGCGCAGCTTTTTCTCCTGCGGCTCGTAGCTTATTACCCGGGCGGTAACCACGTCACCTTCTTTGAGGACGTCCTCTGGCCTTTCCACGTGCCAATCAGCAAAATGAGAAATATGAATAAGTCCTTCCACTCCTGGTTCCAGCTCTACAAAGGCTCCGAAGGGGGCTAAACGCACCACTTTTACCTCGACCAGACTGCCCACAGGATATTTTTCTGGTACCTTCTCCCACGGGTCGGGTAGGAGAGCTCGGCGTGAAAGGCTTATTTTGCCGTTTTCCGGGTCGATCTTGGTGACCATCACTTCGATTTCCTGGCCCTCCTGCAGCACTTCGGCGGGGGAGTTAATGCGGTTCCAGGTTATTTCGGAAACGTGCAACAGTCCATCCACTCCTCCCAGATCCACGAAGGCACCGAATGGCACCAAGCGCCGAACCACGCCTTTGAGCACTGCGCCTTCCTTCAGCTTGCTCCAGGTCTCGCGACGCTGCCTCTCGGCCTCTTCTTCCAGCACCGCTTTCCGCGAGAGGACCACTTTCTTGCGGCCACGGTCGAGCTCGATTACCTTGGCCCGGATCTTTTGCCCCAGGTAGGAACTCAGGTTCTCCACATAGTTAATGTCGACCAAGGAAGCAGGGAGGAAAGCTCTCACTCCCACATCCACGATCAAGCCGCCCTTGACCACCTCGCGCACAATCCCCTCCACCGGCTGGTCCTGCTGGAAGGCTTCCGACAGTCTTTTCCAGGCAGCTATAGCATCGGCCCGGGCTTTGGAAAGAATAATTCTGCCCTCGGCGTCTTCTGCCTTGACCACGAAGACCTCGATCTCGTCTCCTACCCGCACCACTTCCTGGGGCGAGGAGACTTCGCAGCAGCAGAGCTCGCGCAAAGGGATGACGCCTTCGCTCTTGGCTCCGATGTCCACCAGGACCTCGTTTTGATTGATTTCTACCACGGTTCCCTTGATCACTTCGCCACCCTTGAAAGTTTTGATCCCCACTGACTCCATTTGTTCGGCGGTGCTCATTTCTCCTATTTCCCGCATACGTTTTTCTACCTCCTCGATAATCCAGTCGGGAGTGGACGCCCCAGCGGTCACGCCCGCGCAACTCACCCCCATGAGCCATTCCGGACGGAGATCGTTAGCCGTTTCCACGTGGTAGGTAGGCACATTGGCCTGGCGCAAGGTTTCGACCAGGTGTTTGGTGTTGGCGCTAGCGTACCCTCCCACCACGATCATCACTTCCACTTCTCGCGCCAACTCTAAAGCTGACTCGATCCGGGAAGCGACAGCGGAGCAAATGGTATTGTAAGCTCTCACCTCCTTGGCACGGGAGATAAGTTCCCGCACCACTTCCTGCAATAAGTTGAGGGTCTGGGTGGTCTGCGCCACCACGCCGTAAGCTTCGGCAGCTGGCAAAAGATTCACCTCTTCGGCCCTCCCCACCACCACGGCTTTGGGACCAGCCCACCCCAAAATGCCCTTGACCTCCGGATGGTCGCGGTCTCCCACCACCACCACCTGGTAACCTTGCCTGGAGAGCTCGCCGGCCAGCTCCTGCGCCCGACGAACGAAAGGACAGGTGGCATCGATGACTTCCAGTCCCCGCGTCTGCGCTTCCTGCACGATAGCTGGGTCCACTCCGTGCGAGCGAATGATGAGGGTGCCACCGGGGACCTCTTCCAAACGCTCGGCCACCTTGATCCCTTGCGCGGACAAGCGCTCCACCACCTGGGGATTGTGGATCAGCGGCCCTAGCGTGTAGATCGGCCCCTCCCTCTCTTCTCGAGCCTTCAAGGTGATCTCTAGAGCTCGCCTGACGCCAAAGCAGAAACCGGCGTGTTTTGCTCGTTTGATCTCCATTATCCTTTCACTCCCAGCAGCTGCTTCATGGCTGCTTCGATTTTTTTAGTGCCATCGGTGACCTCCTGGCGGGTGATCCTTCCCTGGGACGGACGCAAGTAAAAAGGACTCCCTATCCTGACTTCGACCCTTTCGCCCCACCATTTACGGGTACCGGTTAAGGCTACCGGTACCACCGGAGCTCCCGATTGGAGGGCCAGCAGGGCTGCTCCCGGCTGTAGAGGCAGAAGTCGCCCCGCTTCTTGGCCGCGCGTGCCTTCGGGAAAGAGCCCCAGCACCTGCCCCCGAGCCAGTAGATTCAGGGCAGTACGCAGAGCTCGACGGTCCAGTTCTTCCCGCTTCACCGGAAAAGCCCCCAAGCACTTAAGCAAGAGTCCGAAACCGGGGATGCGGAAGAGCTCTTCCTTGGCCATGTAGTAAACTCGCCGGGGCAGAGCACAGCCCAGGGCCACCGGGTCGAGATAGCTCTGGTGATTCGCAACAATGATCACCGGACCAGTGCGGGGGAAGTTTTCCCGCCCCTCCACCTGGAAGCGGCGTAATTGCAGGTAAATTCGGCACACCACCCAGGCAAACCAGTATAGCACTAGGACTTACCCTCCAGGTGGCGCAGAATGACCTCCACCACTTCGTCGGGAGAAAGGCTGGTAGTATCAATGACGAGGGCGTCGGAGGCCACCTGGAGTGGAGCCACCTCGCGCTCGGCGTCCTGGTGATCGCGCTGGGCCAGCTGGCGCAGTTGCTCTTGCCAGGAAAGATGAAACCCACGGCGGCAAATCTCGCACCAGCGCCGGCGTGCTCTCTCTTCCAGTTCGGCGGTGAGGAAAAACTTCTTCTCCGCTTCCGGCAAAACCACCGTACCGATGTCACGCCCCTCCACCACTATCTTTCCTCCCCGCGCCAGTTCCCTTATGCGCTGTGTGACCAGCTCCCTCACCTCGGGTACGCGAGCCACCAAGGATACGGCTGCGGAAACCGCGGGAGTGCGAATGGCTTCGGTCACATCTTCTCCATTAAGCAACACTTGCTGGTGATAAGGTGTGGAGGTGATGCAAAGCTTTTGGTGGGAAACCAGCTCGATCAAATCGACAGGCTTTTCGGGAAAGCCGGCTCGTAAGGCAGCTAAAGTTAAAGCCCGGTACAACGCCCCGGTGTCCAGATAGGCATACCCTAGACGTTGGGCCAACTTTTTGGCAACGGTGCTTTTTCCTGCTCCTGCTGGTCCATCGATGGCAATACGCATAGATCCTTACGTGCTGTACCTCCGCACTCCAAGGTTAAGAATTTCTCCGTTGCAATCTCATTTCCCTCCTGCTTTTTGCGCCAAAGCAGCGAAAAGGTGGGGGAAGTTGGGGAAAGATATATCGATAACCTCTGCTCCCTCGATTACAGTTTCGCTCATAGCGGTCAGCCCCGCCACCGCCAAAGCCATGGCCACGCGGTGATCGCCGTGGCTGTGAACCCGGCCCCCTCGTAGAGGTTTGCCACCCCGGATCACCATGCCATCCGGCAGCAACTCGATCTGCGCTCCTAACCGCCCCAACTCCTGGGCCATAGTGGCCAGGCGGTCCGATTCCTTGTAACGGAGCTCCTCCGCCCCACGGATAACCGTGGTGCCACTGGCGCAGGCGGCGACAACGGTTAGCACAGGTATTTCATCGATAAGCCGGGGAACAAGATCCCCTTCCACGGTGATGCCCTGGAGTGGAGAAGAGGCCACAGTTACCCGTCCCACCGGCTCCCCGGCCCACTCGTCGGTAAGTTCCACCTGGAGATGGGCCCCCATGGCCTTCAAAACTTCCAGTAGCCCGGTACGGGTGGGGTTGAGCCCCACTTCCTCAACGGTGACCTGGCCCTCGGGAACGATAGCGGCAGCGGCCAGGAAAAAGGCAGCAGCGGAGAAGTCGCCAGGCACCTTAACCCTCCGGCCGGCCAGCAAAGCTCGCCCTCGAAGACGGACTGTCAACCCCTCCCGGCGCAGAGGCACGCCGAAGTAACCCAGCAACCGCTCAGTGTGATCGCGGGAAAGGGCGGGTTCGGTGACATCGGTCTCCCCTTCGGCGCTGAGACCAGCTAGCAGCACGGCCGACTTCACTTGGGCGCTGGCCACCGGTGAGGTGTAGGACAGCGGGCGCAACTCCCTTTTCCCCTTGATGGCTAAAGGCGCTAATTTCCCCTGTTGCCGGCCCCATATTTCCGCTCCCATAAGTTGGAGCGGTAAGGTCACCCGGTCCATGGGGCGGCGGCGCAAAGAAGCGTCGCCTGTCAAAACCGCGAAGACAGGGTTAGCAGCCAACACTCCCAGCAATAGGCGCATGGTGGTTCCCGAATTACCCGCGTCCAGGACCTCAGCTGGCTCCTGGAGCTGGCCGAGCCCCTGCCCCTTTATCCGCAACTGCTCGTCCTGGTCTTCGATGTCGACTCCCAGCTGGCGCAGGCAGCGAAGGGTGGCCAGGCAATCCTCTCCCCGCAAAAAGTTCTCGACTATAGTTTCTCCCTCGGCCAGAGCTCCCAACAGCAGGGCCCGGTGAGAAATGGATTTGTCGCCGGGCACCTGGATGGTTCCGGCCACCCTGGCGCTAGGGCTCACTCTCAATTCCAACCATTTCAACCCCCTCTTCTACGCGCTTCAATTCCGGCAGCGACCAGCGTCTCGTAAGCCTGCTCCTGAGCCTCCAGGCGAGTGAAGGCCAGGCGAATGGTTCCCCCTTCCCCCTCTCGCGCCCGTAAGATCTCGATATCGGCGATATTGATCCCTTTCTCCGCCAGCAGGGAAGTGAGATGGGCGATCACTCCTGGGCGGTCGGGAACGGTTACCACCACCTCGTGGAGCTCGGGTAAATAACCTTTGCTCTTGGCTGGCACCTCGCGGCGCAAATTCTGAGCCCGGCGCAACCACATCTCCAATTCCTCCCGCTTCCCCGCCGTCAGCAATGCTTCCAACTCGCGCAGGATTTCCCGCAGGCGGGAAAGGAACAGGCTTAGCGGCTCGGTATTGCTAAGTAAAATGTCACGCCACAGCAGGGGGTCTCCCGCCGCTACCCGGGTGGTGTCACGAAAACCCCCTGCCGCCAGAGGCAAAAGCTTATCTCGCTCCGGGAGACCGGCGATGAGGTTGCAGAGGGCCGAGGCTAGACAGTGCGGCAGGTGACTAACCGCCGCTACGTAATAATCGTGAAGTTCGGGAGAGAGTTCCACCTTTCGCGCTCCCACCGCTTCCACCAGCTCGGTCACCAGAGCCGTGGCAGCTGGCGAGGTGAAGGAGGTGGGAGTGAGCAAGTAATAAGCGTTTTCGAAGAGATAAGGATCGGCGTTTTCTACCCCGGTACGCTCCGATCCAGCCATGGGATGGCCCCCGATGAAAGCGAAACCGTGCTGCGACGCCAGCTTTTCCGCAGCGGCCACAATCTCCACCTTGGTGCTGCCCACGTCGGTCACCACGGTTCCGCTCTCCAGATGGGGGGCCAGCTTCTCCAGCGTGGCGATGATGGTGCTGATGGGAGTGGCCAGCACCACCAACTCGGCACCCGGCAGGGCCTCGGCGGGCTCGGTGGAGTAAGTGTCGATGGCCCCCAGAAACTGGGCTAGCCGCAAGCGCTCAACGCTTCTTCCCAGCCCCACCACCTGCTTGGCTCTTCCCCGGCGGCGCAGGGCTAAGCCCAGGCTCCCCCCTATCAATCCAACTCCTACGATAACCACTCGGTTTAACATGATTGTGCCGAATCGGCGGACCTACCCTCCTCCCAGCGCGGGTACGAACCCAAAACTTTATAGAAAGAGCTCCGGGACCGCAGGGTCTCCAAGGCGGATCGCACCTCCTGGTCTTCCTCGTGCCCTTCACAGTCCAGGAAAAAAATGTATTGCCCCAACTGGCTCTTGGCAGGACGAGACTCAATCTTGGTTAGATTGATCTCGCGCCGGGCGAATTCTTCCAGAGCTCGGTAGAGCGCGCCGGGGCGGTCGGCGGTCAGGGCGAAGGCCACGGAGGTTTTGTCCCGACCGGTGCGGGGAGGCTTTTCTCTGCCCAGCACCGCGAAACGGGTCTCGTTGCTCTGGTGATCCTGAACCGCTCTTTCCACCAGCTCCAGGCCCCAGTTCCGAGCCGCGGTATCCGGCCCTATGGCCGCCCAGGGCTCGGAGCTCTCGGCTACCATCCGAGCCGCCTCGGCTGTGCTGGTGGTTGGCAGCAACGCGACCCCGGGGTAACGGCGGCGCAAAAAGTGGCGGCACTGAGCTAGGGCATGGGGGTGGGATAGGATGCGAGAGAACACCGTCACCCCCGGCCGCGCCATCAGATGGTGGACGATCGGGAGCACCACTTCCCCCACCACCAATATCCCCGTGGTTTGCACCAGCAGATCGAGGAAGAGAGTTACGCTGCCCTCCAGGGAGTTCTCCCAGGGAACCACCCCCACCTCTATGTCCCTTTGCAGCAAAGCATCCAGGATGGCGGGGATATCGGGGTAAGCCCAAGGGGCGATGGTTTGGGCAGCAAAGAAAGCTTGCATAGCCTGTTCGGTAAAAGTGCCAGCCGGGCCTAAAAAGCCCACTCGCCGCAACATCCTCACAACTTTCTCCCCACGGCGCGAGCCACCTTCTCGAGTTCCGCCATGGTCTGAGCGAAAAGGGAAGGCGTGAGAGATTGGGCCCCATCGCACAGCGCCTCGGCGGGATTGGGGTGCACCTCCACCAGCAGACCGTCGGCACCGGCGGCAATCGCAGCCCGGCACATGGCCGGTATAAACTGCCAACGACCTATCCCGTGGCTGGGATCGACGATTACCGGCAAATGGGACAGGTGTTTGACGATGGGCACCGACGAAAGATCTAAAGTGTTGCGGGTGTAAGGTTCAAAAGTGCGAATGCCCCGCTCGCAAAGGATCACTTTCATATTGCCGGAGGATAAGATGTACTCCGCGGCCATAAGCCACTCCTCGATGGTGGACGCAGGGCCTCGCTTTAACAGCACCGGTTTGTCGATTTTGCCCACTTCTTTCAGCAGGTCGAAATTCTGCATGTTGCGAGCGCCGATTTGGACGATGTCGGCGTATTCGGCTACCACCGGTAGAGAGCGGATATCCATGACTTCGGTTACGATCTTGAGCCCATACTTTTCCCTGGCCTCCGCCAGCAGTTCCAGACCTTTGGTTCCCAAGCCTTGAAAGGCGTAGGGAGAAGTCCGCGGCTTGAAGGCTCCGCCTCGCAGGATGGTGGCACCGGCCTCCTTTACCCTGGCAGCTGCTTCCAGGAGTTGCTCGCGGCTTTCCACCGCGCAAGGGCCAGCCATCACGTGCACTTGCTCCCCGCCTATAGCGACATCTTCCCCCACCTGCACCACGGTGCGCCCGGCGCGAAAGGCCCTGCTGGCCATCTTATAGGGTTGAAGTATGGGTATGACCTCTTCCACTCCCGGCAGGGCTTCGAGGGGGATCTCTGCCAAGCGACTTTTATCGCCGATGGCTCCGATAATCGTACGCTCCACCCCCCGTGAAAGATGAGTTTTAAAGCCCGCCGTTTCCAGACGCCGAACTACCTCGGCTATGTCGCTCTCGCTGGCGTTATGCGCCATAACGATGATCATTGATTAGACCCTCCTGAATTCCAAAACCTTATCCAGCGCTTCTAGGAAACGCTGGTTTTGCTCTTGAGTACCGATGGTCACACGCAGATGCGTAGGGTACCCCACTCCCCCGCGGATGATCACGCCTTGGCGCAGCATCTGCTGGAAGACCTCCCGCTCGTCTCGCCCCGCGTCGAACAGCAGGAAATTGGCCTCGGTGGGAACGTAGGCCAAACCCCGCTGTTCCAATTCCCGGTAAAGAAGGAGTTTACCGGCCTCGTTAGTTTGGCGAGAACGCTGCACGAACTCCTCGTCATCTAGGGCGGCTAAGGCAGCGATTTGAGCGGCGGAACTGACGTTAAAGGGCTCCCGCACCCGGTGGAGTTCGGCAATTAAAGCCGTGTCGGCCACTCCGTAGCCGATGCGCAGGCCGGCCAAGCCGTAAATTTTCGCGAAGGTCCGCAGTATCACCACGTTACGCCCCCGGTGCAGTAGATCTATGCCGTTGGGATAACGAGGATCAGTCACGTACTCGCAATAGGCCTCGTCCAGAACCGTGAGCACGTCGTCTCCCGCCCGCTCCAGGAACCATTCCACTTCTTCGCGGGTGATAATGGTGCCGGTTGGGTTGTTGGGGTTGCAGAGATAAACCATTTTGGTCCGGGGAGTCAGGGCGCGAGCCACGGCCTCCACATCGATGCGGTAGTCCCGCAGCGGCACCCGCACCGGCGAAGCCCCCATCAAGCGCGCCAGCGGCTCGTAGCGGGGGAAAGTGGGCACCGGAATGATAACCTCGTCACCCGGGGCTAATAACGCCAGCGACAGCATCTGAATAACTTCGCTAGAACCACAGCCAACGATTATATTATCTGGGTCCACCCCTAACCTCCGGGCCAGAGCCTGGCGGAGCTCATAGCTCGATCCCTCTGGATAAAGATGCCAATGGTCTAACCCCTCCAGCGCGGCCAGGGCCCGGGGGGAAGGGCCCAGAGGGTTCTCGTTGGAAGCGAGCTTGATTACCTCCTCCAGACCGAGCTCCCTCCTCACTTCCTCAATGGGCTTGCCGGGTCGGTAAATCTCCACTCCCTCGAGTTCGGGTCGCACTCTAACGGCCATTTCGCTTCTCCTTCCCCATAGCATCGTCGCCTAAATTGGATAGCAATATCTTACCATAGCTTGTTTTAGCTGGACAACGAGCGCAATTCTCTCTCACTGCAGGGCCAGAGCCTGAGCCAGAGAGCGCACCAGGGCCAGAGCCTGATCCTGCGCCCCTTCCCCCAGCAGTTTAACCACGGCGCTTCCCACCACCACGCCATCAGCCAACTTAGCCACCTGAGCGGCGGTTTCGGGGCGGGCAATGCCGAAACCCACCGCCACTGGCAGCCGGGTGTGCTGCCGCACCCGTTGCACTAAGCGGCCGAGATCCTGATCGAATCGGTCGCGCATTCCGGTGACGCCGGTAACGGACACGCAGTAGATGAAACCGCGGGCCGAGGCGCAAATCGAGCGCACCCTCTCCTCCATGCTGGTGGGGGCCACCAGGGGGATGAGGGCCAGTTCCTCTCCCGCTGCCTCCCGCAACGGTTCGCTTTCTTCCAGCGGCAAGTCGGGAACGATCAAGCCGTCAACCCCGGCTTCCAGGGCCTGCTGGCAGAAGCGTTTTAGCCCCCGCTGCAGAACCGGATTGTAGTAGGTCATAAACACCAGCGGAACTTCGGGAAGACGCTCGCGCACCCGGGACGTTACCTCGAGAATATCGTCCAGCCTGGCTCCGTGGGATAAAGCCCAGGAAGAAGCGGCTTGGATAACCGGACCGTCGGCCATGGGATCGGAAAAAGGGATGCCGATTTCGATCAAATCGGCCCCGGCTTTCACTAGTTCGGGGATAAAGGCGGCGGTGGTTTCCAGGTCGGGGTATCCAGCGGTTAGATACACTATTAGTGCCTTGCGCCCCTGGAGGCGCAAGGAGGAAAAGGTTTGATCGATGCGGTTCACAATTCCACCCCCTTGGCCCGGGCCACCGTTTCCACATCTTTGTCTCCCCGGCCGGACAGGTTCACGACCACCACCGCCTCGCGTGGAAGGGTGGGAGCCAGGCGGCAGGCCGCGGCCAGAGCGTGAGCGCTTTCTAGAGCGGGTAAAATCCCCTCGGTGCGGGCTAGGACCTCGAAGGCCTCAAGCGCTTCCTCGTCGCTAGCGGTAAGGTAAGTTACCCTACCCGTGGCTTTGAGATAGGAGTGCTCCGGTCCCACGCCAGGATAGTCGAGGCCGGCGGCCAGGGAATGCACCGGGCTTATTTGGCCTTCCTTGTCCTGCAGCAGATAACTGTAGGAGCCGTGAAGCACGCCGGGGCGACCCTGGTTCAAGGTAGCAGCGTGCTCTCCCGGACCGCTGCCCCTTCCTCCGGCCTCTACCCCTACCAATTCCACCTCCGTATCGGAGAGGAAGGGATAGAAGATGCCCATGGCGTTTGAGCCCCCTCCCACGCAAGCGATGATTAGATCGGGTAGGCGTCCCACTTCCCGCTGGATTTGCTGCCGCGTTTCCCAACCGATCACTGCCTGAAAGTTACGCACCATCAAAGGATAAGGGTGAGGGCCGGCCACCGATCCGATGAGGTAATAAGTGGTACGGACGTTGGTCACCCAGTCTCGGATGGCTTCGTTCATGGCGTCCTTGAGAGTGGCGCTGCCTGCTTTAACCGGTATAACCTCGGCCCCCAAAAGCTGCATCCGGATCACGTTTAAGCGCTGACGCTCGATGTCTAGCGCCCCCATATAAATGGCGCACTCGCAGCCCAGCAAGGCCGCGGCCGTGGCAGTGGCGACGCCGTGCTGCCCCGCCCCGGTCTCGGCAATGAGGCGTTTTTTCCCCATGCGGCGGGCCAGCAAACCTTGCCCAATGGTGTTGTTGATTTTATGAGCTCCGGTATGGTTGAGATCTTCCCGCTTGAGGTAGATCTGAGCTCCTCCCAGAGCGGCGCTGAAGCGAGCCGCGCGATAAAGCGGGGTGGGCCGCCCCACGTAGTGTTCCAGGTACCAGTTCAGCTCCCGCCGAAAATCGGGATCGTCGAACCACCTGTGGTACGATTTTTCCAGTTCCTCCAGAGCGGGCATCAAAGTTTCCGGTACGAAACGCCCTCCGTACGAACCAAAGTAACCGCGCGCGTCGGGTAGCATGATTATAAACTGACCTCCTTTACCCGGGCCAAGAAGCTACGGATTTTCTCCGGGTCCTTCCGGCCTTCACTCTCCACCCCGCTGGAAACATCCACCGCGTAGGGGCGGACGGTTTGTATAGCTACGAGCACGTTTTCCGGGTTAAGCCCTCCGGCCAAGATAACTGGGGAGGAGAAGGTTTTGCCTCGAAGCAGGCTCCAGTCGAAACTTTGGCCCGTTCCTCCGCTGCGACTCGGCACCCGCGTGTCAAATAAGTAAGCATCAGCAGGATAAGTCTCCACGCCCAGCAGATCTTCCGGCGCCGCTACTCGGAAGGCTTTGATCAGAGGAACCCGGACACGCCGCTGGAGCTCGCGCAGGTACGCCGGGGGTTCCTGCCCGTGAAGCTGCACGGCGGTGAAGCGGCAGCTATCCACCAATTCCACCACCAAATCCAGCGGTGCGTCGACGAATACTCCCACGGCGGCAACCAGGGGCGGGAGAGAGGCTATGATCTCTCCCGCCTGCGTCGGGGTCACCTGCCGGGGGCTGGGAGCCAAAACGAAGCCCAGAGCGTCGGCTCCGGCCTCTACGGCTACAGCAGCGGTGGCTGCGTCGCGTATACCGCAAATTTTCACTCTTACTCGGGACAAGTACAACCGCCTCCTGCCGCCACCAACTCGGCCAGCTTGGCTTCCGGTTGGGGAGCAGCCATGATGGACTTACCGATCAACGCCGCGTCCACCTGCCATTGCCGCAGGCAGGCCACGGCCAGGGGCGAAGAGATGCCGCTGGCGCTGACCACCACCACCGAAGGGGGGATCAGGGGCCGCAGCAGGCGGGTGGTTTGCAGATTGACCTGCATGGTGGCGAGGTCACGGTTGTTGATGCCGATGAGCTCGGCTTCCACCGCCAGTGCTTTGGCCAAATCATCGCGGGAGTGCACTTCTACCAGGCTGGCCATTCCCAGGGAGCTGGCCAACGCTTGAAGCGCTCTCAATTCCTCGGTGCGAAGGATGCGGGCGATCAGCAAGACCGCATCGGCACCCAGCAACCGGGCCTCGTAAACCTGGTAGGAATCGATCACAAACTCCTTGTACAGCAAAGGTAGATCCGTTTCCCGTCGCACCAGGCGCAGAAACGCGGGCTTGCCGCCGAAAAAGCGCTCGTCTACCAGCACGGAAATCGCCGCCGCTCCCCCGCGCTGGTAGAGGCGGGCCATCTCCACCGGATCGGCGTCGGGACGGATGGGTTCCCGCGGGGAGGCGCGTTTGATCTCCGCGATGATCTGCACCCGGCCGGGAACCTTTAGGGCGCGGATGAAAGGGCGGGGGGGTGGCGCCAGGTGCAGCGAGGACTCCAATTGGCTCTGGGGGCAACGCTTCTTTTTGCCGCTCAGCTCGGTCAGCTTATGCGCCAGTATTCTCTCCAACACCAAGCTCACTCACCTGCCGGTTAAATCTCAGATACTCTTCCAGCTTGGCCCGGGCCTCTCCCCTCTCCAGCGCTCGCCGGGCCAATTCTACCCCTTCCCGCAGATCTTCCGCCCTCTCGGCTACCACCAGGGCCAGCGCAGCGTTGAGCACCACCGCATCGGTGCGGGGGCTCCTCTCGCCTTCCAGAATAGAACGGGTGATAGCAGCGTTTTCGTGGGCCGTGCCCCCCTGGAGATCACTTACCCGGCAGCGGGGAAAGCCGTAGTCAGCCGGGTCTAAAATCCCCTTGTGGATCGCTCCCCCACGCACCTCGGCGTAAAGCAATTCTCCCACCGGCGAAGCTTCGTCCAGGCCGCCGGCTCCATGAATCACCATCGCCCGCTCCGTTCCCAAGGTCAAGAGCACTTCCGCTACCAGCTCCAGCAGATCGGGATGATAGACCCCCACCACCTGGATCTGCGCCCCAGCTGGATTGCAGAGAGGACCCAGGATATTGAACACCGTGCGTATTCCTAATTCCCGGCGCGGGCCGGCGGCGTGGCGCATGGCCGGGTGGCAACGAGGAGCAAAGAAGAAACCGAAGCCCACTTCGTCCAGACATTTACCTGCCAGCTCCGGCGGTAGATCTACTTTAGCTCCCAGCGCCTCCAGAAGATCGGCGCTTCCCGCCCGGCTGGAGATGGAACGATTGCCGTGCTTCGCCACCGGGCAGCCGCAGGCTGCAACTACGAAAGCAGCGGTGGTGGAGAGGTTAAAAGTGCCGGCTCCATCGCCCCCAGTACCACACGTGTCCACGGTGAAGGGATGAAACGGCCGATAACCTTGCGCGCGCTCGCGCATGGCCTGAGCCAGTCCGGCTACCTCCGACGCCTTTTCTCCCTTGAGCCTGAGCCCCATAAGCAAAGCGCCGATCTGCGCCGGGGTGCCTTGCCCATCCATTATGGCGCCCATAACCTGCCGCGCTTCTTCTAGCGAAAGATCCTCCCGCCTGGCCAATTTACCTAGCGCTAGCTGCAAAGCCAAACTTACCTCACTCCCTCAAAGCTAAGAAGTTACTCAGGAGCTCCTTACCGTACTGGGTAAGTATAGACTCCGGATGAAACTGAACCCCCTCCACCGGGTAACAGCGGTGCCTGAGTCCCATGATTTCCCCTTCTTCGGTCCAGGCGCTCACCTCCAGTTCGGAAGGCAGGCTACCCGGATCTATCACCAGAGAGTGATAGCGGGTGGCAATGAAAGGCGAGGGCAGGCCGCGAAAGATGGTCTTACCGTCGTGCAGAATGGGCGAGGTCTTGCCGTGCATGAGCCGAGGAGCTCGCACCACCCGGCCGCCAAAAGCCTGCCCAATGGTCTGGTGTCCTAAGCAGACTCCCAGAATAGGGAAACGCCCGGCACCGCGACGCACCAGGTCCAAGCTTATGCCCGCCTGGTCAGGCGTGCAGGGGCCGGGAGAGAGGACCAGGTGGGTGGGGCGCTTGGCCTCCACATCTTCCACCGCGAGGGCGTCGTTGCGATACACTTCCACCTCCGCCCCTAACTCGATCAGATACTGCACCAGGTTGTAAGTGAAAGAATCGTAATTATCGATCAGCAACACCCGCGCGCGTTTCAAACCCTTACCTCCTCTCTCAGCGTGGCCAGCAGAGCTCGGGCTTTGGCCCAGGTTTCCTCCAGCTCCCGCTCCGGTTGCGAATCGGCCACGATACCGGCCCCCGCTTGCACGAATACCCGACGCTGCCCAAAGACCATAGTGCGAATGGTGATGCAGGTATCCAGGTTGCCGGAGAAACTCAGGTACCCCACGGCACCGGCGTAAATGCCTCTCCGGGTGGGCTCCAACGCTTCGATCAGCTCCATGGCTTTGACCTTAGGAGCTCCGGTAACCGTGCCAGCCGGAAACGAAGCCTTGAGAGCTTCCAAAGGCGAGAGGGTGGGAGCGAGTTTTCCCTGCACCTCGGAGACCAGGTGCATAACGTGCGAATATCTTTCCACCCGCATGAACTCCGTTACCTGCACTGTGCCCGGGCAGGCTATCCGGCCTATATCGTTCCGCCCCAAATCTACCAGCATCAGATGCTCGGCTCGCTCTTTGGGATCAGCCAAGAGCTCTTGCTCCAGCTGGGCATCCTGCTCTGGATTTGCCCCCCGCGGCCGGGTGCCGGCTATGGGTCGGGTGGTGACCACCCCCTCCTCTACCCGAACCAGCATTTCTGGCGAGGAACCGGCCACCACCGGCTCGCCAAAGTCCAGGTAAAAAAGGTAAGGAGAAGGGTTGAGTGCGCGCAGGCGCCGATAAGCGGCGAAGGGATCGGCGGGAAAGGGTAGCTCTAGGCGTTGGGAAAGCACCACTTGCAAGGCATCGCCGGCTGCTATCCGCTCTTGCAACAGTTCCACTGCAGCGCAGAAGGCCTCCGGCGTGAAGTTGGAGACCGGTGGTGGCAGGTGAGGAGAAATCGGAACCTCATACCCGCCGGTGACCGGCTGCTCGAGCAGGGCTAGGGTCGCTTCGATGTCTTGCAACGCCTGCCGGTATTCCCGGTCGGGATCGCCTGCTGGCAAGGTATTCACCACGATGGTCAACTCCCGGCGCACGTGGTCGAAAATAAGTACCTGCCGGGCGAAAAGGAGAAAAAGGTCCGGGAAATCCAGATCGTTCACCGCCTTCTCCGGCAGCTTCTCCAGATGACGAACTAGATCGTAGCCGAAGTAACCCACGGCACCGCCGTAAAAGCGGGGCAGGTCGGGCAGCGAGGGGCCTCTAAATTGGCGCATGAGGCGTTCCAGAATGAGGAAGGGATCGCCTTTCACTTTCTGGCCCCCATACTCTACCTCCTGCCCCCGGGCCTGGAAGGTTAGAAAAGGGCAAAAGCCCAGGAAACTGTAGCGTCCCAAAATTTCCCCTCCGGCCACGCTTTCCAGCAAGTAAGCCGGACGAGGAGCCAACTTCTTGTAGGCACCGATGGGGGTATCTAAATCGGCCACCATCCGCCGGTACACCGGTACCACCGGGTAAAGTTGCGATAAGCGACGGTACTCCTCGATCGCTGGTGAAAGCATTCGCTCGCTCGCCTCCCTTTTTTTGGCGCCTGGAAGAGGAGAAACAAAAAACCGGTGCGAAGAAGCTCCCGCACCGGCCTCACTGCGTTGCCAGGCTCGAGCTCGCCTCGCCTCTACTACTCTCCTCTCGTCTCCGCCTCAGCTAAAGCATATGAAATTTTGCAGCCAAGGTTTACCCATTGGCGAAATGGTAACACGGCTCACTGGGAAAAGTCAAGCAACCTTCATAAAAATGCGCGTAAAATTCTCTTACCGGATGCCGTAAAAGCTCAGAGTGGCGGTGTAGATTACCTTCTCGTACTCCCCCTCTTTGCCCAGGGTGTCGTCGGTGTGACGCACGTAAAAGAGCCAGTGCCCCGGCTGGTCCAAGGTGACCTTCAGCTTCCCCGCGGAGTCGGCGCGGCGGGTCCAGGCCCAATCCTTCTCTTCCCGCAAGCTCCAGTTGGCCTTGACCTCCGCCCCCGGCAGAGGCTGGCCCCGGTAGTAGATCTCCAGCACTAAGTCGCTTCCCAACTGGTGGGGGCCGGGAACGGCCACCAGCTCCAGCTCGTGCCCCAGCCGCACGGGCGACGCCGGGATTACGGCCGTTTCTTCCTCGTGCAGATGCCCCACCTGCACGAAGGTCTTGGCGTACTGGTGATAGTAGCTCACTTCTTTGGCGTCGGGGAAATCCCGGCGCGTGCCCTGGCGGAAAAGTCCGCCTTTCAAGGCGATGGCGCCTACGTCGTTCTCCACCGTCACCGCCCAGAAGCCGTCCTCGTCGGGAACGAACTTCACCAGGTGAAAGGTGTTGTCTCCCGCGGTGACCGCCAGGTTGAGGCGCTTGCCCTCCGGTTTGAGCACCCAGGCGGAAAGACGGTTTAAATCTGCCAGGCCGTCCGGCCGTCCCGCGTGCCCGTAAAAAACGCGGCAGCGAGTTTCCGTTCCCATGTGAAAATGGCTGGCCTCTGGTATCACCCAGATCTCGTGTCCCTGAACCACTCGCAGCATGGATTGCTCCCCCTCCCGGTTTGGCGTCATTGGTTCAAGAAGAACTCCTCCTAGCAGCTTTTCTCCCCGGAGAGAAAAAATTCCTTCCCGGGCATAAATGTTTCATCTTTTGGCCCCCACTACCCGGTGGGGGCCAGAAAACTATTGCTGCCACAGTCCCAGCTTGACCAGAGGATTCGTTCCCGGCTGGGCGTAATCGCTGGGCACCTCGCCCGGGGCCAGCTGGAACCGCTTGATTTCGGTGACGAAGAGCTCCGGGCGATCAAGGTATTGGAGCAGCCAGAGGTCCAATTTCAAGCGGCTCTCCCAGGGAAAACTCTTCGCCATATCGACACCGCTCTGCTCGTAAGCTTTGCCGAAGTCGAAGGCCAGTACCAGCCCTTCTCCCCGTTGCTGCGCCGGGTGGTAACGGAAGTAAATGCCGGCCAAGTTCTTGGCCTCCGGCTTGAGCCGGGCCTTAGCGGCCTCGTTCATCGGAATCACCGCCATGCCCCCCTTGCCCGGGGTGGTGTTGAGCACGACTTGCAGAGCGTCCTCCTTACACCAAGGTGGAAGGGCCAGCACGTAGTAGCTCTCCCCCGGAGAAAGAGGGAAGTTTCGCTTAAGGTACTCGGCAATGAGGTAGCCGCTGGTAACACCGGGGCAAAGATGGTCGTGGAAAAGAGCCGATTGGATGAGCTCCGGCGGAGCACCGTGCGCCACCAGATTGGCTATGGTCACGATGCCGAACTCGAAACCATCAAAGATCTTGGCCTGCACCTTCTGGTTCCACTGCTGCGGATGGGATAAAAGATGTTCCGCCGCGATATTCTCGCAAGCCACTTTGGACCAAAGCGCCGCCTGCCCGAGCGGCTGGTCAGCGGGCCGGTTCAAAAGCTGGAGCGCAACGGATCGATCCAGTTCCAAGAAGACCCCTTGGCCGCTTTTCTTGTCCCAGAAGAAAAACCACAAGGGGCGCGTGTCAGCCGTGTGCACTCGCAGCAGGTTACCCTTGCCCTCGGTGCAAGCGGTTAAGGCCATGAGGCCGTCGAGGCAAGGTAGGGTGGATTTTCCCCCCGGGTTAACGTAGCCGGCGTTGGTAAGCACCAGTAAGTCGCGGGAAGCGCCCAGGTGAGAAAGAGCTTTTTTAGCCGCCTGCTCCCCTACTCCCCGCCAAAAGAAATAGCTGGGCTCCGCTCCGGGCGGAGGAGCGGGGAAAACCACCTCCGCAACGTGCCGATCCGGATGCCAATTGACCGCGCCTCCCAAAACTTCCACCAGCGCGCGCAGGGGGACCAGAGTTCTTCCCCCAGAAATTACCGGGGAGGTGTCGAAAGCCACTTCCGGCCCGTTAACCAGCACCTTGACCGGGAAAAATTGTTGCGCCGCGGCGTACACTCCTCCCACCAACAGCAGCGCTAACCCCGCCAGCATAGCCACCAAACGAAGCCGCATAATATCCACCTCCTATATGGTCGGGCCTTTCTTCGCTTGCCTGCCGCTTCGAAAGACTAACGCGGGAACCTCGTTGGCTCGCCCAGATTCCAACTCCCGCCGCACTTCCGCTAGCTTCTCCGCCCATCCCTCCATCTCCCCGAGTGCGCGCACCTCCACCGCCCCGCCCTGGAACTCTCCTTTCACCTCCCCCATGCGCTCTTCCAGCCAGCCCTCGATTTCCAGATAGACCTCCTTGAGCCGGGCCAGGAACTCCGGATCGGCCTGCCAGAGTTCCCGGCTGGCGGCCTCCAGCAGCCGCCGTGCGATCTCCTCCAGCGCCCAGGGGTTGTTTTCCTGGAAGAACTTGCGGTTCTCCTCGTCCAAGACGAACTTTTGGGCGATCCCGTCGAAGACCCAGTTCTCCACCTGGCGGGTGGTGGCCTGCCAGCCGTACATGTGGTTGACGCGGCTGGAGATGTCCCCCGCTCCTTTGTAACCGTGGCGCTTCTTGCCCTCGATCCAGGCCGGGTTTAAAAGCCGGGTGTGGGCGATGCGGGAAAGCTCCTCGCGTAAGGTGCGGATCACCGGCCGGTCGGGATCGTGGGTGGCGCCGAAAAAGGTCTTGGGCTCCTGCCCGGAGGCCACTTTGGCCGCTACGGTGAAGCCGCCATGCACCCCGTAGATGTGGCAGCAGTCCAGAAGGTCGATTTCGTCCGAGTCGAACTTTTCGAAGGTGACGCTTACCCGCCGGCACCGGTCCACCAGCTCGGCGGGCGCCTTGCGGGCGTAAACTCCCTCACCGTAGGCGTAGCCCGTCCAGTGGAAATAGACCTCCGCCAGGTCCTGCTCTTCTTTCCAGGCGGAAGAGGCCACCGCCAGCTCTACACCCGTGCCGTAAGTCCCCGGAGCGGAAGAAAACACGCGCAAGGTGGCCAGCTTCCGAGCTTCCTCCTCCCCGTGCTCGACCCGGAGCTCGGCCTCCCTCTCCAGCACGTGCTTGCGCACGAAGTTCTGCTCCGGCGGCTCCTCCAGCTCCGCCACCATCTTCACCGCCTGGTCGATAAGCTCGAAAGCCCTGGGCATCCCGTCGCGCAGGATGGAAGAGAGGTTCACCAGGCAGTCGATGCGGGGACGCCCCAGCTTCTCCAGGGGAATGGGTTTGAGCGACACCACTCGTCCGGCCACCCAGACCGGCTCCACCCCGAGGGTATAGAGGATCTGGGCGATGAGCTCCCCGTCAGCCCGGAAGGGGTCCATGGCCCGCAGGGTGAAGCCTATGGTCTCCGGATAGGAGCCGTCCTCGCCCCGGGAGCGGGCCAGGAGCTCCTCCGCCAGCCGCTTCCCCACCTCCCAGGCGGCCG
Source organism: Desulfothermobacter acidiphilus (assembly GCF_052073645.1). Taxonomy (GTDB): domain Bacteria; phylum Bacillota; class Desulfotomaculia; order Desulfotomaculales; family Ammonificaceae; genus Desulfothermobacter; species Desulfothermobacter acidiphilus. The sequence continues at coordinate 813,430 of NZ_CM125440.1, read as the reverse complement.
CGGTGGGAATGCGCCAGGGGTCGATGGAGTACATATTGCGCCCCGTGGGCAGGACCTCCACCTTGCCCCGGGCCAGTGCCCCGGAGGCGCCGGGAGGGATAAACTCACCCGCCAGGCCCCGCAGCAAGTTTTCCACTTCATCGGTCGTGCGCCGCACAAGAGGCACAATGCGCAGGGCTTTGGCCAGCACCTTGGTCAAAGAATCTTTGGCACCATCATCCAAGGAAAGGCCCCGCTTCCGGGCGAAGCGGGAAAGGCACTCCCGGGCTTGGGCCAAAGCCTCGTCCACCGCCTCTTCCGGCAGGTTCTCCACCCTGCCCAGGATCTCCTTGCCCAGCTGATCAATTTCCTCCAAAAGTTTCCCGTGGCTCACCCCGGCCGCGGGGAGGAAAGCCTGCGGCTCCTTGAGCAGAAGGTCGTAATCCAGCCCCAGGTACCGGGCCAGAACCCGTCGCCAAGAAGGGCAATCGGGCTGATCCAGCCGCAAAACAGCGTTTAAGAGCTCGGCCAGGGCCTCGCCTTCCGGCGCCTCGCCTATGATGTGCAGACCGTCTCGGAACTGGCTCTCCCGAAGAAGAGTGAGCTTTTCGTGCAAAACCTCGGGGTCTGGAGTCTCGTCCTCGGCGCATAGGCCGGCCCTCCGCGCTTTTTCCGCCATCTGCGCCCGGATTATCTCGGCACGCCCCTTCTCCTTGAGGCTTACCGCCTTCTGGTAGTCTTCCAATAACTCCTCCAGGTCGGCGAGATCCCCGGAAAGGCGCATACTGGCCAGAACCGGCGGCAGGTGGTCAACGATGACGGCAGCCGAGCGGCGCTTGGCCACCACCGCCTCCATGGGGTTGGTCAAATTGTACAGGTAAAGGTGGGGTACCTTGCCTAGAGAAATGCGAGGGAAGCAGGCTTCGGACAGGGCTGTGGTCTTTCCGGGCAAGAGCTCCAGCACCCCGTGGGTGCCCACGTGCACCACTACGTCGGCGCCGAACTCCTCTTCCAGCCACTTGTGCCAGGCGATCCACTGGTGTGGCGGCGGTACATCCGGATCGTGAAGGATCTTGCAGACTTCCCCGTCGCACTTGGAGCCGGCGCAGCCCCGCTTGGGCTGTACCCCGATAAACACGTTGCCGCTGACGATCCCAGGGATGACTACCTGACCCCGGTAAAGGCCCAGGGCAAGCTTCTGCACCCCGGAAGCCCTCTCCGCCTCTCGCGGGTCTCCCCAGGCCGCCGCCACCTTCTCGCGGGCCTCCCTCGGGAGCTCCTCAAACCACTGCAGGTACTTTTCCAAAGGAACCAGAGCCGCCGCCCCGCCCTTTTCTACTACCTCCTCCAGCGTGGTCCAGCGGAAGTCGGGGAGCGCTTTCCTCCCCAGGATGGCTTCCGCCAGCTCCCGCCCGCTCTCCGGCACCCAGTCCACCCGGTAGCCTTCCTCCTCCAAGCGCTTCAAAATACGGGCCAAGCTTTCCAGGGAGTCCAGCCCGAAGGCCGTGCCCACCGTGGCCTCCACGCTCTTGCAAGGAGAGTTGAGGAGGATAAAAGCCACCTTCTTCTCGCAGTTGGGCTTGCGCCGGAGCTTTAGCCAGTGGAAAAGCCTATCGACCAGGTAACTCACCTGCTCCGGCAGGGGGCGGGCGCGGGGGAACTCCCCTTCATCCTCGGCCACGCTCACCAGCCAGGGCTCGATGAGCCCGTCGAACTCCGGCAAGGTGATGCTGATGATCACCTGCGGTAAATTCAAGCCCTGCGGGTCCTCTTGCCACTGGGCTTCCGTTTGCCGGGCCGCGTGGATCATCTTTAAGATGGGCACCTTGAGTTCTAAGAGCACGTCTTCCACCGGCTCGCGGTTCACCGCCACCTCCCGCCGTGTCTTTAAGAAAAAGGCGCTATAGGCTATCAGGGCCTCGATGATCGGCTTCCCATTGCGGAAGAAAAACTGGCGGATCACTTCGTCGTTTCTCACTTGCCCGAACCAGCCGTCGCTGAAGACGGGTATTACCCCGGCCCCGCGCCTTTCGATCTCCTGAATGATGGCATCGTACCCCGCCAGGTTCTCCTCTACCCAGAAGACGCGGGGGAATAAAAGCCCCACCAGCGGCCGTCTCTCTCCGTACCAGGCCAGGTACTCCTCCAGCGAGGTGAAGCAGCCTTGGGCCCGATGGTGATAGATCCCCGCCCAGGGAAGCTCCTGGGGAGCAGGGGCGGAGCCGGCCGGCATCCTGCCCGCCAGCTCCCCCAGCCACCTGAAGAAGGCCTTGAGGTTCTCCTTACCCCCATAGAGGTGGTAGGTGATCGCTCGCTGGGCCGCCTCCGGCGCCACATTGCCCAGGGTGGCCACCTCCCTGGTCACCGGCACCAGAGGTTGCGAAAGCTCTTTCTGCCAGCGGCCGAAGAGCTCCCCCAGGGCTTTAAACTCCGGCGGGAAGCTGAAGAAGACGGCGTCCGCCTCCTTTTGAGCAAACTCAAGCCATTCCGGCGGGGGAAGGGGCATACCTGCCGCCGGTGGCTGAGAGTAGCGAAACTCTATCGGCAGCCCCGCCTCCGCCAGCTCGGCCACCGCCTCCTGATAAACGCGGCCAACGGCGCTGGGGCCGTAAATTACCCGAAAACCAGCGATTTTAAGCATTTCTCCACCTCCCTAGCTCCCCAGGGAAATAGTGCGCAGGTAAGAGTAGGTCCCGGGCATGCCCCCCTCCAGCACGAAGCCCCTGAGATCTTTTCTGGCCACCGTCACCGCCTCCTGGTTATAAAGGAAGATCCCCGGCGCCTGCTCCTTCAGGAGCTCCTGCAGCCGGTAGAAGAGCTGCCGACGCGCCTCGGGCTCGACCGTGCTGTAGAGTTTGTTCACCAACTCCTGGATCTGCCGGTTTTCCAGCACGCAGTACTCCGGGTGCTGGGTGCCGAAGTAGTAGCCGAACCAGGGGGTGGGATCGTTGTGGGGGCAGATGCCGCCCATTTCGATGAGGTCGTAGTTCCGCTGCTTTAAGGCATCGAAACGGGCAGCGGACTCCAGCACCCGCACCTCCACGTCGATGCCGACCTTCTTTAAGTCCGCCTGCACCGCCTCGGCGATAGCCTTGCCCTCCTCGTAGAGGGTGGAGGCGATAAGGGTCACCCGGAATTTTTTACCGTTCTTTTCCAGCACACCGTCGCCACCGGGCTTCCAGCCGGCCTGGGAAAGGAGCTCCCGGGCTTTGTCCGGGTTGTAGGTGTACCACTCCAAATCGGGCTTGCGGATGTACTCGTGGGCTGGGGAAGAAAGGGGCCCTTTCAAAGCGGGGGTGGCAATCTCCCGGCCCACCACCGACTCGATAATGCGCTTGACGTCCACCGCGTAGCAGACCGCCTGGCGCACGCGCAGGTCGCTGAAAGGCTCGCGGTAGGTGTTGAAGGCTATCCAGTTCATGCAGGGGCTGGCCTTGCGGTAGATAGAGAACTTGCCCGTCTTCTCCATCTCCCGGATGGCGTTCACGGGAAGGTAATCGGCAACGTCTATCTCAGCGCTTTGCAGGGCCATGGCCCGGGTCTGGTGGTCGGGGATGACCTTGAAGACGACGGTTTTGATTTTGGGTTTGGTTCCCCAGTAGTTTTCGTTGCGCTCGAAAATTAGCTCCTGCTCCTTCTGCCATTCTTTGAAAACGAAGGGACCGGTTCCGATAGGCGCTTTGAACTTGCCTTCCGCATCGAAGGAGGTGGGGGAGAAGATCTCCGCCGTGGTCAGATCGTAGGGGAGGATGGCGTAGGGGCGCTTGAAGACCAGCTTGACCGTGTAGTCGTCCGGCGTCTCTATCCGCTCCAGCGGCCAGAAGATGCGCTTGCTTTTGGCCAGGTACTCCAGGGAAAACTTCACCGCCGCCGCGTTGAAGGGAGTGCCGTCGGAGAACTGGACTCCTTTTTTGAGCTTCACGGTCCAGGTCTTCCCCTGATCATCCGAGCTCCAGCTCTCCGCCAGCCGCCCCTTGAGGTTGAAGTCCTGATCCAGATAGAGCAAGGGCTCATAGATCAGGTAGCGCTGGGGATCGGGGCCTCCCTTGCCAGAAACACCGGGATCGAGCGAGGCGATGTCTTTCCGGATGCCCACCTTGATCACTTCCCCGGCGGCCTTGGGCGGCTCTTGTCTGGCCCCGCAGCCGGAAAGGAACAGGCCGATTGCCAGAAGTACCGCTAGTATCCAGTGGACTTTCTTTCCAGCCATTTACTCCCCCTCCTTGCGGGCAATGATGATGGTGGAAGCGGAGTCGCCCACGGGAATTTCTCCCTTCACGGCCAAGCCGAGCTCGGTCAACATCTCTGTCATTTCCCGGCAGGTGCAGACGTGCGAGGCCGGGTTGCCTAAGGCCAGCAGCAGGGCGAAAAGGGCCGCTCGCTCCGGGCGGGTGCGGGTATCGTCCAAAAACCAGTGCTTGGTGAAAAGGTAGCCGCCGGGCTTCAGCGCCCGGTAGACCTTGGCCAGCACTTCCCTGGTCTTGGCCGGCGGGCCGTAGAAAACGTCAAAGGTCAAAACTATATCCTGCTCCCCAGGGAGTTCGTCGGCGTGAAAGTTGCCGGGGAGAAAGTTGACCTCTGTGCCGTACCTCCTGGCGTATCCCCGGGTAACCTCCTCCACGTGGGGCAGATCGAAGACGGTGACCTCCAACTCCGGCTTGAGCTCCTTAAGAGCGATGGCGTAAAGCCCGTGCCCTCCTCCCAGATCCAAAAGCCTCCGCGCCCCGCCCTGGCCTAGATGCTCGGCCACCAGCTCCACCGTGGCAGTGAAACCCTTGTGGCTCAGCGTAGCTTGAGCCATGGCGTGGATAAAGGAAGGGTTGAACACTTCGCCGGGATTGCCCGGCCGCCGCATGGTATCTCCTTTTAGCCAATCCGAGATTCGCTCCCACTGCCGGCGCCGCTCCGGCGCTAGCTGCAGCCGCAGCAGATCTTTCTGACAAAAGCAGCTCTGCGAGCAGAGAAAGGTCTGGGACAGGAGGCTGTTGCCGTAAGCCTCTCCTTCTTTCTCTAGCAGGCCCAAGGCTGCCAGGGCGTCGAGCAACAGCTTCAGTCGTTCCGGCAGCACCTCGAACTCCGCCGCCAGCTCTTCCAGCCTCCTGGGGCCGGCGGCCAGCTTGTCGAAAATCCCCAACTCGAACGCCTGGGCCAGCACCAGGGAGCGCTGGTAACCCCTGGCCATCTCGGCCAGAGCCTCTCCCCCTACCGGGGGCAGGAAAGCATCCAAACAACTCATTCCCTCTCCCTCCTCAGAGCGCCTCATTCTATCCACGTCCTTTCCAGGCTTGGCTTGAAGAAGGGGTCCAGCGTTAGACCCTGTACTTCTTTTCTGGTGGCGTAGAGGCAGAGGTCGTGGTAGAGAGGGCACAGGGGAACCTCTTCGGCCACCAGCCGCTGCAGCCGGTCGTACAACTCCTTTCTCCTGGCCGGATCGAGCTCGGCCGCCGCCTGCTCCACCAGCCGGTCCGCCTCCGGGTTCCGGTAGCCCAAACCCCGCTCTCGGTTCATCGACCCCCGTGAATAAATCCACCGGCCGAAGAAGAAATCGGGGTCTCCGGTCATCAAGGTGTAAGGGGTCAAAGTAAGGTCGTATTCGCCTCTTTTAAGCGCCTCCTTCCAAGCGCCCATTTCCAGCAGCTTCAGCTCCACCTCGAAGCCAAGCTCTTTGAGTTCTGCCTGTAAAACTTCGGCCAAGGATCTGTAAGGCCAGCGGTTGGCCAAGGAGGAATTGACCACCAGCAGCACCTTGCGCGGCTCTTTGCCTTTAGCTTGCTCGGCCAGTTCGCGGGCCTTTTGCTTGTCCGTTGTCCACAGCCCCTTCACCACCCAGCGCCGGGCCAGCGGCGTGAAGAGGGTGTCCGCCGGCTCGCCATAGCCGCCCAGCACCTCTTTAACCAGCTGCTGGCGGTCTACAGTCAGGCTCACCGCCTGGCGAAGGCGCACATCGTTAAACGGGGGCTTCTGGTTGTTGAAGAGCAGGTAGTGGGTGGTGGTAACCGGGCGAGAGAGTAGAACCAGGCGGGGGTCGCCCTGGATTATCGGAGCCTGCTCCGGCAAGACACCGCCCACATCGGCTATAGCCTGGATGGCGCCGGTCTGCAGGGCGGCCAGGCGGGTGGAGGGATCGGGGATAACTTTAAAGGTCACCTTTTCCAGCCTGGGTCTGCCCCGCCAGTAGTCGTCGTTGCGCACCACGGTCAGGGCCTCGCCCTTTTTGTACTCGGCGAACTTGAAAGGACCGGTGCCGTAGGGGTGAAGAATCTTCCCCTCGGCGTCGAAGCTCTGGGGGCTGAAAATGGGACAGCCGTGGTAGGCCACTTTGGCCGGAAAGGCGGGCTCGGGCCGCCGGAAAACGAACCTCACTTCCCGCTCGCCCACCGCCTCCACCCTTTCCAGCTGAGCAAAGGTGCCGTACTCGTCCAGCTTGGGGTGGCGGGATATGCGCCGGACGCTCTCCACCACTGCCCGCGCGTCCAGCGGGGTACCATCGTGAAACTTGATGCCCGGGCGCAGATGAACAGTCCAGACCTTTCCGGTGTCGTCGGGTACCAGCTTTTCCGCCAGGTGAGGCACGGGCTCCAGATCCTCGTTGAGAACGGTCAAGCTCTCCCATATGCCGGTGCTGCCGTGGGCAAAGCCGGGGCTCTGCTCCCCCGCATAGAAGTCCCGGCCGGCACCGATGACCAGGCTTTGCTCGCCTGAGGGAGCAGGCTTCGGCCGGCCGCAACCGCCCAGGAGGACCAGAAGCAGGATTGTCAAGCTTACCAAAATTTTTCTTACACGCGCCACAAGTTTGCGCCTCCTTCAGAAGAGAAAATGGGGCTTGATGTCCAGCACCGGCGAGCCGGAAAGAGCGTCTAGGCCCCGAACCAGAAGAGTGCTCCCTTCCAGGTCGATTAGCTGAACTACAGTGATGGCTATGGGGTTGGGGCGCAGAGGAGCTCGGCTGCTGAAGACGCCGTGCAGTTCCAGCGACCGGTCCCTTCCCCGGGGCATCGTTTTCGCCAGAATGGGTTTGAACTGCAAAGTGTCCCGGTCATTTTCGCTGTGGTGCAGCCACCAGACGATGGTAAGGAAAAGGTGATCCTCGACCCCCGCCAGCCCGGGAGCAAACTCGTCGTAAACGATCACCTCTTTGATCCCCTTTCCCCGACTCCGCCCGACTTCTCCTATGGGCCGGACGACGAACTCTCTTTTTATCAAGCGGCCAACCTCCCTCTCAAACGACCATGTGGCAAGCCACTAGATGCCCTCCTTTTATTTCTCTCAGAACCGGTTCTTCCCGCCGGCAGAACTCCTGGGCCTGGGGGCAGCGGGGGTGGAAGCGGCAGCCCGGCGGAGGGTTGGCCGGGTCGGGCGGCTCTCCTTTCACTGCCGGCTCCAGCGTAGCCCTGTTTCGCGGGTCGGGCGGCAGCACCGAGCGCCACAGGGCGCGGGTGTAGGGGTGACGGGCCTGGGAAAGCGCCTCAGCCGACAGGATTTCCATGATCTTTCCCAGGTACATCACCGCCACCCGGTCGGCCAGGCAGCTCACCGCCGCCAGGTCGTGCGAGATAAAGAGGTAAGAGAGCCGGAACCGCTCCTTCAACTCCCGCAAGAGCTTCAGGATCTGCGCCCGGATGGAAACGTCCAGGCTGGAAACGGGCTCGTCGCAGACGATGAGCTTCGGCTGCAGGGCCAGCGCCCGGGCGAGGTTGACGCGCTGGCGTTGCCCGCCGGAGAGCTCGTGCGGGTACTTGGCCGCTTCTTCCGGATTTAGCCCCACGAGCTGCAAGAGCTCTCTTACCCGCTCCCGCCGCTCGGAGCGCGGCATACCGAAGTTGGCCAGGTGCTCCTCGACGCTGGCCCCCACCGTCCGCCTCGGGTTTAAAGAGGAGTAAGCGTCCTGGAAGACGATCTGCAGATGCCGGCGCCGCTCCCGGAGCTCCTTCTCTCCGCAGGTGGCGATATTTACGCCTTCAAAGATCACCTCCCCGGCGGTGGGCTCTTCCAGCCGCAATATCAGCCGCCCCAGGGTGCTTTTGCCGCAGCCGCTTTCCCCCACCAGGCCCAGAGTTTCCCCCGGCGCCAGGGAGAAAGAAACCCCGTCTACCGCCCGGATCGTCTCCCGCCGGGCCAAGCCTCTTTTCCTCACGTAGTGCTTGACCAGACCCTTCACTTCCAGAAGTTTCAACCTTCATCCCTCGCCATGTAGGGGTAGTGGCAGGCCACCAGCTGTCCCGGGGCTACCTTTAAAAGCTCCGGCCTCCTTTTTCGGCATTCCTCCCGTGCTTCCGGGCAGCGGGGGAGAAAGGGGCACCTGTCGTCGGGGAGGCCTAAAAGCGAGGGAGGTTGCCCCTCGATGGGCACCAGCTCCTCCCCTGGCCGGGGCACGGAACGGAGCAGGGCGCGGGTGTAAGGGTGAGCGGGTCGCTCGAATACCTCCGTCACCGGGCCGCACTCCACGATAGATCCGGCGTACATCACCGCCACCTCGTCGGCCATAGCCGCCACCACCCCCAGGTCGTGGGTTATGAGCAGAAGGGCCATTCCCAGTTCCCGCTGCAACCGTTTGAGCTCGGCCAAAATCTGGGCCTGCACGGTGACGTCCAAAGCGGTGGTGGGCTCGTCGGCCACCAGCACTCGCGGGCGCAAAAGAAGCGCCATGGCCAAGCTCACCCGCTGGCGCATCCCACCGGAGAGTTGAAAAGGGTAGGAGCGCATGAGCCTCTCCGGCTCGGGCAGCCCCAGGCGGTAAAGGAGCTCCGCCGCCCGCCGGTGGGCTTCTTTCCAGGGCAGGCCTTCGTGCGCCACCACCGTCTCCGCCAGCTGCAACCCCACGGTCAGCACCGGGTTTAAAGAGGTCAGCGAGTCCTGGAAGACCAAAGCCACTTCCTTTCCCCGCACCCGCCGGAACTCCGAGGACGCGAGCTTTAAGAGGTCGCGGCCGTCGAGCCAGACCTCCCCGGAAACGATCCTTCCAGGAGGCTCGACCAGCCGCAGGAGTGATAGGGCGGTGACGCTTTTACCGCAACCGCTTTCCCCCACCAGGCCCAGAGTTTCCCCCGGCGCCAGGGAGAAAGAAACCCCGTCTACCGCCCGGACGACCCCCTGGGAAGTGTAAAAATAGGTGGAAAGGTTTTTTACCCGCAAAACCGGGGCGGTCATTGCCTTGCCTCCTCAGAGCCTGGTGGTCAGGCGCGGGTCCAGCGCGTCCCGGAGACCGTCGCCCAGCAGGTTGAAGGCTAGCACCACCGTCATGATGCAAAGGCCGGAATAAAGGGTGAGCTGCGGCGCCACCTGGAGGTAAGGACGGCCGTCGTTGAGCATGGCCCCCCACTCTGGCGTGGGCGGCTGGGCGCCCAGCCCCAGGAAGGAAAGCCCGGAGATGGCCAGGATAAGCTTGCCCATATCCAGCGTGGCCAGAACGATCACCGGAGAAAGCACATTGGGCAGGATGTGCCGCACGATGATGCCCCACCGGGAGGTGCCGCAGGCCCGCGCTGCCAGGACGAACTCTTTTTCTTTCACCGCAAGGACCATCCCCCGAATGACCCGGGCGTACCCCACCCACCAAACCAGAGTCAGCGCCAGCATAACGTTCAAAAGCCCCGGCCCCAGGGTCCCAGCGATGACCAGCGCCAAGACCAGTCCCGGGAAGGCCAGCAGTATATCCACCAGCCGCATGATGAGGTTGTCCACCCAGCCGCCGCAGTAGCCCGCCAGAATGCCCAGGGGAAGGCCGAGGACCAAAATGGCCACCAGGGCCAGAGCCGCCGTGCTGAGCGAGACCCGGGCGCCGTAGATGAGCCGCGACAGAAGGCAGCGGCCCAGGTGGTCGGTGCCCAGAGGGTACTGAGCGCTGGGTGGCGCCAACCGGTGTTGCAGATCTACTTTCACCGGGTCGTTGGGGGCCAGGTAAGGAGCCAGGACAGCCACCGCCACCACGATCGAGAGCATAACCAGCCCTGCCAGGGCCAGCCGGTCGCGCTTCAACCTCGCCCAGGCGGAGTTCCCCCGAACCGCCGCTCCCTCTCCGGCAGCCCTTTCCCAGCACCCGGCACCCCTTTCCGCTTCCCTGACCAGCCCCATAACCTTTAGCTCCCCTTCCCCAGACGGATGCGCGGGTCGAGCAAAACATAAGACAAATCCACCACCAGGTTAACCAGCACGAACACCACGGACATGAAAAGGGCGTACCCCTGAATTACCGGGTAGTCGCGGTTAAAAATGGAGTCCACCGCGAACTTTCCCACCCCCGGCCAGGCGAAGATGGTTTCCACGATGACCGCTCCCCCCAGCAAGTGCCCGAAGCTCAGGCCCAGGAGGGTCACCACCGGCAGGAGGGCGTTTTTAAGGGCGTGGCGCCCGATCACCCACTTCTCCGGCAAGCCCTTGGCCCGCGCCACCTTGATGTAATCCTGCCCCAGCGCGTCCAGCATCCCGGCCCTTAAAATTCGGGCGTAGACGGCGGCCAGACCGAAGCCTAGGGTCACCGCTGGCAGCACCAGGTGCTCCAACCCACCTCGCCCCATAACTGGCAGCACCCTCAGCTTCACCGCGAAGAGGTAAATGAGCATAAGCCCCAGCCAAAACCCGGGAAGAGAAGCGCCCAGGAGAGCTCCCAGGCGGCTCAAGTGGTCGAGCCAGGCGTGGCGGTAAAGGGCAGAAAGAATGCCCAGCGGCAGGGCCAGGCAGAGCATGAAGAGCGTGGCCGCCAAAGCGAGTTCCAGCGTGGCCGGGAAGCGGGAGAGGAGCTCCTCCACTACCGGCTGCCCGGTGCGAAAGGAGCGGCCCCAGTCCCCGTGCAGCGCCCGCCACAGCCAGCGCCCGTACTGGAGGTAAAGGGGGTCGTTTAAGCCCAGCTCTTCCCGCAGAGCCTCCACCGCTTCCCTGGTGGGCTCTACCCCACCGGAACGCAGGATGAGCTCCGCCGGGTCGCCCGGCGCCAGGTTGATAAGCAGGAAGGTGACGAGAGAAACCCCCAGCATCACCGGGACAAGATAAAGGAGCCGCTTCAGGAGATAGCTCAGCAAAACTGCCTTCACCCCCAAGGGGTAAGGGCAGGAGGATAATCCCCCTGCCGCTTACTGGATCAACACCTGCCGGTGGATCTCATCCCATTCGGCCCCGAAGCCCAATGCCTGAGCCAGGAAGCGGTAGGGGAGCATGGTCCGCCCGTTAACGATCTCTGGCGCCGCATCCCTGGACACCTCCACTCCCTGCACCGTGTAGCTTTTCTCCCCCACCCGGAACAGCACCACCCTCCTGGGGGTGAGCAGGGTGACGGTGCCGGCTGCTTCGTCCCAGAGAATGTCGCTGTCCTTCAATCCCACGGCCCGGGCCAGGTAGCGCACCGGAGCGTACACCCGCCCGTCCTTTATGTAGGGGACCACATCCATTACTTCTTCCCTGTCGCCCACCAGGTACTTGCTGCTGCCCACGGTAAAGACCGCCCGCACCTTCACTTCCCGGGGAGCCGGGGTGAGGCACCGAGCTATCACCAGCTGGAGCCGGTTCTGCCGGTCGGCAAAGAGCTCCATGGTCTCGCTCAAGGCCGTTCCTTTAATTTCCAGATCCACCGGCCCCTCCGGCACGGTCCGGTCGGAGGTCAGGAGAATGTTCCGGACGATGAGGGTACCGCCCACCTTCTCCTTCTTGTCTCCCTTCCCCTCGGCAACGCCCGCCACGCTGGAACGCTCGATGGGGATCACCAGAGTTCGGTCGCCGTCCGCCAACTGGATGCCAGCCTGGTAGAGCTCCAGATCTCCGGAGGTCACTTGCACGGTGGGAAGCTGGGCGAAGCGCAAGCCGGGCGGGAGCTCGAGTTCCAGGTAGGCCCGATCTCCCGACGCGTCGCGCGCCCGCAGGGCACCGGGGAAGTTCTCTTTAACGGTCACTTCGCCCACCGGTTGGTCGGGAAGGCCGATCCGGATGTCCCCTCCGGCCGCGGCCAGGGTGACCGGCGAGCGGACCTGCGCCACCGAGGCGTTGCCGCTTAGGCGGGAGCACTTGACCGTCACCTTAATCTCCGCCGGAGCGTAAACCGCCAAGTCCACCGTGGCTCCTTCGAAGCAAAGGGAAAGACGGTCGGCCCCGGTGTTCTCTATCCGGTAGACGAGCGTTCTCCCCTCATTTTGCCGGTCGAGGAAGGTGAGGTTGGCCTCCCCGGCTTCGCAGAATACCTCAGGCAACCGGTTCCACTTGACCCCTTCGGGCAAAGTGAGGTGGAGGGAGCGGCCCGAGGGCAGATCGTTGGGCATCCCTTCCAGCACGGCAAAGCTCCCCAGCACCTGGTCGCGCCGTCCGGCTACCACCGTGGTCTTGCTCCGGGCCACTACTTTGAGGCCGGGAACCAAGTACTTGGCCACGGTGACCTCGGCCACCCTTTCCCCGCCCACGCCGGGATTGGTGCCGCCGTAAAACACCTTAACCTCGCAGCCCTCTGTCAGGTTCTTGTCCACCTTGACCGTGGCCTTGATCACCAGCTGACCGGGGAGTTTTCCTTCTCCCGGAGCACCGGGATCCGCGCTACTCCTCCCTATCTTGAGGTAGAGAGCGCTGCCACCGCTGGCATCGGTCTCCACCTCATAGCCCACGCTATCGGAGCCGAAGCCCCCCTGGGGGATGAGCTTCACCTGGTCCCAGACGAACCCCGGGCTCAAAGTGAGCTTCACCGTGTCCCGAGTCAGGAAGTTCTCACCGTTGACCCGCAGGGCGCCGGGCGCATCTTCCTTGAGAGTGATGTCGGCCAGAGATCCCCCGCTCTCGGTGATCTGGGTGGGAAGATCGGCACTTATGGAACTGCGGGCGGCCAGCTGCAACTTGGCCACGGTAACCGATCCGGAGGAGAAGCCGCTGCGCGAAGGGGCGTCCAGGGTGGCTTTAATGTCGAGGGGTTTAAACTCTTCCGCCGCCTGGGGCTGCAAAAGCACTTGGTCAAAGTAGATGGTGGCTTTAAAGCAGGTCTTGGTCGGTATCCAGTTCTTATTAACCTTGAGGGTGAAAGAAGAAGGGCTCACCGCCTGCAAGAGCATGTCGGGCCCCAGACCGGCCCAGTCACCGTAGCTGTAAACCTCTCGGTTTACAGTGAATCCATTTTCGTCAAACTCCGCCTTGTAAGTGGCGCCGGATACAGAATAGGGTAAATAAGTGGGTGGGAAATAAATCCTTATGCTCTTTAGCTTGACCCAGGAAGGAAGTGAAATCGTTACCCAGTCGTTCTCTTTAATCGACCCGGCGTTTTTCTCGCTTATGTAAAGCGCGCCGAGCTCCACCGTATTGCCCGCTTGCACCGTGTCCAGGAAAAGGTTAGGGCACCAGAGGGCGCTGTTGCTGGTCTCCGCCCAGGCTTTCTGGTTAGTGACAAATAAGGCCAGACAGGAAAGCAAAAAGGCAACGGTTAGAAGCAACGCTATACGCATAAAAACTTTCCCCTCTCCCCTACAAACAATTTTTGCTAGCCAAACCTATACACTTGCTCCGATCTTTTAACGACTTATTAATCGCGCTTTCTCGACAAAATACCACCTCCCCAAAAGCTAAAGGGACCACCAGCCAGTTAATTAATAGGGCCTTCGTGGTCCCTTTTGGTTTTAAATTCAATATTTAGTATCTAGCGACTAATTTTTTTTGCTTTTAAAGCCTTATTATCATACATCCTTTCTTTTTTCAATACATTTAAGCGCGAACGGCCGAAAAAGAGTTGTCACTCACGCCTGCCCCGCTGCCGATGGAGCACGCAAACGGAGATCTTTCCTCCAAAAGCCCGTTTTCCAGAACCAGCAGGCGCTCGGCCACCTTCAGGGCCAAAGTTACGTCGTGGGTGATCAGGAGCATGGCGAAGCCCCGGCTGTTCTGCAGGCCCTTGAGCAGGCGCAAAAGGTTGGCCTGGGTGGAGACGTCCAGCGCCGAGGTTATTTCATCCGCTATCAGCAGCTTGGGCTCCATCACCAGAGCGCGGGCGATGCACACCCGCTGGCGCTGCCCGCCGCTGAGCTCGCAGCAGAACCGGCCCAGGAAGCCCTCATCGATGGGTAGCTGCACAGCGGCCAGCGCCTCTTTTACCTTCTCTTCCCTCTCCTCCGGGGGGCCGAGGCGGTTGATATCTAGGGGCTCGCGCACCGCTTCCAGCACCCGGAAGCGGTGGCTCAGGGCGCTAAAGGGGTCTTGAAAGACGATCTGAATGCCCCCGGGACGAGAGCTCAGGTTGTTGCCTTTGAGCTTCACTCCTTGAAAGCGGACTTCGCCCGCCAGGGGCGTCAAAACTCCCGCCAGTATGTGAGCCAAAGTGGACTTGCCCGAACCCGAGCGCCCCACCAGGGCCACCGTCTCCCCTTCCCTGACGCTCAGATCGACCCCCTTCAGCACCTGTAGGCGCCTGCCCTGCGCCAGCTGGTACTCATGCCGTATCCCTTTAGCCTCCAGCAGGGTCACTATCCCGCCTCGGTGGCAGGCCACCCGGCGGCCACCAGGCAGAGGAGCCAGTCCCGGCGCTTCCTGTCGGCATTTCTCCACCGCCTGGGTGCAGCGGGGATGAAAGGCGCAGCCGGGGGGAAGCTTGAGGCCGGGTGTCTCTCCCGGTACACCCCACAGATCGCGGTAGGGGAACAGGTAGGGAGTGGAGCTGATGAGCCCCCGGGTGTAGGGATGCATAGGACGAGCTATAACCTCTTCAGTTGGCCCCTCTTCCACAACTCTGCCGGCGTACATAACCAGCAGGCGGGAAGTGAGGCGAGCCACGGCGGAGAGATCGTGCGAGATCAGAAGCAAGGAGAAGCCGTGTCTGTTCTGGAGCTCGGCCAGCAGACGCAGTATCTCCTCCCGGGAGTCGGGGTCCAGGGAACTGGTGGGCTCGTCCACCAGAAGGATCTCCGGCTCGCAGGCCAGGGCTAAGGCTAGGAGCACTCGCTGGCGCATTCCGCCGGAAAGTTGGTGCGGGTAGCGGCAGGCCCACTCTCCCCCTAGACCCACCATCTCCAGCAACTCCTGGGAGCGCTTTTCCGCCTCGCGCCGACCAAGTCCCATGTGGCGGCGCAAAGGCTCGGCTATCTGCTCGCCCACGCTCAGCATGGGGTTCAGCACCTCGGCCGAATTTTGAAAGACCATGGCGATGTGGCGCCAGCGGAAGAAATCTTTTTCTGCCTCGCTCAGCTCCAGAAGGTTTTTTCCCCGGAAGTTAACCGAGCCGGAAACCCGGGCCGTGGGAGGCAAAAGTCCCATGACGGCCAGGGCCAGGGTAGTCTTGCCGCACCCCGACTCCCCCACCAGCCCCACCGCCTCCCCTGCCGCCAGGGAAAAAGAGACTCCGTTCACCGCCTCGATCCGACCGCCTTCCGTGGCGAAGTGGCAGCAGAGCTTTTTCACTTCCAGCCGGCTCACACTCGCGCACCCCCAACACGCAGGCGCGGATCGGTAATCCGCTCTAGGTCCCGCCCCAGAAAGGTGATAGCCAGGAGAAGTAGGGTCAGGGCTAGCCACGGAGCCACCAGCCACCATTCCCAGTAGGGAGTGAAGAAGAGGCCTTTGAAGTTGGTGGCGTGATAGAGGATCTTGCCCCAGCTCTTCAGCGTAGGATCTCCCAGCCCAATAAATGAAAGCCCCGCCTCGGCCACTATTCCTCTGGCCGCCAGGCGCAAAAGGCTCACCAGCAGGACCGGCGCGAGCTCGGGGAGCAGGTGGCGGCGCAGGAGGTAGCCCGTGCGAGCTCCAAAACTTCGGGCCGCCACGAGGTAAGTTTGCTTTTTAAGAACCAGAACCTGGGAGCGAACGATGCGGGCCGGGCGGGGCCAAGAGAACAGAGCCAGCGCCAGAATGACGTTTTCCAGGCGAGCTCCCAGGAAGGCCGCCAGCAGGATAAGCAGAGGGAGCTGCGGCACGACCAGCGCGATGTCGATCAGGCGCAAAAGGAGACGGTCGAGCAACCCGCCGGTGTAACCGGCCAGAGCTCCCGCAGCCCCTCCTCCCAGGCCCGCCAGCAGGGCCACCCCGAAGCCCACCAGCAGGCTCACCCGGGCGCCGTAGCACATCTGGGCCCAGAGATCGACCCCCAGCTCGTCTGTCCCTAACCAGTGCTCCCAGTCGGGTGGAGCAAGAGGGGGCCCGGAAACGGCGTGAGGAGAGTAGCGGCTGATCCAGGGAGCCAAAATCCCCACCGCCACCAGGAAAAGGAGGAAAAACAAACTCACATTGCCGGCCAAGCTCAACGAAGGCCAGAAAAAACTTGCCCGGCGGCCCGGTGCCCGCATCGTCCTCTACCCCCTCAGCCATAGCGCGAGCGCGGGTCGAGATAGTGGCAGGCCAAATCGGCCAAGGCGTTGGCCAGCAGCACTGCCAGGGCCAGGACCAGAAAAATTCCCTGCATCAAAGGGTAGTCCTGCACCCGCACCGATTCCCGCAGCAGCATCCCCAGCCCGGGGTAGGCGAAGACGTTCTCCACCAGAACCGTGCCCCCCACCGCGGCCCCCATCTGCAGCCCCAGGCGGGTGACCACCGGCAAAAGCGCGTTGCGTAAAGCGTGGCGGTACCAGACCCGCCTCTCCCCTATGCCTTTGGCTCTCGCCGTGCGGATGAAATCTTTATTGGCCACCAGCAGAAGGGTGTTGCGGGTGAGCAAAAACACTCCGGTGAGCCGGACCAGGGTCAAGGCCAAAAGGGGCAGGCAAGCGTGGTGCAGCACGTCAATCGCCGCCTCCCACCAGCCCCTGTATTCCTTAAAAGGAGTCATGGCCCCAGCCAGGGGAAACCATCCCAACCCCACGGCGAAAAGCAAAAGCAAGAGCAATCCCAGCAAGAAAGAAGGGATTTCGGAGAAGCTGATCAGGGAGAACAGCAGTACCCGGTCGAGCCTCCCCCGGCGGTGCCGGGCGGCGAGGGTCCCCAGAAAAATACCCAGAGTCGCGCTTAAGAAGGTCGAGCCCAGGACCAGCAGCAGGGTCCAGGGCAGGCGCTTCAGCAGGAGCTGACCCACCGCTTCATGGTAATAAAGGCTCTGCCCTAAATCACCACGGCAGATTCCCCGCAGATAGCGCCAATACTGCTCCGGCCAGGGCCGGTCCAGCCCGTAGTAATGCAAGAAGTACCGCCTCTGCTCCTCCGTTAGCACCGCGTGCTCTTCCCCCTCTTCCGGGGAGGAGAGAGCCAGGAAGGGGTCACCCGGCAGGAGACGGGGCAAGGCGAAGTTGAGCGTGAGAATAAGCCACAAGGTGACCCCGTACTCCAAAAGCTTAAACCACCATCTCGAGCGCATGGTTTTCCCGCCCGGGAAAGATCGCCGCTCACCGGGCCAGGTAAGAGAGCTTGCTGTGGGTCAGGGCGTGGTGATCGTACATGAACATCCACCCATCGTACTCCGCTGGCCGGTACACCGAGTAGCTGGTGGTGTAGTAAAGGGGCAAGCAGGGCACGTCCTCCGCCAACACCCGCTGCAACTCCGCCACGAGCTGCTTGCGCTTCGCCGGATCGCTTTCCCTCAGTTGCTCGGTGGCCAGCCGGTCCACCTCGGGGTTCTGATAGCCGGTCACCGGGCGCCAGTGGGTAGCTCCCTGGATTCCCAGTCCCGGACCGCCGAACTTCTCCCGCAGGTAGTCGGCGTCCTGACCCCAGCCGCCATGCCCGTTGATGGCTATCTCAAAGTCTCCTTTCTTCACCCGAGCGTCGCGCACCTTGGTGTCGGCGCTCACCACCTTGACTTCAACACCCACTTCTCTGAGCCGCTGCTGGATGAGCTCCGCCATCCGGGCCTCGCCACCAGAGATCAGTAACTGGAAGGAAAGCCTCCTCCCCTTCTCGTCTTTCCTGATCCCGTCGCCGTCCAGGTACTTGAAGCCGGCCTTCTCCAGGAGCTCCTTGGCTTTCCCGGGATCGTGCTCGTACTGCGGAACGTTGGGGTTGTACCAAATGTGGTCGGGAGGGAGGATGCCAGGGTTGCCCGGCAGGGCAGCACCCCGGGCTAGCTTCTCCACCAATTCCTTGCGGTCAATGGCGTAGGCTATGGCCTGCCTCACCTCCCGGAGGGCCAGGGCAGGGTTTTTCTTCAAGTTGAATAACATCTCGTAGCCCCAGAAGCCGGGCTGTCGCACCACTTTGAATTCCGGCTTGTTCTGAAAGCGGGGGAGAATATCGGGCGGCACCGTGGCCATGGCGATCTGTCCCTGCTCAAAGGCCAGTGACGTCCTCCCCCGAATGAATTCGGGGGCATCCTTTTCAGGATGCACGCAGGCTTTTGTTCCTGCGCTCCGGTTCGTGGACTCCGTGCCACCCCATGCGGAATGACAGGACCACAGGCCGCGCCACACGGCCACTACTCCCCTTCACGGGAGATACCTCGTACGCCCTCTCGAAGATATTTAAGGCGCCGTTCACGTCCGCCTGCGCCCTCCAGCCGCAGGAACACACATAAAACCCCCGGTGCTTCCGGTTGGAGGGTAAGACACGCCCGCAGGTGTGGCAGCGCGCGGACGTGTTCTCCTCGTCCACGTCGTCCCGGACCGCGATCCCGGCAAGCGCTCCCTTGTACTTGAGCATGTTGATGAGCTTCCGGTACGGCCAGGCGTGCAGCCTCTGGTTGAGCCGGTCGCCATAATCGATGCCCTCGCGGATGCCCGTGATCGCCCCGATGGCCACCTCCCCCACGCCCCGCCTCACGCACTCCCCTATGAAGTGGGACGTGGCAATGTGGAGGAGATGCTCCACCTGAAGCTTTTCCCGGTGGGCCACCTCCCTCCACCTGCTGGAGTTTGGCTTAAGGCTTGCCCGCACCTTCTGCCAGTACCGCCTCACCGACTTGATGAACCTGCCCGAGTAGAGCAGCACGGTCCCGTCCTCGAAGGCGGCCGCCATGAGGACGGTCTCCCCTAGGTCCAGGGCAGCTCTCAGTCTGCCGGGACGCGGGTTCGCCTTCACCTCCACCACCAGACGGGCCTCTATCCGCCCGGACACCTTGTCGTAGGTGATGGAGAGCTCCCGCACCCGCTCGTACCCCACGCCGGGACGGTGGGAGACGCGGAAGGAGACCTGTCTTATTCCGTCTTCCCGGCCGGTACCCAGAGAAACCGTGACCTTATCTCCTTCCACCTTGAAGCCGCTCTGGACGTACTTGAGCGGGGAGAAGCAGCTTTTCCGGCGAAATCCGGGGGCGCTGTGCCGCGTGAGCCCTTTTTCCTTGAGGGCGAAGAAGGACCTGTATGCTTCTATCACCTCGTCCCGGGTGAGCTGCGCGGACATCGAGTAGTAGCCCTTCGCCCGGGGAAGCTCTTTCAAGATACGGTTGAGGTTTTTGCGGGAAATGTCTACTTTCCCGGTCTCCTCGTATTCTTTCCGCAGGTGCCAGAGGAGGCCGTTGTAGACCTTGGTGGCGCAAAACATGGCGTCTTTGAGGACGGCTTCGGTTTGTGGATCGGCGTGTACCTGGGCTTTGATGGTGACGAGGGGCACTCACGGTTCGCCTCCTTCCCCTATTGTCTTTTGAGCCTCGATATACCGTTTAATGACTTCGCTCGAAACTTGCCCTGCCGTCCCCACATAGTAGCTTGGGTTCCACAGGTGTTCTCCCCAGAGTTTCTTCTTGAGTTCTGGGTGCTTCTTAAAAAGTATCCGGGCCGTGGAACCTTTCAGCACCTTGGCTATTACTGCAGGTGCAACTTTGGGAGGAGCGGAAAGAAAAACATGTACATGATCTGGCATCACTTCCAGAGCTAGAAGTTCGTAACCGTGTTCCCTACAAAGAGCGGCAACAGCCTCCTTAAGGGAAGCATCGACTGGCGGAAGGAGTACCTTGCGACGATACTTGGTTGACCATACAAAGTGGTAATTGATGTTGTAGACCGCTGTTCCCGTGGACTTCCAAGCCTTCCTCTTCATACCTTCATGGTATCACACAAGGAGAAGAAACGCAAGTATTAGGGCGAGGGGGGTCCGTGTATCCCCTCAATGAATTGAGGGGGATTACAGCCCCCTCGCGCTCCCCCATTTTTCTAACTCGTTGCTCACCGGGATGAATTCCAGCGTCTTCACCCTGGGCGTGGGTCCCCAGAAATCGGGATTAGCTTCAAACTTGTAAGTGCCGTGCTCTTTGCTATAAGCCGTGAGCTTGTAAGGACCAGTGCCGATAACCGCCTCGGGCTTGGTGAAGTTATAAGGATCGTTGACCTCTTTCCAGATATGCTCCGGTATGATGGCCAGCTTCGACATCTTCTCCAAAAAGGTGGCCATGGGCTGAGTGAGCTCGACCTTCACCTTGTGGGGATCCAGAACCTCAACCTTCTGGATAATAGAAGCGTCGAATCCCCATACTGGTGGAAACCTACAGGCGTAATCCAGGGTAAAGGCCACGTCCTTGGCCGTAAAAGGCTGCCCATCATGCCACTTTACTCCCTGCCGCAGGCAGAAAGTGTAGGTCTTACCGTCAGGGGTAATTTCCCATTTTTCCGCCAGCCAGGGAATAAGCCCCTTCTCGTCCTTCTCCAAGAGGGAATCGAATACCAGGTTCATCTTGTAATACCCCGGCCCCCGGCTGTAGTGGGCGTAGGGGGTGGGGTAACCCCAGTCACCGCCGGGAAGCCTGATCACTTCCACCTGCCCCTTAGCCGGCGATGTAGCCGCCGGCTCCTTCTGGCCTCCGCATCCCGCCACGAGGAGAGCCAGAATAACCCCCAAAATTACACAACCGGCCACCAGACGCCCCTTGAAGGACTCGCCCATGTCGCTTCGTGCCCCCTTTATCTTTTATTGCTGAAAACTCCTCCATGGAGGGTGACGGAGCCTTCGTGGCCCGGTTAAAAAAAGTTAACGGTTCGAGTTAGCTATCCCTATTCGGCGCGCGGGGTTAGATTTCCTTTTACCAAACAAATTTCACTTCCGGGTCACATAAACTGTTAGCGGAGAGAAACCGTGGGGGGGGATACCTGTGGACCCTCGGCTCTCGGAGCAGAAAGCGCTCCTGGAAGAGTACCGCCAAGCCCTGCGGGCGCGCAGCGCCTGCCGCTGCCACTTTGACTTCTGCGACCCCGATTATCTGGACGCCGCCGTTTTCGCCCTGGGAGCAGCCGAGCGGCGCATAGGAGCTCTCATTAAAACCGCTAAAAAAGCCCAGGTCAGCGCCTGGAAGCGCCTCTGAAGGTCCTTTTAGCGGCTACCGCTTTTTAACGGACTTGCGCCTTCAAGGCGAAATAAGCGTCTCTTATCTTCTGGAAGTCTTCCCAGGCCGGGCGCTTTTTGCTGGGGTCGCGCAGCAGCGCCGCCGGGTGGTAGGTGGCCATCGCCTTAGCGCCGAAAAGGGAGTCGATCCATTGCCCCCGCACCTTGGTGATGCGGGCGTTGCCCCCCACCAGATACTGCAGAGCGGTGGCCCCAAGGAGCACGATGATCCCGGGCTTGATCAACTCGATCTGGCGTATGAGGTACGGAAGGCAGGTTTCGGCCTCTTCCCGGGTGGGCACCCGGTTCCCCGGTGGCCGGCACTTCACGATGTTGGCGATGTACACTTCTTCCCGCTTGATGTTGCAGGCGGCCAGTATGCGGTCGAGCAGCTGCCCCGCCGGGCCGACGAAAGGCCTTCCCTGCCGGTCTTCTTCCGCCCCCGGCCCCTCGCCGATGAGCATGAGGAGGGCGTGCGGGTTCCCCTCCCCGAAAACCACGTGGGTGCGCCCTTCGGCCAGAGGGCACTTGCGACAGCTCTTCACCGCAGCCTCGAGTTCCTCCAGAGTCTGCGGCACGGCGAGATCGGCCAGCGTGAGCTGCAGCCCGGACGAGGCCTGGCGGGGATTTCTACTCACGCGCCCCACCTCCCAACCAACTTTCTTCCGGTACCAGGTGAGCTCGCTCCAAAAGCTCCCGGTTGTTCAGAACCTCCTGCGGCACTCCCACCGCCCACAAACGGTGGTCGTCCCCCAAGATGGCTATCCGATCAGCCAAATAGGGCAAGAGATAAAGCTCGTGGGTAGCCATGACCACAGTTTTACCCTGGTGGGCGAGTTCGCTTAAAAAGCCTAGCAGCCACTTTTGGGTCTTGGGGTCGAGATTGGCCGTGGGCTCGTCCAGCAACAGCACTTCCGGGTCGATCACCAGCACGGAAGCCAGCGCCACCTTTTTCTTTTCCCCGCCCGATAGCCGGTGGGGAAAACGATCGGCCAGCGCCTCCAGTTGCATAAAGCGCAGCGTGCTTTCCACTTGCTGCACGATTCGTTCCCGCTCCCACCCCAGGTGCAGGGGGCCGAAAGCCACTTCATCCCACACGGTGGAACTGAAAAGCTGGGCTTCCACGTTCTGGAGGACCAGCCCCACCCGCCGGCGAAAGGCGTAGGCCTGCTCCGGGTCCTTGAGCCGTTCCGGCGTGAGGGGAAGCCCGAAGGCCAGCGCCTCCCCCTCCTCGGGGAAGATCAGCCCGGCCAAAAGCTTGAGAAAGGTGGATTTACCGGAGCCGTTTGGCCCCACCAGAATGAGGCGCTCTCCTGGTTCGATGGTCAGGGAAACCTGATCCAGAGCTCTCTCGCCCGTGGGGTACCGATAGACTACTTCCCGGAGCTCGAATACTGCCATTTCTCCCACCCCTACAAGAAAAAAAGCCCAGCGCCTCGCGCCTGGGCCTTATCCGGACCGAGCCCCAAAGGGTTACTCCCGCTCCAGAATGATTTTATGATCTACCAAAGCCAACTCTTTGATCTTGGCGCGTAAGAACTTACGCCGGCCAAAGATGTCCTCCAATAGCAGGCCGTCATCGAAGGGGCGGACCTTGTCCACCGCCTCTAGGACCAGCTCCTCTTGATCGCCGTTTCTGAGGTAGGCGTTGGCCTCGCACACGGCATATTTCACCCCTTCGCGCCAGGCGCCGGTTTCCACCGCGCCGCACCTTATCGAGTTAGTTTTGCAAATTAATTATATGGCGCGCGACGGAGGCCTGTCAACCGCATCGAGGGTGGAGTGCGCGTCAAGAGTTAGTAGGTGGTTCGGGAGAAAACTTCTCTTCATGGAAACCTCGCCGCCAGGATAGTCCCGGTACCTGCGCCATTAAGGGATCAAACTACTGAGGCTAGGCCGGCTTAGTTCCCGCAACACATGCTTCACCCATGGAGCTCCGGCAGAGGGTCCTTTCAGTGCCGGCAACCCAGCTTTATGCCAACTCCCCGCCTCCTCTATCTTCCGCTTTACCTCCAACCGCACCGCCTGAGCCAAATGTTCTTGCCTGGCCAGCAGTACCGGCCAACGAGAAGTGTGCCTCCCGAGCACCCCGTTGGCTCGAGCAGCCAAAACCCGCGCCATCCTGTCTGCTCCTGCCTCCGTCCAGCTGGCTCCCAACCGCTTCATCCGCCGCGCCACGTTGTGCTGTACCTGCCCCTCTATGGCCCCCAGATGCTCCGCAGCAGAAGAGGTAACTATCCCCGACCAGTTCTCCTTGAGATACTGCCAGAGCTTCTCTATTCTCCTCCTCTTAGCCCCGCGAACTCTCCTCGCTGCTCCTCCCATAATCTCTTCTACCTTCTCCCGGTCCCCCAGATAAATGGCCTGCCTGATCCCACTATAGGCCTCCTCATCGTGCCAAAAAGCCTCTATAAGCCGCCGGTTCAAATGGTAAGGGTCCAAAACGTGCACTGCCCCGGGGAAGTAATCTACCCCCTGCTTGGCCCACTCCGCCCCGTCACTCCCAAGGTATATCTCCTTCACCTGACCCATGTCCCACCGGCTCGCTACCCCAGAGTAAACTTCCTCCCACATCCTCTCCCCTTCGCCTACACCGCTCGTTACCAGCTTGTCCTTTAAAGCCTTCCGGCCACCTCCAATCGCTTCTTTGCCTGTGTAAGCTACGAAGAGTTTGACCTCTTTCCTTTTCTCTCCGCTCCTTTGAAGCCTTACCACCACCCCGTCGGCCTCTATGTAAAGCCTGGAGGTCTTCTCTTTACCTTCGGGTGTCTCTCCCTTCTCAAAAACGGCTTCTCTCCTGGACTCTCCCTCCTGCCTGAGTGCTTCTCCTGCTTCCTGCACGGCCTGCCACACCGCCATGGCGCTTATCCCAGGGACAAAATAACCGAGAATTTCCGCTGCCCGCCTGAAGGGTACTTCGCTCCCAAGCTTCACCGCCATCTCCTTCAAACGCGGCGTGCATCCAGACCTCTCCGGCCAGCCCAGAACCTCGTCAAGAAGAAACCTGGCCTCTCCCGTTTGCTTGTTCCTGTAAAGCCGCCTTTTTACTTTGAATTCCCCAAAGCTGCTAACTACGGTTCTTTCCCGAAAGCCTATCACTTTCCAGGTGCGCTTGTCCCGGGCGTTCACGAGCCAGGTGTCTATTTCCTCGAGGGCCCAGGCGAAGATCTTCACGCAAGCTTCTTGAGAGAGCTTGTACACTTCTTCTTCGAGCTTGTAGAAGTCGCGGCATTCGGTAATTAGTTTGCTAACTTTCTCCCCCAGAAGAAGGATTATGTCCGCAAGAGGTTGAATGTCTGAAATAGGTTGACTGTGCATGAGACCTCGCTCCTCCTTTCAGTCCATGAAAATTGTCCGTGAGGGGCGAGGTCTCCTCCTTCATGAGTCTCCTCCGTCACCTACTGAAATTGTACGCCCTCGAGGGTGTGGAACGAGGCGGGAGCGAGTTCGGCGGCAGCAATCCGCGAGCCGCCCTCTCGACCCTTTTAGTGGTGGGCCATAGAGCCGTAACTAGCCAGTATAGCCCCGATAAGGGCCGCCGCGACGAAAGCCACCATCCCCCCCATGGCCACGATCAGCATGGGCTCGATCATGGCCAGGGTGCGTTCGATCTTGGTTTCCAGGAGTTCCTGATAGACGCCAGCCAGCATCTCTAAGGCCCCGTCAACCCCGCCGGTCTCTTCCCCCACCCGCACCATATTGCCCACCATGGGCGGGAAGAAGGCGCCGGCCTGGAGCAAAGGCGTGGAGAGGCTTTCCCCAGCCAGCACCGCCTCCTCCACCTGCAGCAGCAAGCGCTTCAAAGCCAGGTTGTTGATGGTCTCCCTGGTGGTCCGCAGCGATTCGATCATGGAGACGCCGCTTTGCAAGAGCAGAGCCAAAGTCTTCGCGAAATGCACCACCAGAGCGTACTGAAATACCTCCCCCAGGACGGGCAGGTAGATCTTGTACCGATCCAGGTAGTAACGGAGAAAGGGCACGCGCAAGGAGACGAGGATGAGGACCAAAAAAACCAGCAACGCCAGGCCGATCTTGGGCAGGTTGGGAGGCACCACCTCCCCCACCCGGATGAGCAGCATGGTGTTCCAGGGGAGATCCCCACCCATCTCCTGCAGAAAGGGGATGAGCCGGGGAATGACGTAAGCGATGAGGAAGATCGCCGCCCCGATAGCGGCCACAAAAACTATGGTCGGGTAAATGATGCCGGAAATCACCCGCCGCTGCAAAGATAATTTCTCTTCCCAGTAGCGGGTGGCCCTCTCCAGGGAGACGTCCAGCAAGCCGCTGGCCTCTCCGGTGCGTAAGAGGCTGGTTGCCAGCGAAGGGAAAATGCGGTGCTGAGCCATGGCTTCGCTCAGGGGCGTTCCCCCCTCCACCTCTTCCCGCACCCGGCGCAGAACGTAGCGGAGCTTGCGGTTTTTGGTCTGGCGCTCCAGGATGGTCAGGGAGAGGGTCAAGGAAACGCCGGCGCGGACGAGAGCCGCCAGCTGTTTGAGACAGAGCACCACCTCTCCCTGGCGCACCAGGCTCAGGCGAGCCAGCAGCTCCCCCTGTTCCCTGGCGGCCCCAAGTTGGGGCGCCGCCGAAGGGCCGATTTCCCGGAGCTCGGTGACCAGCAATCCCTGCCCCCGCAGCTGGGAGGCGGCCTGAGAAGTGTCGGCCGCGGCCACCTCTCCCCGCACCCGTCTCCCCCCCGGGTCCAGCGCCTGATAGCGGAACTGGGGCATGGCCTCACCTCCTGCGAAAGCGGGGAAGCGTGAAACCCGCCACCACTACCAGAAGCACCCCGCCGGTGATTAGCCCGCTGATCACCGGAAAGGGCTGGCGAAAGCCCTCGAAGAGTTCCCAGGGTTCTCCCTGCGCCATTTTGGCTACCATCGCCACCTCCAAGGTGGCCAGGGCTTGCCCCTCCTGTTCGGTGGCTTTCTGCGGGTCGTGGTACAAGACTTTGCGGCGCAGCTCAAAGTACTTGGGCGGGAAAAGATCCTTTTTGGCCTGCACCGTCACCCTTTGGCCGGTGGAAAGCCGCGTCAGGCTAAGGCGGTAATGCTCTGGCCCGAGTTCGCGGGAGAGCTGCGAGAGATTCCGGTAAGAAAGGTCGTCAACCCGGGTTCCGTCCGGCAGGACCAGCGCCAGCTTCCCCCGGTCACCCAGGAGATATTGCAGGCATACCACCGAGGAGTAATCGGGCAAAGCGCTTTCCACTTGCAGGTCTTCCGGGCGAGGAATCTCCTGCCCCCAGAGTTCCTCCAGGCCCGCCTGCAGCGCCCGGTAAGAGAAAAGCATCCCTGGCAGCACACTGGAGCCGGTGCCCATCTTGGTGCCATGGTAATAGACCGCGTCTTTGAAGCTTATCTCCCGGCGCTTATCCCCTTCCTGCCACACTATGGGGGCGATGCCCTCGAAAGATATGGGGGGCTTGTCCCCGGGGGCGTGCGCCCAACTCCAGGCCGGTAACAGCCAGAGTACCAGAAGCCAGGCCAGTGTCCAGCTCGACCGATACAAGTTCTCTCCTCCTTTGGCTCAAAAGGTGGTTTAAAAGGTCATCGTAACCCGCAGCACCTCGGAAAGGGTGGTGATGCCCCGGCGGGCCTTATCCAGACCATCGTCGAGCATGAAGCGCATCCGCCCCTTCACCAGCTCCTTGAGGGTCATGGCGTCGGCGCCGGCGGCGATTCGCTTCTGGAGTTCCTCGTCCACCACTAGGAGCTCGAAGAGGCCGGTGCGGCCCCGGTAACCGGTTTGGTGGCAATAAACGCAGCCCCGGCCGGCGTAAAATTCTCCCGCCTCCTCCTCGCCGAGCCCCAGGGCCAGGAGCTCTGCCAGGGGAGGCTTGAACTGGGTGCGGCAGCGGGGACAGATGGTCCGCACCAACCGCTGGGCCAGCACCCCCCGCAAAGCGGCCGCCACCAGGTAGCGCTCGCAACCCATATCGGCCAGGCGCTCCACCGCGCTCACCGCGTCGTTAGTGTGCAGGGTGGATAGCACCAGGTGCCCGGTCAGAGCCGCCTGCAGGCTCAGCTGCGCCGTCTCGCCGTCCCGGATCTCCCCCACCATGATGATGTCGGGGTCCTGCCGGACGATGCTCCGGAGGGCGCTGGAAAAGGTCAGTTTTTTGGAGGCGTAGTCCACCTGCACTTGGGTTATGCCGTCCATCTGGAGCTCCACCGGGTCTTCCACCGTGATGATGTTGACCTCCGGCCGCCGCAGGTGCTTGAGGGCGGCGTAGAGGGTGAAGGTTTTGCCCGAGCCGGTGGGGCCGGTGACCAGGATGAGTCCGTGGGGCAGGGAGAGCAGGCGCTGGAAATCCTCCCGGAGCTCGGTCGCCATGCCCAGGTCCTTAAGCTCCATGATTTTATCCTGGGAGGGAAGCAAGCGCATGACCACCTTCTCGCCCCGCACCGAAGGCAGCACCGATACGCGCAAGTTAATCGATCGGCCGTTCTCAGACGGGCGGAAGGAAAAGCCGCCGTCCTGGGGGGCGCGCTTCTCCGCGATGTTCATCCCTCCCAGGACCTTGATGCGCGAGACTAGCGGCGGGAAGAGATGGAGCGGAAGCTGCTCCACCGCCCGCAAGATCCCGTCGATGCGGAGGCGCACTTTCAGGTGATCCACTTCCGGCTCCAGGTGCAGGTCGGAGGCTCCCAGATTCATCGCCCGCAGCAGCAGGGAATCCAGAAGCTGAGCCACCGACCCTCCCTCGGCCAACTCCACCGTGGCCGCCGCCTCACCCTCCTCCTCCTGCAAGATATGTCTCCGTATCTCCTCGAGCTCGCTGGGGCGCATCAGCACCGCGCGCACATTTTTCCCCGTCAGGCGGCGCAGATTGTCCAGCACGGCCGAGTTGATCTCCCCCCGGCAGGCCAGGTACAGGTCGTTACCCTCCAGCCGCACGGGGTAGAGCTCGTAGCGGCGTACTAAGGCGGGCGGAACCAGCTGCAAGAGTTCCGGCGTGAGGAGCACCCTGTCCGGGGAGAAAAGGGGCAGCCCGAGGAATCGCGATAGGAGCTCGGTCAACCGGTCCTCCGGGAGAAATCCCTGCTCTAGCAGCACCTCTTCCAGCTTCTTGTTGCCACCTCGCTGCATCCGGACGGCCGCCGCGAGCTCTTCCGGGCGCAGCGCTCCCTCCGCCACCAGAAATTCTCCCAAACGCGAACGAGCTATGGCCAAAGCGTTTCCCTCCTCAATTACAGGGCCAGCTTCTCTTTCAAGAGGGCTGGATTGCGAGCCGCGTTAAGCGCCGTGTCCAGATCGATCAGCCGCTCCTGCACCAGCCGGGCCAGGCACTGCTCCATGGTTTGCATTCCCAAACGCCCCCCGGTTTCCAGGGCCAGGCGGATATGCTCGTCTTTGCCCAGGCGGATGAGGTTGGCCACCGCCGGCGTGACTATCAACACCTCGGAGGCCAGCACCCTTCCCTTGCCGTCGGCCCGGGGAAGGAGCTGTTGGGCGATCACCGCCCGGATAGAGGCGGCCAGCTGCTGGCGCACCTGGGTCTGCTCCTCGGTGGGGAAGACGCCGATGATGCGGGCGAAAGTGGAAACGGTGTCGCGGGCGTGCAGGGTGGAAAAGACCAGGTGACCGGTCTCGGCCGCCATAATGGCCGTCCGGATGGTTTCCAGGTCCCGCATCTCGCCCACCAGGATCACATCGGGGTCCTGGCGCAGAGCTGAGCGCAGAGCGTCGGCGAAAGAGGTCACGTCGGTGTAGAGCTCTCTCTGGTTGATAATGCTGAGTTTATTGTAGTGCACGTACTCGATGGGGTCCTCCACCGTGATGATGTTGCGCCGGTGCTTGCAGTTGATCCGGTCGATGATCGAGGCCAGGGTGGTGGATTTACCGGAGCCGGTGGCGCCGGTAACCAGCACCAGGCCGCAGGTGAGGTCGGGCAGGCGGTAGACCGAATCGGGCAATCCCAGGGTCTCCAGTTGGGGAATGTCGTCGGCCAGCCGGCGCAAAGCGGCGGCCAGGTTTCCCCGCTGGTAGTAGGCGTTGACCCGAAAGCGCCCGATTTCCGGCAGCCCCACCGCCAGGTCCACGGAGAAGCGCTGCTCCAGTACCTCGCGCTGGCGCGGGCTTAAGAGCTGATACACCAACCGCTGAATATCTTCCGGGCTCAGAGGGTCGTACTCCTCCAGCGGAGTGAGGTGACCCGCCAGGCGCAGCACCGGGGGCATGAAGGCCGTCAGATGCAAATCGGACGCGTTTCTGTCCCTGGTCTCCCGCAGGAGCTCGTCGATGTGAAAAGGAATGCGCTTGGAGGAAGCGCGAGCCTGCAAGTCGGTCATCCGCACCTTCAACTCCTTTCAAAAGCGGATTATCAGCCGGGCCTGTAGCCGGGGATCGTCTTGCTTTTCCGGCTTAGCCTCCAGACTCTCCATATAGACCAGATAACGCCTTTGCGTCAGAGATCTCACAAAGTCGGCCATGTTTGCCGCACGGCCCCACACCACCATGTGGTACTCCTTCCAATTGAAGGCTTCCTGGGGCTTGGCGGCGGGAGCGTCGGGTTTGCCTTTAATGTCGGCCTTGAGGCTCATTTCCCGCAGCTCCAGCTGGCAGACCGTGGCCAGGGCGTTGATCTCGGTGACCGTCCGGGTGAGCTCGCTCACCTGCTGCACTTTGAGCGCCTGGGCCGCCGTGTCGCGCTCCCGCTCCTTCTGCCTGAGTTCCTGGCGGAGCTCCTCCACCCGCTTTTGCAGCGGGCCGGATATCGGGGGCTGAGCCGTCGCCACCTCCTGGCGGAGCTGCTGGAGGCGGGTGCGGCTCTGCTCGTACTGCCGCGACAGGGGATCGTACAGGTAGCGGGCGTAGAGGAAAATGCCGCCGGCCAGCAACACCACCACCAGCAGAACTTTCTCGGTGCGGGTTAGGGGTCGCTTGAGCACGCTTTAACCTCCTTTTACTCCTTGGTCACCACGGTGATGACGAAATGATAGCCGTCGATCTCCTTTTCCACTCTCCACCTGGCCTCGCCCCCCTCCAAAGCCGGCTCCAGGGCGAAAAGCTTGACCTTTTCCCTTTTGACCCTGTCCAGGCGGGCGTAGGCGCACCAGGGCTGGGCTTGATAGCTCAGCAGGAGGCGGTTTACCCCCTCAACGTCCAGGCCGGCCCCTTCCAGACGGTAGGCCCGCTCCTGCTCGCCCGCCTCCACCCCCAAGAGCTGCTCCTGGGAAGCCTGCGTTTTACTGCCCTTGGCGGAGCTCTTCTGGTCCTTGGCCGTGGTCGCCGGCTCCTTTTCTATCTTTCGCACCGCGCTCACCGTGACCCGGGGTTCCTCTCGGGAGGCCACCTCCAGCAGGCGCGAAACTCGTATCTCCTCGGTTTTGTACCCTTCCCGCAGGAACTGAGTCTGGGCCGTGGTCGCCTGCACCTTCTTGCCCAATTCCTCCTCCTCTTTTTTTAGTTGGTTGTAGCGGGTCTGCGCGGCTTCGATCTCCTTTTTCTGCTGCTCCAGGGCGGTTATCTCCCGCTGGCAGCGCTTGGACTGCTGCTTCAGAATCAGGTAGTGGCCGCCGAAAATCAGGCCCACCGCCAGCACCGCCACCAGGGGATAAAGGTGCACCCGCTCCCGCAGGCGGGCCAGGCGCTCCTCCAGATCGTCCACGCCGATACTTTTCCAGCGGCTCTGGAAGCACAGCTCCCGGCACCCCGCTCCCACCACGGTGGCGAACTCGGGGCCGCAACCCTCCCGCACCCAGGCGGGCACCAGCACCTCCTCCGCTCCCAACAGCCGCTGCAAAAGAGAAGAAGCCAGCTCCAGATTGAAACCCGTACCCACCAGCACCACCGGGAGGCCCAGCATCTCTCTGACTCCCAGGCTCTCATGCAGGGAAGAGATGAGTTCCGGGGGCGGGGCTTCCGGCAGCAGCCGGCGCAGGCCGGGGGCCAAAGCCCCGCTGAGCTCCGGGGGCGGGATGTAAAGGTCGCGCACGCCTTTCCTGTCCACGAGGGCGCAGCGGAAACTATCCTCACCGGCCTCCAGCACCAGGAGGGGGCGATCCTTGAGGCCCATGACCGCCCCCACCGGGGAGCAGAACTCGGGAGGGTAGACCCGGGTCAACAGCAGTCCCCGGTCGGCGCAGAGGCGCTTGGCCGCGTGGTAATCCTCGCGCGGCAGGGCCGTGACCCAGAAGCTCACTCGTCCCGGCTCCACCTCCGGTCCCCTTTGAAAACCCAGGTAATAGTCGGTGGGAGGGGCCGGGAGGAAGGGCTCCACCTCCCAGCGCAGCGCCTCTTTGAGCTTCCCGCCCCGCAGGCGGCGCAGGCGCGCCTTCTCCAGGGTCACTTCCATCACCGTCGCCAGCGGGGTGGCCAGGGTGGCCCGGCGGGGCCGCACGGGCAGGCGCTTCAGGAGGGAGACCAGCTCCTCCGGCGTGGGGAGGGGGCCGCTCCCCTCTTCCCGCTCTCCGGCCGCGCAGAGCTCCAGCTCTATCCCCTTAAAGCGCCGGCGGAGCAGCGCCGCCCGCATCAAGCGTTCCGTCACTTCTAAGGCCAGGACTGACAGCAAGTTCCCGTACCTCCTAGCTAAAGCTACGGCTTGTAGGTGAAGCTCAGCCTTTCCGGCAAAGGCGCCTGGGTGCCTCCGGGCCCGATATAGACCCAGGTTTCGTTAGGGGTGAAACTGCCCGTGGTCGTTTCTATCGCCAGCTTCCGGCGGCCGGCGGGTATGAAGGAACCCGTGGGAGTAGTAGTAGTAAAAGTGCCGGAGAAGTCCACCGCCACCTGGTCCCCGCCGGGCAGGTAGACGGAGGCGGCAACGCTCAGGGGCACTCCGTCGGCCTGGTGGTAGAGCTTGAGGGTGAATGATAAGTCCTTACCCTGGGGCTCCAGGCGGTAGGCGTAGATGGGGCTGCCCTGAGGGTCGGTGCCCTGCTGCTCCCTCACCCACCGCCAGCGGTACCCTGACTGGTCCACCGCTGAAGGGTCGTCCGGCCTGGGGGAGATGAAGGCCGGGCGGCCATCCATGACCTTCCCGCTGAGGGTAAAGGAGGCCAGCTGCCAGTCCTCTTTTTTTATGGTGAGGGTGAGGTTGTCTTCCTCCTTGGTGAAGTCCCTGTCGGGTCCGGCGGAGGTGATCAGCAGGTTCCCCTGGTCCAGCTGGAACTTCAAGGGCGTGCCCCAGGCGTCTTTGAGCACCTTGTCCGGGGGCTCGGGCAGGTAGGGGCCGCGCCAGGCGAAGCCGGGGTTAGGACTTGCCGGCAGAGCGGCGCAGTTTTTATCCCACAGCCCCGGAACCTGCACCACTTCCCCGGTGTCTCCCGGCTGCCATTGCCCGGTGCTCTGATCCCAGGAGTAGAGCTCGATCTCGCCCATATCCCCCAGGAGCCCCCCCACCAGGCGGTTCCCGGCGGGGTCGTAAGCCTCCGGCCCCAGCAGGGCGGTCTTTACGCGCTCCAAGAGTTCCTGCGTCTCCCGTTTCTCCTGCTCCAGGTTGACCGTCTTCCACTCGTCCGGGCTGATTTCCAGTATCAGGAGCCGGTTGCCGGCCTGCTCGTTCTGCTGCTTGAAGTACTCCCAGGTTCCTGGAGTGGAAGAATTACCCCAAGGGATAGGGTTGCCCTGAGGGTCGGAGGGGACGCCCGTGATCTTGCCCTTGGGCCCGGCGCTGACGATGAAAAGCCAGACTCTGCTCTTATCGTCCTGCACCTTGAAAAAGAAGAGGGGCCGACCCCAGGCGTCGGAGAGAACCCCCTCGCTGTATAAAAGGGGCAGGGCGTCCTTCCGGGGTTCCAGCCGAGCCTTGGGGTAATCGAGGTAAGGGCCTTTCCACCTGGCGCTGTGAACTCCACGGGTGACGTCGGGCTTCTCCCACAGCCCCCGCGGCTGGGCCAGGACGGCCTGGTCACTTTCCGGATGCTGCGCCCCGTTAAAAGGGTCCCAGGAGGGCTTCCAGGAGCCGAGGCCCGTGATCGAGTCCCGCTGGAAGGTGAATTTGTAGAGCTCCGGCAAGTCCCCCACGTCGGCCGCGTAGCCCCTGACCACGCGCCGCCCTCTTTCGTCGTAGGCCCCCTCGGGTCCGATGACCGCCTTTTTGACCGCCTGCAGGTAATCCCAGGTGGCCCTCTCCTTCTGGCTGGCGGCCAGCGCCCCCGCGAAGGGCACGATCATGGCCGCCAGCATCCCCAGCACCGTGATGAGGATGATCATCTCCAGCAGGGTCATGCCCACCTCGCTCGCCCGTCTCACCTTCCCACCCCTTCGCCGGTCCAAAGCGGGTCCCCGGGGGGAAGCCAGGCCCGCCCTGGGGCGCCCCTTCGCCTCCTCGGCGCTCGTCAGCAGCGCCCCCCTCCGGGCCAGGGCCAAGCCCAGGACCACCCAGAAGAGGGGCATGATCGGAAGGAGCTCGGAGTGAAAGAAGCCCGTGACCAGGTAGGCGACCCCCATGGCTCCCACCCCGTCCCGCTGCCCCCAGAGGGAGGTGATCAGGAAGGCCAGGTAGAAGACCAGGGCGAAGCTCCCCATGGTGACGGCCGTCTCCAGGTAAAGGTTGGGAGTTTTGTCCCAGAAGCCCAGCCAGGGCATGTGCTGCACCACCACCGTGAGGTGGTCGGGCCCCAGCCCCCAGGCCCAGCAGTGCTTGCAGAGCAGGACCACCCGCTTCCATACGTCCCAGAACTGGTCGGGGCGCATCCAGCCCACCCGCTGCGCCAGCGGGGTGAGCTTCAGGGCCGGGAAAAAGAGCAGGGTGGTCAGGGCGAAGGGCAGGGCCGGCCAGAGCTCCTTGAGCCGGAGGGGGCGGCGCCGCGCCAGGCAGAGCGCCCCGGCTAGGGCTCCCAGAACCGCCGGCCAGTCTAAAGTCAAAAGCAGCCCCAGGTAAACCAGGACCGCCGGCGCCAGCCACCACCGGCGCCGCGCGAGGGAGAGCCACAGGGTGCCGGGGAAGGCGAAGCCCAGAAAGAAGCCCAGGTTCTCCGCCGAGCCCAGGGTGGCGTAGGCGGTCATGCTGCGGCGGTAGGGCTCGTGCGGCACCGGGTTGAAGCCCAGGAGCTGCGCCAGCGCCAGCAGGGAGCAGAGGGCGGCGGCCAGGGTGAGAGCCTGAAGCGGCCGCTCCGGGCGGCCGTAAACGGCGGCCAGCAGAAGGAGCGGGACGCAGAGGAAGTAGGTGGCCAGGCCGGTGTAGCGGAAGGCGGCCCCCGTCCAGGCCAGGCGCGGGAAGGGAGCCAGCGCGGTGGCCACCAGGGCCGCCAGGAGAAAGAGGAAGAGGAAGAGAAAGGGCAGGGAAGAGCGCGCGAGGCGCAGGCGCACCCGCCGCCAGAGGAGCACGAGCAGCGCCAGGGAGGAAGCCAATCCCAGGAAGAGGAAGCGGGGGGCGTAAAAGTAGTCGAGCCACCCGTCCCGGAAGGTTACCGGGTGGGGGATCACCAGCAGGGGAAAGAGGAAGCAGAAGGAGACCAGCAGAAGCTCGGCGGCGTCGAGCTTCGAGAGGCGCTCTTTTAAGGAGTGAAGCCGCTTTCTCACGTCCGGCAACGCTTTTCACCTCAGGCTTTCAATTTAAAGGGGCGGGGGGATCCCCCCGCCCCGGGAAGGGGGAGACCCGCAGGGTTACTTGATGGCAGCAGGAGGACCTGTCAGTACCCACACCGGCTCGCTGACTGCCATGGGGTTGCATCCTTCGGGGCAGCACGTGGTGACCTGCCACACTTCCTCGCCCTGGTCCTTATAAATTTCTACATCTTTCGTTTCCCCGGTCCGCTCGTTCTTGAAGGTGAGCTTCACGCCGATCGCAGCTGGATCGTTCGCCAGAGCCGTTACCATAGCCGTGGCAGTGGAGGCCAGGCGGGGCACCACGATGTTGTAGTTGTTGTAGAGGAAGTGGTCGCTGCGCTTGATGCCATTGGGGCACATGCCGGCCTGCTGGATCAGGCCCTCTTTCACCAGGTCGCTCTCGGGGCCCACGCCCAGGAGGATGCGGCCGACCCAGTCGGGGTGCCCGATCTTCTGGTTCGGTTGAATGGTGAGGGCCGCAGTGGTGCCGTCGTTCTTGTAGCCCGCGGCCAGCACCTCTACACCCGCGCTCACCGGAGTCACCGCCATATAGTCGTTCTTACCTGCCCCATGCTTCGGGATATTCGCGTTGAACTTCTTTATCTCGTTGCTCACATAGTCCATGGCCTTGACGTCCTGATTCACGTTGAGGTAGAAGATGGTGTTGACGCCCAGCTGTTGCAGCTCCTTGGCTTCGTCCGGCGACAGCTTGACCAGACCCATCTTGGTCATGGCGTAGAAGTCCTTGGAGAGGACCTCCTGCCCGGTACCCTTGTTGTTGTCGTCGATGTACCAGCCAGTGCCCAGCTCGGTAGCAAAGTCGTACTGCGTCGTCGGGTCCACCGCAACGCCCGTGTCATCGTGGCACACCAGACTCGTCAGGCGGTCGGGCAGGGTGCCGTGCCCTTCGGTGTAGGCCGCCAGCACCTGGCGCAGGCGCGCCTGGTTGTTGTCGCACACCACGTCGGAGGCGTTGCCCGCCACCTTGGCCAGCCGCGGGGCGATCATGGCTACCAGAAAGCCCATGATCGCGATGACGATCAGAAGCTCGATCAGGGTGAAGCCGCCCTGACCCTTGAGCCGCCGGAATACCTTCCTTAACTTCTCTTTCATGCCGGAAAGCCCTCCTCACTCAAATTTTCGTTCTTGGCGGGAAGGGCTCACCCGCAGAGCCACCTTCGCCCGTGACTTAGGACACCCATCTCTGGCCCGGACCCCGCGCCCGCGGCCCTCGCCCAGCTCTCACCCCCTTTACCTATTGGTGCCGGTGCCTTCCCGTTGGAAGCGCCCACCCGGCGTTTGCGCTTTATGTGGAGGTGGGCCCCGCGCCCACCGGCGTGCCCGAACTCTCGGCGGGGTAGTCCACCACGAAGCGGTACTGCTTGCCGCAGTGGATGATCACTTCCTTCTGACCCCGCTTGAG
Organism: Desulfothermobacter acidiphilus; assembly: GCF_052073645.1. Classification (GTDB taxonomy): domain Bacteria; phylum Bacillota; class Desulfotomaculia; order Desulfotomaculales; family Ammonificaceae; genus Desulfothermobacter; species Desulfothermobacter acidiphilus. The sequence continues at coordinate 777,426 of NZ_CM125440.1, read as the reverse complement.
GATGCGGATCTCGATCCGCATTTCACCGAAGCCGTTGTGCCGGAAGAGCTCCTCGTAGAGTTTGGCGACCTTGGCCAGAACCATCTCGTTGGTGTGCGCCACCGCTTTCTCCACCTTACCTTTTCTATGTCTGACGAACTGATTTAGAATTAACTAACTAAGTCCTTGTCTCATAAGATACCCGGAAGTGGGCCGGCAGGCAAATCCGATTTAAGGCGATTAGGGAGGATTATCGGGGATTGATCGAATCTAAACGCGGCGTAAATCCTTTTTAAACAATTTATCAACTAATTTCTCCGATTGTCTTCCAGAGCAGGAACCTGGAGGTCATTTAACCAGCTCTTCGCCAAAATTCGACCTAATTCTACTCCGCCTCACAGCGGCACCACCACCGGGACCCCCCGGAGCTCCTCCACTAGCACCGGCACGCCGTAGACGGCGGCGATGTGCTCCGGCGTCATGACTTCCCGCCCGCCTGACCGGATCGCTATCCACTCTTCCATCAACTCGATCAAATAAGAACCTGCGGCCTCCCAAGGGAATCGAAGGTGTTCCCCTTAAGGGCAAAACCCTAAGATTCTCCAGCAGGAGGGAAAAGCCCATAGGGAGCTCCATTGAATTCTGTTCTTTCAGGTTGCCAATCAGCAGCCCAGATTAGAATGTTTTCCCAAAATTTCTTCGGCTTCTCCACCACGCCATAACCCACATGCACTTCAGGGTCTAGGGTGGAAGCAAGTATGGCTCCCGGAGGGCAGCTTATCTTATCAAAGCAGATCAAGCACTTACCCCCATATTCCAGGAGTGCTTCCGCCCCGGCAGGAGGCGTGAAGTAGCCGTGAAAATGCCACTGGAGGTCGTCGATGGTCAAGTTGCGGAAGAGGGGGTGGGAGGGTTGGAGCAAATGGTAAAAGCTCTTTTCTAGCTTGCCTTTTTCCCAAGCCGTTCCGGTGAAAATAAAGCCGTAGCAAGATTCCTTCTTTATCCAGCGGACGTAAGGCAGCCAGGGGACAGTGATCTCTCCCAAAGCTATCACCAGCCCTCCTCTGCGGAGAAAAGCCAATATGTTCTCCTGAGCCTGCAGCAGGGCTTCCTGGTTGGATTCCCGGGGAACTAAAAATACCTGGCATTCGCTGAGATCCTCTTGGGGCAAGCGGCAGGCGTAAATTATCTTACTGAAAAAATCTCTGTAGCGGTGAAACAAGTCCTTCTGCCACTTGCTTCCAGAGTACAGTCCAGCTATACGGTTCACCGAGGGCCACCTCCTTTTGACCTGACGATTTCTTCTTCCGCCCACGCAAAAAGGTTGTCCAAAAATACTTCTGCTGGGGAACAACCCCAAAAGGCATGGCAATCGGCGTCCAGCTGGCTGGAGGCCACTATCACGCCAGGAGCAGCGCTATGGCGATCTACATAGAGCAGGGGGTCTCCCCTTAGGTTGGTGACCAGAACTTCTGCTCCCGGAGGAGGCACGAAGTGGCCGTGGCAGCACCAGCCAGTAGCCCCTCTATGCCAATGGAGGTCCTCCGGCTTCAGCCCCCGCAGTATGGGATGAACCTTTTTTATCACCACAGGCCCGTCATCTTCGGGAACCACCCCGGCCCAGTGGCACCCTGGGAGCCAGGGCTCGGTTATCTCCCCCAAAGCTATCACCATTTTCCCCGACAGGAGGAATTCTTTGATTTTTTCCCGGCAGGCGTAAGCCATTTCCTGGTCTGTGCCTCTGGGGAAAAAGAGAACATGGAAGACTGAGAGGTCCGTTTCGCCCAGCCGGCAGACAGATAGGGAGACGAACTTAGAGCGGTATTTATCTTGCAGCAAGAGAGCATGCTGGTAGCTTACGCCTGAATACACGAAACCGATTCTAATATCCACTAACATACCTCCTCTCTTTTAGGGGGGAGAGGGGCCAAGGTGGTTATCTGGCCCTCTCCTAGGGAGAAGGTAACCATTTTCACCTTGGCACCAAAAGCAGCCTCCAGGTTCTCCTCTGTGATCACTTCAGATACCTCTCCATAAGCATGCCAGCCGTGCCCCAGAAGCAAGACCTTATGGGCAAACCAGAGGGCGTGTTCGGGGTGATGAGTGCTGAAAACAACTGCCAGATCTTTCTCCCTGCTTAAACGCTCCAGGAGAGTCAAGACAGTCAGCTGGTTTCTCAAATCCAGATGGGTTTCCGGTTCATCCAGCACGATGATCTCCGGTTCAGCAGCCAGAGCACGAGCTATAAGAGCCAGTTGCAGTTCCCCTCCGCTCAGCCGGGTACATGGTTTTTCCGTCAGGTGGGGTATCCCCACCATTTCTAGGGCTTCCATAGCCCTGGCCCTATCCCTGATATCGGGAGCAGAGAAAAGCCTCTTATGGGGAGCCCTCCCCATAAGCACCAAATCTAGCACCGAGTAAGGGAACACCAGATTGGGGCGCTGGGGCACATAGGCTATCCCCTGCCATAGGCCACTGACGCCGTTTAAAGAAGTTTTTACCCTTACCTGGCCCTTCCGCTGGGGTATCAATCCCAGAAGACATTTTAGCAGGGTTGTCTTCCCCACCCCATTGGGACCTATCAAAGCTAGGATTTCGCTCCCTTTGAGTTCAAAAGATATATCTTGAAAAAGGGGGCGGTCCTCGTGGTAACCAAAAGCCATACCTTCGACCTGTAATTTCATCCCCATCTCCCCCCCGTCTTCTTAAGTATCCAAATAAAGAAAGGAGCTCCTACTAGCGCAGTCAAAACCCCCAGGGGGATTTCCGCTGCAGTGAGGGTACGGCAGAGGGTATCGATGAGCACCACATAGGCTGCTCCCAGAGAAAGGGAAGCAGGCAGGAGTTTGGTATGATCTGGACCCACCAGCATTCTGCCAATGTGGGGGATCACCAACCCCACCCAACCCACTACCCCAGTAACAGAAATGACCGCCGCTGTACTCAAAGTCACCCCGCCTATAACCATCCATCTTACCTTATGCGGATCTATTCCCAGGGATCGGGCCTCTTCCTCGCCCAGGGACAGGAGATTAATCCTCCAGCGCAACAGGAGGAGCAACCCTATCCCCAACGATACAGGCAAGAAGACCAGCTTGAGATCTTCATAGGAGGCGCTGGCCAAGCTCCCCAATAACCAATGGGTAATAACTGGAAGCACCTCCTGGGGGTCGGCCATATATTTGACCAGAGCGATCAAGGCGTTAAACACAGCGGCCATAACTATACCGGAAAGCACCAGGGTGAGGCGCCTATCGCCGGGGGTAACTCTGGCCAACCAGCAAGCCACCGCTACAGCCAAAAGGCCGAAAGGGAGGGCCAGGAGGGGGGTAAAGAACTTCCCTCCGAAGAGGAGGATCCCCAACACAGCACCAAAAGCAGTTCCTGCAGTGACGCCTACTATGTCCGGGCTCACTAAAGGGTTGCAGAACAGCCCCTGAAAAGAAGCCCCGCCTATGCCCAGGGTAGCCCCCACCAGCGCAGCCAGGAGAATGCGGGGAAGGCGCTGCCCTAAAACCAGTGCCCGCTCCAGGGCTAAGGAGTCCTGCGCCCCTCCCCAGCAGAACAAAGCTTTCAGGACCAGCACTGGGGATAAAGAATAGCGACCTACGAAAAGGCCCCCCACCATGGCTATCAAAGGAAGGATTATCAAGAAGTATAGAAATACCTGCTTTTTTTGACTCAGCAAATGTCCCCCCCTAGTCTATCCTTAAGAGCTTCTTAGCCCTCTCTTCACTGAGCTGGTAATTATAGAAGGTGTGGCAGAAGCGGCGCAGTTCGTCCGGCATGGAATAATAGCCGAAGAGCCCGGGGTGCTGTTTCTGAGCCGCCCATTTCCACATTAAGGGCCATTCCGCAGAAGGGGGATCCCAGCGGTACCCAACCAGGGGTATTTTGTAAACCCTCTTGTTTTTTACTGCCGATACTTGGCTCCAGTCCTGCCCCTTAAGTCGGTTTTCATATAGGTCTTCTGGGCGCAGATCGGTGAAATTTCCAATATAGATAATCTCAGGATTCCAAGCCATTATCTGCTCCATGGAGACCTCCCCAAACCAGGAGACCTCCTGGGCCACATTCTTTGCCCCTGTAAGCTGGATCCAGAAGTCCATGGGAGTCCCCTTGCCTGCCACCTGCAGTTTTTCGTTGTACAGATAGAGGACGCGAGGTTTTTTATCTTCAGGGATAGAAGCAGTCTTGGCCTTTATCTCTTCGTATGCCCGGCGGTGATAATCGATAAACTGCTGAGCCCGATCCTCCCGGCCTAGTATCTGACCCATTATACGGAACCAAGCCTCCACATCATCCAACGTGGTGCCCCTTACGTGGAAAGCCACTACCGGTATCCCTGCCCTCTCTATCTTGTCTATCTCTGCCGGCTCCGTGTCCCATTGAAACACCACATCGGGCTTGAGCTTGACCAGCTCTTCGATATTTACTTTGAACCCCTCTTTGACAAAAGCGGTGGAAACTCCCTTATACTCAGGGGCCAGCTCCGCCAGTATGCCCTCCTCCAGGGCTTTTTTGGCCGTGGGGTGGATACCCACCACCCTTCTGCCGCTGCCGTCCAGGGCGTATATTATCGAGGGGAAGGGCATCTGGAGGACGACTATGCGCTCTACCTTTTTGGGCAGTTCTACAGTTCTACCCATTTGGTCCACTACGGTGATTTTTTCCCGAGAAACCTGCTGGGTAGAAGTTCCACACCCTGCCAAGAAGAAGAGAACTGTAAAAATGGCGATAAGCGGCACACTCTTTTTAAACCAACCCATATCTCCGACCTCCATAAAAGTTTTTTAAGCATAAAAGAGCGGGGAGTTCATCCTCCTACTCCTTTGCCCTTAATCGATCGAGGATGCGGATCTCAATCCGTGTCTTGCCGGAGCCACCGCGGCGGGAAAGTTCCCTATAGAGCTTGGCGACCTTGGCAGAACCATCTCGTTGGTGTGCGCCATTTTTCCCCTCGCTCACATTGCCCGTGTATGTAACTAAGCTAAGTTTAGCTTAAACTAACTTATCTCGTCAACTAAAACTAGGCTCTAGGTCAAGAAGTATGGAAAAGAGATCAGCCAAGCCAAGGGAAGAAAAGCCAAGAGCGTCTTTCGCACATAGACCCCGCGGTTCCGAAAACCGTAACTTATCCGCTTGGGGAGCTTGATCTTAGTATGGACACCCTCGGTGTAACCGTTGGTAACCCGCCAGTTGTGATAAGCGAGAATCTCTTCCCTCCAGCTACGAAGCGTTCTCCCCCATTGAACCAGCGCAACGTCGCTCGCCTCCCGAGTGTTTAAGATCAGACGATCCAGGATTAGCTCTGCCTCCTTCCGGCAGGAGGCACGATAGACGTCGCGTAGCTGCTCCTTGGCCCAGTGAAAATGGGCCACGTTCCTGTACCGCCTACTGATCATGGCAAGCTGGGCTGCCTGGCGCTCGGTCAAATCCTCTTCGTTCTTCACCAGAGGCCAACGAGGTATACGCTGCCCGGTTACCTGCTGCTCTATTAGCCTCGCCTCGTCTACACGCCGGTTGGCATCTTTAAGAGCGTGAAAATGGTCAACCACCACAGGCACTCCAGGCAGCACCCTCTTTATAAGCTTGCGCCAGCCGTCTTTGAAGTCGATGCACACCGCCTTGATGCGCCTGCGCACCGAAGCCGGCAGCTCCTTTTAAAACTTCTCCAGCGTCTTAAGCCGGTCATCCGGTAAGATGGCGATAAGCCTTCGCTCGGGCCACACGCAGGTAATGGTGATCATCATGTCCTGACCCCTGAAACTGTGCTCGTCTATGCTTAAAGCCAAAACCGGTAGATAATCCATTCTTGCGATCCAAGAAGTTCCGTTATAGACTGTTTCATAGGCGGTCGAGAGCCTCCTTTGGGGTTGTGGTGTGCTAAACTATCCCTTGGCCCTTCGGCCGCCTCCTCCTTCTTACTCCACACTTTTTAGCTTAGAGCCCTAAAACTCATTCCGGGCGGAGCCGAGACAAGGCTGATTAACGGCGATCAAGAGTCCTTAGAAAGAAAAACGCAAGTTATACTAGCAAAAACTAAAAATATCGAAATTTTAAGGCCGTTATTCCCTGGAAGTTTTTGTAGACACTCACTATGCTCCGCAAAAACTCCTTTCACTGCTGACCATGCCTTCACCCCCTTTTCTACAGCGGCACCACCACCGGGACCCCCCGGAGCTCCTCCACCAGCACCGGCACGCCGTAGACAGCGGCGATGTGCTCCGGCGTCATGACTTCCCGCCCGCCGCAGGCGTAAACGGTGCGGTCTTTCAGCAGGAGGAACTTGTCGGCGAAGCGCAGCGCCAGGTTGAGGTCGTGCAGCACCAGCACCGCCGCCATCCCCTCCTCCTGCACCGCCCGCCTGACCAGCCGCAGGACTTCCAGCTGGTTCTTCAAGTCCAGGTTGCTGGTGGGCTCGTCCAGCAAGAGCACCTGCGGCTCCTGGGCGAAGGCGCGGGCTATGACCACCTTTTGCAACTCCCCGCCGCTGAGTTCGTCCAGGTAGCGAAGAGCGTAGTCCTCCAGTTCCAGCAGCTTCAGCGCCCGGTGGGTCACCTCCAGGTCGCGGCGGGTAATCCCCCACTTCAGGTGGGGGCGACGCCCCAGGAGCACGGCGTCGAAGACGGTGAAGCGGGTGACCTGGTGCCGCTGGGCCACGTAGCCCAGGCGTCGGGCCACCTCCAGGGCGGAGAGGCGGAAAAGGTCCTCGCCGTCGAGCCAGACGGTGCCGCGCCAGGGCTTTAAAATGCGGTTGAGGCACTTGAGCAGGGTGGACTTGCCCGCCCCGTTGACCCCCAGCACGGCCAGCACCTCTCCCCGGTCCACCCGGAACTTGATGTCCCGCAGGATCGGGCGGCCGCCGTATCCGAACTCCACCCCGTCCACTACCAGGATCACCGCTTGTACCCCCGGGTGAGCAAGTAGAGGAAGAGGGGAGCGCCCAGGAAAGAGGTAACAGCGCCCACGGGCAGGACGGCGGGGGCGATGACGGTGCGGCCCACCGTGTCGGAGGCCAAGAGCAAAAAGGCCCCCATGACCAGGGAGGCTGGGAGGAGGAAGCGGTGATCCCCTCCCACCAGGCGGCGCATCAGGTGGGGGCCCACCAGACCGATGAAGCCGATTATCCCCAGGAAGGAAACCGCTACCGCGGTTATGAGGGAGGCAAGCAGCATACCCACCATGCGGGTCTTCTCTACCTCCACCCCCAGTCCCCGAGCGGTCTCTTCCCCCGCCTCCAGAGCGTTGTAGTTCCAGCGCTGGCGTATGAAGTAGAGGCTGGAGGACAGAACCACCAGGCTCATAAGGCCCAGTTCCCGCCAGGAAGCCCGTCCCACGTCGCCGAAGGTCCAGAAAACCACCGCGGCCACCTTGACGTCGCTAGAAAAGTACTGCAAAACAATGGTGGCGGCGGAGAAGAGGGAGCCGAGGGCCACCCCTGCCAGCACCATGGCTTCCGGCGAGACGCCCCGGTAGCGGGCCAGCAGCAGCACCGCCGCGGTGGTGACCATGGCCCAGAAGAAGGCGGAGAGGGTGACCAGGTAAGGGTTGTTGATGATCACCGCGTCGCTGATTGTGCTCTGGGTGCTGCCCGCGCCCAGGGCGATGATAGCCAAAGCGGCGCCAAACGCCGCCCCCTGGGAGATGCCCAGGGTGAAAGGGGAGGCCAGGGGGTTGCGGAGGATGTTCTGCATCACGCAGCCGGCTATCGAAAGCCCGGCCCCAGCCACTATGGCCGCCAACACCCGCGGCAGCCTTATCTGCCAGACGATCACATGGGAGGCGGCTCCGGTCTTGCCCAGGAGGGTCAGCCAGACCTCGTAAGGCCGGAGCCCGGCCGAGCCGGCGTTGATGGCCAGCACGCCCAAGGCCATGGTGGCCAGGAGCAAGATAAAAATTATTAGGATCTTGCGCCCGGTATAGCGCAGGTAGTCCTGGGTTAGGTCGAGAACCGAGCTCTCCCGCGGTGTCGCCACGCCCGCACCCCCCCGTCGCGCAGCAGAACTACTGCGCTAAGTTAATCTTCTCAAAGCCGCCGAAGTCTTTGGCCATCTGCGCGTAAAGAGGTTTGCCCAGAAGGAAGGTGTAGATAGCGTCCGCCTGCTTAACCGGGTCTATGTCCTGGAACTTGTCGGGGTAGATCACCTTGCCCAGCCAGTAAGCGTCGGCCAGGGCGGTGTCCAGATTGGTGGTGTAGAAGTTGAAGGGCAGCATCCCGTAAACCTTGCCTTCCTTAAAGGCTTTAAGTGACTGGTAGAAGGAGGGGTTCTTCTTGTAATCTTCCTTTACCAGTCCCAGGCCCGCCTCATCGATGATGATGATGTCCGGGTTCCAGGACAAAAGCTTCTCCCGCTCGATCATCACGCTCCCCTTAAGCCCCGTTTCGTCGGCCACGTTGCGGGCGCCGATGAAGCGGAAAAGGGGGAATTGGGCCTGGGTGCTCTCAATGCCGTGAGTTCCCCGCATCCCCAACGCGCCCACATAGACAGTGGGCTTTTGGTCGGCCGGGATGTCCTGGGTCCGCTTTTGTAGTTCCTGGATGTTCCCTTGGAAGAAGCTCACCACTTCCTCGGCTCGCTTCTCCTCGCCAATAATCTTGCCGATGAGCTTGAGCGAGTCGTAAACCTCGTCCCCAAAGGTGGCCAGCTGGCCGTAGCTGAGCATCACCACCGGAATGCCGGTCTGCGCCTGCAACCTATCCGCCTGGGACTTGTCCACCAGGTAGGTGATGAAGATCACGTCCGGCTTCAGGCTGACGATCCTCTCCGGGTCGGGCGAGGACTGGGGGCCGCCGGGGCCAGCGGAAGGCAGATCCTTGAGCTCGGGGTGGGCCAGGATGTAGGGGCGCCCAGCGGGGTTCTTCTTCTCGAAGTCTTCCACCCCCACCACCTTGGTCGTCCCGTTCACGTAGCAGACCAGGCGCAGAGCTCCGGGGCCCAGGGCCACTACCCGCTGCGCGGGTACCGGCACTTCGACTTCGCGCCCCAGAAGATCGGTCAACTTGAGCTTGGCCGGGGTCGCCCCTGGCGATGCCCCTTGGGGGGACTTACCTCCGCAACCGGCCATCAACGCCAGCAGCAATACTAGCACCCAGACTCCTAAGCGGCGCACTACCAACCCCATACTCTCTCTCCTCCTTGCGGTTAAAAATTAAAAAGAGCCCGTCGCCCCTCTTCGGAGGGGTTAGTGCGGGCCTCCCTGGCCTCTTTAACCTTATGCGACTCCAAGGCGGCGAAAAAATAAAGCTACCAGCCGCGGGTGTAATCCAGCGAGCAGGGGATGCAGGCCGGCTTTCCGTCCCGCGGGCGAGCGCGCACCTCGGCTACCGGCTCGCCGCAGTAAGCACAGATCACCGAGTTGAAGATCCTCGCCTTGGGAGGGAGCTCCAGCTCCACCCACCGCAATTCCAGGACTTCGCTCTCCGGGAGGCTTAAAATCTCCTCGGTCTTTTGCCGCTGGAAGGCTTGGAAATGAGCCCTCTCCTCCTCCGTGGCTTGGCCGCCAAAGACTTTCTCGCGCAGCCTTTGGTACTTCTCTTCTTCTCCTGGCTTGCGCTGCCACACGCTTCCCTTGACGCTCACCCGCAGAGCTCGGTTCGTCCTCCGGCAGCCGAAAGTGTAGACGTGCTTGCCGTAGTCGCGGTATATAAGGTTGCCTTTACCCAGAGTGCAGCCGGTAAGCGCCTGGATGGCGTCCACCCCGCAAGCGTCGTTTTCCACGATGGCCACCAGCTCCTCGTCCTCTGCCCGGTGGCTGGCCAGCTCGCGCAAGGCGGCTCGGGCTGCCCGGTAGCCCACCGCCAGCCCCGGGCAGACGTGCCCATGAAAGGCCACCGCCCGTTCCCAGTCAGCCCTCTCCCTGTCTTCCACCTTATCCCCTCCACCAGCTAAGCGTAAGAACTTAAAAGGATTATAAACTGACGCTGCCCGGGAAGCAAGCAGCGCGGGGAAGAGGTGCGCGTCAAGAGTTAGTAGGTGGTTCGGGAGAAAACTTCTCTTCATGGAGACCTCGCCGCTAGGATAGCCCCGGTACCTGCGCCATTAAGGGATCAAACTACTGAGGCTAGGCCGGCTTAGTTCCCGCAACACATGCTTCACCCATGGAGCTCCGGCAGAGGGTCCTCTCAATGCCGGCAACCCCGCTTTAAGCCAGCTCCCCGCCTCCTCTATCTTCCGCTTTACCTCCAACCGCACCGCCTGAGCCAAATGTTCTTGCCTGGCCAGCAGTACCGGCCAACGAGAAGTGTGCCTCCCGAGCACCCCGTTGGCTCGAGCAGCCAAAACCCGCGCCATCCTGTCTGCTCCTGCCTCCGTCCAGCTGGCTCCCAACCGCTTCATCCGCCGCGCCACGTTGTGCTGTACCTGCCCCTCTATGGCCCCCAGATGCTCGGCAGCAGAAGAGGTAACTATCCCCGACCAGTTCTCCTTGAGATACTGCCAGAGCTTCTCTATTCTCCTCCTCTTAGCCCCGCGAACTCTCCTCGCTGCTCCTCCCATAATCTCTTCTACCTTCTCCCGGTCCCCCAGATAAATGGCCTGCCTGATCCCACTATAGGCCTCCTCATCGTGCCAAAAAGCCTCTATAAGCCGCCGGTTCAAATGGTAAGGGTCCAAAACGTGTACCGCCCCGGGGAAGTAATCTACCCCCTGCTTGGCCCACTCCGCCCCGTCACTCCCAAGGTATATCTCCTTCACCTGACCCATGTCCCACCGGCTCGCTACCCCAGAGTAAACTTCCTCCCACATCCTCTCCCCTTCGCCTACACCGCTCGTTACCAGCTTGTCCTTTAAAGCCTTCCGGCCACCCCCAATCGCTTCTTTGCCTGTGTAAGCTACGAAGAGTTTGACCTCTTTCCTTTTCTCTTCGCTCCTTTGAAGCCTTACCACCACCCCGTCGGCCTCTATGTAAAGCCTGGAGGTCTTCTCTTTACCTTCGGGTGTCTCTCCCTTCTCAAAAACGGCTTCTCTCCTGGACTCTCCCTCCTGCCTGAGTGCTTCTCCTGCTTCCTGCACGGCCTGCCACACCGCCATGGCGCTTATCCCAGGGACAAAATAACCGAGAATTTCCGCTGCCCGCCTGAAGGGTACTTCGCTCCCAAGCTTCACCGCCATCTCCTTCAAACGCGGCGTGCATCTAGACCTCTCCGGCCAGCCCAGAACCTCGTCAAGAAGAAACCTGGCTTCTCCCGTCTTTTTGTTCCTGTAAAGCCGCCTTTTTACTTTGAATTCCCCAAAGCTGCTAACTACGGCTCTTTCCCGAAAGCCTATCACTTTCCAGGTGCGCTTGTCCCGGGCGTTCACGAGCCAGGTGTCTATTTCCTCGAGGGCCCAGGCGAAGATCTTCACGCAAGCTTCTTGAGAGAGCTTGTACACTTCTTCTTCGAGCTTGTAGAAGTCGCGGCATTCGGTAATTAGTTTGCTAACTTTCTCCCCCAGAAGAAGGATTATGTCCGCAAGAGGTTGAATGTCTGAAATAGGTTGACTGTGCATGAGACCTCGCTCCTCCTTTCAGTCCATGAAAATTGTCCGTGAGGGGCGAGGTCTCCTCCTTCATGAGTCTCCTCCGTCACCTACTGAAATTGTACGCCCTCTGGGCTCTAGGGATCGTGTCAACCTACTGTAGGAGTCTCGAGCCCCACTGTCCCCGGACCAGGACGAACTACCAAAGAAGATCGATGTTCCGGCTCAAAGCTTTGAGGGCTCTGGTTAATGACGTTACCGGACCCCGTAGAGCGGGAAGATTATCGAACACCTCACCCGATATTTTCCTTAGCCTCTGCCTCTCTTCCTCGACAGCTGCCTTATCGATCTCTAAAGCCTTTAAGCCCTCCTTCCGTCGGGCTACATATTGCTCCCGCAAGGAAACACCATTCGCCTTCGCCACCCGCAACCGGGCCATCCGGTCTACCCCACGAGCACTCCAGGCCATCGGTCGGGATGATAACCGTGCCGAGAAGAGATGACTTACGTGCGCCTCCGCACTTACCCCCAACTCCGCCCCGGGATAAAGCCGGTAGGCCATTATCCCCTCCCAGTTCCGCCGGATGTAACGTCGGCAATCCCGTACCGCTTCCTTCCGCGCAGGACTCGCCGCAGCTTTGCCCGCCCGCCGCAAAATCGCCTGTACCTTTACCTCATCACCCTCCCATAAGGCCGCCCAAATCTCTCTATAACCATCACTATCACGCCCCAAAGCAGCCACCAGGTACTTGTCCAGGTGAAAAAGATCTAAGACAAAGACGCTCCTCGGTAGAAACTCCAGCCCTTTCTTTATCCACCTGTCTCCGTCACCGCAGAGGTAAATCCGCTCCACAGAAGATAATTCGTACTGCTCCTCGATGTAGCTCAACACCTCGAACCACAGCTCATCCGTATCTGAGTAAAGCCCTCCCAAGTAATAAGGCCGCTTGAGTCTGTATCTGTCTTTCCCCACCTTCTCTTTCCCCTCGTGGATGTAAACCAGCCGGGGTAAGTACTTCTTCCCGTCCTGACCTGCTACGTGGTCTTCATCCGCCTCCACATAAAGAACCTTCCCCCGGCGCTTCTCCCCAGGCGGCTCGGGCAGTTCTTCCAGTGTAAAGTTGTGAATCACCTTCTTCACCGCTTCGCCGCTTAGCACAACCTCCCGATTGCCTCTCCCTACCCTCTCGCCACTCTTCCGGTAGGAAAGATCTACCGCTTCTTCTAAGGCTTGTGCTTTAACCAGAGGATCAACCCGTGCGTGCGGCCCGTAACCTACCAACCGATCTATCAGGTGCACCCGCTCCCCAGTCTCTTTGTGCCGGTAATAGGTTCGCTTATAGTTGACCAGACCGAAAAGGGTAAGTACTTCTTTGGGATCGTTTCGCCGCTCTACCCGCCAGCCGGGCCGCTTTTCCCGGTGCTCCCGAAGATAGGCGTCTTTCGCCTCTAAAACTTCCCTCAAAACCTCCTGTCCCAGGTTATTAAGCTCCTGCCAGAGCTTCTCCTCGAAGCTTAAAAAGTCGGTCCCTTCCTCCAGAACCTTCAACGTTAGCTCCGCTACCCTCTGGAACTTCTCCCAAATCTGCTTTATAATCTGCATAGAGACCTCACCCTCCTGAGTGGTTGTTTAAGCAACTACTCGTCCGTTGCAAGGACGGTGAGGTCTCTCTTCTTTCTCCCCTTCCTTAGCTCCTGCAAAATTCCTACAGTAACTTTACACTAACAGGCTCTAGGTCAAGAAGTGTGGAGGGGAGATCAGCCAAGCCAAGGGGAGAAAAGCTAAGAGCATCTTTCGCACATAGACCCCGCGGTTCCGAAAACCGTAACTTATCCGCTTGAGGAGCTTGATCTTAGTATGGACACCCTCGGTGTAACCGTTGGTAACCCGCCAGTTGTGATAAGCGAGAATCTCTTCCCTCCAGCTACGAAGCGTTCTCCCCCATTGAACCAGCGCAACGTCGCTCGCCTCCCGAGTGTTTAAGATCAGACGATCCAGGATTAGCTCTGCCTCCTTCCGGCAGGAGGCACGATAGACGTCGCGTAGCTGCTCCTTGGCCCAGTGAAAATGGGCCACGTTCCTGTACCGCCTACTGATCATGGCAAGCTGGGCTGCCTGGCGCTCGGTCAAATCCTCTTCGTTCTTCACCAGAGGCCAACGAGGTATACGCTGCCCGGTTACCTGCTGCTCTATTAGCCTCGCCTCGTCTACACGCCGGTTGGCATCTTTAAGAGCGTGAAAATGGTCAACCACCACAGGCACTCCAGGCAGCACCCTCTTTATAAGCTTGCGCCAGCCGTCTTTGAAGTCGATGCACACCGCCTTGATGCGCCTGCGCACCGAAGCCGGCAGCTCCTTCAAAAACTTCTCCAGCGTCTTAAGCCGGTCATCCGGTAAGATGGCGATAAGCCTTCGCTCGGGCCACACGCAGGTAATGGTGATCATCATGTCCTGACCCCTGAAACTGTGCTCGTCTATGCTTAAAGCCAAAGCCGGTAGATCTTTAAGGGCCTCCTCGATGTTCACCTGATTGGTCACTTGCTTTAGAAGCAGCCGGCGCAGGGTGCCGGGACTTGTCCTTACCACTTCCGCTGCTCTGCGAAAGCTGCGGTCCTTCAAGTTTTCGAGCCAATCTGCTTCCGCCCGCTCGGTTCTTCTTGCTCGAGGTCTGATACCCGGAAATCTTTCAGTGAATACCTTCCCGCAATTCGGGCATTTGAACCGGCGGGGGCGTACCCAGAGGTAAACCGGTAGCCCGTTGCATCGGGTGTGCAGTTTTGGCCTCCACTCGCGCGACCGGTCGTGAACCCGCCGGGTAAGAGTCTGGCAGGAAGGACAGCTGGCTTCTTTCCTCGGTCGCCCGGCGTATACGTCAATCCTATCTGATTCGATCTTTACCCGGTAGATAAGAGGGCGTACAATTTCAGTAGGTGACGGAGGAGGTTCATGAAGGAGGAGACCTCGCCCCTCACGGACAATTTTCATGGACTGAAAGGAGGAGCGAGGTCTCATGCACAGTCAACCTATTTCAGACATTCAACCTCTTGCGGACATAATCCTTCTTCTGGGGGAGAAAGTTAGCAAACTAATTACCGAATGCCGCGACTTCTACAAGCTCGAAGAAGAAGTGTACAAGCTCTCTCAAGAAGCTTGCGTGAAGATCTTCGCCTGGGCTCTCGAGGAAATAGACACCTGGCTCGTGAACGCCCGGGACAAGCGCACCTGGAAAGTGATAGGCTTTCGGGAAAGAACCGTAGTTAGCAGCTTTGGGGAATTCAAAGTAAAAAGGCGGCTTTACCGGAACAAAAAGACGGGAGAAGCCAGGTTTCTTCTTGACGAGGTTCTGGGCTGGCCGGAGAGGTCTAGATGCACGCCGCGTTTGAAGGAGATGGCGGTGAAGCTTGGGAGCGAAGTACCCTTCAGGCGGGCAGCGGAAATTCTCGGTTATTTTGTCCCTGGGATAAGCGCCATGGCGGTGTGGCAGGCCGTGCAGGAAGTAGGAGAAGCACTCAGGCAGGAGGGAGAGTCCAGGAGAGAAGCCGTTTTTGAGAAGGGAGAGACACCCGAAGGTAAAGAGAAGACCTCCAGGCTTTACATAGAGGCCGACGGGGTGGTGGTAAGGCTTCAAAGGAGCGGAGAGAAAAGGAAAGAGGTCAAACTCTTCGTAGCTTACACAGGCAAAGAAGCGATTGGAGGTGGCCGGAAGGCTTTAAAGGACAAGCTGGTAACGAGCGGTGTAGGCGAAGGGGAGAGGATGTGGGAGGAAGTTTACTCTGGGGTAGCGAGCCGGTGGGACATGGGTCAGGTGAAGGAGATATACCTTGGGAGTGACGGGGCGGAGTGGGCCAAGCAGGGGGTAGATTACTTCCCTGGGGCGGTACACGTTTTGGACCCTTACCATTTGAACCGGCGGCTTATAGAGGCTTTTTGGCACGATGAGGAGGCCTATAGTGGGATCAGGCAGGCCATTTATCTGGGGGACCGGGAGAAGGTAGAAGAGATTATGGGAGGAGCAGCGAGGAGAGTTCGCGGGGCTAAGAGGAGGAGAATAGAGAAGCTCTGGCAGTATCTCAAGGAGAACTGGTCGGGGATAGTTACCTCTTCTGCTGCCGAGCATCTGGGGGCCATAGAGGGGCAGGTACAGCACAACGTGGCGCGGCGGATGAAGCGGTTGGGAGCCAGCTGGACGGAGGCAGGAGCAGACAGGATGGCGCGGGTTTTGGCTGCTCGAGCCAACGGGGTGCTCGGGAGGCACACTTCTCGTTGGCCGGTACTGCTGGCCAGGCAAGAACATTTGGCTCAGGCGGTGCGGTTGGAGGTAAAGCGGAAGATAGAGGAGGCGGGGAGCTGGCTTAAAGCGGGGTTGCCGGCATTGAGAGGACCCTCTGCCGGAGCTCCATGGGTGAAGCATGTGTTGCGGGAACTAAGCCGGCCTAGCCTCAGTAGTTTGATCCCTTAATGGCGCAGGTACCGGGGCTATCCTAGCGGCGAGGTCTCCATGAAGAGAAGTTTTCTCCCGAACCACCTACTAACTCTTGACGCGCACTAGAGCCCAGCGAGAGTTGACGGGCGGGAAAAGATCGGCTATAATGAACTCGTCGGGGCGTAGCTCAGTTTGGCTAGAGCGCTACCTTGGGGTGGTAGAGGTCGCAGGTTCAAGTCCTGTCGCTCCGACCATTTTATTTTTACGCTTATGGAGCCGTGAAGGCCTTGTTCTGAAACCCTTTCCCCAGCATGGCGAAATCGAGGGCCACCGTCTTGATATCCTCCCAGAAAAGGTTGGCTCCTTCTTCGGGACGCTTCCTTTCATCCACCGTCTTGAGGTAAGCCCGGCAGCGGTGGCAGACATCGGCGCGGTAGCCTCCCTCCCCTTCCCAAAAGGCGAGCTCCCCCGGCGAGTTGTTGCCGCAGAAGGGGCAGGTGACGCGGACGAAGCGCCACTCCATGCCGCAAACCCCGCAATAAAGCCAGCGCGTCCCGCTGGCCTGCAAGCGGGCCAGCAGGGGCTTGGCCCCGCACAAAGGGCAGGTGCCCTCCTCCCAGATAGTAAAATCGACCTCCTCCAGCAGCTGTCGGCGGTAGGCCCCTAGCAGCAGCCTGGTCACGTGGCTCAATGCGAAGCCGAAGACGTCGGGCGGCACGCTGGCCGGGTCCCGGAGCCAAGTGATGGCGATAGGGTCGCGCCGGCACAGGGCTTGGGCCAGCCGCCGGAGGTCTTCCGAGCTCTCCGGTAGGTTGGCCTGTACCTGTTCTAGTCCCAGCTGCAAGTCAGGTAGATGCCGAGCCAGCAGGCCGAAAACTTCCTTGGTCAACGCGAGGAAATAGTCGGGGTCTATCTCTGGAGGGGCTAGCTCCACCAGGGGCTTTTCTCCTCGCCAGCGACGAGCCTCTTCCAGCGGGGCCCGGCAGCGGTCGTCGGGCACTTCGATCTGCTCCAGTTCCCGGTAGCAGCTGACGAGTTGCGGCGGGAAAACACTACGCGAAGCCAAGAACATCACCTTCCTCACGCTTGCGTTAAAAGGAGGGGCTAGTAGCCCCTCCCACATTGGCAGTAAACTTGGCCGGCTGCCTAGCGGGCGATCCGGTAGCGGTGGTGCTCGTCGGTCAGGATGGGGAAGTTCTCCACCGCGAAACAATAAGCTAGTATCCCCAGAGTGACCAAACCAATGGTCACCGAGAGCTCCATCCAGGAGGGGAAGTAGAAGAAGTGAGCCCACTTGGCCATGCCGGTGAAGACCACGTTGAAGCGGTTAAAGATCACGCCCGCCACCACCAGAGCCGAGGCAGTGATAAGCCCGGCTTTGGAGCGGCGCACGCTGGGAATTAGGAACATGATCAGCGGTATAAGCGCCCCACCTATGATTTCCAGCAGGAACATATTGCTGGTGAAAGAGCCGTCGAAAAGATGCCCGATCTGCCCCCGGTAAACCAGGTCGATGCCTTTCAATAGCAGGTAAAAGGCGATTACCACCGCGCTTACCCGGACGAAACTCTGGAGCACGTCGAGTTCAAACTCGCGCCGGTAAGCCAGCGAAGCCAGCGCTCCCTCCACCGTGGCCATGGCCGGACCCACGAAGACGGCGGAGGTGAGGAAGAAGACCGGCAGGAGCATGGACCACCACAAGGGATCGAGCCGGTTGACCATCACCAGGTAAAGCGAGCCCAGCGAGGACTGGTGCAGGGTGGGGAGAATGATACCGAAGATGTACATCGGCACCAGGATGGCGTCGAAGAAGCGCTTAAAGCCGGGGGACTTTACCCGCTCGAAAACCACGTGGCCGAACTCCAGGAGCTGCACCGTGG
This sequence comes from Desulfothermobacter acidiphilus, assembly GCF_052073645.1. Taxonomy (GTDB): domain Bacteria; phylum Bacillota; class Desulfotomaculia; order Desulfotomaculales; family Ammonificaceae; genus Desulfothermobacter; species Desulfothermobacter acidiphilus. The sequence continues at coordinate 759,681 of NZ_CM125440.1, read as the reverse complement.
TGTAAAGGGAGATGCACCAGAACACTTCGAATAGCACCGAGTGCCAGCTACCCGGATAAACGAGGAAAGGGCGCCAGAAGTTGTACCAGCGACCGATGTCCAGAAAGAGGCCGCCCAGCACCAGGAGGTAACCGATAAGTGAGGTGAGAGCGGCGGCGCGGGCTATGGGCTTCCAATCTTTGATGTGCAAGACGTGGATGAGAAAACAACTGGTAAAACCACCACCGGCCAGGGCGACCCCGGTCATAACGTCGAAAGCGATCCACAAGCCCCAGGGCCAGCGGTCGCTGAGATTAGTAGCGGCGCCCAGGCCGAAAATTAAGCGGTAGATGGCCGAAAAAAGCATCAAACCCACTATGCCCAAGGCCAGCACCCGCCAGGGAGTCATGCGGAAAGACCATTTGCGGTCGAAAACCTCATCGTAATCGCGAGACCAGCTTCCGCCGTACGCAGCGGCCTTCGCCATGCTCAGTTCGCCTCCTTCAACCCGACTTTAGTGCCCTTCTTCTTCCTCGTGCGCTGGCCCCTTGGGCTTGGTGGCAAAGTACAGGGCCGTCAGCACTGCTCCCCAGGTAAAAGCGATGGGCAGCGTCCACTTGAGCACCCGGTGCGAGTAGTCGGGGACGGGATCGGCGCTAATTTCCCCGCTCTCCACCGTGGGCATTCCCAGCTTCTCGAAGGGCACATCGGAAAGGTAAAATAGAGAGGTTCCCCCCACTTCTTTCTCCCCGTAAATGTAATTCACATAACGATCGGGGCTTTCCTGGATGCGTTTGCGCGCTTCGTTGAGCATCACGTCACGATCACCGATGGTGATGGCTCCGGTGGGGCAAGCCCCTACGCAAGCGGTGGTCTGGCCCTTATCCACCCGCTGGTAGCACATGGTGCATTTCTGCACTTTGGGAAAGACTTCGTTCCACTGGTATTTAGGGATGCCAAAGGGACAGGCCAACATGCAATAACGGCAACCCACGCAGCGGTAAGCGTGATAAAGAACCGGCCCCTGGGGAGTCTTGTAAAAGGCGCTGGCAAAGCAAGCGGCAGCGCAGGCCGGCTCCTGGCAGTGAAAACAGGAGCGCCGCACGAAGCGCCACTCTACTTTGCCGTTATGCTCCACCTTATGGGCGTTGATCCGCAGCCACGTGTAAGCCGTAAGCGGCGCCTGCTTGTCCCAGTCCTCCCGTGGATAGCGCCAACTTCGCCAATCGTCCAGGGGAAGACGGTTGTACTCTTTACATGCCACTTGGCAGGCGCGACAGCCGATGCACTTGGTAACATCGAAAAGCAGAGCGTAACCCATAACTAACCCCTCCCGCTTTATCGCACCAACTTCGGTTGGAACCTACGGTTCTGCCGGTAGCGGGAAGCCCCAAGCTTCGCCTCTTAACCGGCGACGCCTGAGCAGGTCGCTCTCCCCATAGCCCTTAAGCGGGGTGGCGCCAGCGGAGATCTCCTGGACTAGTGACGGCAAGTCGAACTCCCGCTCGGTCCATCCCATCTCCCGCCACAGTCGCTCCTCGACCCACAGAGGAGATCGCTCGTTATCCCGCGGCGGCACCGCTCGCTCTACCCATTGGGCCCATTTCCCGGCGCTGATCCAGGAGCCCTCGCGGCTCCAGGGAGCGGTCAGGGGAAGAAGGTAGAGTTCGGCGGCCGGGAACAGGGCACGCACCTTCTCCCCGCAGGTTTTTAGGTGCGACTCGCTCAGGAACCAGTCGGACAGGACTAATCTTTCCACGCTCGCAACCGGTTCGTCCGGTAGGAGATCACCTCCCCAAACCCATATTCTGCTCCGCTTCCATATCGCTTCCGGTTCCACTTGAGGGGGAAACCAGCCGCTCCACGAGAGAGGGAAACCTCCCCCACGGCCCACGGCTCCCAGCCGAACCAGACACTGCGCCAGGAGGTAGCTTTCCTCGTTGCTGAAGAGCTCCTGACGCCAAATCCAAGCCGGCGCCCCCTCGCCTTCGCGCAAGCAGGAAGCGATGCTCGCCAACGCGTCCTCCCAACCTTCCGCTCTCCACTCCTCCCCCGGAAGAGCACGCAACAGCGGAGGAGACCAGTCCTGCGCTTCCAGGTAGTGGCGCAGGCTTTCCTTCCCTTGCTCGCAAACCTGCCCGGCGTTGGCCGGGTGGTCGGGATCGCCTTCTAGACGGGTGATTTTCCCTTCACGTACGGTGAAGATGAGACCGCAACCGCGCTCGCAAAAGGGACAGACCGCTGGATACTCTTTTTTCTCCAGCAACTCCTCCCCCGGCGTCTGGGTCTCTCGCTCTTCGCCTGTCCACAGGACCTCGCTTAAAAGGCCGCCCAGGCTGCGCAAAAAATCGCGCCTTGAAACTTTCTTTTTCACGCTTCCCGCACTTCCTTCACCCGCCCACTGGTCGCCCACTGGTGTAGTGACTTCGCCGCTGGCGCGGTAAAATCCTGCTGGCTTTGCGCCCCGTTTCACGAAATTTTAAAAAGCTTACCATCGGGTGAGGTAAATCTGGGAGCCTTCCTTGCAAGCCCGCACCAATTCGCAATGCCGGAGCACCGCCAGTTGTCGCTCCAAATCACGCGGTTCGAGGCCCAGAAGATCGAGCAATTCTTCCCGCGTCACCTTGCCCCTCTCTTCGATCAGCGAGCAAATGCGCCGCTGCACCTCGGTCAGCCCTTCGGTGCCGGACTGCCCCAACGCTTGGCGGGTAGCCAGGGCGGAGGCCACCGCCATGGGATCGCAGGCTTTGGGAGGGTTGAGCAAGTATATGTAACAGTCCTCGCACACCGTTTGCCCATAATAATCGTAGCTCTCTCCCTCTTCGATGGGAGCTTGGCAGCGCTGACAGCGTAGCATAAGCTCTTCACTCCCCTTCGGTCTGATCTAAGGCCGACAACGCCTCGGTCGCGTAGGCGGCTGCGGGTCCTCCCCCCATGAGCACGGCCACCGCCACCGCCTCTAAAATCTCTTGGCGGGTGGCTCCCAAGCTCTTCGCCAGTGCCACATGGTTGTTGATGCAGTAAGAGCAGCGCAGCGCCACAGCTATGCCCACGGCGATTAGCTCCTTTTGCTTGGCGGTGAGCGCTCCGTCGCCCATGATCTTCCGGTGCAGCTGGCCCAAGGCCTCCATCGGGCCAGGGAGCTCTTTTCCCAACCGCTCCAGTTTCGCGGATATTTCGGACTGCACTTTTCATTCCCCCATCGCTTCCCGTCTAGACAGCGGCTTGATCAGCCACAACGGCCACGAGTTCGATGAGCGGCTGTCGGGCCCCGCTCAGAGGAAGAGGATCGCCTTTGAGGTTGGCCTGCAAAATGCCGGGGATGAAGCCCAGAGCTCCCAGGACGGGCACGCCCCTGGCGGCCAGCTCCCGGCGGAGGAAGGCCTCGGTTTCCTGGTCCACCTTGTTCAGAAGCGCGGCGAACCGCTTCCCCGCTTCGGCGCTCAAGGAGCGAGCTCTCTCGGCCAGCAGCAGGGCCTCGTGCGAGGGATCGACTACCATCAGCACCAGATCTGCTCCCTCCAGCAAACCGCGGCCGAAATGCTCCACCCCGGCCTCGGTGTCTACCAGCACCCACTCGTTGGGCTCCACCCGGAGGCGCTTGAGAAAAGAACGGGCGAGAGCTCCCATGGGACAGGCGCAACCTTCCTTGCTGTGCTCGATTTTACCGATGCGCAGAAGCTTGAGCGGCCACTCACCCGAAGTGCATCCCGGAGGCAATTCGGCCAGCCCAAAGTCCTGAGTGAAAAAGTTGACCTTTTCCCCTCCCTCTTCCTTGAGCGCCGCCATCAACTGCTTCCGCACCGCCGGTTTGCCCCCCAGGTAGCCCATTAGGGTGACCTCTGGAGCCGGTTGGCCCAACATCTGCGGCAGTCCCAGATTGGACTCGTCCGCGTCCACCACCAGAACCCGATTTCGCTCCGCCAAGGCTTTGGCCAGCAGAGAAACCACCGTGCTCTTGCCGCTGCCACCCCGGCCACAAACGATGACTTTAGGCATTAAGGTTCCCCCCTCTAGCCCGACTCAGATTTAGAATTATTATTCTCTACCCGCCGACTTCATCCTGCCATAAATTGCTCCGAGAGAGAAAATTAAGCGGCGGAGAGGGGCTTCCCTCTCCGCCTGCGATGGCCGGACTACCAGTCAAGCAGGCGCTCGGCCTCTTCGGCATCGACATCCATCAAATACTTGATGCCGGTAACCGCCGCTGCTTCCGGCGTGAGGGCGGCTACGTCGTCGCGGGTGAGGTGTCGGAGGCCAAACTTGCGCGCCCCACACATGAGCTGGCGCAATCCTTGGGCCAGCCGCTCGAAATAAGTGTAAACTCCGATGGCTCCCAGGGGCAAGCGCTGAAACTCTTCCGTACCAAGCAAGTGTTTGAGTTCCGTGGCGGAGATAAATACCTGCTCCACGCGGTCGCCGTATTTCTCGTACTCGGGGAAGATCCGCCCCTCCTGCAAGGATATTCCCACCGTCTTGCCCACCATGGCCGCCGTCAGAGGGGCGCGAGCCATACCCACCGCCTTGACATAGGGAGCTCCGATGGCCAGGGCTTTAAAAATATGATCCTCCAGACTCAAACCCCCGGCTATGGCCACCGGCGGCAGGTAGCGCTCTTTGGCCGCCAAGCGGTCCAGGAAGCGGTTGAGCAGCCCCTGCAGGTAGAGGGTGGGCACGCCCCATTCGTTCATCATGCGCCAGGGACTCATGCCCGTGCCGCCGCCGGCCCCGTCCACCGTCAGCAGATCTAAGCGGGCCAGAGAGGCCAAGCGGACGGCGCGCGCCAGGTCCGCCGGCCGGTAAGCGCCGGTTTTTAAAGTGATGTATTTGGCACCGGCCCGCCGGAGCTCCTCTACCCGCCGCAAGAAAGCTTCCTCGTCCACCACTCCCACACGGGAGTGACGCTCGAATTCCCGAAAAGCCAAGGCGTGGTACGCCTCCTGCACGGTGGGGTCCTCCGGATCGGGTAGGACTATGTAACCCCTCCGCTTAAGCTCCAGAGCGCGATCCAACGAGTCCAGCTTCACCTCGCCGCCGATACTCTTGGCACCTTGGCCCCACTTGAGTTCCACCGCAGTCACGCCGAGGCGCTCGAGACAGTATTCCTGTACCCCCAGGCGGGTGTCTTCCACATTGGCCTGCACCGCAATAAAACCGGGGCCTCGCTGCCAGTCGCGGTAGGCACGGATGCGCCTCTCCATGGCGGGGGAGCGCTGAATCCGGCCGTTCTTGATCTCCGCCTTGGGGTCCATAGCGCAGACGTTCTCCCCCACCACTATGCCCACCCCGGCAAGCGCAGCTCCGGCCGCCAGGTGATCCCAATTGTTAGCAGCTATAGCGGTAGATCCCATGGCAGCTACTACTATAGGCAACCGCAGCTTTATGCCACCGTTAGCACCTAACTCGGTGGTAAGATCGACGTTAGGAAAGATCATGCGTTCGGGATCAGGCTCGATGCCGTGGGGTAAGGTGACCGTGCCCAGAATGGTGAAATGGGAATAATCCACCGGGTATCTTTTCTGGGCAGCAGAGGTGGTGTGGCCAAAAGGAGAGGGATACAAGACTTCCTTGCCCCGGATGGCTGAGCGCCCCACCTCGCAGAGGCCGGGACGAGGGCGTACAATTTCAGTAGGTGACGGAGGAGGTTAATGAAGGAGGAGACCTCGCCCCTCACGGACAATTTTCATGGACTGAAAGGAGGAGCGAGGTCTCATGCACAGTCAACCTATTTCAGACATTCAACCTCTTGCGGACATAATCCTTCTTCTGGGGGAGAAAGTTAGCAAACTAATTACCGAATGCCGCGACTTCTACAAGCTCGAAGAAGAAGTGTACAAGCTCTCTCAAGAAGCTTGCGTGAAGATCTTCGCCTGGGCCCTCGAGGAAATAGACACCTGGCTCGTGAACGCCCGGGACAAGCGCACCTGGAAAGTGATAGGCTTTCGGGAAAGAACCGTAGTTAGCAGCTTTGGGGAATTCAAAGTAAAAAGGCGGCTTTACAGAAACAAAAAGACGGGAGAGGCCAGGTTTCTTCTTGACGAGGTTCTGGGCTGGCCGGAGAGGTCTGGATGAACGCCGCGTTTGAAGGAGATGGCGGTGAAGCTTGGGAGCGAAGTACCCTTCAGGCGGGCAGCGGAAATTCTCGGTTATTTTGTTCCTGGGATAAGCGCCATGGCGGTGTGGCAGGCCGTGCAGGAAGTAGGAGAAGCACTCAGGCAGGAGGGAGAGTCCAGGAGAGAAGCCGTTTTTGAGAAGGGAGAGACACCCGGAGGTAAAGAGAAGACCTCCAGGCTTTACATAGAGGCCGACGGGGTGGTGGTAAGGCTTCAAAGGAGCGAAGAGAAAAGGAAAGAGGTCAAACTCTTCGTAGCTTACACAGGCAAAGAAGCGATTGGGGGTGGCCGGAAGGCTTTAAAGGACAAGCTGGTAACGAGCGGTGTAGGCGAAGGGGAGAGGATGTGGGAGGAAGTTTACTCTGGGGTAGCGAGCCGGTGGGACATGGGTCAGGTGAAGGAGATATACCTTGGGAGTGACGGGGCGGAGTGGGCCAAGCAGGGGGTAGATTACTTCCCCGGGGCGGTACACGTTTTGGACCCTTACCATTTGAACCGGCGGCTTATAGAGGCTTTTTGGCACGATGAGGAGGCCTATAGTGGGATCAGGCAGGCCATTTATCTGGGGGACCGGGAGAAGGTAGAAGAGATTATGGGAGGAGCAGCGAGGAGAGTTCGCGGGGCTAAGAGGAGGAGAATAGAGAAGCTCTGGCAGTATCTCAAGGAGAACTGGTCGGGGATAGTTACCTCTTCTGCTGCGGAGCATCTGGGGGCCATAGAGGGGCAGGTACAGCACAACGTGGCGCGGCGGATGAAGCGGTTGGGAGCCAGCTGGACGGAGGCAGGAGCAGACAGGATGGCGCGGGTTTTGGCTGCTCGAGCCAACGGGGTGCTCGGGAGGCACACTTCTCGTTGGCCGGTACTGCTGGCCAGGCAAGAACATTTGGCTCAGGCGGTGCGGTTGGAGGTAAAGCGGAAGATAGAGGAGGCGGGGAGTTGGCATAAAGCTGGGTTGCCGGCACTGAAAGGACCCTCTGCCGGAGCTCCATGGGTGAAGCATGTGTTGCGGGAACTAAGCCGGCCTAGCCTCAGTAGTTTGATCCCTTAATGGCGCAGGTACCGGGACTATCCTGGCGGCGAGGTTTCCATGAAGAGAAGTTTTCTCCCGAACCACCTACTAACTCTTGACGCGCACAGGCCGGGACAACCGTCTAGACAAGTGACACACATGCCGCTGGAAAAGTTGCGGTGCGAACCGGTGCGTAGTCGGGTTTGCGTGGCTGGAGTGGCGTTCAAACCTTCGCTGTAGCTCATTGCTTCCCTATACCTCCTTAAATGACTCAACGAACAGTTCTAACGGTGGATTTTATGATATTGCTTTAGCAGTGACAAAGCAATACCTGGCACTATATTAGCGCGAAGCCGAACCCACATTTCAGAGCAGCGAAAGCCGCTATTGGGAACCGCCAGGCGGGGGAAATATCCCTAGAGGAAGGATAATGGCTCGAGGTCAAGAATTATACGATAGTATACACTATCACTTAGAAAGGGGCGAAGAAAGTGAGCTACACGGCGGAGGACTTGAAAGCCAAATTCATGGAAATGTACCCGGAGCTCAAGAAGTGCGATGTGGCGGTGGATTTGGAATTTGACCCGCAGCGAGACGCCTGGATCGTTACCTTTAAAAAAGATACGGCGCAGCGTCACGCCTTTTTAGCCAAAAAGGATGCCGATGACTGTATGGAGGGCAGGGTCTGCATTTATCTGGGGGTGCTGATCGCCCAGTACATCAAGGATATGGAAGAAGAGCTCAAGTGCCGCTAAGCTTTGCCTCTCCACTTAGCCGACATTAATGAAGCCCCCCTGCGTGCAGGGGGGCTTCGCTTGGGCTGGGAGGGATGGCAAATTACCGGCCCGTCTCCGGAGCTTCAGGAGCCGCGTCCCTTTCCGCTTCTGCCTTGGCTTCTTTGCCGCCCTTTTCGCTATCCTGCCCGCTGTCCTTGGCCAGCACCTTGCCGTCGCCAGCGTCCACCTTGACGTCCACCAAGCCGGTGGCGGTTTGAACCTCTACGCTGTACACCAGGTAGCCGTTCTCGTTATCGAGATCCACCTTCTTTACCTGGCCGGACACCGCCTGCAGAGCAGCAGCCCGAGCCTGGTCAGGAGTGATCTTGGCCAAGCTCTGGAGGTACTGGGCCTCGGCTTGCTCGTTATCCTGCTGGGGCTCGTTCACCCGGATGCTCCCGGTGTAATTGGGTTGCTGCTCTTCTACTTGGGTGTTAGCCTGATTCTGCACAGCCGCCGGGGTAGCCCCCGGAATCGCCCCCGTGTTGGCCTTGGCCTTTACCAGACCGAAACCCATCCCCGTAACCGCGGTCGCTGCGAATAAACCGGCCGCCAGATAACCCACTAATTTTTTCATTTCCATTTGCCTCCTCTTAAAATTTTTGGCTATTGCATATTGTCGGAAACGTTACCGCCCAAAGTTTTTACTCCACCGTTCCCACCGGTCAAGTCCAATTTTGTGTGTAAAATCCCCTCTGGTAGCCTTTGAGGCTTATTAGAGCCTTGTTAAGCCGCCCCTCTCCCGGTCTTATTGGTTTCGGCTTTAACTGTTCGTTCTTGCTCCTGCCTCCATGTCCAGTACTCCGTCATGTCCAGGTAGCGGTGGCCGGTAGACCTTTCCTCGTCTATCTCCATGAGCACCGCACCAATCAGTCTCAACGCCGCTTCTTCATTGGGGAAAATTCCTACTACCCTCTCCCGCCGGCGAATTTCGCGGTTCAGGCGTTCCATGGCATTGGTCGTGCGCAAGCGCCGCCTAACCGGCTCCGGCAAAGCCATAACCGCCATGGCATCCTCAAAACCAGCCTCAAGTCTCTCTATTGCCCTAGGCGCTACGGCCTCAAACTCCTGCACCACCTCCTCCAGAAGTAGTCTTGCCGTATCCATATCCGGCGCTTCAAAAATGTGTCTAAGGCGAGCATGAAGCTGCTTCTGCCAGGACTTGGGACACGCTTCCAGAATGTTGCGGACAAAATGCGTCTGGCACCGCTGCCAACTCGCCCCCTGAAAGTGGATCATAATGGCGTTTACCAGCCCCTTGTGGTCGTCCGAAACCACCAGGTCAACGCCCTTTAGCCCACGCTTCTTTAACCAGTCGAAGAATTCAGACCAGGTAGCCTCAGATTCGCCGTCCCCAATCATCAGCCCTAGAACTTCCCGGTAACCATCCCGGTTAACCCCGCAAGCTATAAGCACACTCTGGGATCTCACCCGCCCACCTTTCCGCACCTTTGTGACCAAAGCATCAACCAGAATAAAGGGATACTCCTTTTCGCTTAAATCTCGCTCATTCCAGGCCTTCACCAAAGGGTCAAGTCGTTTGCAGAGCTCAGATACCGTCGACTTGGAAAATTCCGTGCCGCATAGCTCCTCGACCACTGCCCTGACCTTGCGTGTTGATACTCCATTGACCACCATCTCCATCAGGGCCAGCAACAATGCCTGCTCGCTCCGCTGGTAACGCTCAAACATCTCCGTAGAAAATTTGCCGGATCTGATCCGGGGCACTTCCAGGACAAGCCGTCCGATCCGGGTTACAAGCGGCTTTTCCCGGTGGCCGTTGCGGTACGCTTGTCTTTCCTCTGTGCGCTCGTATGGTTTAGCTTTGAGCTGCTCTGTAACCTGAGCCTCGAGAATCTGATTTAAGACTTGCTCCATCAACCGGGCCAGACCATCGTCCCGGGAAAACAACTGTTGCAGAACCTCGCCATCTACGGTAACCTGGTAATGGGCCATCCTAAATCCCTCCTGGTAGTGTTGGTTGTGTCACTTCTTCAATCTACCAGAGGGAGGGTGGCCCTTCCTGCTTCTAACCACCCTTTTTACACACTATACCGGACGCTACTTTCCCACCCCCTCCGGATCACCTGACTCCAGTTTACGGCCCAGACCTTACATAGCCATTAGAGCAAGGTTAGAATTGGCTTAGAAATAACTACCACACCTCCGGATCTCCGAGGCCCAGAAGCTATAATTTTAGCGTAAGCTATGGGGAGGGAGGACGACATGGAAAAAGAGGAAGGCAAAGGACGCATTCTGGTGGTAGAGGACGACCAGAGCTTGGCCCGTTTTCTGCAACTGGAACTGGAACACGAGGGCTACCAGGTAGAAATCGTGAATGACGGCTACCAGGCGGTGGTGCGGAGCTCGGAAGAGGAATGGGACCTCATCGTGCTAGACATCATGCTCCCGGGCCTGGATGGGTTCGCCGTCTGCCGCCGGATCAGAGAGAAGTCCTCCGTGCCGGTGATCATGCTCACTGCTCGCGACGCCGTTAACGATCGGGTCCAGGGACTGGACGCGGGAGCGGACGATTATCTATGCAAGCCCTTCGCTTCCGAAGAACTGCTGGCCCGGGTAAGGGCCAGGCTGAGGCGGCGCAACAGCAAGAGCGAAGATGAAAAGATCACGGTGGGCGATTTGGTGATCTGTCCCCGAACGCGGATAGTGGTGCGGGGGGAACAGAAGATCAATTTAACCAAAAGGGAATTTGACCTCCTGCATTTCCTGGCGGTGAACGCTGGGGTGGTGCTGGAGCGGGAAACTATTCTCAATCAGGTGTGGGGGTTCGATTATTTCGGCAACACCAACGTGGTGGACGTTTACATACGCTACCTGCGGGCCAAGATCGATGACCCCTTCCCGCGCAAGCTCATTCACACCGTGCGCGGAGTGGGTTACGTGCTGCGGGAGGAAGAAGCATGAAGATAGCCTGGCGTCTAACCCTCTGGTACACGGCGGCTCTGGTCCTGGTGCTGGCAGCGGTGCTGGCTGCCGTTTTTTTCGGTATGCAGCACTTGCTGGTCAGCCAGGCCGAGCGCGAAGTGCGCGACGCGGCCAGCCGGATCGAGGCCCTGATCACCTCGCCGGAAGGAGGAGGAGGTAACCACTGGCATATCGACCTGGACGACCCGGAACTCACCCAGGTGGCCGGCAGCCCCATCCTCTGGGTCCAGATAACTGGTCCCCAAGGGGTGGTGCAGCGCTCCCATTCGCTAGGCCAGGCCATGCTCCCCGCCTACTCCGGCCCCCCGGTCGAGCGGGAGCTTTTCGGCGAGCAGGCCCTCCTTTACGGCCGCCAGTTCGCCGGCGGCTCGGTGCAGATTGCCCGCCCCCTCACCCAGGAGTACCGTTTCCTCTTCAACCTGCTGCGCTTGTCCTTGCTGCTGGGCAGCGTGGGAGTGGTGCTGGCGGCTTTGGGAGGGCTGACGCTAACCCACCTGGCTCTGCAGCCGGTGGAGAACCTCACTCGCACCATGCTCTCCGTGGGGCCAGAAGACTTGACGCAGCGGGTGAAACTCTCCGGCCCCCACGACGAACTCTGGAATCTGGCTCAGGCTTTTAACCGGATGCTAGACCAGTTAGAAAGAGGGTTCCAGCGGCAGCGCGAGTTTATGGCCGCGGTGTCGCACGACCTCCGCACCCCCCTGGCGGTGGTCAAAAGCTACGCCGGCCTGATCTCGCGCTGGGGGAAGGATAATCCGCAAGTGGTGGCCGAAGCCATCGAAGCCATAAACCGGGCCACCGGCCTGATGGAACGGCTGGCCAACGATCTCTTGCTACTCATGCGGGTGCAATCGCCTGCCGGCGTGCGCCAGGAGGATCTCTTCCTGGACGAGTTGGCCGAGGAAATTGTAGCCGACGCCGTGGTTTTGGCCGAAGGAGTCACGGTGACTAAATCGGACTTCCCCCCAGCTCCCATACGAGGCGATAAGGACTATCTGCGCCGGGCCATCTGGGCGCTAGTGGACAACGCCATAAAGTACAACCATCCGGGAGGAAAGGTCATCGTCTCCCTGACCACCACTGGACAAGAAGCTCGGTTGGCCGTGGAGGACACCGGACCTGGTATCCCCCCAGCCGAAATAGGCCATATTTTTGAGTGTTTCTACCGTCTGGATACAGCCAGGGAGCAAGGGAAGGGCTTCGGCATCGGGCTGTGCCTGGCCAAAAACATCGTGGAAGCGCACGGGGGGCGCATCGAAGCCCAGAGCAAGCCGGGTCAGGGCAGCCGTTTCACCATTGTGCTGCCCCTACGTTCCAGCTGAACTCGCGCCCCTTGGCTTCCGCGGCCCGGCACCAGCTTGATATACTAGCCGTAGAATTTACGGAGGAAAGGCGGGAAAAACCGGGTTGGAAGAAAAAACGCTGCTGCTGCTGGACGGATCGAGCCTAGCTTACCGAGCCTTCTTCGCCCTCCCTTCGCTTAGCACCCGCTCCGGTCAGCCCACCGGGGCGGTGTACGGCTTCACCTCTATGCTTTTTAAGGTGCTGGAAAATCAGCGTCCCACCGCCATTATTGCCGCCTTCGATAAGAGCCGGGTCACCTTCCGCCACGCACTGGCGGAAACTTATAAGGCCCAGCGCCCGGCCACGCCGGATGAGCTAAGACAGCAATTCGACCTGATCAAGGAAGTGCTGGCCGCTTTCAATATCCCTGTGGTGGAAAAGGAGGGCTTTGAAGCCGACGATATCATCGGCAGCTTCGTGAGCCAGGCGGAGCGGGAGGGGTGGCGCTGCCTGATCGTTACTGGGGATCTGGACGCCTTGCAATTGGTATCGCCCCAGACTTCGGTGATCCTTATGCGCAAGGGGATCAGCGATATAGCTGTTTACCATGAAGCGGAAGTCGAAAGCCGTTTCGGCATCGAGCCGCGGCAGCTCCCCGATTTTAAGGCCCTGGCCGGGGATGCCTCCGATAATATCCGTGGAGTACCAGGGATCGGCCCCAAGACCGCCGCTCGCTTGCTGCAAACCTACTCCGCTCTGGAAGAGCTCCTGCGTAGGCGGCAGGAGCTCCCCTCGCAGCTGCGCGCCACCCTGGAAAAGCACGGGGAGGAAGCCCTCCTGGCCAAAAGACTGGCTCTTATCCGCCGGGACGTCCCGCTGGACGCCGGGGAGATACGGCCCTGGCCGGGTCCTAACTTCGAGGCGGTGATCGAACTTTTTTCTCGCCTGGAATTTCGTACCCTAGCGCAGCGGTTGCTGGATCTTTTTCCCCAAGCCCGCCACGCCGCCCCAGCCGCTCCTTACGTTACCTTGAGAGAAGAGGCGGAATGGAAGCGCTTGGAGGAGCGCTTGACCGGGCAGCCCTTCGTGGCCTTGGCCTATCTCCCTGTCAACCGGGGCCGCAGCGCTTCACCGGTTTCGGCCTGCTGCCTCGGAGCCGAAGAACTCTACCTGGTGGAAGGGGAAGCGGCGCATCGGCGCCTATTGCGAGAGTTGGCCGTCAAAAGCCAGTCGCTCAGCACTTACGATGCCAAAACCTGCTTGCACACCCTGGAAACCTACGGCCTCCGGCCCGAAATGATAGGCTTTGATGTTTTGCTGGCCGCTTACCTGCTCAACCCCTCGGCTAGCAATGAACTAGAGAGCATCGCTTTCGAGCACGCCGGAAGCGTGCTGCCACCGGGAGCCCCGCTGCCGGAAAAGGCCCGGGTGATAGGCCAGCTTACCCCTCTATTGAAGAGCAAGATCCAGCTGCAGGAGCAGGAATACCTTTACTACGAGGTAGAACTCCCCCTGGCCGCCGTTCTGGCCAGCATGGAGAAAACCGGGATCAAGGTGGCGGAGGAGCGCCTGCGAGCTCTCTCGCAGGAATTGGGCGAGCAATTAAATCGCCTCGCGGAAACCATCTACCAGCTGGCCGGCGAGCGCTTTAACCTCAACTCCCCCCGCCAGCTGGGCTATATCCTCTTCGAGAAACTCAAGCTCAAACCGGTAAAAAAGACCAAAACCGGGTACTCCACCGACGCTTCCGTGCTGGAAAAGCTGGCCCAGGAACACGAATTAGTGGCTCTAGTGCTCAATTACCGTCAGCTGGCCAAACTCAAAAGCACTTACACCGACACCCTGCCCCAGCTGATCGACCCCGCTACCGGTCGTCTTCACACTAGTTTTTTGCAAGCGGGCACTGCCACCGGTAGGCTTGCCTCGGCCGAACCCAATTTGCAGAATATCCCGGTGCGCGACCCGCTGGGGCGGCGAATCCGCCAGGCTTTTATCGCTGAGAGCTCGGAGCACCTACTCCTCAGCGCCGATTACTCCCAGATCGAGCTGAGGGTGCTGGCCCACCTTTCCGAAGACCCGGGGTTGTGCGAGGCCTTTGCCCGGGAGGAGGATATACACGCTCGAACGGCAGCGGAAATTTTCGGCATCGATCCGGGCGAAGTCACGCCGGAAATGCGGGCCAAAGCCAAAGTAGTCAATTTCGGCATAGTTTACGGGATGAGCGATTACGGTCTCTCCCAGGAACTCAAAATCGATCCCAGCGAGGCGCACCAGTATATAGAGCGCTATTTCCAGCGCTATCCACGGGTGAAGCAGTTTGTGGAGCAGGTTATCGCCCAGGCGCGAGAGCGGGGCTACGTGACTACCCTCCTCAACCGCCGCCGCTACATACCGGAAATCCTCAGCCGCAACCGCACCCAACGCCAATTAGGCGAACGCTTGGCCATCAACACCACCATCCAGGGAAGCGCCGCTGACCTCATCAAGAAGGCCATGGTGGACATTTACCGGCTGCTCCAGGAGAGCTCTTTCGGCTGCCGGATGTTGCTCCAGGTCCATGACGAACTGCTCTTCGAGCTCCCCAGGGCGGAGTTGGCCTCGGTGGCTCCCACCATCAAGCGCGCCATGGAGCAGGCTCTACCTCTCCGCGTGCCCATTAAGGTGAATCTCAAGATCGGCCCCAACTGGCAAGACCTTGAAGCTTACGAGGTGGAGTGATGCCTGAGCTCCCGGAAGTAGAAACCATCCGCCGCCAATTGGCTTCCCAAATCGTGGGGAGCACCGTGGAAGAGGTGCGGTTTTTTACTTCTCCCCCACCGTGGGACTTCAGGCCGCTGCTAGGCCGGCGGGTAATCGGGGTGCACCGGCGAGGCAAGTGGCTCTGGTTGGAGTTGGAGAAAGGTCTGGCGTTGCTCCTGCACCTGGGCATGACTGGGCAGTTGGTCTGGGAAACCGAGCCGGCTCCCCTTCCCGCGCACACGCACCTGGTGCTGCGGCTCGGCCGGGGGCAGCTGCGTTTCACCGACCCCCGGCGCTTCGGGCGGGTGGAGCTCTTGGACAAGGAAAGCTTGCAACAAAGACTGGAAAAGAGGCTGGGGCCCGAGCCGCTCTCCCCCGCCTTTTCAGTCGATTATTTGACCGGGGTGCTGGCACGCAGCCGGCGCTCGCTCAAGAGCTTGCTGCTGGATCAAAAGATAGTGGCCGGGCTGGGGAATATCTACGCCGACGAAGCCCTGTTCGCTGCCGGCATCGACCCGCGCCGCCAGGCCTTTACCCTCACCCCCCAGGAAATCCACCGCCTGCACCGCGCCATTCGCGAAGTCTTGGCCGAGGGACTGGCTCACCGGGGAACCAGCTTCCGCGACTACGTGGACGCGGGTGGAGTTCCGGGAGCGCACCGTCTTTTTCTAAGAGTTTACGGCCGGGAAGGCCAGCCTTGCCCTCGCTGCGGGAGGCCGATAAATAAAATTAAAGTGGCTGGGCGAGGAACTCACTTTTGCTCCCACTGCCAGCGTTGATATGATGGAAGAGTGGAGAGAGGAGGTAACTTAGCAAAGCGATGAAAATTATCGGGCTCACCGGTAACGCTGGCTGCGGTAAGACCAGCGTAGCCCGGTATCTGAAAACTCTGGGGGCAGCGGTCATTGAAGCTGATGAGGTGGTAAAAGAACTCACCTCTCCGGGCCAGCCCCTGCTGCAGACCATCAGAGAGGTTTTCGGTGAAGAGTACTTTCTCGCCGACGGCTCGCTGGACCGGATAAAAATGCGGCGCCTGATCTTCGCCGATGCCGGAGCCCGCCAGCGACTGGAAGAGATCGTTCACCCGGCGGTGATCGAAGCGGTGCAAAAAAAAATCAGGTCCCTGCAAGAGCTTCCCGATCCTCCCCGGGTGCTGGTACTGGAGGCTCCCCTCCTACTGGAGACGGGGATGGACAGCCTGGTGGACGAGGTGTGGGTGGTAATCGCCACGCCGGAAGCCGCGGTGCGCCGGCTCATGGCCCGTGACCGCATCCCCCCCGAGCAGGCTTATGCCATGCTGGCCGCCCAGTGGCCCCAGGAGGAGAAGGTCCGGCGCGCTCACCGGGTGATCGACAACAGTGGCGACTTCAACCACACCCGCGAGCAAGCGGCATATTTCTACCATAAATTGCTGGCGGAGGACGAAGAAGAGTAACTATGACGAGAAGAGCCAGGATGGGTGGGCTATTGATGCTGGTAGCCCTGCTCGGGCTCTTGCTAAGCCACTGGCGGACCATCGGCCGCCACTATTACCCTTTTCCTTACCGGGAGATCATCTTCCGCCAAGCCCAAGCCAATGGCGTAGACCCTTTCCTGGTGGCCGCTGTTATCAAGACCGAGAGCAACTTCCGGCCCGAAGCCGTTTCGCCTCGGGGAGCGGTGGGCCTCATGCAGCTCCTCCCCTCGACCGCGCGCGAGGTGGCGCAGCGAGAAGGAGAAAAAGGCTGGCAGCCAGAGGAACTCTACGACCCGGACATTAACATCGCTCTGGGGACCAGGTATCTGGCGCTGCTCTTTCAGGAATTTCACGACCCGATTAAAGTGCTGGCCGCCTACAATGGCGGCCGGGGCAATGTGGAAAGATGGCTGCGAGACTCCACCTGGTCGGGGAGAGAACTGGATCTCGACCAGATCCCTTTCCCCGAAACCAGGCAGTTTGTGCGCAAGACCATGTGGAACTACCGTATTTACCGCTTGCTTTACGCCCGCGAGAGCTCCCGCACCACCGCGGCGCAACGGGGGCAGAGCTCGGGATAGTCCGGATCATCGCCTACATGAAGGCTGTACCTCCAGCAGCGAGCGCATTTCTGCCCCTCCGCCGGCTCCACCAGCACGCGGAGCTCTCCCGGTCGAAACTCCAACTGGGAAACCACGCATACGGTGCGAAGCTCTTCTTTAACCCCTTCCCACCAGCGCAACTCTTCCTCCGGAAGCGACAACACCACTTTGGCCGCCAGGGAATCGCCTATAACTTTATCTTTCCGGGCCTGCTCCAGCGCCACCAGCACCTTATCCCGCAAAGCCAGGATTTTCTCCCACCGGGCGGCTAGCGCGGGGTCCAAGCAGGAGTCATCGGGCGAAGGAAAATCCAGCAACTGCACGCTTACTGGTTTTTCCCCTTCCACCCGAACATAGCGCCAGATCTCCTCGGTAGTGAAAGCCAGCACCGGAACCAGCAAGCGCAAAAGGTCCGTAAGAATCCGGTACTGCACCGCCTGCGCCGCCCGCCGGGCAGGGTCCTGCGGCAGAGAGCAGTAAAGACGATCCTTAATCACGTTGAGATAGAAAGCGCTGAGATCCACTGTGCAAAAAGACAAGAGGTAATGGTAAACCAGGTGGAACTCGTATTCCTCGTAAGCCCGGCATACCCGCCGCTTCACCTCCTCCAAGCGCGACAGGATATAGCGGTCGAGCTCCGGGAGTTCCTCCGGTGCCAGCTGGAAAGACGGATCGAAATCGTACAAGTTAGCCAAAAGGAAACGGAAAGTATTGCGGATCTTCCGGTAAGCCTCCGCCACCTGGCGCAAGATATTGTCCGAAGCCGCCAAATCGCCCCGGTAATCGGCCGAGCACACCCACAAACGCAGAATATCCGCTCCCAGGTGGGTCATCACCTCCTGGGGGTCGATCACATTGCCCAGCGACTTGGACATCTTGCGCCCCTCCTCATCCACCACAAAACCGTGAGTGAGCACCGCCCGATAAGGGGGATGCCCGGTAACGGCCACCGCGGTGGACAGAGAGGAGTTGAACCAGCCCCGGTGCTGATCACTGCCCTCGAGGTATAAGTCGGCCGGCCAGCGCTGCTCCGGCCAAGGAGAAGGTTGACGCAGCACCGCCCAATGGCTGGAACCGGAGTCGAACCACACATCCATGATGTCCTCTTCCTTGGTGAATTCGGTGGCGCCGCAGGCCGGGCAACGCAACCCCGGGGGTATCAACTCCGCCAGAGGGGCGCTGTACCAGATATCCGATCCGTGCGCGGCGAACAGCTCCTGCACATGCTTGACGGTGGCTTCGGTGATGATCTCTCGCCCACAACTGGCGCAGTAAAATACCGGCAGCGGCACCCCCCACCAGCGCTGGCGGGAAATGCACCAATCGCCCCTGGTGGCCACCATATTGTAGATCCGCTCCTCGCCCCACGAGGGTATCCAGCGCACCGACTTGATGGCCTTGAGCGCCTGGTCGCGGAAACCGTCGATGGAAGCAAACCATTGCTTGGTGGCGCGAAAAAAGACCGGCTGCTTGCAGCGCCAGCAATGGGGGTATTGATGCGTGATGCGCCCGGCCGCCACCAGCGCGCCCCGCTGCCGGAGCGCTTCCACGATTTCCCGATTAGCCTCCAGGTAAAATTTACCGGCGAAAGAGCCACCCTCTTCAGTGAAATAACCCCTCTCATCCACCGGGGAGAGCACCGGTAAGCCGTAGCGGCGGCAGATTAAAAAGTCCTCCTCGCCGTGTCCAGGGGCGTTGTGCACGCAACCCGTCCCCTGCTCGGAGGAAACGTAAGTGTCAACCACCACCAGCGAATCGCGGGGGAAAAGAGGGTGCTCCAGCACTGCTCCCTCCAGTTCCTTCCCCTTAAAGCGGGAGAGCACTTCCCCCTGCACCCCTCCCAGAACCTGCAGGAAAGAGGGCAGCAGGGCTTCAGCCACCACCAGCAACTCTCCCGCCACCCGCACCAACACGTAATCCAGCTCGGGATGGAGGCAAACCGCCACGTTGCCAGGCAAGGTCCACGGGGTCGTGGTCCAGATCACCAGCGCGGCACCGGCGGGTACCACCCCTTTGCCGTCCTTCACCCGGAAACGCACGTAGATGGAGGGGGATTCCCGCAAAGCGTACTCGATCTCCGCTTCCGCCAGCGCCGTCTCGCAGGTGGGGCACCAGTAAACCGGGCGCAGCCCCCGGTAAATGTAACCGCGACGGGCCATCTCCCCAAAAATCTCTATCTGACGCGCCTCGTAGGCGGGCATGAGGGTGAGATAAGGACGCTCCCAGTCACCCCGAACCCCCAGGCGCTGAAATTCCCGGCGCTGGATGTCCACGAAGCGTAGAGCGTATTCCTTGCAGTGACGGCGGAACTGCACCGGCCCCAGCTGGCGGCGATTAACCCCCAATTGCTTAACCACCTGCTGCTCGATGGGAAGGCCGTGGGTGTCCCATCCGGGCACGTAAGGAGCGTCGTAACCGCTTTGCGAGCGGTATTTGATAATAATGTCCTTCAGCACCTTGTTAAGCACGTGCCCAAGGTGGATGTGCCCGTTAGCGTAGGGGGGGCCATCGTGCAGGATGAATTTGGGCCGGCCAGCGTTCTTCGCCTGCACCAGACGGTAAACTCCGATTTCTTCCCAAAACTTCAGGATCTCCGGCTCCAGCCGGGGGAGGTTGGCTCGCATGGGGAAGCCAGTCTTGGGTAAATTCAACGTCTTACTCCAGTCCATAGCCTTTAAAACCGCGTCACCTCTCCTTTTTCCTCAGCACTTCGGCTAGCCGCTGCCTGACCTCCGGCAGCGTTAAATCTATCCACACCAGCTTTTCCCGGCTCTTATGCCCTCCGACCAATTCCATCCGGCGGGCTGGAAGATCCAGTAGCTGGCTCAGAAAGCCCAGCAAGAGCTCGTTGGCTTTACCCTCCACCGGAGGTGCAATCAAGCGCACGCGCAGGGAACCCTCACTCACCTCCAGAGCGTTGACCCGCGAGCGGGGCGTGACCCGTAACCGCAACAGCGTACCCTTCTCCGCCGCCTGCAAAGCGCCCTCCCACTTTTCCACTCCATCCCCTACCCCTTCAGAAAGCGAGCAGCCGCAAACAAAAGGCTTTTAGCAACTGCAGGACGAAAAGAGCCACTATGGGAGAGAGATCGAGCATCCCGATGGGCGGGATAAAACGCCGGAAGAAGGAAAGATAGGGCTCGGTCACATCGTAAATAAAGCGTATAACCACGTTGCGGGGGTGGTGAGGGATCCAGGAAAGCAATACCCGGGCTATGATGAGCCAGAAGTAAAGGTCGAAGGCTATGCGAACCAGGAGTGCCAAAGCGTTCAACCAAGCCATCCTATTCCTTGCCGCCTTTCCCGCTTGAACTCAGCCGTAGAGCTTGGGAGCGGAGGGTAGCCACCCGTACTGCCTCCATGAAGGCCGCTCGCACTCCTCTCTCTTCTAGCACGAACAGACCCTCCACCGTAGTTCCGGCCGGCGTCATTACCCGATCCTTCAGCACCGAGGGGTGCTCTTCGGCCACTAACACCATCTTGGCCGCCCCCAGCACCGTCTGCGTTGCCAGCAACAGAGCCTCTTTCCAAGGGAGGCCCACCCTCACCCCGCCCTCGGCCAAGGCCTCGATTATCAAGTACACGTAAGCCGGACCGCTCCCCGAAAGTCCAGTGACGGCGTCCAGGAGCTCCTCCTGGACCCGGATTACCCGGCTCACCGCGCTCAGCAGCGCTTCGGTCCGCTCGGCGTCCCGCTCGCCGGCGTGCCGTCCCAGAGCGTAAGCGCTGGCCCCCTCACCTACCAGAGCGGGAGTGTTGGGCATGACCCGCACCACCGGCACCGGCTGCCCTACCCATTCCTCCAGGGACTCCAGGGGCACGCCGGCAGCGATAGAAATCAAAGTTTGCTCCGGGCGTAGAAGGTCGGCTATCTCCCCCAGCACAGCTCGCATCTGGGCGGGTTTCACCGCCAGCACCACCACCTCGGCCTCCCGCGCCAGAGTTCGGTTGTCGGCCAGGGCCTTCACTCCCAACGACTGCGATAAATGAGCTCGGCGTTCGGGGCTGAGATCGCTAACCAGCACCTGGTCCGGAGCCACCCTGCCACTGCGGACTAAGCCGGTGATCAACGCCCCACCCATGGCTCCGCCGCCGACAAACCCGACCTTCAGCCCGGTTAATGCTCCCATCCTACGCTCCTCCACTCCCTATAATTCCCGGTTTTTTAGCCAGGGAATAAACGCCCTCTCTTCCCCTGCCCCTCCGCTCTCGGCAGCGATATCAACGTTGCTGGGAGCGAAAAGCAAAATATGAGCGCTCACTTTCTGCACACTCCCGCCTAAAGCGTAAACGGCTCCGCTGACGAAATCGATGATGCGCTGCGCCAGCTCCATTTCCACCCGCTCCAGATTCACTACCACCGGCTTGCGGTTCTTCAGATGATCAGCTATCTCCTGCGCTTCCACAAACGAACGCGGCTCCGCCACCACCACCCGCATCTGGCGCTGGGTGTGCAAACTCACCACCGCTGGGCCCTTACGCGTCCGCACCACCTGCTCCTGGAGCTCCTCCTGCTCCTCGCCTTCGTCCGGTTCGTCCTCAAAGCCTATGAATCCCAGCACCTTGTCCAGCAGACGATTGCTCACTGGCAACTCCTCCTTTCTCTGGCTGAAAGATGGCTCTACCCACTCGCACCAGGTTAGCCCCTTCCTCCACCGCCACTTCGAAATCCTGAGTCATGCCCATGGACAAATAACGCATCCGTACCCCCGGTATGGCGGCGCACTCCCGAGCCAGCGAAGCCAGTCGCCGAAAAAAGGGGCGCGCCTGCTCCGGATCTCCCACCTGGGGCGCGATGGTCATTAAACCCAGGACCTGCACTCTTCTCAATGATCGGACCGCTTGGAGAAAATCTTTCACTTCTTCCTCCAACAGTCCGTGCTTTTGCTCCTCCCGAGCTATATTCACCTGGGCCAGGGCCGGAAAAACAAAATCGTAGCGATCGCCCCACTTTTCCAGCTCCTGAGCCAAGGGCCATCGATCCAAACTGTGCAGCAACACTATCTTCCCCACCAAATGCTTTACCTTGTTCCGCTGCAAGTAACCGATAAAATGCCAGCGGGCGCGTTCTCCCAGCTGCTCGTGCTTGCTTAGCAGATCTTGCACCCGGTTCTCGCCCAAATCGCGCGCCCCCTCGCCCAGCACAACCTCAATGGCGGTCACTGACACCCCTTTGGTCACGACCACCAATTGCACTTCCCCCGGATCGCGCCCGACCCGCAAAGCGGCCCGGGCAACAGCAGCTCGCACTCGAGCGAGGTTTTCTTTAATCTTCGACACCAAGCCCGCGAAACCTCCTAGTTAAGCACTTCCCACTCCCCAGTGACCAGGTAAATAACATCCTCGCCGATGTTGGTAGCACGATCCGCTATGCGCTCCAGCCTCAGGGCCACCAGGAGAAAATAGACTCCGCAACGAATACTGGCCGGATTTTTCTCCATATCCTCGATAATGGTGCGAAATATCCGGTTGTACAGGTGGTCCACCTCGTCGTCAGCCTCGGATAGAGAGCGAGCACGACTAACATCGCCGCGGGCGTACGCGTCCAAGCTGTCTTTCAACATCTGTTGCACCAATTGGGCTATCCTTACGATGGACTCGGAAATGCTAGGGGAAAGCAGCGATTCCTTGCAGACGTTGAGAGCGGCTCGGGCAATGTCCGAAGCGTGGTCCGCCATACGCTCCAGGTTGAGTATGATCTTTAACCCGGTAACGATGACCCGCAGATCCCGAGCCGTGGGCTGCAGCGTGGCGATGAGCCGGATGCAATGGTTCTCGATGTCGTCAGTGAGCTCGTCGATGCGGTCATCGCTAGCGATCACCTGCTTGGCCAGAACCTGGTCTTGAGAAACAAAAGACTGGATAGAATTGAACACCGCTTCCTCCACCAAGCTCCCTAAGCGTAAGATATCACTTACCAGGAGCGCGAGCTCCTTCTCGAAGTATCTCGGAGTGGTCAACCAACGGCCCCCTTTCCCACCTAGATAATTTCTTCCAGTTTATCTCTTTCAACGGCGAAGGGCAAGTTTCTTGCTCCAGTTGGCGCCTAGCCAAAACGGCCGGTAATATAGTCCTCCGTGCGGCGGTCGCGCGGGCGGGTGAAAATCACGCCCGTCTCATTGTATTCGATGAGTTCCCCGGAGAGGAAGAAGGCGGTAACGTCGGATACCCGAGCGGCCTGCTGCATATTATGCGTGACGATGATGATGGTGTAACTCTTTTTAAGTTGTTGCAGCAGTTCCTCTATTTTGGAGGTGGATATGGGATCGAGAGCCGAGGTGGGCTCGTCCATCAACACCACCTCCGGTTCCACCGCCAACAGGCGAGCGATGCAAAGGCGCTGCTGCTGCCCTCCGGACAGCCCCAGTGCCGAACGGTGGAGGCGGTCGCAGACCTCGTCCCACAAAGCCGCCCCTTTAAGGCTGTTCTCCACTATTTCGTCCAGCCGCCGCTTGTCCTTCATACCGTGGATGCGAGGGCCAAAGGCCACATTGTCGTAAATGGACATGGGGAAAGGGTTGGGGCGTTGGAAGACCATGCCGACGCGTTTGCGGAGTTCCACCACGTCCATATCAGGAGCAAAGATGTCCTGCTCATCTAATAGCACCTTGCCTTCCACCCTGGTACCCTCTACCAGATCACAAAGACGGTTGAGGATACGCAAGAAGGTAGTTTTACCGCAACCCGAAGGACCAATGAGGGCGGTAATCTTATTGGCTTCGATATCGATGTTCACGTTTTTCAGCGCCTGGACGTCACCGTAATAGAAGTTTAAATTTTCTACCTTTATCTTAGCCGTCATGAGCCGATACCTCACTGTTGCTCCTCTCGGTCTCTAAAAACCATCGAAGGCAAGCAAACCCAGAAACTGCTCCCTTTGCCGAATTCACTTTCAACACCAACTCTCCCCCCGTGCAATTCTACAATATGCTTGACGATAGAAAGTCCGAGTCCTGTGCCTCCAGAAGCTCGGGAACGAGCTTTATCCACCCGGAAAAAGCGCTCAAAAACGCGCGGCAAAGCTTCCCGCGGAATGCCGATGCCGGTGTCTTCCACGGTGATGCACACCCAGCCAGGGCGGTGTTCTCCAGCTATCCGCACCCCGCCCGCCGGAGTATATTTTAATGCATTGTCGATTAAGTTTACAAAGACCTGGGTGAGAAGTTCCGGATCGCCTCTGACGGGAGGCAGGTCAGGGGGAAGATCCAACTCAAAAGCCAGGCCTTTTTTCTCCGCCTGCTTGCGCCAGAAGGGAGCGATTCCCATAATGAGTTCCACAAGATTCACTTCCCGGCGTTGCATCGCCGCCTGGCGGCTTTCCAAGCGCGATAGCTTTAGCAGATCTTCTACTAGATGGATCAAGCGCTCGGTTTCCGTCGCAATAATCTGCAGGAATTCCCGAGCGGTTTCCTCGTCCTCCAGAGCTCCGTCCTGCAAAGCTTCCACAAAGCCTTTAATCGCGGTTAGCGGGGTGCGGAGCTCGTGGGAAACATTGGCCACGAAATCCCGGCGCATCCGCTCCAGCTGCCGCTCCCGCGTGACCTCGCGCAGCACCACCATCACCTGGTTGGAAGACAAAGGGGAGACCTTGACCCGAAAAATGCGCGGCTGAGGGAAAAGCAAAGTGATCTCCCGGTCGGCGGGTACCCCTGCCTCTCTCACCTGGTACACCAATTCCTCCAACCGGTGGTCTCGAACCACCTCCAGAATGGCCTTGCCGGTAGCTTGCTCCGGCTCCAGACCGAAGAGATTATGCACGGCCCGGTTGGCTAGTGAGATCCGGTCCTCGGCATCCAGCGCCAGCACCGCTTCGTCC
Organism: Desulfothermobacter acidiphilus; assembly: GCF_052073645.1. GTDB lineage: Bacteria > Bacillota > Desulfotomaculia > Desulfotomaculales > Ammonificaceae > Desulfothermobacter > Desulfothermobacter acidiphilus. Next base: position 734,961 of record NZ_CM125440.1, on the reverse strand, counting down.
AGGCTGGAAAGAATGGCCTGCAGCTGCTCTTTCTCTCGGCTTAACTCCTCTATCTGGGCCCTTAACTGGCCGGAAGAGCTCTCCGAGCGAACGAGCGGGGGAGAATGGCGCCGCAGAACAATCCACAATAGAAGTAGCCCTGCCAGGATAGCGCACCAATACAGCGAAGCGGCGGCATAACCGTTGCCCGTGACTATCACTCCCCTTCGGTAAAGAGCTATGCCGGCAGAAGCCAAACCTGAACCGTCAGGATTGATTCTCCTCGGGCTGACGGAAACGGTAGCCTACACCCCGCACCGTTTCGATGAGTTGGGGCGCCCCGGGGAGTTGCTCCAGCTTCTGGCGAATATAGCGCACATGCACGTCCACCGTACGTGCCCCCCCCAAGTAATCGTAACCCCAAATCTGATCCAAAAGATGCTCGCGGCTGAACACCCTTCCCGGGTGAGTGGCCAGGAAATAAAGTAGATCAAACTCCTTGGGGGTGAGGTATTGACAATGCTCCTTCCAGGCTACGGCGTAGCGTTCCCGATCGATCACCAGCGAGCCGTACACCAATTTTTCCCGCTCGCTCTGAGCCTGCTGCCGCCGCAGCTGAGCTTTCACCCGGGCCACTAACTCGCGCGGGCTAAACGGCTTGGTGACATAATCGTCGGCGCCGATATCCAGTCCGCGCACCTTGTCTTCTTCGGCTCCCCGGGCGCTGAGCACTATTACCGGGATGTCCTTAAGGCTAGGGTCACGGCGCAAGAGCTCGCAGACGGAGAAACCGTCGAGCGCTGGTAGCATGAGGTCGAGAACGATGATGTCCGGCCGGTGCTGGCGGGCCAATTGAAGCGCCTGGGGCCCATCAGCGGCTACCAACACCTGAAATCCCTCTTTAGACAAAGTGAATTGCAATAATTTCTGGATATGCTCTTCGTCGTCCACTACCAGTACCAGCGGCAAGATATCCCTCCTTCACTTGAGCATGATCGCTCCCGCCATACGCCCGGTTTGGTAGCCGTCGCGGCGATGAGAATAAAAGAGCTTTGAATGGCAGGAGGTGCAATAGGAAGAGAGCGTGATGTTTTCCTTCGGCACGCCGGCTGCCAGCAACAGCTGGCGGTTGGCCTCTTTGAGGTCAAGGTGCCAGCTGCCCTGATCTCGTAATAGCACTTCTCCTTTCCAGCTGGCAAAAAGCTCTGCCACCTCTTCGCCCACCGCGTAACAACACGGACCGATGGAAGGACCCAGGTGGACCAAACAATGGCGCGCTTCCACGCCGAAGCAGGAGCGCATCACGCCCAGAGCCTCCAGCACCACGCGACGAAGCGTCCCCCGCCAACCGGCATGGACTGTGGCGATCACGCGCAGCACCGGATCCACCAGCATAATGGGCACGCAATCGGCGAAGAAAACCAAAAGGGGGAGACCAACGCGGTTGGTCACCAGCGCGTCAGTGGAAGGAAAGACCGCTCCGGGCGCAGTAACCACGGCTACTCGATTACCGTGAACCTGCTCCCCTCGCGCCGCCTGTTCCCAGGTAAACCCCAGCGCGCGCGCCAGACGGTCTCGGTTACATTGAACCCGCTCCGCGTCATCGCCGGTGCTGAGTCCCAGGTTGAGAGAAGCGTAAGAGCCCTGGCTCACCCCTCCCTGGCGGGTAGAGAAGGCGTGTAGCAACCAGGGAAAATCCAGTTGGTTACTCTTTAGTACAATTATGTTCCCGCAGCTACATAGAGACTCGCTAACAGCAAGTGCACCCACCTTAGTGAATTGATTACACAAAAATTATAGCATAAAAGGTCGCTAAGACGGGTTAAAGCACTGTTAAGCGTGTGCGTCAAGAGTTAGTAGGTGAACTCGGAGAGGAAATTTCCTGGAATTTGAGACCACGCCGCCTCAATCCCGCCTCGACCAGGCTCAAGCTAGCTCAAAGCTAGGCCGGCTCAACTCCCGCAGCACATACTTCACCCATGGAGCTCCGGCAGAGGGCCCTTTCAGTGCCGGCAACCCTGCTCTAAGCCAACTCCTCGCTTCCTCTACCTTCCGCTTCACCTCCACCTGCACCGCCTGGGCCAGATGCTCCTGCCCGGCCAGCCTTAACTCCCACCGAGAAGTGTACTTCTCTAGCTCCCCGTTGGACCGCGCCGACAAAACCCGCGCCATCCTGTCTGCTCCTGCCTCCGTCCAGCTCGCTCCTATCCTCTTCATCCGCCACCCTGCCCCGTGCCACACTTGCCCCTCTATGGTCCCCAACCGCTCAGTACCAGGAGAAGTAATTATCCCAGACCAGTTCTCTTTCAAATAGCGCCAAAGCCCCTCTATCCTCTTCTTCCTGACTCCCCGAACTCCCCTCACTGCTTTGTTCAGAACCTCTTCCACCCTCTCCCACTCCCTCGAAGCTATGGCCTGCTTGGCTTCGTTGTAAGTCTCCTCGTCGTGCCAAAATGCCTCTACGAGCCGCCGGTTCAAATGGTAAGGATCCAAAACGTGCACTGCCCCGGGGAAGTAATCTACCCCCTGCTTGGCCCACTCCGCCCCGTCGCTCCCAAGGTATATTTCCTTCACCTGGCCCATGTCCCACCGGCTCGCTACCCCAGAGTAAACTTCCTCCCACATCCTCTCCCCTTCGCCTACACCGCTCATTACCAGCTTGTCCTTTAAAGCCTTCCGTCCACCTCCAACTTCCTCTTTGCCCGTGTAAGCCACAAAGAGTCTTACCTCTTTCCTTTTCTCTTCGCTCCTTTGAAGCCTTACCACCACCCCGTCGGCCTCTATGTAAAGCCTGGAGGTCTTCTCTTTACCTCCGGGTGTCTCTCCCTTCTCAAAAACGGCTTCTCTCCTGGACTCTCCCTCCTGCCTGAGCGCTTCTCCTGCTTCCTGCACGGCCTGCCACACCGCCATGGGGCTGATCCCCGGAACAAGATAGCCTAGAATTTCTGCCGCTCGCCTGAAGGGCATGTCCACCCCTAGCTTCACCGCCATCTCTTTCAAGCGCGGTGTGCACCGGGATCTCTCCGACCAGCCCAAGGCCTGGTCAAGAAGAAACTTGGCTTCCCCCGTTTGCTTGTTCCGGTAAAGCCGCCTCTTTACTTTGAGTTCTCCAAAGCTGGTGACTAAGGTCCTTTCCCTGAACCCCACTACTTCCCAAACTCGCTTGTCCCTCGCGTTCATGAGGTGGGTGTCTATCTCTTGCAGAACCCAGGCGAAAATTCCGAGGGACATTTCTAAAGACCGCCTCTGCACTTCCTTCTCGAGTTGGTAAAAGTCGCGGCAACCGGTGATCAATTCGCTGATTTTTTCTCCAAAAAGAAGGATCTGGTCCACCAGAGGTTGAATATTTGAAATGGTTTGCATCGGACCTCGCTCCTCCTCGCTCCTTCTTTCAGTCCATGAAAGTTGTCTGTGAGGGGCGAGGTCTCCTCCTTCATGAACCTCCTCCGTCACCTACTGAAATTGTACGCTCTCCTGTTAAGCCGGAGCTCGCGGAGAAGGAATCAAGCACCTTCGCGCCCAAAATAAAGAATAGAAGGGGGGTACTGAACTGTGGCCGAGCGCTTGGGATTGGTGTTCTTCCCGGCTTTCGATTGGGCTATTTCTCCCACTCACCCGGAGCGGGAGGAGAGGTTACTTTACACCCGCGACCAGCTTTTCGAGGAAGGAGTGTTGGATCTACCCGGCGTGACGGAGTACCGCGCCCGCCAGGCCAGCCACCGGGATGTGGCCAGGGTTCATTTCTGCGTGCCCCGGGTAGAAGACCAGGTGGAAGAAGCGCACCTGGTAGCAGCTGGTAGTGCCATTTTCCTGGGCGAATCCTGGAGGCGGGGGGAGATTCGGCGGGGCTTCGCTTTGGTCCGTCCTCCCGGCCACCACGCCTGCCGGGTAGTCCACGGTAACCGAGGCTTCTGCAATATTAACAACGAGGCTATCATGATCGAGAAGCTGCGACGCCATTGGGGAGTTAGACGGGTGGCCATCGTGGACACCGACGTGCATCACGGCGATGGCACCCAGGACATTTATTACCACGACCCGGAGGTTTTGTTCATCTCCCTGCATCAGGACGGACGCACCCTCTACCCGGGCAGCGGAAGCACGGGGGAGTTAGGAGGTCCAGGAGCCTTTGGCTACACCCTGAACGTGCCTCTGCCACCCCGCACCAACGACGAAGGCATCCTTTACGTAGTGGAAGAGCTGGTGCTGCCGGTGCTGGACGAGTTCAAGCCGGAACTGGTAGTCAATTCCGCTGGCCAGGACAACCACTACTCCGATCCCTTAGCCGATATGTGCTTCACCGCACAGGGATACGCCCGCCTCAACGAGCTCTTGCAGCCCGATCTATGCGTGCTGGAAGGAGGGTACTCCATCGAGGGAGCTCTGCCTTACGTCAACCTCGCCATTGTCTTGGCCCTCGCGGGGTACGACTATAGCCGCGTGCGCGAACCCGATTACGATCCGGACGCCTATCCCCTCTCTTCCGCCCACCGCCAATACATTCGTTCCGTGGTGCAGGAGTTGCGGGAAGTGTGGCGAAACCGGGAAGAGCTGGCGTGGCGCCATCGCCCATCCGGAGATCTGGTGGAGCTCAAGCGCTGCATCTTTTACGACACGGAAGGAATCGAAGAGTACCAGCAGGAAAAGGTGCATCTTTGCTCTCGCTGCCCGGGCTATCAGGAGATCGACTCGTACGGAGTTTACTCCGATGGGAGCCGCCGGCAAATCCTGGCCTTTAGCCTGCCGGTGCAAGCCTGCCCCCGGTGCCAGGAAGAAGCCCGTTCCCTCTACGCCGAATACCGGGAAAAACGCCCCCTAATCTGGACGGCGATCTATCTGCAGGATCGCCCCGCCGACCGCTACCATCACTTTTATCCCGAGCGCGACGAAGAATTGGTGCTGTAAAGCCCGGAGCAGACGGGACAAGCAGGGTGGCGCTGCACCGCGACCTCGTGGAAAGTGGCGGATAGAGAATCGTACACCAGCAGGCGGCCCACCAAGGACTCGCCCAGTTGAAGCAAGTATTTGATAACTTCCACCGCTTGCAGGGTTCCTATTACCCCCGGCACCGGACCCAAGACGTTATGCCCCTCGTCGGGGAGGGAGACGGGTTCCCGATCCAAAGGGAAAAGGCAAGCCAGACAAGGACCGGCGCCCGGCAGCACACTGGTCACCTCACCAGCGAAATTACGCACCCCACCGTGCACCAGGAAGCGGCGGTGAGCCACGCAAGCCCGGTTCAGCAGGGCACGGGTGGAAAAATTGTCGGTGGCGTCCACCACCGCGTCCACCTTGGCCACCAGGCGCATGGCCAATTTCTCCGTCAGGGTCTCGGCCCGGGCTTTGATTTCGATTTCTGGGTTCAACGCTACCAGCGCCTTCCGGGCAGCTTTAACCTTGGGCTGATTAAGGTCCCGGGTACGGTAGATTATCTGGCGTTGCAAGTTGGAGAGCTTGACCACGTCGCCATCCACCAGCTCCAGCGCCCCCACCCCGGCCGCGGCCAGATAACAAGCCACCGGAACTCCTAGCCCACCGAGTCCCACTATCAGCACCCGGGAGCGCGCGAGCTTTTCTTGGCCCGCTTCCCCCACGCCGGGAAGGGCTATTTGTCGCAGATAACGCTCTTTTTGCAATTTCAACCTCCTCCCAAAGGGGGAAACAACGCCACCTCGTCCCCGGGACGCAAAGGAGTGTCCAGGGCAGCGTGACGCCCGTTGAGCAAAACGGAAAATACCTGGGAGGGGGGAATGCCCAGGCGCTCTAGAAGGTCAGCTACCTTACCCCCCTCCGGCAGATCCACCATCAACCCCATTCCGAAACGGGTTCCCGGGACCCATCGCTCCAGCCCACCGAACAGGCGCGCTTCTACTCGCAAGGCCTTACGCTCCTAAAAGTCCAACACCCGATCCAGATCTTCCGCCGGCACGTCGAAAACGGTGTTGTGCGGCGGCAACGGCTCGTAAGTGAAGAATTCCGGAAGCCGGTCATCGGCGGAGGTAAACCCGGCGCGCGAATTGAAGTCCCTCTCTGTCCTGAGCACCTGCTGCCCCAATTGTAGCGCCTGATCGACGGTGAGGGAAACGCCGTAGCGGGCGTTGATCATCTCCACGATGGTGGGCAAACCCTCCGGGTTGTCCAGCACAGCGAAGGCTACGAAGAGGCAAAGCCCGGTGCTGTCGATGAAGGCCGTGGCTATCTGCAGGTTGCGGGAGAGCTCCACCTGCCCCTCCGGCTTCAGGGGATCGACGTAGCCGCCCACCTTAAGGATGTTAGCCGTCACAGCGTAGCCGGCAGTGTGGTCGGCACCCATGGGGGAGGTGGCGTACGTGACACCGTTCCCCTTGCAGGCCCGGGGATCGTAAGCGGGCAAGCCCTGTCCCTTAACCGCCGGAACCCGGCTGACGCCGAAGATCCGTCCCGCCGCCGCCGCTCCACTTCCCAGCAGGCGTCCCATCGGGGTGCCCTGATACACCTGCCGTAGGAGCTCTATAGCCGCCTTCCCGTCGCCGAAAGGCAATACTCCCGCCTCCATCAAGACCCCTAGCGTGACCCCGGTTTCGATGGTATCCAGTCCCACATCGTTGCAAATATAATTGAGTTCGCCTATGGTGTCCAGGCTTCCGATTTCCAGATTGGGACCGAAAGCCCAGGCAGTCTCGTACTCTATCGGGGAGCAAACCTTCCCGTCGGGCAAGGGATAAACGTTAGAGCAGCGGATCACGCAACCTGGATGGCAGGCGTGCGTGGCCTTCCCGCCCCGCGCTTCAGCCACTTCGGACAGTTTTTCTCCGCTCACCTCTGCCGCCATGGGGAAGCGACCGGAGCGGAAATTGCGGGTAGGCAAGGTGCCAGCCTCATTGATGATATTCATTAAGACGTTGGTCCCGTAAGCGGGCAGTCCCTGGCCGGTGACCGGATGCTGGTGCAGAATCTCAGCGAAACGCCGCGCCGCAGCCCGAAAGCGATCTACCTCCTTGACCGGGGCTTCGAAAAGCGATGGGCTGTCCACCACTATCGCCTTAAGACGCTTGGAACCCATCACCGCGCCCAGCCCCCCGCGCCCGGCGTAGCGGCTACTATTACCATCGGGGTCGTTGTTGGTCACCCCAGCGGCCACCAGGAGCATCTCCCCAGCCGGCCCGATGGTGATCACTCCCACCTTACTACCAAAACGCTGCCGGCAAATGGCGGTCACCTCGTAAGTCCCCTTGCCGACCAAATCGTCGGCGGGCAGGAGCTCCGCCCCCTCCGGAGACAAGCGGAGCAGATACCACCCGTCCTGCGCCTGCCCTTCCAGGATCACCGCCTTTATCCCCAAGTTGGCCAACTTCTGCGAGGAAATCCCGCCGGCGTTAGCTTCCTTGATACCGCCCGTGAGCGGGCTTTTTCCCCCCACCGAAAGGCGTCCTGAAGAGGGAGCAGAGGTGCCGGACAACAGTCCGGGAGCAATTACCAACTTGTTGTTGGGCCCCAGAGGGTGACAGGTGGGAGGCACTTCATCGCGTACCAATTGCGAAGTCAAAGCGCGGCCGCCCAAGAGATGATACTTTTCTGGCGCTTCTTCCACCACTACCCGCTTGGCCGTCATATCCACGCGCACCAGCTTATTCATCCAAGAAACCTCCCTCAAGGTTTACCTTGCTCGCTTCCATTGTAAATCCTTTTAAACGAAAGCGTCAATTATCCGGGCGAGCGCTTCGGATAGCAATCGTTAGGGCAATTCCGGAGCGAAGAGCACCCCCGGGGGCAAGCGAACCTCGATCTGGTATATCCTCCCTACCCGGCGCCAGTGGCGCACCACGTTGAAGAGCTCCGCGCTGACGATCTTCGCTCCCTGAGGATCGATTCCCAAGGCCTGGGCTTCGCGCCGGAAAAACCCGAGGGTCAGCTCCTCCGCTTCCGGAGGGAGGAGGTCGCCTCCGTGCCGGAGTTGCTCCTGGTCCCCCGTCTCCAACACGCTTACCCGCCCCTGCTGGGTGTCGAGCACGTAGGTCCGACTGAGGGTGACCCGGGCCAGAGCTGCCCCCAGAGCATTGGCCACCGGTGCCAGCGGCGGGATCACCTCCTCCCAGCCGAGGCGCCGGGCTACGTTGGGCACCAGGCCGCGGGCTGCCGCTCCCACGCCTACCAACCGGCGGGGAGCAGGGAGCCGATGCCTTAGCTGCCAGAGACGGTAGGCGGGTTCTTGCGCCCACTCCTCGAGCGCCTCTTGCACCGCCGCAGCCAACCGCTGGGTAACGTGATCCAGCACGGCCTGAGCTGCCGCTCGAGGATCTTGTCCCCCCAGCCCTACCCCTACTTTCTCCATAGCTTCCCAGGCTAGAGATTCATCACCTATACGGGCCAACCCCAGCAGCTGGCAGGCGTCGCTCACCGTGGGCACCGGTCCACCGCAAGCGTAAGGGGGTCCCCGACGCTCAGGTCCCACCCTCATCTTTCCTTCCTCCACCCGCACCCAGCTATCGCCCCCCAGGGGAAGCGAGCGCAACGCCAGCGCCACTAACTGCAGCGCTCTTCCTCCCAACCTAGCTCCCCGGTGACAAAGCAGCGGCTGACCTTCCAACAGCAGCGCCAGATCGGTAGTGGTGCCTCCCACGTCTAACACCACGCAACTGCTCCCCGGCGGCAACAGAGCCAGGGCGCCCATAGCACTGGCCGCGGGGCCAGAGAAAGCCGTCTCCACCGGACGCCTCAGGGCGTAAGCCAAGGGCATGGTGCCACCGTCGGCCCGCAGCAGCAAAAGGGCGGGGGCAGCGGACTCCACGGATAACCCGCGCTGCAACTGGGGAAAAAAGCGCTGGACCGGTGCCTGCACCGCCGCGGTTAAAACCGCGGTAGCAGCCCGGCGAGGAAAGCCCAACCCCCCCACCACCTCGCTGCCGCACAGCACCTTCAACTCCGGAGCCTCCTGCCGCAACCACGCGGCCACCCGCCTCTCCTGCTCCGGGTAGCGGGGTCCGAACTTACCCACCACTACCACCCGCCTCACACCCTGCCGGAGCAAATAGCGGGCCGCTTCCCGCACCTCCCCCTCGTCCACCGGCAGCAACTCCCGCCCGCGGAAATCGACCATCCCCCGCACTTCCAAGACCGCCGCGGCTCCGTAATAGAAAAGGGAGGGCTCTAGCCCTCCCCCGGGAATCAAGACCAGGCCCACCGGCTCCAGCTCACCGCTCGCCACCAAATTGGTGACCAGCGTGGTGCTGCAAGTAAGGCGAGCAACCTGATCCGGCTGCGCACCGCTCTCGTCTAGCAGGCGCCACCAAACCTCCTGCAGCACCTCGTCCAGCTGCGGCCGGGTAGGCACCTTAACCTGCGCTTTAACCTCCTTGCCCCTCAGTAGCACCCCATCGGTATGCGTGCCCCCGACGTCGATGCCGGCTATCAGCATTGCCGCCCTCCCCTGCACCGCCTCGGGTTTTCGCGCCGGTGCATCCATAGATAAACCCAGGCCAGCACCGTTTCCCCTTGCTCCATAGCGATGGGGAAAAGAGTGCGACGGAAAAGCCTACCCTCCCCCTGCCACCGGTCAAGAAAGGCCAGGGTGGTTTGGTTCACAGCGTAAACTTCGCCGCAAATTTCGCTCCCCGGTTCCGGTACCGCCACCGCCAGCCGCGGGGTGAGCAGCAACAACCCCAGGTCTTTAGCCTTTCCTCGGCCCAACAGCCGCGAGCCGCGCAAAACCCCATGCCCACTCCGGTTTTTCATGCAATGGCCATAGGCGAAAACCAGGGTTTCCAAACCCGCCTCCCCCTATAAAACTAACGGTTCTGCAAAGCGAAAGCTTGGCGAAAGCACAAATAATTCTCGGCCACGTGGTTGAGCGATTTGCGCAGCAACAGAAAATTATCAGCCACCGTTCGTAGCAAAGCAGCTTCTTCCGGATAGGTTTTCTCTCGCAGAGAAGCCGCCAGGCGGTAATACCTCTCCCCCTCGCTGGTATACTCCTCCACACCCCACGGGCAGCGGAAGAGCTCCTCCACTTTGGCGGCCCGCACGAAATGTTCCTTAACCTTCTCCTCGATGTAGTCGGGGAACACCGCGGAAAGGAACAGGCAAAGCTCCCCTATACGCAAATACAAGGGGTAGCGATAGGAGTCCTCCACCAGTCGAACCAGTCCCAGAAGATCTTCCACTTCCAGGTCAGAATAGCGCCTTTTATACAAGCGGCTGCCCACCTTGAAATAGAACACCGCCGTGTTGGTTTTGGTAAAGGAAGCCAGCAAATTGGCAAGGTAGCCCCGTAATTCCTCGCGCCCCAAAAGTTCACCCACCTGGGTTCCATCAAGCACCGGCACCTGGCGGTAAATGCTCACCCGCTCCACCGTGTACCGGCGGTGACTCAGATCCTTGCGCGCCTGGCGCAGCAAGATCTCAAAGAAAAGGTAAGGCGAGATCTTTAACAGCACATCCTCCTCACTGGCAATGCGTCGGAACAGCTTAGGATCGTCCAGGAGAAGATCCACCAAGTCCGGCTTGTCGTGCAGGAGCTCTTGCAGGTAACCGTAGTCGTCGCGCTTATCCACCACGGTTCGGAGCACGAACTCAAGGTCCCTGGCCGATAGGTCCTGCATAGGGCATCACCTGCCTCGCTTTTTACACTTCCAAGATAACATATGCTTGCAAAAAAAGAAAAGGGGCAATGTGAACGATGTGTGCGTCAAGAGTTAGTAGGTGAACTCGGAGAGGAAATTTCCTGGAATTTGAGACCACGCCGCCTCAATCCCGCCTCGACCAGGCTCAAGCTAGCTCAAAGCTAGGTCGGCTTAGTTCCCGCAACACGTGCTTCACCCACGGAGCTCCGGCAGAGGGCCCCCTCAATGCCGGCAACCCTGCTCTAAGCCAACTCCCCGCTTCCTCTACCTTCCGCTTCACCTCCACCTGCACCGCCTGGGCCAGATGCTCCTGCCCGGCCAGCCTTAACTCCCACCGAGAAGTGTACTTCTCTAGCTCCCCGTTGGACCGCGCCGACAAAACCCGCGCCATCCTGTCTGCTCCTGCCTCCGTCCAGCTCGCTCCTACCCTCTTCATCCGCCACCCTGCCCCGTGCCACACTTGCCCCTCTATGGTCCCCAACCGCTCAGTACCAGGAGAAGTAATTATCCCAGACCAGTTCTCTTTCAAATAGCGCCAAAGCCCCTCTATCCTCTTCTTCCTGACTCCCCGAACTCCCCTCACTGCTTTGTTCAGAACCTCTTCCACCCTCTCCCACTCCCTCGAAGCTATGGCCTGCTTGGCTTCGTTGTAAGTCTCCTCGTCGTGCCAAAATGCCTCTACGAGCCGCCGGTTCAAATGGTAAGGATCCAAAACGTGCACTGCCCCGGGGAAGTAATCTACCCCCTGCTTGGCCCACTCCGCCCCGTCGCTCCCAAGGTATATTTCCTTCACCTGGCCCATGTCCCACCGGCTCGCTACCCCAGAGTAAACTTCCTCCCACATCCTCTCCCCTTCGCCTACACCGCTCATTACCAGCTTGTCCTTTAAAGCCTTCCGTCCACCTCCAACTTCCTCTTTGCCCGTGTAAGCCACAAAGAGTCTTACCTCTTTCCTTTTCTCTTCGCTCCTCTGGAGTCTTATCACCATCCCGTCGGCCTCTATGTAAAGCCTGGAGGTCTTCTCTTTACCTCCGGGTGTCTCTCCCTTCTCAAAAACGGCTTCTCTCCTGGACTCTCCTTCCTGCCTGAGCGCTTCTCCTGCTTCCTGCACGGCCTGCCACACCGCCATGGGGCTGATCCCCGGAACAAGATAGCCTAGAATTTCTGCCGCTCGCCTGAAGGGCATGTCCACCCCTAGCTTCACCGCCATCTCTTTCAAGCGCGGTGTGCACCGGGATCTCTCCGACCAGCCCAAGGCCTGGTCAAGAAGAAACTTGGCTTCCCCCGTTTGCTTGTTCCGGTAAAGCCGCCTCTTTACTTTGAGCTCTCCAAAGCTGGTGACTAAGGTCCTTTCCCTGAACCCCACTACTTCCCAAACTCGCTTGTCCCTCGCGTTCATGAGGTGGGTGTCTATCTCTTGCAGAACCCAGGCGAAAATTCCGAGGGACATTTCTAAAGACCGCCTCTGCACTTCCTTCTCGAGTTGGTAAAAGTCGCGGCAACCGGTGATCAATTCGCTGATTTTTTCTCCAAAAGAAGGATCTGGTCCACCAGAGGTTGAATGTTTGAAGTGGTTTGCATCGGACCTTGCTCCTTCTTTCAGTCCATGAAAGTTGTCCGTGAGGGGCGAGGTCTCCTCCTTCATGAACCTCCTCCGTCACCTACTGAAATTGTACGCTCTCGAGGAGATTCTGGTAAGGTTGTGCTTGTCTCCTAACCACTCCCGCTCCGTTGGTAAAGAGCCCGGTTGCCCAAAATAGCGGCGCAACTGACGCGCAGTCTGTTGACTCAAAGGTCCGCGGCGGTCAGGATTAGCTACTTCACCGTCACTACATAGGGCGGGACCGCCCAGTAAAGCGACGGGTTTGTGCCCAGCCCCAGGTAGAACCGGTACTTCCCGGGCGGCATCGCCGCATCCGGGGTAACGGGACCCCAGATTACCCCGTCTGGACCAGGCCGGTCGGCAAGCTCGAAGTGGCTAACCTGCATTTTTTGTCCGCCCGGGCCGTACCAATAGGTGGAAAAGGCCGTTTCGTAGCTGTAAGGGTACTTTTCCGTCCCGGGCTCCGGCATGAAGGCGATACTTACCTCCTCTACGGCGGCGAGCGCCTTGGGCAAATGGAGATCAAAGGCGAGCTCATACCCCTTACCGCGCTCCACCACCGCGGGCACCTGGCTGACCACGTTCTGGAAGGGGTTGCGGTTGCCTTCCAAATAATCGGCCAGCTCTTGCGGGAGGGACATCCCGCGGGCGAGCCGCCAGCCTTCGTCGCGCTTAATCAAATAGAAGGCGAACTGCCAGTCCCCCTCCTGTCCGATGTGCCACCGGTAGGCCTCCTTCCCCGGGGCCACGTGGGCGCGCGCCAGACAGCCCACCTCGTCGCCGCGGGGGCTGACCGTGAACGTCGGTCCAGCAGCGATGTTCGACACACGCACTACATCATCCGGCGGGACTTTTGCATTGAAGGTTGCCTCCAGAAGTCCCACGCCGGGCCAGACCACCGCCTTGGGGTGCTCCAGGCAGGATGCCGCCGTTCTGTAATCGCTGCGTCCGATGGCCGCCAGGTAGTTTTCCACCACCGCTTCCGGCCGGGCCAGCGCCGCACCCCCGGCCGGCGACTGGCCGCTGCCCGGCGGCGGACCTGAGCCTCCCGGCGCCGCTCCCGTCCCACCGCGCCCGCAGCCGGCAATCACGAAGAGTAAGGACATTAAAACAAACAACAACTTGCGCATAATTAACCCTCCCTATTTTCAGCCTTAGCCCCCGGCCTCCTGCTGCCGCAATTTTTGCTGGCGGCGGGGCTATTCGCTTTCCCCGCCGCTCTTGCTGCGAATGATCACCGTCATTTCAGACGGCTCCCACCGCACCTGGCAGCCAAAGCCTTCCGCCGCCCACCGCGCCGGCAGGCAGACGCGGTCGTTTGTAATCTCCGGCGCCAGATCCATGGCCACGAGTTCCGGTGCGGCCGGGCCCACCCGTTTCTCCATCACCGGATTGCCCACGGTAAAAGAGACCACGGCCTCGCCCTTCTTCAGGGTAACCGTCTGGTTTTCCTCCTCCCAGACGACATCTTCATCACGTACACCCACCGCCTGCGCCAGGAAGCGCACCGGAATCAGAACGCGGCCGCTCCGCAGGTAGGGCGCCACGTCCATCCGGACCAGCATCACCGGACCGTTCTGGTAGCCAACGGCACATGCCGTGCTTCCTACCCGGAACCGGACCTCGGACACCATCGCACTTGCCCGGAGTGTGCCGGGGTAAAGCAGGGCGCACGCCGCGGTAAGAACCAGAACCAAAGCGATTCCTCTTTTCGTCACGCGGTGCTTCACTTCTCCCTACCTCCCTTGTTTAAGGGCCGGTGCCGCCTCCCGCCACGCACCAGAGGCCCGCCGGTCCGTCTTTGATTATGTAGTAGAAGTAGATGTGCGTACCCGCCGGGAGCACCGGGCCGTCATAGGGCTGGTAAAAGGTTATCAGAAACAGCTTATGGTAACGCGGGTCGCGCCGGTCATCCGGCAGGAGGGGACGCTCCTCGATCTCACGGAGCGAGCACCCTTTGAAGTCCTGCGCAAAACGGGCGCGCACGGCCTCCTCCGGGGTGGCGTACCCCGGCTGGTTGAGAAACCCTTCCGGGCAGACCTTCAGGAGCCAGTTCCCGGCGGTAAAGGTGAGCCCTTCCACCGTGACCTCGGCCGGGTAAACGCCGACCTGGCCAGGGGGAAGGAATCCCGCCACCCATTCCCCGGGGCCGCCCGGCGAAAGGGTTATTTTATCCGCCTGCCGCCAGTACTCGTTCGGTTCAGCGGAACCACCCGCTCCTATGAGCCTCACTACCGGCCGCGACGCAGGGCCGCTGGTGCGCACCAGAATACTCAAACCCTTGTCCGGCTCTACCGGGTTGGGGTCGAAGACCAACTCTTCCACCCAGGCGATCTCACCGGGGGCCAGGGTCACCTGCTGGGTGGCCGGGTCCCACACAGCGCTGTAACCCAAACCGGCGGCCACGTAGCGGGCCGGCAGAAAAACGCGGTCGGACCTCATCTCCGGGGCTACGTCCATCACCAGCGAAACAGAAGGCCCCGTGCCCGCCTGCCGCTCTAGCAGGGGACTGCCGAGCTTAAGGCGCAGGGTCACGTCTCCTTTACGCAAGCTCACGGTCTGGGCAGCGCCGTCCCAGCGCACGCCTTCCTCCGGCACGCCCAGAGCGTAGGCCAGGTAGCGGACCGGGACGTAGGTGCGGCCGCCGGAAACGTAGGGCGCCGCGTCCATGGAATAGCGCCGGCCGCCCGCCTCGTAGTACGCTTTGCCGATCCAGAACAAGGCCTGGTTCTCCGCCCAGAGGTCGGCGCAGAAGGAAAGTTTTCCCCGGTAGCGGAAGGCCTGAAACTCCTGCTCCCCGGCAAAGAGTTTTTCGGCTCCAGGTGCCACCTGGGCCAGTTCCCGCGGCGCGACGGCGGTGCGGGTGGATTCCTGCCACCAGGGAGGGCCCGGCACGGTTTGGGCGAGAAATACGGGCAGCCGGTTGAGGATACGCTCCCCACCGCAGACGATGAGCTGCGCCTCCCCTTCGCCCCCGAAGAGGTTCGTGACCTTGAGAGGGTAGTAAAGCGCCGGAGTCTGGAACCGGAAGGTGAGGGGCGGCACGGAGCTGAGCGTCTCTTTAAGCTCCACGCGGTCGATGACGAAGTACCTGAAGCCCCGCCGGCAGTAGTCGGCCACGGTCGCTTTCTCCTCTGCGGAAAGCGCCCGGGCCGGCCAGCCCTGCTTCCGGAAGTAGTCTTGCACCCAGGCGGCAAAGCGGGCGGCATCCTTCACCTCGACCACCGTCACGTCGTGCAGGCCGAGCTTCTGGTGGGAGAGCACCGCTGCCGGTTCGCTTTCGCCTAATGTGGCCTCCGGGGACCCGGCGCCTTTGGTTGTCTTCCAGTAGAAGACGTGGTGCGCCGTCAGAAGCTCCTGCAGCCGGGCGAAGGCGTCATCCGGCGCCAGCGCCACTTTGGGCGGACTGGGAAAGGGGGTGAACTGGAGGGCGGTGGTGGCCCGCGCCACCTTCACGTCGGTTCCCAAGAGGAGGACCTCCTCCCGCCCGTTGAAGGCGATGAAGGCGGTCTGGCCCGGCTCCTCCACCCGCACCGGCTCGGGGAGGATAATCCCCATGTCCGCCCGGGCAGGCAGCGGGTTCACGCAAAAGAGCAACACCGCCAGGGCCACAAGCCCAAGAATCGTTTTGCTTACGGGTAAGCGCCGCATCTTCTATACCCCTCCTTTTTTCTGGCTTAAGGCAGCCGGGAGAGTTCGTCGACCCAGAGTTCGGCCGGCCCTTTCCCCGGCCGGTCGTGTACCCAGAGAAAGATCGCCCGCTCACGTCCTGGCAGACAGCCGTACTTACTTCGAAACTCGCGCGCAAAATCAAGCTCCCAGCGCACCCAGCGCCCTTCCTGCAGCGGTAGCTGCTTGTCAACCAGTGATCGCTCACGGAAGTTAGCATAGTCGATATATTTTTTTTCCATGTTCGGCCATCACGGAAACCAAAACCTCAGGGCGAGAAGTTCCTTTTGGAACCTTTAACCACAGCGCGTAGCCGGAGGAACCGTCTAAAAAACTCTGCGCTATATAGGCCGAGGCGGGGCTGGAGGCGGCTTCCACAAGAAGCCGGCAACCGAAACGGCTGTGGTAAGCGTGAGTCGGAGCAACTTCGACCGTGGAGCGGCGCGGCTTCGTTTGACCAAACCGTCCAAACCCCGGAAGGTAAGACGTCGCCCCCTTCCAAGGTTTAAGGAAACCGGTCTCAAAATCCCCGTTAACCGGTCCCGGCTGTCGAACCGCTTCGACACCGCCCGAAATGACCCATTCCCGGTGTGGCTCCCGCTGTTCCGTTACCGCCCACAGCCCCGCCGCCGCTGCGGCGATTACTGCCACCGTCGCGGCGGCCGCTGCCTTGTGCAGCCCCAGCCACTCGGCAAGGCGCGCTATCAGGCCCTTGCCGAGTGCTGCCTTCATACCTGCTGCGGTTGCCCCTGTCGCTGCCGCTTCCGCAACCTTCGTGCCCAGGCCCGCCGGCAGCGCCACCAGCGGCAAGAGGCCCAGCCCGTAGTAGCGCTCGCGGTAGGCGGCGGCTGCCGCTTGGCAGCGGGGGCAGCCCTCCAGGTGGGCGGCGACGGCCGGCGGCGCTTCCTCCCCCGCGAGCAGCCGCAGGCATTCCCGGCACGCCGGCGGCGCCTGCGCTCCCGCCACTGCCCGCATCAGCTCCCGTCGCAGCGCCTCGCGCGCCCGGCCGAAGAGGACCCTTTCGTGCGCTGCGGAAACACCTAACGCCCGCGCCGCCGCCTCCCCCGGCAGGCCCGCGGCCCGCAAGATGAGCGCGGCGCGGTAGCGGGGCTTGAGACGCCCCAGCACCTCCCAGACCGCCGCGACCACCTCCCGCTGGGCCAGGTCCTCTGCTGGCGCCGGGCTAGGTGCGGACATTAGGGGAAATTCGGCGGCCGGCGCCAGCCTTTTGCGCCGGCGTAGCTCGTCCAGCGCCGCGTTGGTTGCCACCCGCAGCAGCCAAGCCCGCGGCTGGGATAGAACCGCACCCTTCTGGAGTTCTTCGCAGGCCCGCAGGAAGGCGGTCTGGGTCACGTCCTCTGCTGCTGCCGGGTCGCGCATGATCCGCAGGGCGATGTTGAAGACCTCTGCCCCGAACTGCGCGTAATACTCCTCAAGAACCGTCACGCTCAAAGGCCTCCAGTTTCAGTAAACTATCTTGGTATTTCCAGTAAACTATTGGGGCCAACGCTAAAGCGCGCTGTAAACACTGCCGGTCCCTTTTTCCACCGCGAACCAGCGGAAGGTAGCGGTATGGCTTTCCTCAGGGTGCCTGACCACTTCGTAAACATGCACGATGTAGCGGTCTCCCTCTTCGTGGTCGAAATCGACCCGCGGGTCGCCGCCGTTTTGTTTCACTCGTTCCAAATAGCGCTTCACCGCCGGGTGTGCCCGCACCAATGCCAGGGCCTCGGCCGGCGACTCGACCGGACGGGGCTTCTGCCACGCTGCCGGAGCCCAATTCCGCCCTTCCCCAGGCCCTGTCAACCGGAGGCTTTCCCCCGTTACGAGGTCGAGGAACCAGAGGTCGCCGGTCTCCTGCTTCAGCAGTTCCGGATCCGCCGGCCAGCCATTAGCATAAGCCAGCCCGCGGCAGAAGATAACCCCTCTCCCGTCGGGCGTGAAAGTCGCGTCCGGGTTCGGCAGGGCAAAATACTCCTTTTCCGTTTCATGTTCCGTCCAGACACGGCGCGCCTCTCCGGAGGCAGCATCCGCCACCCAGAGCTCCCACCGCACCACCGGACCGCTTCCGGCAGCGCCCTGCCAGGCGACCGTGCACAGGATGCTGTCGCCGCCGGGGGCAAAGGAAACAACATTAGGCACCAGTTCGTATCCGCCTTCCGCCGGCGGCTCCGGCGTCAGCACCCGTTCCCAGAGGAGCGTCGCCGGGTTCCCGACCCCGCTCGCGAGTGCTTCCTCGTTCAGCCGCCAGAGTGCCAGCTTTACCGACTGCCGCTCCTTTACCTCCGGCCGGTACGGCACCCCTTCGGCGACTGCCAGCAGCTCACCGCCGTCGGTGGCAAAGCTCACCCTGCTTTCGGTTAGGGAGATCTCACCAATCCCTGCCACCTTGCCCGGTTGACTTGTATCCACGTACCACAGCAGCTTCTCCCCGGAGCGCCCAGATCCGAGCACCAGCAAGCCCCACCCGTCAAATACCTGGGCCAGCTGCCTTTCATCCGGATAAAAAGTGAAGTCCTTGCCATACGCGGCGAGCGTTTTCACTCCTCCGCCAGTAGTGACGGCACAGATCGCGGGCTTCAAAGTTCTGTTCGGCTGTGGGCGGAGAGCAATGAAGAAGAGTTCGTCACCCAAAGGAGACCAACAAAAAGCTGTCACCTGCCAGTCTTCCGGCGTCAGCCGCCGCGGCTGGCTCCCTTCGAAGTCCGCCAGGTAAAGCACCGCGCTTTCTTTTCCCGTCTGCTGATCGGTCTGGTGCCGGATCCAGGCCAGGCCCTGCGGCCCCGGCCGCGGACTGGTGTCGGAGGCCGGGGCCGTGGTCACCTGCACCAGACTTTTTTTCGGGATGTCCAACCGGCAAATTGTCATGCTGTTTTTCTTGTCGCGGATAAAGTAGATCCAGCAGGCTGGAAGCTCTGTCTCCTGTCGGGTAGCCTCTTCACCTGCCGGCTGGGGAGGTTGGAGTGCTCCCTGCTGGAGCCTCCCGCTTTCCTGCCGGTTGCAGCCTGACCCGCATAAGAGAAGTGCCGCAAGAATCAGAACAGTCACTACGGCAGTACAGTGGAACTTAGTGCTCTGCCGCCTCCCACCGCCAGCCTGCTTCTTTGCTGAGGAAATTCTCGCTTCCGTCACTTCCTATTCCACTTTTACCCTTTAGACCGCAATAGACGTGCCAAAATCATAAAAAGGAACGACAGGATAAGAAGGACCAGAGCTGTACCAGGTGAGGCTTTTCCCGAGTGAGCAACTGTGAACAGAGTCACCGCCGCCCCTATAGCGCACAGGGCGCCTAAAACGGCAAACAGCCCGGCCAGCACCTTTCTTGTCATTTTTCCTTCCTCCTAATCATCATTTCGTTTCAAGGACCCGCAGTTACTCCCTGTTCAACCTGCCGAACCCGCCCCGAGGTTTGAGAGTCTGCCGGCATTCTAGCCGCCTAACTCCTGTTTGTTTTGCTAGCCCGGCAAGGCGGCCAGGGCTGCGACTGGAGGACGCTCCAGCAGCGCCCTGACCGCCTTCCGGAACCGGGGGTCGGACCTGCCTGCGCAGGGTTGGGTCTCACAAAAGGAGCAACAACACTGCCTGCGCAGCCGGGTCCCACCGAACCCGGTAGCCGAAGCCCTCGGCCACCCAGCGGCCCGGCAGGCACAGCCTGCCGTTCACGATCTCCGGTGCCACATCCATCTGCACCGTTTCCACTGGAAGAATGGCATCCACCTGCTTCTTCATCACCCGGCTGCCTACGGTGAGGTAAAGGATTATGTCACCCTTTCTTAGAGTAACCTCCTGCGTGGTTGGGTCCCAGGTGATGTCCTGGTTACTTACCCCCAGGGCGTTGGCCAGATAGCGCACCGGCACAAAGCTCCGCCCGTCCTTGATGTAGGGGGCCACGTCCGTTGGGGACCTCTGTCCGCCTACCTCGTAGTAGTACTGGCCGATGCGGAAGACCGCCACGGGCTGCTGCTCCGGCGGCACCGGAAGCACTCCAAGCTGTCCGTCGTTCTCGTTGTAGAAGAAGATGCCCACCTTACCGTAGCGGCTGACCATCAGGAAGCCGGGCGTATAGTGCTTGAGGGCAAAGGTCTGCGGGTTCGGCGCGAACTCCGGCTTGGCCCGGCCGTTGACCTCCCACTGCCAGCAGGTGTTGTCAAAGGCGAAGTGGGAGACCTCCACCGGATCGCTCCCGGTGGCCCGCACTTCGACCTGCGGACCGCCCAAACCCTGCACCTCGCAGAGGTCCGCGACAGCTTCAGGCGTTACCCAGTCGTGCGAACCGGTGACCACCACCGCGGTAAGCTGGCCCTCGCTCTCGTTGCCGATGATGAGCCCCACCTTGTCGTTACGGGCAATCATCAACATAAACATCCCTAAACTTGAACGGCCGGCATAGTGGTCAAGGTAATAGTACTTCGGGTTCTCCTTAAACTCCGGTTGCGCCCAGCCGGCCACCTCATCGTGCTGATAGCGCCCGTTCACCCAGAGACCCTCCTCCACCGGGCCGCCGTAGGAGCGCACCTCAAAGCGTTCCCCCTGCCAATTCACCCTTCCAAGTCCCGGCACGTCAAGTCCGCTGAAGGGGCCGCCCTGCAACACTTTGTAACTAAGCTGCCCGTCGTTCTCCCGCAAAAAAACAACGTACACCTTGTCGTGGCGGCCGAGAACTAGAAGGCAGGTGCGGTAGTGGGGCAGGGGAAAATATTGCGGGTTGGCCGTGAACTCCGGCTTCCCCCAGCCGCCCACCTCGGTGTGGAAGTAGTACTGCTTGCCCGGGTCCCAGCCGGCGATGAAGTTGTTCTCCCTGTTCTCGACACCGACCGTGGGGTTGGCAGGCGTGCCGTCGCTGTCGGTAACGAGATAAGAAAACTCTACCGGCTCAGTAGGATCCATAGCCTTCACTTCCAGCACATAGTCCGTCGCCCACCAGAGGTGGTGGTCAGGATTCGGCACCGCAGTCAGGGTGACGAAGGAGGGGTCGTTGATGATCACCTGCCCGGCTACAGGTTCCGGTAAGGGCTCTACTTTGATCACCCGGACGTGCCCCTGGACCGGGTCGGGAAAACCGGGACCGGTGTCCAGGTAGCCGGTGACCCGCGCTTTCTTCCCCAGGAGCTTGGGGAGCTTGTCGTACTCCTCAGGGTGAGCAGGGTCCTTGAGAAGCGCATAGCGGGCGTTTTCAGCGGCAACCTCAAGCCAGAAGGGGTACTCGATGCCCCGCTGCACCAGACCCTCCTTGGTAACCGGCACGGGTGGGGCACCTCCTTCTGAAGGGAGGGAAAGCGCGTAAACTTTGCCGTGCCGATAGTCCCGGGACGTAACCGCAGCGTAAAGCTTTATCCCCGTGCCGGTGTCCACGGCTGCCAGATCCCGCACGGTCTTTCCTATCAGCCCGCAGACAAGGCGCTCCTGAAGGCCGTCTTTGCACTTGACCACGCCGTCGTAGTCTTTTACCCCCATGCCCTCGGTTCCTACGAAAACGGTTTTATCCGTAGCGAAGCGGGGCGAGATGGCGAGGCAGTAGCCGTTTGAGCCAGTTATGCTGATCTTTTCCCACGTTTTGCCGCCGTCCGTTGATTTGAAAAGGTGCCCTCCCCCAACTGCGTAGACTATACGGTCTTGGAGGTAATTGGGAGAAAAGGCCACATCCGTAACCGAGATGCCCTTTAGCGCTGCCACCTGCTCCCAGGTTTTCCCGCGATCCGTAGATCGGTAAAGGCCGTTCTTCTCATAAGAGCCAGTGACTCCGGCAAAAAGGGTGTTGTCCCGGGTAAAATCCGGGGAAACCCCAAGGCACTTAATGTTCAGCGGCGCTCCCGCATGGGTCTGCCAGTGGTAACCGCCGTCAGTGGAGACCAGCAGCCCTTTGGAACCTGCTAGAAAAACGGTTTTATCCTGGGCGAAAGACGGGGAAAAGGCAAGGGCCGAGGCACCGCCTCTCCAAGGTATGTCCACGGTTCCTTCCCATGTCTGTCCACGGTCATGTGATATATAGACCCTGGAAGCGTAGGCCGCAATCAACGTGCCGTCCTGCGCAAAGTCAGGCGAAACCCCCATCGCAGTGACAAACTGGTTTAATATGGGGTGCCAACTGGAGCCTCCATCATAGGAAGCAAAGACGCGGGGGATCGTATCGCTCGCGTTCGGCCGATATGTGACGACAAAAAGCGTCTGATCCTGAGCGAAATTCGGCGAAGCCACCACCTGCCATACGCCGCAGTCGTCAGGGATGTCCGGCCCGATCGATTGCCAGCAGGAACCCTCTTCGCCCTGGCTACGAGAAGTGATATCCCATTCGTGACGTTGAGCTAACGCCGGACCGGCCGGAAGCAGCAGGAACCACACCATAGATACAAACAGAAGAACAGATATCCACCGCAAGCTTTTCCTTTTCGTCCGCACAGCAAGCACCTCCTCATTTCTGTAAATTTGCGGCTCGATCGGACCAATCACCGCTCAATTAACTGATTGCGGTACCACCTCCCTGCCCCGCCCGCAACGGTGTAGAAAAGCCGCCCGGACGGGCAACCCGGTTCTTCTCAGGGTGCCCTTTCTGTAAGTTAAGACGTTTTTTTGTGCCGCAACGTAACACCCGCCGAGAAAAAATTTTTCGCCTTTTGCCTCTTACCTTGGGGTTGGTCGCTTTGTTGGTTTGCCTTTTGGGCTGGCAGGAACTCCTCGACTTTGCGGGGTGTTTTACTCGCTTGGGCGATCTCGAGTTGGTAAAAGTCGCGGCAACCGGTGATCAATTCGCTGATTTTCTCTCCAAAAAGAAGGATCTGGTCCACCAGAGGTTGAATGTCTGAAATGGTTTGCATCGGACCTCGCTCCTCCTTTCAGTCCATGAAAATTGTCTGCAAGGGGCGAGGTCTCCTCCTTCATGAACCTCCTCCGTCACCTACTGAAATTGTACGCTCTCGAAGCCTATCCGGTTTCCCCGGCCCGGAGGTGGTTCACGCATGGAGAGAACGAAGCGCTGCCGTGAACAGTATACCACGGCTGCCGGGTTTGCGCCAGGTGTTTTCAGCGGCGCAGGCACTCCTGGAGCTTCTTCTCCACCAGTTCCTTCAGCGCCTCGGCGGCCCGGCGGCACGCCTTCTGGTAGGAAGCCCAGGAGACGCTTTCCACCGTCAGGGAACCGTCGCCGTCGCGGGCGACGGCGAAGTAGGCGCTGCGCCGGTTCGGATACTCCCTTCTGTCTTCTCTACATCTACTGCACGGGTAGTACCCGGGGGCCACGTGGACGGCCACGGTCAGGCCCGCCTTCTCCAGGGCGGCGAAGGGCAGGACGTAAACGAAAAGCCCCGCCTTAAAGAAAGGGCAGGGCTTTCCTGCTGTAAATTCTCCCCAAAAATGTTGTCAATCCGATTGTCAATCCACGCTGGACGTACCTTTTCGCAAACCGTTGATTCCCAAGGACTCAGTGTACTTTAGAAAGGCTTCAAACCAAGCCCCGCGCGGCCCGGGAAGCCTTGATTTTCCTTAGCTCTCGCCGGGCAAACCTTTAATTAAACCTTTTACACGAAGATATTAATGTCGGCGGCCAGGGCCAGCTTCATATAGCCGGGGGCATCAATGATCTCCACGCCGGGAAGAAACTCTTCCGGTCGGAGCTTCATCATATCCACCGTCATTTGGCAGGCGTAAAGCTTAACCCCTTCTAGCTGGCACATTTCCAGCAGATCCTCCGGCCTGGGAATGCCAGCGTTTTCCTCGGCCATTCGAACCATCATTCTGGTGGCCAGTGCCGGGATTCCTGGGATAACGCCTAAAAGCCCAGGGGGAAAATACTTGGCCTTCTTTATCCCTCCCTTTCGCACCGCGTTGATGCCGTCAAAGGTAAAGAAAAGCGAGGTCTCGGCTCCGGCCCGAACCGCCTGCAGCGCTAGGATAAGGGGAGGGTAAACCCCCTCCAGGGTGTTGCGCGCGCATATAAAGGTGGCCTTTTTTTTCTCGCCCGCCTTCTCTGCCATTTTATCCCTCCTCTTGCTTAATACCCTGTACCCTATCTAAGCATAGCATAGTTTACGTCCAGCCTGTCAAGAGCAAACGGCGCCAGATATAACAGCGATAGCCGCTGGGAAAAGTCCGTTTGCAGCCGGAGTTCCTGAGTTCCGCGACGATACAGGACTGCCGGACTAAACCAAAGAATCCGAGCTCCCCCAGCGACCGGACGCCGAGAAACAGAACGCCTCACGTTGAAGCGACGGTGCCTGGAACCGGGACGGCGGGCAGCCAAACCCGCCCGGGATTCCCCCGCCGGAACCGATCGGCGACAATTGTCAACCCTAAAATGATTAATAGGTTGACAATTAGCAGCCGCACTTATATAATCGGAGCCAAATCCATTTCGCTTGGGAGGGGAAATTTTGCTAACCAGTAGCGCAGAAAAATTAACGGCTTTGCGGGAAAGGATCTTTGACGGCACCAGGAACTCCGCCCTGCCGGTACAAATTCTCCTGGGCTTGCTGGGGGCCGCCTTTATCGGAGTGGCAGCGCAGATAAGAATCCCTCTTCCTTTCACTCCCGTACCTATAACCGGTCAGACCTTCGCCATCCTTTTCCTGGCCCTCCTGCTAGGCACAAGGGCGGGCACTTTGAGCTCTGGCTTTTACGTGTTGCTGGGAACGCTGGGGATTCCCTGGTTCGCTGGCCTCAAAGGAGGATGGAGTGTCTTGGCCGGTCCCACCGGCGGCTACCTCATCGGCTTCATACTGGCCGCGCTGCTGGTAGGTTATCTCTGCGATAACCTGGCCTGGGCGCGGCGGCTCCCGTGGCTAATTGCCGTGCTTCTGGTAGCCAACTTCGTGGTCATTCACGGTTTAGGGGTGTTCTGGCTGGGAATGGCGACCGGCGTGCATAACGTAGCCCAGCTTTTGTTGATGGGCAGCATCCCCTTTATACCCGGCGATCTGCTGAAAATCGCCGCGGCCGCCGGCCTGGGGCGGCTGGTCCTGCCTCAGCCTGCTGAGCCGCGGAGCTAACAGCGAGATTTGCCCCCGGGCCTACCGCCTTATCTGCTGACAATTCTCCCGGGGGAGGGATAAGGCCACAGGTTCGCGCACTATCTCCGGTTTCTCGTCCGCTTCGAGCAACCAGGAGAGACCGCGGTTATGGTGGAAGGAGCAGAGCTCTGCTCCTTCCACCCTTTTTATGGAAAGGGCCGTTGCACCAGAGAACTGATGCCGCTGGAGCTAGAGCTCCGGGTAACAGGCTGAACTTTCCCCCTTCCCCCGGACCCAGGCTGCAAGCGGGTGCCGCGGATCACCGCCCCTTGATCTCCACCAGTGGCCGGCCCTACCCGCGCTCTACAGCAGGTGAGCCCGGAAGCCGCGTCCGAGCTCCGTTCCTGGCCGCCGGCGGGAGCGGGACTTATGCTCCTGGGCCAGTGGCCTTCTGGCCAGCGGGAAGATCTTTAACGCTGAAATGCCTTCACCGGCCGAAGCGGTGCTCCCTTCCTTCCAGGAGGCGGCGGATATTGTCGCGATGCCGGAAGATGATTAGCAGCGCGACCAGGAGGCTGAAGGCGCAAATACCGCGGGAATACCTGAAAGCGCAGGCCAGTATGGGGAGGCTCCCCGCCGCTATAATGGAGGCCAAAGAGACGTAGCGGCCCAAAGCGAAAACGAAGATCCACACGCCTAGAGCTCCCAAAGTAGCCTTGGGGGCCAGGAAGAGGAAAACCCCCAGAGCCGTGGCCACCATTTTCCCTCCCCGGAAGCGCAGGAAGATGGAGAAGGCGTGACCCACCAGAGCCGCGGCTCCGGTTAAAAGGGCGGCGGTAGGACCCAAGCACATCCCCAGGTAAGCGGCCAGAGCTCCCTTGCCCATGTCCCCCACGAAAGCCAAGGTGCCATAAAGGGGCCCTAGCGTCCGCCAGATATTGGTAGCCCCTATGTTGCCGCTACCCCGCTCGAAGATATTGACCCCTTTAAGCCGGGCCAGCAAATACCCAGTGGGAAAAGAACCGATCAAATAGGCCAGAAAGACGAAAAGCAAAAGCTTAAACATTCTTTTCCCTCCTCTCCTTGTGGCGGCGCAGGACGAAGCGTATGGGAGTGCCGGTGAAATCGAAGGCCGCTCGCAATTGGTTCTCTAGGTACTTGCGGTAGTGAAGGGTCATGAGCTCCGGGTCGTTCACCCGCAAGAGAAAGACCAGCGGTCCTACCGCCACCTGGTAAGCCTGGTAGATCCTTAAGCGCTTATCCTTCAACCTAGGAGGGGGGTTGCGTAGCTGAGCTTCCTGCAGAACTTCGCTCAGTTCCTGGTCGCGCACTCGGCGGCGAGTATTGGCCACTGCCCTTTCTATTTCTCCCAGCAACTGTTGCACTCCACGGCGCGCCGTGGCCACGGTAAAAACTACCGGGGCGTAGTTTATAAAGTAGAGTTCCTGCCGCAACGCTGCCAGGTAGCGTGAAGGGTCCTTTTGTTGCGGGGGCACCAGATCCCATTTGTTGACCGCTACGACCACCGCCCGCCCCGCCTCCTCTATAAGGCCAGCGATCCTCTTGTCTTGCAACGTCACCCCTTCCACTGCGTCCAGCACCAGCACCGCGGCGTGGGCCCGACGCAGTGCTCGGCGGGCCCGCCAGGCGCTCTGCCGCTCCGACTCAGCCTCGATCCGGCTGCGTCGCCTAAGCCCCGCCGTGTCGATTAGCAGGTAAGGACGCCCTTTCCACGTGAAGGGAGTATCTACCGCATCCCTGGTGGTACCCGGGATCTCGCTAACGATCACTCGCTCTTCCCCTAAGATGGCATTTACTAAGGAGGACTTGCCTACGTTGGGGCGACCCACCAGGGCCACAGTCACCGCCTCCTCCTCCGCTCCCACCGCTGCCCCCGAAGGGAAATGCGCCACGATCGCATCCAGCAAATCGCCGATATTAAGCCCTTGAGCCGCCGACACCGGCACCGGTTCGGCCCCTAGGCCCAGGGCGTAAAATTCAGAAAGCGCCGGTGGAGGATCAAAGGTATCCACTTTGTTGACCACCAAGACCACCGGTTTGCCGATCCGCCGAACCAGGAAAGCAATTTCCCGATCTTCAGAAGTTATACCTGCCCGGTAGTCCAATACCAGCAGCACCAGGTCGGCCTCCGCCAGCGCCTGCTCTACCTGGCGTCTGATGGCCGCTTCCAAAGGATCGGAAGGACTCTCCACCACTCCCCCGGTGTCCACCAGCACGAACTCGCACCCGCACCACTCCACTTCCCGGTAGAGGCGATCGCGGGTTACTCCTGGTTCGGCCTCCACTATGGCCACCCCTTTCCCCACCAGGCGGTTAAATAGGGTGGACTTGCCCACATTGGGGCGCCCCACTATCACTACAACAGGTTTTCCCACCCTTTCCCGCCTCCTTTCGCTGCTTTCCGGTCAGTAATCTTACCAACTCCTCCGGCGTCCCGGCCGCCTCCACCCGGCAGCCCAACTCCACCGCCAATTCCTCCAGTCCAACGTCATCCAGAAAGAGGCGCCCTTCTTTTAAAGCCACCCCCGGTACCACAACCAGATCGGAAAAGAAGCCGCGCGATCGCAACGCCCTTTTGACGTCACCCCCCGTCAGAAGCCCGGCCACGGTCACGGTAGGCCCCCAAAATTCGTTCTCCACCGCCACCAACTCTACCTCCAGCCCACTTATCTTATTCAGACGGGCCACCACTGGTTCTAAAAGACCCTTCGCCAGCATCCCGGTGACGATGACCGCTCGAAGGGGCGAAGCCTCCCGGGGAAGCCGAGCCCGCACCCTCGCCCAGCGGGAGAGAAACCGCCGTGCCAAGCCTACCCCGTTCTCCAATAGAGGGAAACCCTCGTAAGCAGCAGTGGAAGGAAAGGGTAACCGGGCCAGGAGGTAGATTTCGTCGGCCGCGTATACCAGCCTGGTGCCGAGCTCCCGGCAAAACCTCCGCTGCCAGGAATGCAGCTTTTCCAGGAACTCTGCCGCCTCCGCCCGGGAAACGGGGCGCAGAGGGTAAAGCCCCTGCCGATACCGGGTGAGGCCCACCGGAACCACGGCAATGGAAGCCACAGCGGGGTATAAAGTGGCTAGATCCTTCACCGTCCGTTCGAGCTCCGGCCCATCGTTGATTTCCGGGCAAAGAACTATCTGGGTGTGCAGGGTTATGCCCCCTGCGGCCAGGAATTTTAGCTGCTCCATGATAAGCCTGGCGCGGGGGTTGCCCATAAGCTTCACCCTGAGCTCCGGGTTGGTGGTGTGCACGGAAATGTAAAGCGGGCTTAGCCGCTGCTTGACAATACGCTCGAGATCCCGCCGGGTGCAGTTGGTCAAGGTGATGAAGTTCCCTTCCCAAAAGGAAAGGCGGTAGTCGTCGTCCTTAAAAGTCAGCGAGGAGCGCAGGTCCGGAGGTTGCTGGTCCACAAAACAAAAGAGGCAGCGGTTGGCACAGCAGCGAATGGAGCCAAAAGGACGCGTGAAATCCAGCCCCCAGGGCAAACCGAACTCCTCCAGCTCCAGGACCAGCTTATGCTCCCAGCGCTGCAGTTGCAACCACTTTCCGGAAGAGGCGTAGAAATAGAAGTCTATTATGTCTCGCAGCGGGTGCTCGTCCACTTTAAGGAGGCGATCTCCCGGCTGTATTCCCAGCCGAGCCCCCCCCTTAGCCGGATCGACGAAACAAACCTCCAGGCCCTCCAATACGCTCGCACGCCTCCCGACAAAACTTCAATCCCCAAAATAACAGAAACCGACAGCCAAAGCAAATAGCGACGCGCGGTTATAGGCGGGGTTCGGGAGCAGGAAGCTTGGTCCAGAGGCAAGCGACCGTCGCCATAAAAGAAACCAGGGCCGCAGCCATATAAGCCCGGTGCAAGCTGCTCAGAAAAAAAGAAGCCCTGGTTTCCAGGATGGCGCTGGCCATAGCAATACCCAGCACCATTCCTACGCAGCGGGTAGCCGAAAGCACCCCAGCGGCGATACCCAAGCGGAGGCGGGGAACAGATCCCATAATGGCGCTGTTATTGGGGGACTGGAAAAGCCCTGTACCGAGACCAAAAAGACCTAGGTGCCACGCCACCACCCCGGAAGAAAAATGGGTTTCCACTAACCCCAGCAGCAAAGCGGCCACCGTGCACAGCAAAGAACCGGTAAAAGCCAGCCCTCGCTGCCCTATCCGGTCGGAAAGCGCCCCGGCCACCGGCGCCACCACCAGCACCGTCAAAGGAAAAGCGGTCATGATCACCCCTGCCCGGCCGGCAGTAAATCCCATCGCCTGCTGCAAAAGAAAAGGAGTAGAAAAAACAATTACATACTGCGTCATAAAGTTGAGCAGCGTCGCCAAGTTGCCGAAAGCGAAGACCTTGATCCGGAAAAGCGATACCTCCAGCATGGGCTCGGGGACCCGCTTCTCTAGGTTCACAAACCACAGCAGCAACAGCGCGGCGGCACTTCCCAGCACCCAAACCGGCCAGGACCAATCGCAAGCCTGGCCCCGGCTGGTAGCCAGAAGCAGCAGTCCCAACCCGACGAAGGCCAGTGCCGCCCCGGCCCAATCGAAATGCTGCTTGGCTTCGGCAGGAAACTCGGGCAGCAATCGCCTGCACCACAGGTAGGAAGCGATACCGATGGGCACATTGACAAAAAAGATCGAGCGCCAACCCAAGGTCTCGGTGAGCAGCCCCCCCAGACTGGGACCCAAGGCCAGGCCCAGAGCCACCACCATTCCGTTTAACCCCAGAGCTCGCCCTCGCTCCTGAGTAGGGAAAACGGCGGTGATAATCGCGGGAGCCATGGCCATTGTCATGCCCGCTCCCGCCGCTTGCAATATGCGTAGCAGAATGAGACCTGTAAGGTTAGGAGCCAAGCCGCAGAGGGAAGAAGCAGCCACAAAACTTAAAAGTCCAGCCAAGAAAACCTTCCTGAAACCTAATATATCGCCCAGGCGCCCGAAAGCCAGCATCAAGCTTCCCAAAACCAGTAGATAACCCATCGAAACCCACCCGATGGACGCTGGATCAACGCCAAAATCGTGAGCCATGGCCGGGAGGGAAATATACACCACGCTGGCATCGATGGGCCCCATAATAGTGCCCAGGAGCACCGCGGCAAGAATCCGCCAGCGCCTAGCCAAAACCTGCTCACCTAGCGCGTCCAGCAACTTAGAGCACCTCAAGCGGTTAATTAAAAAATTTAACTTTCCAATGGATTATAAACTTACCTCTGCCAACCGTCAACGCCTCACCAATGCAAAGGTTTCCAGAAATCAGGAACCACTAGGTTCGCCGTAAGTCAATGCGAACACCGTATCGGTCAGCCAGCGCCTGAACGACTCGTTGTCGCTGAACTGCTTAAAGAGTTCAGTGTCATCCTTGAGCAGCGCGTTCATTACCCGAGCGAGAGCCTTGTCGTGCTCGATGCGTGCGTTCTGTTTGTCGGAATGCTTGCACGCGTTCTGATAGGCGGTGTCAGCCGCCACCTGCGCGGGGATCTCCTCGGTGATGAGTCTTCGCACCCTATCGGCGTCAGTCCAGGGAATATTGCCCCACAGGTCATTGAAAGCCTTAATGATGTTGGAGAGGCGGTCGAGCTCCAGCTCGGGCTTGCGCCCGCCCCCGGTAGCGGGGATCGGTTCGATCTCGGCATCGGCATCGGCGAGCGCGATCCTCATAGTTGCCTGTTTTTCGATCCGGTAGCTGTCCATGTCAATAGCCTCGAGAACACCTTTGGAAAGGTCTTCTTCTTTAGGCGCTGGCAGCTTGGGCACCAGGAACTCGAGGAAGATAGATAGCTTCTCCCACCCGGCGTTGGTGTAAGGGAGAATCGAAGCCAAAAAGTTGTAGGTGCGGAGAAACGCCTTGGCTTTGCTCTTGAAGTCGATCTGACTGTCCTCGTCGAGGTGCTCCACGTAGGCGGCAACGCAGGCGTCGAGGATCGGGTCGAGCCGGTCGCGGTCGGCGCCGTCCAGATACAGCTGTACCAGTTTATCCACCTCATCCGGCGCGTACACCTGGTACCCGTCAAGGTCGGCCTTGAGGTCATGCAGCTTGTTGGGGTCGGTCTCGTCGGCGAGGAGGGTCGTCCGGTAGTAGGGCTCGAAAGCCTTGCGGATCGTCTCCGGGTCGTTGACAAAATCGAGAATAAAAGTGTCGTGCTTCTGGGGGTGGGAGCGGTTGAGGCGCGAAAGCGTCTGCACCGCCTTGACCCCGGAGAGCACCTTGTCCACGTACATCGTATGCAAAAGCGGTTCGTCGTAGCCGGTCTGAAACTTATCGGCGCAGATCAAAAACCGGTACGGGTCCTCCCGGATCTTATCGGCGATCTGGCTTGAGGGAAAGCCGTTGAGGCTGGCCTCGGTGACCTTGACCCCGCCGTATTCATGTTCGCCCGAGAAAGCAACGATGGCGCGGTAAGGACTCTTGCGTTCCGCCAGATACGCCTTAAAGGCGTGGAAGTATTGAATAGCGCGCTCGACGCTGCCAGTCACCACCATGGCCCGCGCCTGGCCGCCGATCTTGCCCTTGGCGATCACCTGCTCGTGAAAGTGGTCCACCATGATCTCGGCTTTGAGCCGGATAGCGTGCTCGTGATTCTCGACGAAGCGGCGCAGCTTCTTTTGCGCCTTTTTGACGTCGAATTCCGGGTCGTCCTCGATGGTCTTGATGAGCTTATAGTAACTCTTGACCGGCGTGTAGTGGGCCAGCACATCCAGGATGAACCCTTCCTGAATGGCCTGCTTCATGGTGTAGCTGTGAAACGGCCGGTGCTTGACCGTGCCATCGGGCTGCGGGTCGGGTTCACCGAACATCTCGAGCGTTTTGTTCTTAGGGGTGGCGGTGAAGGCGAAGTAACTGGCGTTCGGCAAAAGCTTCCGGGCCTCCATAAGCCGGTTGATCTGGTCTTCGAAGGTCTCGTCTTCACCCTCGGCACCAGCTTCGGACAGAGCCATGCTCATCTTGGCCGAGGTGCGGCCGCCCTGGCTCGAATGCGCCTCGTCGATGATGATGGCAAAACGGCGCCCCCGGTGCTCGTTGCCAATCTCGTCGAGGATGAACGGGAACTTTTGCAGCGTCGTGATGATGATCTTCTTGCCCTCCTCGATGAAGCGCCGCAGGTCGCCAGAATGCTCGGCGTGCCCCACCGTGGCGCTCACCTGGGCAAACTGCTTGATCGTTTCCCGGATCTGCTGGTCCAGGATGCGCCGGTCGGTCACCACGATAATGGAATCGAAAACGGGTCTTCCGTCCCTCGCCAGGCCAATCAACTGATGGGCCAGCCAGGCGATGGAGTTGGACTTGCCGCTGCCGGCGGAATGCTGGATCAAATAGCGCCGGCCCACGCCGTGCGCCGCCGCGTCCGCCAGGAGTTTCCGCACCACGTCGAGCTGGTGATAGCGGGGGAAGATCTGCCGCCGCCGTTTCTTGCCGGTCTTGAGGTCTTTCTCCTCGACGAGTTGAGCGTAGTTTTCGAGGATGTCGGTCAGGCTCTCCCGGGTGAGAACCTCCCGCCACAGGTAATCGGTCTTGAGCCCGTACGGATTGGGCGGATTGCCCGCGCCGTCGTTGTAGCCTTTGTTGAAAGGCAGAAACCACGACTCCTTGCCTTTAAGGTGCGTGCAGAACCACACCTCGTTGTCATCCACGGCGAAGTGCGCCACGCAGCGGCCTAGCTCGAAAAGCTTCTCGCGCGGGTTGCGGTCGCGCCGGTACTGCTCGATGGCGTCATGGACCGTCTGTTTGGTGAGACGGTTTTTGAGCTCGAAGGTGAAAACCGGCAGGCCGTTAATAAAGAGTACCAAATCCAGCGCCCGCTGCGTCTCGTCGCGGCTGTAGCGGAGCTGGCGTGTGACGGTGAAGCGGTTCTGCTCATAGAGCGCCCGCGCTTGCTCATTTCCGGGAGAAGGCGTGCCGTAGAAGAGCTCGATGTGGTACGGGCCGTGCTGAATACCGTTTCGGAGCACGTCCACCACGCCGCGCTTGCTCACCTCGCCCTGAAGGCGCGCCAGAAACTTGCGCCGCGTGGGGCTGTCGTGATCCAGATCGAGCGCTTCGGCCACTTCGGGCTGCGTGGAGCGCAGAAAGGCTGTAAGCTGAGCCAGATCGACGCAGTACTCCCGGTCGTAGTCGGCCGGATCGCCGGGGAGCCAACCCACACCGCCGTAGGGCGCTGGCGTCTCGGCAACGACCGCCGGAGTGCCGGCCGGCCGGGGCGTGCAGTCACTGCCCGTCAGCGCCCGGCAGATCAACGTTTCGAGCCCGGCTTCGCTCATGTCGGTGAATTTCATACGGTGACCTCCTCCTCGGAGGGGGTTTCCTCCGTCCCTTCCTCGATCGCCCCGCCTTCCTCTGGAGCTTCCAGATCCGTAAACTCATCTGAATCTTCCTCGCTCCCGGCTTCTTCTTCCGGCAGCCGCGCCGCTACCTCGCGCACATCCACCTTTCCGGTGACCACGTCGGAAATGAGGCGGGTACGGTATTCGCGCAGGAGCTCTATCGCGCGGCGGGCGGCAGAGATGGCCGCATCGATCTTGGCCGTCTGGTCGTCGAGGTAATCGACGATGGCGGTTTGTTCGGGGAGGGTGGGAAGTGGAAACAGCATTGCCCCGACGAACGTCCAATCGGCCCGGGGCATCTTGGCACCGTAAGTTGAGCTGTTTACGAAATCAATAGCTGGTGCCGATCGCAGAACCACCTCTAGATAGTGGGGTGCAACAACGGGCCTTGCGCGCAAGACAAAAAACTCTCCAACGCAGACGCCACTCTGTTTGGGACGAACAACCTTAGCAAGATACGGCCTGAGCTTTCCGAAAAGAACATCCCCGGCTCGGAAGCGCTTCACTTGACTATCAAATTGTGCTTCTCCGGATGGCACCAGAAGGCGACCTGTCCAACTCTCAACGTGCTCCAATGCGATGTAGAGATCCTCATCGTTCTTGGTACTCGTCTGTTCGTTGATGTGATCGACTGCCGTCTTAAGCCGCCGCACCTCCCAATGCGCCGGCACATCGCCCAGCCACTCCACGCCGGAGGGTTTGTAGGCGGGGTAGGGCTTACCCGTGCGGACATCTATTTTCCCAGTGACGGCCTGGTGGATGAGGGCCTGTTTGTATTCCTCCAGCAGTTTGATCCGGCGTTGCCGTGCCCGGATCACCCGCCGGATCCGCCAGTCCATGTAATCAAGGAAGCGGACGATGGCGGTTTGTTCGGGGAGAGGGGGGAGGGCAACAACGGCACTGCCGAGGATTTTACCATTTAAGTTTCCAAGTCCCGTAGTAGTCGTCGATTGAAACACAAGCTGTTCACGCCCCATTGGTGAATTAAGGTAGTACCAAACCAGTTTCGGATCTGTGTTCTCGCCGAGGCGAAGACGTTGCATGAAGTTCGAAAAAGCACAACCGAGGGCCGCAACTTCCTCAGTTACCAGACTAGTTTTCCCGATGTGGTCAGCACTACCACTGGATTTAGTTACAACAAGATCACCTACTTGGAGCAAGTATGCTTCTCTCTCCACATCAGAGAGACGCAGTCTCGCTGGATTTTCAATCTTCCAACCACCTGAAACTGTTTGTTCAGTGGAACGAAGAACAATCGTGCCGACTGGGTCATGATGATCACGCCAGATACCGGAATCGTTCTTAACGAGCCTTGACTTCAGCCTACAAGTCTCCCAATGCGCCGGCACCTGGCCCAGCCATTCCACGCCGGAGTCTTTGTAGGCGGGGTAGGGTTTGAGCTCCTCGATCACCCCAGCACCTCGAACCAGCGTTTGATGCGAAGGGACATGAGCCTGCGCCGCTCAGCAAGGAAAGTTTCGTAGTCCGGTACTTGGCCATCGAGCAGGCTAGTGGGCAGACAGTTTTCCTCGAAGTTTTGCCGCAAAATCTCGGGGTCGGTGATGCCTCCGTAGCGCTTGGGGCCGCCGTTCACCTGCTCAGCGATCTCCTTGAAGTAGACTTCGGGTGGCTTGTCGCCGATAGCGATGTTGATTTCGCTTTGCGCCATGACGAAGTTGGCGATTTGGTTGTAGCGGCCGCGGCTTAGCCCTTGCTTTTGGAGATACTTGCGCGGGAAGATGTGATGCTTGTCGCCACGGTTGAGCAAGAGGTCGCGAACAGTGATGTTTGTGGAAAGGAACCCCTTGTCGCCAAGCCGTGCCTGGGCGGCCAGATAGGCGATGAAGTACGGCGACTGCGCCGAGGAGGTTTCCATCAGCTGCGGCAGCATTCCGGTCCAAAACGTTGGGGGCAGTTCGTTTTCGATGACCGTCTCCACATACTGGGTGATGCCTTGTGCATCGATCTGGCGGATGTCGTAGTCAAAGGTCGTCTCCGGGTTGCCGGTATAGCGACCGGTAAGGATCGACATCACGTACCAGCGGCGTACTAGGCGCTCCAGCTCGTCCGCCGGAACGCCCTCGCGTCGACCCCGAAGATATAGGATGTAGGCAAAGTTAACTGCGTTGCGCGAGGTGATAAGATCACCGGTGACAAAGCCAGCCGACCGTAGGATCATAGTCAGGCGATCGAAGTGGGTCCTGTTTATGAATGCGAGGATACCGGATTTGAGCTTGGCAAAGGACTCCTCCGCGATGGCTTCCTCGTACTGCTTGGTCTCAAAATTGCGCCCCGAAAGTAGCGCTACCAAGTCCTGCAGTCGGCCGCGACCAAACTCGAAAGTGAACGCCACGCGCAGCATGTCGGCGTAGGTGGGATCGTAAAGGTCGTCGTTGACGTCCTTGAGCCAGCGCATGGCCGGCCAGAACTCGGACTTAGCAAACTCCAGATCGCTCTTTTCGATCTTCGAGGCGAATTCGGGAGCGACCGCGAGGTGGCAGAAGTAGTCAATCGCCTTGCGTAGCAGATTGCCGCCGTATTTTTCGTTGACGGCAATCTTGGACATGGCGAAGTCGGCTTGCGAGAGTTCAACGCCGGCGGAGTTCACGCGGATGAAGATCTCGGTGACCGTTTCTATGTCCAGATCTTCGGCTAGCTCGATCACCCCAACGTGGTTGTTGACAATCTTGCCAAGCCTTTGGAGCGCTTTGCCGATGGTTTTGCGATCGGCGCCCGGGTTTTTCGCAACGTAGTCCTCGGTGAGATCGATTAGATCGGCCTCCGGGCTGAATAGGACTGAGATGTCTTCGATCCAAGCTGGATTCTTAGCGATAGCCGGGTTACTGACTTCGAAGCGTTCCTCCACCGGGTGAAAGGCAATGCGGATCCGGACGGTATCGTAGTCTTTGGTGATCACTTCGCGACCTAGCAGGGCGGCCATCAGCGCCGTGATCCGCTGCTGGCCATCGATCAAAATGCGCTTGCCGGCAGAGAGGCTACCGTCCTTAAGCTTGACTGTCGGGTTGCGCCAGGTAATCAGATAGCCCACCGGATAGCCACGGTAAAGCGAGTCAAGCAAGTTGCGCACCTTGGTGGCATCCCAGACGAAAGGACGTTGAATTTCTGGTATGGCGATCTCGCCGGATTTCACCCAGGCCAAAATGGTTTCGATAGGATGGGGGGTGACGGAATAGCGTTGTGTAGACATCAGTAAGTTCCTCCCAAAATCTCCTTCAACAACCCCTCGGCCTCCTTCTCCACCGCCAGCAGATCCGCCCGGATTTCCTCCAGAGTGCGCAGGGCCTTCGGCTTATAAAAGTACCGGTTGAAGTTGATCTCGTAGCCGACCTTGACACTCGTGGGGTCGTACCAGGCGTCCGGAGCATAGGGCAGGACTTCGCGGCGCAAAAAGGTCTCGATGGCCGCGCGCGCATCGATCGGGCTCGGCAGGTAGCCGGGCTCATGGCATTTCTGGCATTCGAGGAAGGGGATCTGCTCGCTGTCGCGGAGCTCCGTGTCCGGCTCGTACTCCACCACCCGAGGTTTGCCGTGAATGGTGACCTCGAACAGGCCGCGCAGCGGATCGGGCGCGGTGCCGGGTTTGTGGATTTTCTTGATCACCGGTGGCGCGTCTTCGGCGCGCTCGGCCGTTTCCCGAAGCGCCTTGATCTCCCTGGGGCTATAAGCGCGCTCGGGGTCGATACCTTTGAGGCGCAGGGGGCGCTCCACCGTCACCTTCCAGTAGCCGAAGGCCGCGTTGGGGAAGATCTTGGACTGCTCGGTCTCCTCAAATTTGATGAAGGTATCAACAATGCGACGGATGTCCTCTTCGGACAACTCGCAGTTCTTCTTGCCCAGGTTCTTGCGCAGGGGCTTGTACCACTGGGTGGCATCGATGAGTTGCACGCGGCCTTTGCGGTGCTCAGGCTTCCTGTTTGTGAGCACCCAGACGTAGGTGGCGATGCCGGTGTTGTAAAACATATTGAGCGGCAGGGCGACGATGGCCTCAAGCCAGTCGTTCTCGATGATCCAGCGGCGGATGTTGCTCTCGCCCTGGCCCGCGTCCCCCGTAAAGAGCGACGAGCCGTTGTGCACCTCGGCGATGCGGCTGCCGAGCGGGGTGTCGTGCTTCATCTTGGAGAGCATGTTCACCAGGAACATCATCTGGCCGTCGCTCACGCGGGTGACGAGCGAGAGCTCCTCGCCCCGGTGCTGCACGACAAAGCGCGGGTCCTTGATGCCGGACTTGCCACCCATGCGTTCCAGGTCGCTCTTCCAACTCTTCCCGTAGGGCGGGTTGGAAAGCATGAAGTCGAAGGTGCAGCCGGGGAAGGCGTCGTTGGATAGGGTCGAGTGCTCCGGTCCGCCGACGATGTTGTCGGCGGCGTCGCCCTCACCCTTAAGCAAAAGGTCGGCTTTGCAGATAGCGTAGGTCTCGGCGTTGATTTCCTGGCCGAAGAGGTGCACCGAGACCTGTTTGCCGCGTTCTTTAGCCAGCTGCAGGAGGGTTTCCTCGGCCACCGTGAGCATCCCACCCGTGCCGCAGGCGCCGTCGTAGAGCAGGTAGGTACTATCCTGAAGCTGGTCGGCGATGGGCTCGAAGATAAGGCGGGCCATCAGCCTCACGGCGTCGCGCGGGGTCCAGTGCTCGCCGGCTTCTTCGTTGTTTTCCTCGTTGAAGCGGCGCACCAGCTCCTCGAAGATGGTGCCCATGGCGTGGTTATCGAGGCCCGGTAGTCGAACGCTGCCGTCGCTTGCCAGGACCGGCTCGGGACTCAGGTTGATGGACGGGTCGAGGAACTTTTCGATGAGCGTGCCCAGGGCGTCGGCCTTGGCCAGGCGTGGGATCTGGTTGCGAAACTCAAAGTTGTCGATGATCTCCTGCACGTTGGGCGAGAAGCCGTCAAGATAAGCGCGAAAATCCGCCTC
Source organism: Desulfothermobacter acidiphilus (assembly GCF_052073645.1). GTDB lineage: Bacteria > Bacillota > Desulfotomaculia > Desulfotomaculales > Ammonificaceae > Desulfothermobacter > Desulfothermobacter acidiphilus. The sequence goes on along the minus strand of NZ_CM125440.1, from coordinate 696,909 downwards.
CAGCTGCTGCCGATTGGTGCGCGCCTTGAGGTCGCGTAGCGTGAAGGGCGAGGTGTTGTAGAAGGCTTGGCCGGAGGCCTGGCGGAGAGCGGCGTCCTGTTGAACGATTCCCGCCCTGTCTAGTTTGGCCTTCATTTCCAGCACCGCCTGTTTGGTGGGCTCCAACACCGCGTCCAGCCGGCGAATCACGGTCATCGGGAGAATGACGTCGCGGTATTTGCCGCGCACATAGAGGTCGCGCAGCACGTCGTCAGCGATGCCCCAGATAAAGTTGGTGATCCAGGTGAGTTGTCCGTTTTCCATGCCAGATTGCCTCCAGAGAAGTCGCGTATTTTCTACTGAATGCTGGCACACTTAGGCCATGCCAAGAAGCAGATAGCACGCGCCGTGCAGAGGCCATCATAGCCAATATTCCAAACCCGTGATGTTAGATAGCAAAAATCCACATAGTTAAAAGCAAGATACCGAAAAAGAAAGTGGAGATCAATAGATTTCCGGCAGCCGCAGTAATTTCCCCTGCTGCTCACTATTCATTTTTATCCAAGGGGACCTGATCCAGAGTGAAGCGTCCCAGGCATCCTTCGCGAAAATCCTTAAGCAGCGCTACCGCTGCCTTGCTGAGATCGACCGCGCCGCTTTTTAGCAGAAAACCGCGTTGCCGACCCAACTCTTCCAGCCACTCCTCCGACGCACCGGCAGGGACAAAAGGATAACGCTTAGCCAAGGCTTCGGGATGGTGGGTCTGGAACCAGGATAGCAAGCAGCACGCCGCCTCTTCCACCGCGATGACCTCTTCTTTCAGAGCTCCGGTTGCCGCTAATTTCCAGGCCACGCCCCGATCGTCTAGGCGGGGCCACAATACACCAGGCGTGTCGAGTAGCTCCAGGCGCGGATTGACCTTAATCCACTGCTGCCCGCGGGTTACTCCAGGCCTAGATCCCACAGCGGTCACTCGCCCACGAGCCAGGCGATTGATGAAGCTGGACTTACCCACGTTGGGAATGCCCACCACCATTCCCCGCAGCACCCCGGTACGCCCGGGCTGAGCCACGCGAAATATCACCTCTTCTATCCTTTCCAGCCCCTTACCTGTGAGCGAGTTGACGGCCAGAGCAGGGTGACCCTCCTCTTGTAAATAGCGAAGCCAAGCGCGCGTGGCCCGTGGCTCGGCCAGATCCTCTTTGTTAAGAACCACTATTCTTGCCTTGCCGACGAGAAGCTGATCGATATCGGGATTACGGCTGGAATGAGGGATACGGGCATCCAGGATCTCGAAAACCAACTGAATAAGAGCCAAACGGGCCCGGAGCAAACGCCGGGCCTTCGCCATATGTCCGGGATACCACTGCCAACTCACCTCAATGGAGCACCCCTATGCGATTTAAAGGCCAATATCGGAAGAAGGCTTTCCCTATAATGTAGTGACCTTCGAGCATCCCCCAGACCCGGCTATCTTCGCTGTTCATGCGGTTATCACCTAGGACAAAATAGCACCCTGGAGGAACTTTCACTGGCCCGTAATTGGGGAAAGTGGTTCCCGGCGGCAAGTAAGGCTCGGGAGTGAGATGCCCATTGATATACAGATGATTATTGCGCAGCTCCACCACGTCGCCCCCGACCCCGATCACCCGCTTAATGTAATCCTTCTTGGGATTCAAGGGATAATGGAAAACGATGATATCCCCGCGCTGAGGAGTCGTAAACCAGTAAGCGAATTTAGCCACCAGGATGCGGTCGCCTTGCTCCAGCGTGGGGATCATCGATCCCGACGGGATATAGAAGGGCTGAATAATAAAAGCCCGAATTACCACGGCCAAAACGACCGCGATGACCAGAGACTCTAATATCTCTTGCCAGTAGCTTTTCTGCCCCTCAGCCAAGGTTTTCCCCTGCACTTTTACCGTCTCTCTTCGATGCGAGCAGCTTTGCCCCTCAACTGACGCAAGTAATAGAGGCGAGCTCGGCGCACCCGTCCCCGCCGCACCACTTCGATTTTCTCCAGGCGAGGCGAATGGAGCGAAAAGATCCGCTCCACTCCCACTCCGTAGGATACCCGGCGCACGGTGAAGGTCTCATCCAGCCCGCCACCCCGGCGCCGGATTACCACTCCCTCAAAAACCTGGATGCGCTCCCGGTTGCCTTCCACCACTTTGAAGTGCACCCGCACCGTGTCCCCCGGGCGAAATTCGGGAATTTCCTTATGCAAATGCTCGTCTTGAAATAACTGCCTCAAATCGTTCATTTCCCTCCACCCTCCTATGGCATCAGCCTTCCAAGCAAAAGCCGAGGATCATTATAACACGCCGGTGGCGCTCTGACAAGGAATCATAGTCCTAGAGCTTCGATTCGCTGTTTAATTTCCCGTAAAAGCTGGCGATCCTCGGCCGTGAGTTGCTCCGGGACCAGAAGATCGGGACGGCGCACCAGTGTGCGGACGAGCGCTTCTTCCCGGCGCCAGCGGGCGATGCGGGCGTGATGACCACTGAGCAACTCTTCCGGCACCGCCTCGCCGCGAAACTCCCGCGGGCGAGTGTAATGGGGGTGCTCCAACAAGCCTAGAGAAAAAGAATCGCTCACCGGTGCCTGTTGATCGCCCAGAGCCCCTGGAAGCAGCCGGGTTACGGCGTCGATTATCACCATGGCCGCCAGCTCTCCTCCGGTTAGCACAAAGTCACCGATGGAAATCTCGCCGGTAGTCAAACGGCGTATACGCTCGTCTACCCCCTCGTAATGGCCGCAGATAAGCACCACGCGCTCTTCCTGAGCAAGTTCCCAGGCCAAACGCTGGGTGAACCTTTCCCCCTGAGGGCAAAGCAGAATTACCGGTCCCCGCCACTCACCCTGACCGTTTCTCAGAGCCTGCAAGGCGAGCTCCACCGGCTCCGGGCGCAACACCATTCCCCCTCCGCCGCCAAAGGGGCTATCGTCCACCTCCCGGTGTTTAAAAGGTGAGTAGTCCCGAATGTTTATCAGGTTGACGGTTACCAACCCTTTTTCCCGCGCCCGCCCCACGATGCTATGCGATAAAGGCCCGGCAAACATTTCGGGAAACAAAGTGAGGACATCGAAGCGCACGCCTATCACCTACAGAAGTCCCGCCGGCAAACGCACTTTCATACGGCCAGCAACGGTGTCGATATGCAACACCACGGTTTTAAGGGCCGGGATGAGAAGTTCTCGGCCAGCAGGGGAGCGAACGGCAAAGATGTCGTGGGCTCGGGTACTTAACACTTCCTCCACTTTACCTAGGAAATCCCCTTCTTCAGTATAAACTTCCATGTCGATGAGCTCGAAAATGTAAAAATGCCCAGGAGGAAGAGGGTAAACCTCCTCCCTGGGCACCTGCAACAATCCTCCCCGGAGTTCCTCGGCTTCGTCCATGCTCTGCACCTCAGCCAATTCGAGCAAGACAAACCTCCCCTGCGGTTGCACTTTGACTATAGTGTAGGGCAACCGTTGCCCTTTTAGGTAGATCAAAATCCGGCGTGTTTCCCGAAAGCGCTCGGGAAAGTCGGTGAGAGGCCGAACCTTAACGCCGCCCTTACAGCCATGGGGCGCTACAATTTCTCCCACGGTGACGAAATCCGGACGCATAGAAACGCTCCGTCCTAAAAACCTTGCTCGCGCACAGCCACAATTTTATCTTCTTCGATCACTATCTCCAGGGGACCCAAGCGGCGCGACTCGTCGCCCACCCCAACTTCCACCAGACTTTCAGTCCGCCCCTGTATCAACTCCGTGCCCAGGGGAAGGAGCTTGATCGACTCGTGCTGCTGGCGCAGGCGATCGCGAGCGACTAATTTTTCCCGCCGTTGCGTTTCCAGCGCCCGCAAGTCCCCCGCCGCGACCCCTCTGGCTCGCAGCTGCTGGATCTCCGCCTCCATCCGTTTAAGTTCGCGTTCGGCTAGCTCCATAGCGTGAGCCAAGCGCAGCAGCAACCTTTCGCGATAGGCAGGCGTAAGCCGCACCTTAATCACCACCGGGCGGGTAACCACTATCTTTTCCACCAGCTTCACCAGCAGAGAAGAGCTAAAGAATCTCTACTACCACTTTTTTGCCGGAGCGGGCAGCTGCCGCTTTGACCACTTGGCGGAAAGCCCGGGCCACCCGACCTTGCTTGCCGATCACCTTACCCACGTCATCGGGGGCCACCCGGAGCTCTATGCGTAGCGACTTGTCTCGCTCCACCAAACGCACATCCACCGCTTCAGGATGGTCCACCAGGGCTTTGGCTAAAAGCTCCACCAATTCCTTCATAAAGTTTTCAACCCGCCTTCCAAGAATTCCCTAGCCACTGATAACGCCAGCTCGCACCAGCAAATGGCGCACCGTATTGGAAGGTTGGGCTCCTTTGTCCAGCCACTCCCTGGCCCTCTCGGCGTCAACTTTAATTTCCGCGGGGTCGGATACCGGGTTGTAATACCCGATTTCCTCGATGAAACGTCCATCACGCGGGGAACGAGCATCCGCCACCACAATGCGGTAGCGAGGATTATTCTTAGATCCTACCCGCTTAAGCCTAATCCGCACTGCCAAACTCGGCTCACCTCCTTTCGAACCACGCTTAAAATTTGAAGCCGGGAAGCCGCTTTTTCTTTAAGTGCTTGCTCCCCATAAACTGGCGGATAAGCTTTCTGGTTTGTTCAAACTGCTTGAGCAGCCGGTTGACGTCCTGCACCGTGGCGCCACTGCCCCGGGCGATGCGCCGTTTGCGGCTGCCGTCGATAATTTCCGGGCGGCGCCTCTCCTCAGGAGTCATGGAGTTGATTATTGCCTCGACGATGACCAAGTCCTTTTCCTCCAGCTGCAGCTCACCCTGGAGCTTCTTCATACCGCCAAACCCGGGCAACAGGGAAAGAACTTGCTCCAACGGCCCTATTTTGCGAAATTGACGCAGCTGCTCCAGAAAGTCTTCCAGATTGAAATCGTCGCTGAGAAAGCGCTTTTGCATAGCCGCCGCCTGCTCGGCATCGATAGCGCTCTGAGCCTTCTCAATCAGGGTGAGCACATCCCCCATACCCAGGATGCGGTCGGCCATGCGATCGGGATAAAAGGGCTCCAGCATGTCCAGCTTCTCGCCCACGCCAGCGAACTTGATGGGGCAGCCGGTGACAGCTCGGATGGAAAGAGCGGCGCCCCCGCGCGTATCTCCATCCAGCTTGGTGAGAATAACGCCGTCCAGCCCCAGCCGCTGGTGAAAAGCCTCGGCCACCGTAACCGCGTCCTGGCCGGTCATGGCATCGACCACCAGCAGCACCTCGTGCGGCTTTACCTTGGATTTAATTTCTTCCAGTTCTTGCATCAACTCTTCATTGACGTGCAGGCGCCCAGCTGTATCGATGAGCACCACATCGCAACCCTTGCGATTCGCTTCTTCCAGGGCCGAACTGGCGATCTCCACTGGGTCACCCGGTCGCTGCCATACTGGAACTTGAATTTGCTCCCCCAGCACCTGGAGCTGCTTGATGGCCGCCGGTCGGTAAACATCCGCCGCTACCAAAAGAGGGCGCCTGCCCTGCTTCTTCAGGTTGAGAGCTAGCTTGGCCGTGGTGGTCGTTTTACCCGAACCCTGGAGTCCTACCAGCATCACCACGGTAGGAGGGCTGGGGGCCAGGTTCAACCTGGCGTTTTGCCCCCCCATGAGGGATACCAACTCGTCGCGCACGATTTTGACCACCTGATGGGCGGGAGCCAAGCTCTCCATAACCTCCTGCCCTACCGCCCGCTCCTTTATGCGGGCCATCAGGCTTTTAACCACCTTATAATTGACATCAGCTTCCAGCAGAGCCAGGCGAATCTCGCGAAGGGCGGTGTTTACGTCCTCCTCGGTGAGCTTTCCTTTATTTCTGAGTTTCTTGAATACTTCCTGCAGCTTATCCGTAAGACCGAAAAACAAAACCTCACCGCCTCGCGCTGGTGAAAAATTAGATGGTCAACGTTGATTTTACTTAAAGTGAAAGCGAGGTGTCAAGCCAGCCGAACGCGAGGCGCGCTTCCAGAGCCGCGATGTAATCAAACAGCCAGCCTCCGAGCCAGCAGAACCAACACCAACGCTGCAGTTCCCAGCAAGATAATAGCTGGCCCGGGAGGCAGATCGGCCCAGTAAGCCAGGTGCATCCCGGCGAGGGAGAGTAAGAGGCCGCTCACCACGGCCACCTTTAAAGCTCCGGCAAAGCTTTTCCCCAGAAAGGCTCCCAACAGCGAAGGGATTACTACTAACGCGCCCGTGAGCAGCGCTCCCGCCACTTTAATGGCTGCCGCCACCGTGAGCGCCGAAAGGGCGATGAACACCAAGTTGAGACGCTGCACCGGTATGCCCGTGGCCTGGGCGTACTCCTCGTCCAGGGCCACGGCCAGAAGACCCCGGTAAAACAATAGCAGCAACCCTATCACCAACACCAAAGCCACTATTATGATCTGCAGGTCTTGCCAGCGAACGGTGAGCAAGCTGCCAAAGAGATAGCTGCTAAGATCGGCGCCGAAACCCCGGCTTTTACTGATCAAGATGACGCCCAGGGCCAGTCCCACCGCCATTACTACGGCCAGCAAAGCGTCAGCGTAGAGGGGAGCTCGGTAGCGCAGCCATTCAGTGAGCCAGGCGGCGGCCACCAACACCAAAATGGTCACCAGGTCAGGAGGAGAGAAGTGCAAAATCAGGCCCAGAGCGATGCCGGTGAGGGAGACATGGGCCAGGGCATCGGGTAAAAAGGAGTAACGGCGCGCCACCAGAAAAACTCCTACCAGCGGACAGAGAAAGCCGGCCAGCAGCCCGGCGACGATCCCCCGCCAAAAAAATCCATAATGCCACATTTCCAGCAATCCGCTCACCTCCCCGGCACGTACACCGGCGCACCGTAAAGGTCGGCCAGATGGTTGTTGGAGAGGCACTCGGCCGGGCTGCCCTCGAAAACTATGCGGCGGTTCAGGCATAGGACCCGCTTCACCCGGCGGGAAACGGCTCCAATATCGTGGGTTACCATAACCACGGTAACACCACGCTCTCGGTGGAACTCGGTCAGATACCGGTAGAAAAGTTCTTCACCCGGCGCGTCCAAGCCCTCAGCGGCTTCGTCCAGCAGCAAGAGCTCCGGCTCCGGCGCCAGAGCTCGAGCGATGGCTACCCGCTGGCGCTGGCCCCCAGAGAGTTGGCTCACCTGGTGGTGCAAGAGGGGGAGAAGATCCAGAGCGGCACAGGCTTTCTCGATCGCCTGGCGATCCTCCGCGGTAAAACGGCGCCAGATGCCGGTGCGCGCCACCCGGCCCGATGCCACCGCTTCCCAAACCGTGGCCGGAAAGCTGCCTAAGAGCCCCCCCTTCTGAGGCACGTACCCTATACGGTAGCGCTCCCGAAACTGCGCGGCCGGCTGGCCGAAAAGAAAGATTTCGCCCCGCGTGGGGCGATATATACCAAGAATCAACTTCAGCAGAGAAGTTTTCCCCGAGCCGTTGGGCCCTAGTATGGCCAGAAAATCCCCTTTTTTAATGCTGAAGGTGATGTCCTCCAGAACCACCTTCTCCCCAAAAGCCAAGTCCACTCCCTGGAAACGAACCAAATCGGTCAAGCTCTAATCCCCCAATGCCTGTTGCAGTACCTTGAGATTATCCTGCATCACTTCCACGTAACCTTTAGCGCCGCTTTTCTCGTCCGGAGTAAGCCCGGCCACGGGGCTCAGGACCAGCGCCTGAACTCCAGCTTCTCGGGCCAGCGTTTCGGCCACTCGGGGGCTGGCGGTGGACTCGAAGAACACGTACTTGATATGTTTCTCCTTGACCAGGCGCACCAACTCCGCCAGCTTGGCCGGCGAAGGTTCGGCCTGCGGCGAAAGCCCGGCGATGGGAATCTGATGCAAGCCGTAGCGCTGGGCCAGGTAGCCAAAGGCAGCGTGGGAAACCACGATATCGTGATGGCGAAAATGAGCCGCCGCGCTCTTATAAGCCTGGTCTAGTTCCTGCAGCTTCTTTTCGTAGGCTTCAGCTCGCTGCCGGTAGTAATCGGCCCCCTGAGGATCGGCCGCGATCAACCCCTCCATGATGTTGCGAACATACTGCTGGGCGTTTACCGGGTCGAGCCAGGCGTGAGGGTCAATGGTGCCGTGTTGATGCGTATGGGTCTCTCCTTGGTGACGGGCTTCTGCTCCACCCCCCTCGGCGGCGAAAGTAAGCAGCTTAACACCCTTTACCGCTTCCACCACCTGACCACGATACTCGGGCAATACCTTGCTCACCCAGGGTTCCAAGCCGGCTCCGTTGTAAATAAAGACTTTGGCCTGCATTATTTTGGTCAGGTCGCCTGGTGAAGGTTCCCAATCATGCACGCTCACGCCCGGAGGAACCAGGCAGGTCACCTCCACCCGATCCCCTCCCACTTGCCGAGCAAAATCGGCCAGGGGGAAGAAAGTGGCTACCACCTCCAGCTTCCCCGTCTTGGCACCAGGAGAAGAAGGAGAAGGAGATCCGCAACCCGCCAGGGCCAAGAGCAGCAGCAGCGACACCAGCGCCAGGTAACGCTTCACCTTTTACCCACCCCCGTGCATAAGTTTACGGCAAGCGCCGCAGTAACCGTAAATGGCCAGCACGTGATTGGTCACCTCGAAGTCGGGAAAGGAAGTCATCACGCGGTTTAAGCACTGGTCCGGACAGCAGGGAAAAGAAAAGATGCGCCCGCACCGCAGGCACACTAAGTGGTGGCGGTGCTTCTCCGCCAGAAGGAAACGCCGGCAGCCCTCAAAAAAGGTTTCCTCCAGCAAGCCCACGCTTCGCAAAGTCTCTAAAGTGCGGTAAACGGTTCCCCGGCCCACACCTGGAAAGCGCCGATGCAACTCCTCTTCAATGTCCCGGGCGCTGAGCGGAGAGTCGGCCTCGGTCAGGATGCGAAGAATCTCCCGTCGTTGCGGGGTGAGCTTGAAACCGCGAGCCCTCAAGGACTGAACCTTGGCCCTCAGATCGTCGTTCTTCTCCATGCCTTACCCCCGCCTGCAAGCTAACTGATACTCTATCCTAATTAGATATCAGTTACATTTATTCCTGTCAAGCAAAATCTGGAGCCGGCAATGCGAAAGGGCCGGGGTGAGCTCAGCGAGGCCAAAGCTCTGCCCAACAGGCCCCTGGTTCTGGAGGGATAAAAAACCCGCGCCTACGCCCTTCTGCATCCTGCTGAACACGAGCTTCGCCCTCGAGATCCCGACAAGCCTTTCCCTAAGTTACGTATTCAAGCGACGGCTAATTAACTAACCTGGTTATCTTCGCTCGCAGAGAGCTTTCCTCCTCGTGCCAAACCCGGATCTTCACCGGGAAACCGTAGTTATTTCTGAACTTTAGATCCGCCTTCCCCCACTGTATCGCAGCGTCGTCCTCGTGCGAGGCGTAAGGCACATCCCCGCCGACATGGGTATGCCTTTCAACAATTTCCAATCCTGCTTCGCGAGCTGCCTGGTAAAGAATAGTAGCCGTCCGACAAACGCCCGCGCCCAGATCTGGACCGACTAAACCCCAGCCCCACTTGAAGCCGTTTTCAATAGTGCGAGGACCGGTAGCAGCGTTAAAGGAAAACACCTGGCCGGGATAAAGAATAGTGCCATCGATTCGCTCCGCGGCCAAGCGAGCATTGTGGATATTATTCCAGAACTTTTCGTCGCCTGGGAAGTCAATCTTGAGTTCGGCCAGGATAACCAGCTTTTCGGCAGCCTCCCGGATGTGCTCAATGGTCCTATAGCTCAGCTCCCTTCCGGAGCGACTTACTTGTCCACCCGATGACTTCTGGGCGGTAGCCAATAAGATAACTATCCCCGGCCTATCTCCCTCCGGGGGGTCCCACAGGAGTTCCCTAGCGAGAACCTCCGCCATAGTTCGCACGGGGACACAGACTCTTCCTTTCACCAGTAGAGGGGGAGCCGGGGACTCTCGTTCCGAGCCGTTTACAAGGGTAAGTGGATTCCCGAGGAAAAACACCAACTCCGTATCTTGCGGGGTTAGAGTAGAGCTAAAAACGAAGACCGCTTTAGCGTCACACAAAGATGCGTGCTTTAGTGGCAAAACGAGGGTTTGGAGAATGGTGCGCACCGGCACGTAAACGCGATCGTTGTAGACGAAGGTGGCCACGTCAGCATCTACGTAGCCACAAAGCGATAGGCCATTAACTGGATCTAGAACTCCGTATCTAGGTAGGCCAATAAAAAGAACCAGGTCAGCGCCAGGATAAATACTACTTTTAGAATAAGCCAAACGGTCATTTGCGATGGTTAAAGATAAAGCCACAAGCAGCAGCGACAAAGACAAGAATTTATGCATTATGCGCCGACCCTCCTTACGCCAATATGTTATTTACTTTATATCGGTGGGAAGTGCAACTAGATTTAGGTGTTACAGTTCTTTCATCTTCGCCACAGGTTTTAGTGCTGCAGACTAGTTCCTAAAGCTTCTTGCCTTCCGCTACACCCAATCACCTGGCGGTTTTGCAGTGTCTGTTTTTGGCTTTTGTCTGGCAGGGTCCAGATCACGATTGGTGCGCTTCATGGCTCCATTCTACCACAGAAGGAAGGTGAAGTCATTCGTGATGCGTCCATCGGTATTCCCGGATGAGGCAGCATTGGTCTAGCGCGCACCTTTCACACGCCGGTTTTAGGCGGCCAAGAGCACCGCCTACCGGGCTTTAAGGCGAGGAGAAAAACCGGGCCAGCGAGAGGACCCGGTTAGAGATTGACTTTTAGTCTTCGGAAAGTTCCCGGATGCGCTGAGAGTAGAATTCGGTGAGCGATTCCGCTAGCTCCATAGAGGAAGCCTCACTCCAGATGCGGCATACGGGCTCCTCCGGATCGGGAAGGATAAGGGTCCAACCCTCTGGATGATAGACCTTGATGCCATCGATAAATTCCACCGGCCGTTCCCGGTGCTCCTCGGCCAGGCGGCGGATCACCTTGCCCTTGGCCTTCCACCTGACCGGCGTTTCGCGCCGACTAAGAAAATAGGCTGGTATTTCCTCCGCCAGCTGCGCCAGAGAGATACCGCGCTCGCGGATAAAAGAGAAAAGATGTAGCAGAGCAGCCAAGGCGTCGAAATAAAGCCAAGCGTGCTCCCCTGCGCTCTGCCGAGTCTCGTGCCACAGGTCTCGGCGACTGGCCTTGGTACGCACCACCCGGGCCTGATAGCGAGTTGCCATATCCTCCACCACCCGCGGCGCGGTTACGGGCACCACCACCGGATTCTGCTGGCGTTTAAGGCTCACCAGAGCCAACAGGGCGATGAGCAGGTCGTCTTCGATCACGCGCCCTCTTTCGTCCACCAGCACCAGGTGGTCGGCGTTGGCATCCAGAACCACCCCCCCGTCAGCTCCATTATCCACCACCGAGCGGCAGAACTCGGGAAACCTCTGCCGGTAATAGGACCAGGGACGGGGATGGGAAGGAGAATAAGCGGCGTCGAACTCGATCCACTCCACTCCACTTCGCTCGGCCAGGAGGCGCAGAAAGCGGGCAAGGTTCAAAGGTTCGTAAAGCACGGCCAGGCGCAAACCGGGCAGCCGCGGGGAAAGTTTTTGGGTCAAGCGCTCGATAAAAGGCGAAGCGGTTTCCTCCAACGCTTGAATGGGCAGAATCCCGGCTGGGGTTTCCCTAGCGAAGTCTTCGCGATAGTACAACTCCTCCAGTTTTCTTTCTCCTTCCCGGGAAAGGTTGCCCCCGCTCGCTTCCAAGAAAAACAGCGAGACCTTATCCGGGTTCTGAGAAGACATTTTGATGTGCACTCCCCCGGCCAAATCGTAGTAGCGCACGGCGAAGCGAGCCAGCGGGGTGATGGCTTCGCCCCCTTCCCGCACCCGCACCCCCACTGCCTGGAGACCAGCTGACAGGGCGCGGCGCAGCATGACGGTGGTGGGATAGACATCACTGGTAACCAGGACGGAGCTCCCTTTACCTAGATAGGCGCCGAAAGCGCTGCCCAGCTTCGCCACTTTTTCGGGGGTCAGCTCGATGTTGACTAGACCAGTTACTCCTTCCGCTCCGAAGAGACTGCGGCGGTAACCGCAGCCCCAAACCAAGTTTTCCTTCACTTGCCCGCCTTTCTCTACCACCTTGCAGGGCCATAGCTTAACCCCCGGGTGCACCACGCTTTTTTCCTGCAACACCGAGCGGTCACCCACCACCACCCCCTCGTAAGCGCTGACTTCGTCTAGAAAACACACCTGCACCCCTGCTATTACCCCGCTCAGAGAGACCCCTCGTCCGACGTAGCAGTGATCCCAGAGAACGCTGCGCTTGAGATTAGCTCCTTCTTGCACACGGCAGGAACGCCCCAGCACTGTGAAGGGGCCTACCCGAGTTCCCGGCCCTAGATGAGTTTTCTCCCCCAGCAATATCGGAGGCTCGAGCTCCGCCGTGGCGTCTATCTCCACCTCCCCCTCCACCCAAACTCCTGGCCGCAATTCCTTGCCCGGGATGGGGAGGCGCACCTTCCCGGCCAGCAAATCCTCTTGCGCTTGCCGGTAAGCTTCTATATTACCAATGTCGCACCAGTAACCCTCCAGCACCACCCCGTACAAAGGCAGCTTTTCGCGCAGCAACAAGGGGAAGAGGTCTTTGCTGAAGTCGAATTCCTGCCCCGAGGGAATATAGTCCAGCACCTCTGGCTCCAGCACGTAAATGCCGGTGTTAACCGTGTCGCTGAAGACCTCACTCCACCCTGGTTTTTCTAGAAAACAACGTATTCTACCATCTTCCTCCAGAATCACCACGCCGTACTCCAGTGGGCATTCCACCCGCGCCAGCACCAGGGTAGCCAGAGCTCCCCTTTCCCGGTGAAAATCGATAGCCGCCGAGAGATCGAAGTCGGTAAGAGCGTCCCCGCTCAGCACCACGCAGGTTTGATCGAAAAAAGTACCCACGTTCTTCACGCTGCCGGCTGTCCCCATCAAACGCTTCTCCTGGAAGAAGCGCAGGGCTACTCCTGGATCGTGAGTGGAGAAGTAGTGCTGAATTTTATCAGAGAGGTAGTGCAGGGTCACGGCCACTTCTTTTATTCCATGGCGCCGCAGCAACTCTAAACCGTAACTAATAACCGGCCGATTAGCCACCGGCACCAAGGGTTTAGGAAGATCACAAGTAAGGGGCCGTAGGCGGGTCCCCTTTCCTCCCGCCATCACTATGCCTTTCAAACTTCCCCATCCCCTTTCTCTAGGCGTACCGACGAAACAGATAGGTAATGCGGGGGCGAGCAGGCGAGTTCTCGGTGTTGGAGAACCATTCGGAGCATCGCCTCTCCCGCACCACTTCCTGGTATAGCTTTCTAGTGTTGTGGGCTACATCGCTCCAGGAATACCGCTGGCAAACTTTCTGAAAGGCGCGTTCTCGCAGCACAGCCGCTCGCTCCGGGTGCAACAGCAAAGCCACAATCTTTTCCGCGAGCGCTTCCGGCTGGTCGGGGGGGCATTTGTACCCGTCCCAGCCCTCCTCCACGATTTCCTGAAGCCCTCCCACGTCGCTCACCACCACGGGTACCTTAGCCCCCATCGCTTCCAGAGCCACGATGCCAAAAGGCTCGTAAAGACTGGGGAAAACCGCTACCGACGCCCAGTGATAGAGAGCGTTGCGTATCCTCTCCTCCAAATAGCCGGTGAAATAAACGCGATGGGCTATTCCCAGCTCCCCTGCCAGCCGTCGGAGTTCTCCCTCGTAAGGGCCGGTGCCAGCTATGATCAGTTTGGTCTGAGGGCAGCGGGCAAGCACTAGAGGAAAAGCCCGAAGCAAAACCTGCACCCCTTTCTCCCACACCAGTCGCCCCACGAAAAAGACGATGCGCTCGTCGGGAGCAGCGAACCAATTGCGGTCCACCCCCTTTGGAAAACGGAGATAACGCTCCGGGACTACGGCATTGGGGATCACGCGTAACTTATCACCTGGCAGCTGGAAAATATGCTTGACTTCCTGTTCCATGTAACGACTGCAAACGATCACCCGCCAACTCTCGTAAGTCAACCACCACTCCACCCCGCTGATGAAGTGCTGCAAAGGGGTGTGCAGCCCCCGATGCCGGCCAAACTCGGTAGCGTGAACGGTGCTCACCAACGGAAGCCGGTAGGCGTGCTTGAGCGCCCGCGCCGACCAGGCTACCAACCAGTCGTGGGCATGCACCAGCTTTACCCCCCGTTGGCGGGAAAGTTCGGCCACCGCCCGTTCCAGCAAGAAGATATTGGCCTGAATCACGCCAGTTATGAAGTCGGAAGCAGGAGGAGCGGAAGGCCAAACCCGGTACAGCCGCACCCCGTTGACCTCCTCTACCGGCAAAGCTCCAGGAGCTCCCAGAGTGAAAAGCAACACCTCTGTTCCCTGACGAGCCAAAGCCGCGGTGAGATCGTATACATGCTGCCCTAAGCCTCCCGTGTGGTTAGGAGGAAATTCCCAAGATAGCATTGCTATTCGCATACCGCCGCCCTCCCTTATCACCTCCAAAGGATATGTAGGCTCCGGGCAGGGCATACGTGGAAAAAAAAACAAGGGAATAAAGCGAAGCCATCCAGGCCAAAATGGCCGTGGGCAAAAAATAAGGGACACCATCTTTTAGGGAGGAGAAATTAATGCTGAAGGAAGCAAAAAGGGAAACCCAGCATCCGTCCGAGCTCCAGGGCATGGTTATTATCGATCCCACGCCAGTAACCGCGGGAGAAGAAGTGACTATTTGTTATAACGGCCTGCTAGCGCGCAGCGGGGCGCAGCAAATATACCTACACCTAGGGTTCGGAGCTCCCGATAAGTGGCATCGGGTGCAGGACTTCAGAATGTCGCGCACTTCCTGGGGGTGGATCAAGACGGTGAGCATCCCTTACGACGAGGAAACGTTAAATTTTTGCTTCTGGGACGGAGCTGGCAACTGGGACAACAATTATGGGCTTAACTGGAGCTATATTATTCACGCCGGCAGGCTCATTTAGAGGAGCTGCTGCAGAAGCAGACGCAGAGCTTCGGAGCTGTTTTCCTTTACCTTCTCGATGTCGGCGGGCGTAGCGCGCTCGATATGAACACCCGCCACCACCACCACCGGCTGGTCCAGGTGGCGGGCCAAAGCTTCGGCCACCGGACGGGCCACTTCATCATCCTGGTGGCCGTAAAGAGGGAGCACGGTGGTGGTGGTACTGATCTTGCCCGGCACCGAACGGCTGGGACGGGGGAGGGAAATAACAATGGCTCCCACGTGAGGTTTATCCCCGCCCAGCAACTGAACAATTACTCCTTCCTTGGTGCGGGTGGCGAACAAGAGCAAGCGCCAGGGTCCTTCTCCGGTCGTGACCGTGAGCAACTCTATCCCTTCGGGAAAATCGAGCAGAGCCATCACTTCACTCCTTTTTGACCAGCGTGCGCTTATCCCCCACGCGACGGGTCACTCTGCGCCCGTCTAGGTATTCCAGCAGCGGCACCACATACTTGCGGGAGGTGCCTAGCAGGTCACGCGCCTCCGCCGCCGTTATCTCTCCCCGCTCTTTCAGGGCCTCAACCACGCGGGTTTCAGCCGTTTTCAGCACTTCGCGGTGGAATACTATATCTTCCGCCACTTTAACCAGCAGTCCCTGGCGGAAAAGGTATCCCAGATACTCACCGGCCCGCTTTTCCTCTAGCCCTAGCTGGGCCGCCACTTCCTTTGGGGAAGGCGGTTGCATCCCTCCCCTAAGATAAGCTTCCTCCAAAGCAGCAATCCGTTGTTGCTCTTGCTCCGAGAGACCAGAACTTTCCGGCAAGGCCACCGCCTGCGGGGTTAGCCGCAGCCATCCCTGTCGTTCCCAATCCTCCAATAATATTTGAAAAGCTCGCACCCCCAATTGAGGCAATAGGCGAGAGCGCAGTTCCTCCCGGGGCATTCCCTGACGCAGAGGATACTCCTCGGAGTAAGCAGCCACCAGCGCCCGGGCTTTCTCCTTGAGTTGCTGGTAGGTAACCGGGGAGCAAGCCCAAAGTTGTCCCTCAGCCCGGATAAGCGCCACTTCTTCCCGCGCCGCCAACTCCTCCAGCACCTGCGCCACTCGCACCGGGGCCTCGGTCAAGGTCCGAGATAAAGTCTCTACTGCCACCGGCTGTTTGGCCTGGGTTAAGAAGGCCAGCACCTGCTGCGGCAATTTCCCTTCGGCCAGCTGGTTCAGGTACTCCATGATCTCCGGACGGTAGCGTTTGTAGCGCATGGTCGGCAACCCCAAAACCAGCCCTCCTCCCAGAGTCAGGGGCTGGGAAGGCGAGCGGAGAACCAGCTTATCGCCACGCGCCGCTACAATCGGCTCTTCCACTAAAAGTTGCAGCAACGCTTCTTCGCCAGGAGCCAGTTCTTCCCGGTCGAGCAAGTGGAGTTGGGCTAGTGCCTCTGCCGTCCCCAAGTGCAGGCGGACTCGAGCCCGGTGTTTGAGTTTGCGGGCGTGAGGCAGTAAGCGCACCTTAGCATCCAGCAAGGTCACCGCCACGAAAGCCCCTGGAGTTACCAAAACATCGCCCCGCCGTAACTCCGAGGCTTCCACCCCGGCCAAATTAAGGGCTACCCGCTGGCCGGCCTTAGCCTCCTCCACTTGCTGCTGGTGGATCTGTATCTGCCGCACACGCACCATTTTCCCCGCCGGCAGCACCGCCAGCGTTTCTCCCACCTTCACGGTTCCCGCCACCAGGGTGCCTGTCACCACCGTACCAAACCCGGCTAGGGTGAAAACCCGGTCCAGCGGCATACGTACCGGTCCGGTATCCGGTTTCTCCCTCACTCCCTGAGCCAGTTGGTCCAGAACGCGAAGCAGCTCCGGTAGCCCCTCCCCCGTGACCGAAGAAACCGGAACCACGGGAGCTCCACGCAAAGGGGTGTCGGCCAAGAACTCCTTGATTTCCTCACTAACCAGTTCCTTCCAGTCGGGGTCCACTAGATCGATCTTGGTAAGCGCCACCACCCCCCGATCGATGCCCAGGAGATCGATTATCTCCATATGCTCCCGGGTCTGCGGCATCACTCCCTCATCGGCCGCCACCACCAGCAATACTAGATCGATGCCATGCGCCCCGGCCAGCATGGTCCGCACCAGTCGCTCGTGACCAGGAACATCCACTATTCCCGCTCTTATCCCGCTGGGCAGGTCCAAGTGGGCGAATCCGAGCTCGATGGAGATGCCCCGCTCTTTCTCCTCCTTAAGACGATCGGTATCTATCCCGGTAAGAGCTCTGATGAGAGCCGTCTTCCCGTGATCCACGTGCCCGGCGGTACCGATAATCACCCGCTTCAAAGCTCTCCCCCCACGGCTTGCCGGAAAGCGTTTACCAGCCAAGGAAAATCCTCTTCCGCTAAGGTACGGGGATCGAGCAGCACCCAGCCCTTTTCCGCCCGAGCCACCACCGGCGGATCAGCCCGGCGCAACGCCTTCAAGAGAGCGCTTTCTCCCCAGGAAGCCAACCGCACCTCCACCAGCCAAGTGGGTAGTTGGGCGGTGGGCAAGGCTCCTCCCCCCACCTGGGAAAAACCCTCTGCCAGCCGCACCTCAATCCCCTCCAGGCCCTCCAGCTCATGAGCCACCCTTTCCGCCCGAGTTCGGAGTTCCTCCAGCGAGCAAAGCAGCATCCGCAGGGTGGGGATCCTCTCCAACGCTTCTTCTTCCTCCAGGTATTCCTGGAGCGTGGCCTCCAACGCTGCCAGCGTCATTTTATCGATGCGCAAGGCGCGATTCAGAGGGTTGCGCTTCATGCGCTCCACGTAGTCCCTTTTGCCCACCACGATGCCGGCCTGCGGCCCCCCCAGCAGTTTATCGCCGCTAAAAGTCACCACATCGACCCCCGCCGCGACCGTTTCTTGTACCGTGGGCTCGTAAGGGAAACCGAAACGAGAAAAATCTACCAGCGAGCCGCTTCCCAGATCGGACATCACCGGTAAAGCGTGCTCCCGCGCCAGGGCTACCAACTCCGGCACCGGCACCTCGCTGGTGAAGCCGACGATGCGGTAGTTGGACATGTGGACGTGCAAGATTAAGGCGGTGCGCTCGGTTATGGCTTCGCGGTAGTCGCGGCGGTGAGTTTTGTTGGTGGTCCCCACCTCCACCAGAGTAGCCCCACTCTGGCGCATGACATCGGGAATACGGAAAGAGCCCCCTATCTCGATCAATTGACCGCGGGAAACCACCACTTCCCGCCCGGCAGCTAGGGTGTTTAGGGCCAGTAGAACCGCCGCGGCGTTATTATTCACCACCATGGCCGCCTCCGCCCCCGCCAGCAAGCAAAGGAGTTCCTCTACCAGCGAGTAACGTTCTCCCCGCTTCCCGCTTAGCAGATTGAACTCCAGGTTAGTGTAATGGGTCATAGCCTGCAGCACTGCCTCCCGAGCTCGGGCACTGAGCAGAGCGCGTCCCAGATTGGTATGCAGCACCACCCCCGTAGCGTTGATCACCCGCCGCAGCCGGGGGCGAAGCTCCTGGCGCAAATAGCTCAGGATCGTAGGGAGATCCACCTGACTTCGATCACCCCGCAGCAGTTCCTCTCGTAACCGATCCATAACTTTACGAGCGGCGTAGCGCACCATACCCCGCGAGTGCGAAGCAATCAACTCTGCCACTTCCGGATGGCGGAGGAGCTCGTCCATCGCCGGCAGTTGCCGTAGCAAGCTAGTGTTTTCCATCCTGGCCCTCCTCCTCAAAACAAGCGGATTACCCGGTAATCGGTGGTTCTCTGCGCTGGAGTGAAGCCGGCGTCCTTAATGATCCGTATCAACTCTTCCAGGTTAGTCCGGTAAGCGGCGCCAGCAGCTCGCACCACATTCTCTTCCATCATTGTACCTCCGAAATCGTTGGCCCCGAAGGCCAATGCCACCTGCCCCACTTTAGTTCCCTGGGTAACCCAGGAACACTGAATATTAGGAATATTGTCCAGAAAAAGACGGGACAGGGCTAGCAAGCGCAGATACTCCACCGTTGAAGAAGGTTTCCCTCCCAAAGCAGTATTATAAGGCTGATAGGCCCAGGGAATAAAAGCGGTAAAGCCGCTGGTGTAATCCTGCACGTGGCGCAGCCGATCCAAATGCTCAATCCTTTCTTCCACCGTCTCCACCGTGCCAAACATCATAGTGGCACTGGCGAAAAGCCCTAGGCTAAAGGCAGTGATCATAACCGCCACCCACTCTTGCCAGGTGATCTTGCGGGGGGAAATGAGCCGCCGCACCCGATTTACCAGGATCTCCGCCCCGCCCCCGGGAAGAGAATCCAGCCCTGCCGCGCGCAAGCGCTCCAGCACCGCTCGCACCGGCAGCTTCTCCTTGCGGGCCAGATGAATGACCTCCGGAGGAGAAAGAGCGTGGAGGTGTACTGGATAGCGGGACTTGATGGCTCGAAAGAGTTCCTCCAGATAATTCAGCCCTAAATCCGGGTGCAAACCACCCTGAAGGAGCACCTGCGTACCTCCCTGCTCCACCAACTCCTCTACTTTAGCCAGCACCTCCTCCACCGAAAGCACATAAGCATCCGGATCTTCCCGCTGGCGGTAGAAAGCGCAAAAAGAACAGCCGCAGTAACAAACATTGGTGTAATTGATATTGCGGTCGATAACGAAAGTCACCACCCGTCCCGGGTGCATCCGCTCGCGCACCAAGGCAGCGGCCTTACCCAGGAGCAAGAGATCAGCCTTCCGGTAAAGCTCCACTGCCTCCTCCACCGTTAAACGCCTTCCTTCCACCACTTCCCCCAGGATTTGCTCAACTCGTGACAAACCCTTCCCCCCAGATCCGTAAACTGGAAATCCTCTCCTTAACCAAGCCCAGCTTATAAGCGTAATCGTAAAAAAGCAAAAGCGAGCGCCGACAGCTTTCATCCCAATCGTACCTTAGCAGCGTGTAATAGCGCTTAATAACCGGCAACGATAGTCCGGAAAGTGCCTGGGCTTCCAGGCTCACCTCCGGCAGATGCTCTAAACCCCAGGTTTTAGCCTCGTTTAGCAGACAAGCCAGAGCGGTGACGCGCTCCGGATGGGTTTCCGCCCAATTGGCCCGCACCGTGAACAGAGCAAAGACCATCTTCTCCCCGGTAAATGCCTTCCAGGCTTCCCCTAAGTCCTGCACATAAATTTTTTCCCGCCAGCTGAGCACCTCCTCCCGCGCCCTCAGAGCGTCGTCCCCGATCAGCAAAGCGGCCTCGGCTCGGGCCAGCATAGCTTCCAGAGAGGGGCAAGAAACTTGATATTCCGGCTCTATGTGGTAGTAAAACGCCAGAAGGATCTTGACCAGCGCTACCGAAGTGGCCGAAGCACTGGTCAACGCCACCCGAGTCCCTTCCAACTCGGTAATCGGCAAGCGGCTGAAGAGAAAGATACTTCCCACCTCGCCGTCGGACGCTATCACCGGTCCCGGCAGGATGTACGCGAACTCCGGATGCCGGGCGTATTCGATGGAGGAAAGGGGAGTCACGTGCAATTCTCCTCCGAGGAAAAGTTGGTTGAGTTCGGTAGGTACTCCTTTGACCAATTGCATCGCGAAGGGGGGTTTAATCAAGGCGCGCTCCAAAGGATAGTAGATAGGCAAGCAATTGAGATAGTCAACCCACCCCAAACGTAACAAGCAACAAAACCTCCTCTCGGCGTCAAGCGCCGACCTACCAATGTAAAAACTTCGCCTTTTCCCTGAGCTTGTCCTGCTCCACCGGCTCCGCGTCTATAAAATTCGCCGGCAGCCCTCGCTTCCCGCCACCCCAAAAGCGAAGAGCGCTCCATTTCCTTCTGCCCTCTATTAATGAATAGCCGGTGGCAGGAGCAGCCGCCAGTCGCAACGAATCTTTACCGCAATGCCGGAACTCGTACGCGTCGGAAAGGAGTTTTGCTAAAGTGAGAAAACTCATTGGGGTGCAGGAAGCCCTGGAGCTCAGCCGGAGTCAGGTACGAGAGTTGCACCGCGAGTACCTTAATGTTGGGCTTTGTCAGCTCCTGCGCCTGCTGGACTTCGATAAACGCTTCGTCAAAGCGGAAGGTGCCAGGCTTTGGGACGAGGAAGGAAAAGCATATTGGGACTTTTTAGGGTCGTTTGGCGCCATGAACGTAGGCCACAACCACCCCCAGGTGCTGGCAGCGCTAGAGCAAGTGCAGGGTTTCCCCACCATGGTGCAAACCACCCTTTCCCCTCTGGCGGGAGCTCTGGCACACAATCTCTGCCAGCTGGCCCCAGGCAATATGAGACGGGTTTTTTTCTGCAACAGCGGCGCTGAAGCGGTGGAAGGAGCGCTCAAGCTAGCCCGGATCGCTACTGGCCGTCCCGGCTTCATTTACTGCCATAATTCCTTCCACGGCAAAACTTTCGGCGCTCTATCGGTCACCGGGAGAAAAAAATACCAGGAACCGTTCGCTCCCCTTCTCCCTTACTGCGAAGCCATCCCCTACAACGACCTCGCGGCCCTGGAGCAAGCCTTACAGCCCCAGCAAGCAGCCGCTTTTATCGTCGAGCCAGTGCAGGGCGAAGGGGGCATCATCATACCCTCCCCCGGTTATTTGCGAGAAGCCAAGCATCTATGCAGCCGCTACGGAACCCTACTCATTGTCGATGAAATTCAGACCGGTTTGGGACGAACCGGCACCATTTTTGCCTGCCAGCAAGACGGCGTGGAACCGGATATTATTTGCCTGGCAAAATCGCTGGGGGGCGGAATCATTCCCATGGGAGCTTTCCTTACCACCGACGCCATCTGGAATAAAGCTTACGGTAGCCCGGAACGAGCTCAACTGCACACCTCCACCTTCGGCGGCAATGCCTGGGCCTGCGCCGCTGCTTTAGCAACGCTAGAAGTGATAGTGAAAGAAGACCTGCCTGGGCAAGCTTCCCGCAAAGGCCGGTGGTTCCTCGAACAGCTGCAAGCGCTGCAGAAACGCTATCCCCAACTAGTCAAGGAAGTGCGCGGGCTGGGACTGCTCGTTGGCATTGAATTCGCCGGGCAAAAAGCAGGTGTACTGTCTCGCCTAACCTTCGGTTGGGTGGATAGGATGGCGGAAGAGTTTCTAGGAAGCCTGGTGGCCGGGCAACTCCTCAACCGCTTCCGCATCCTCACCGCTTACACCCTGAACAATCCCAACGTCATTCGGCTAGAGCCCCCCTTGGTGGTGGAAGAGGAAGGACTAGCGCAAGTGGTGGAAGCACTGGAGAAAATCCTGAAGGAGAACCGTTCCTTTTTGGGCCTGGCTGCCAAAACCTTCTTAACCAAAGGGGGAAAGAAGGAGTGAGCTTTTCATGCGCCTGAGCAGCACGCCCTTCGCCGAGGAGACCTTCCGGCGCGAAGACTAGTCTTCACCGTGGATGCGCCCCCGGGCCAGGGAAGCAAAGATCCCGACGAAGCAAAGGCAGGCGAAGCACAGGAAAGCCACCCTGGCCGCCTGGACGAACGGCCAGGAGAGGTGGGTGCCCAAAGAGACCTCCCCCACGAAAAGTCCCAGTATCAGCATGGCAATCCCCATGCTGAAGGTCTGCCCCACCAGGCGCATGATGGCCAAAACGGACGAGGCCACGGCCCGGAAGCGGGGAGCCACCGAGCTCATGACGGCGTTGGTATTGGGGGAAGCAAAAAGGGCGAACCCCAGCCCCATAAGCAAAAGAATCCCCACGATCTGTAAGGTAGACGTATGCAGGCCAAGGCCGAAGGCCAGGAAGAAAAGGCCTAAAGTGGTTAAGGTCATGCCCAGAGAAGCAATTATCCGGGGTTCGATGCGGTCGGACAGCCAGCCGGCTATGGGGGAACCCAGGGTCATCACCACCGGCTGAGAAAGGAGAATAAAGCCCGCGTGCTGAGGAGAAAGCCCCCGCACTTCCTGCAGATAAAGGCTCAAGAAGAAGGTTACCGCATAGGTGGCACTGTAGTTTATGAGGGCTGCCAAGTTAGAAAAGGCAAAGGTCAGACTCTGGCGAAAGAGCCGGAGATTGAGTACCGGCGCCGGTATCCTGCTCTCCCAGATGACAAAACCCAGCCCCACGCACAAGCCGGCGGCCAGGAGATAACCGCCCAAGCTGCGGGGAAGTGCGGAGAAACCGTACATTAAAGCGCAAAGCGAAAGCCCGGAAAGCAGGGAACCCAGGTAATCGAACTTTTCCTTTTCTGCTTCTGCCCATTCCCCTTCCACCTTGGTGAGCAAAAGCAAGATTACTAGACCCAAAGGGGCGTTTATCCAGAAGACGCTCCGCCAACCCAAATGCTGCACCAGCACCCCTCCCAAGAAGGGGCCGGTGGCCAGACCCAGGTAAACGGCCGCCGCGTTGAGGCCCAGCGCCTTGCCTCGCTCGTTGGGAGGAAAGATGGAAGTCAGAATGGCGGCCGCCGTGCCGAAGATCATTGCTCCCCCCACACCCTGGAGGGCGCGGAAAGCATAAAGCCAGAGAGGGCCGGGAGACAAGGCCGAGAGTAGGGAAAAAATAGTGTATACTACCACACCGATGGTGAAGACTTTCTTTCGGCCGTACATGTCGGCCAGCCTTCCTGAAGGCAAAAGCACCATAGCCGCCGCCAGCAAAAACACCGAGGCCACCCACCCTAGACTTATCACCCCCAAACCCCACTCCCTGCCTATGTCGGGAAGGGCCAGGTTCACCGCCGCCCCCATAAAGGGAGTGAGGAAAGAGCCCAGGGCGGTGGCCATCAAGGCCACGCGGCGGGAAAGAGCCGCGTCCTTTTCGACCATAACAAACCCCCTTCGTGGAGAAGATTAAAAGACTTAACTTTTTAAAGTACTCTAACGCTTGCCTCCGAAGTTTGTCAAGCTTTTCTGGAGCGAAGGGGGCTACCGTAGCAGTAGAGGCAGCCGGCTGGGCACTTCATGGTGTACCACCCCAAGTCCACCGCATGGGTGCACCCGCACAGTTCCCGCTGTCCCGCCGCTTCATCGGTGCGGCACGGCTCTTGGCGCGGGTGCAAAAGCGCCAACTGGTAACCGTCGATGCAGCGGGACTTGGGAAGGTCGGGGACGCAACAGGCGAAAAGCTCGGCTCCCGCTTCTCGCGCCACCCTTTCCAGGTTACTCCATATGCGCCGCTTCTCCTCCTCCCCGGGCGCCATGAAGGAAAAACCTTCCCGTTTAAGGCGTTCCTCCACCTTGGGGTACAGAGTCATGAAGGAAGAAGAGAAGCTCTTTACCCCTAAAGCGGCCGCCTCCTTTATGATTTCCGGCACCAGGTGAAGGTTGGAGTAAACCTCTTCGCCCCGGCAGAAAGTAGCCAGGGGATCGGGTCGCAGGCGCAGGCGGCGGGGGTCCCCCAGAAAAGCCAGGAGCTCCGGAAGCGCAGCCAGCGCTTCTTCTGCCGGTGGCACTCCGGGTTCGATTACCGACCCGCCAAAGCCGGTGACGGTAAGGTGCAGAAAAACCTGCTCGTAGCGGCTCAAAATCTGACGCCACCGCACCAGGACGGTGGCCGGAAACTTGGTCCACACCACCACCGTGTGCACCCGCTCGGGGGGGTAGCGGCGCAGCAGCGCCGCTCCTAAGCTTTCGGAATAAAAATAAGGCTCCGTACGCCGGGAAAGACTCACCACTACCCGCATGGATACTCCCCGCCTTCAGAAGAGAGGGGGGTGCTCTCACCCCCCTCTCTTTTACTGGATCAAATCCATCTGCAATAGCAACTCTAACACCTTACCGGCTGTCTTCCCCACGTCGCACTTGGCCGAATTACGTAAGAGCCAAGCTAGTTGAGCCAGGGTCTCACGCGACTCTTTCCCCCTTTCCAGCAGAGAGATCAGAGTCCGGGTGCCCATATGCCCTACCATACACTCTCCACAACATTCCCGCGCAGTATAGCGCAGAAAACGGTTGAGGAATTCGGCCAACGAAACCTCCGCTACCGGCGGGCCACCACATATTCCCATCACGCTAACCAGGCGAGCCAATTCCTGCGGATCAACCTTGTGCTGAACAGCCATTCCCTTCCCTCCTCACCTATTTACCCGATGCCTTGCTTTGCAGATGCCGGTAGAGGTTATGGACCGCATTCAGCCAGGCCTTGCCCCCCACCGCCCCAACTTCCATGAAAACCAAACGCTCCGGATCTATACCCATGAGGGGGAGAAATTTTTGCCATATGGCCATGCGATTAGCGGCGTGTACATTGCCATCGTAGTGGTGGCAATTGTACTGCGGGCAATAGCCCACTATCACCCCATCGGCGCCGTGGGAGAAAGCCTGGAGCACGTGTTGGGGGCTGACGCTAGCCCCGCAGCGCACTCGAATCACTCTTACTCCCAGCGGGCAAGAAAGGCGAGCCAAGCCGGCCGAATCGGCACCCGAATAAGCGCACCAATAACACATGAAACTCACGATCTTAGGCTCACCTGGAGGCACGTGTCTAAAGGCCACCGCCAACTCCCTGTCCACAGACTCGTCGTTGAAATTGTTCAATTTTATGGCCCCCGTGGGGCAAGCCGTGGTGCAAAGGCCGCACCCCTGACAAAAAGCTGGACTAGTGTAGTAGATCCCGTCCTCGCGCCGCTGAATCACCCCGTGAGGGCAGACTCGAGCGCAAAAACCGCAGCCGCTGCAAACCTGGGGATCGACCTCGGCGTAGAAATCCAGCACTTCTACTTTCCCCTGGCGGTGATAAGGCAAAGCTTTAGCCACCGCTGCCGAAGCCTCGGCCACGCTGGGGCTAATGGAATTGGGCTGCGCCGCTGCACCTGACACATAAAGTCGCTGAACCGTGGACTCGGTGGGCCTGAGGATGCGACAGCCGGGAGAGTCGCCGTAGGGACCCTGGTTTATAGCCGGCAAACCCCACATATCGAGCTTGAAGCCGAAAAGTTCGGCGAGCTCCGGCGCGTCATCGCGGCTCCCCAGAGCAGTGGCCAGGACCAGCAAATCGGTCTCCAGCTTAGAGCCCATTCCTGCCTCTCCATCGCGGGGCTCCACGCGCAACTCCAAACCCTCTTTGTCCGCCCGCCTGGTAACCGCCGTAACGCGCCCCCGAATCAGATTCACTCCTGGAAGGCTCTTAACCCGGCGGAAAAATTCTTCCGCCGCCGGACCGTTGGCCCGTATATGGGAGTAAACCAGATTGATTTCTAGCTTGGGGTGAAAGCGTTTAAGCATGAGTATTTGCTTTAGGGTGTAAAAGCAACAGATTTTGGAGCAATAGGCCTTGCTTCCGTCTAAGGGCTGGAAGGGGTAGGGACAGGCCGACTCGCAGCGAGGGTCTATCTCACCCGTTTTTTCCCGCGAGCCGGCGCAAAGCACGAAGGTTACGCTATGGGGGCGGAAAGGAAGCCGCTGCAATTGGAAACCGTAACGCTCCAGCTTCATCGAAGAGATAACCCGCCAGTCCCACTCCTCCTCCAGCGATCCTATACCGGCTACTGGCACAGGGAGCTCCTCGAAACCGGTGGCCAATACCACGCTACCAACCCGCAGAGTTTTCTCCCGAGCCGGAGCCTGCAAGTTAATAGCCTGGGCTGGACAAGCTTCCACACAGGCTCCGCAGCGCGTGCAATTAACCAGATCGATGGTGTATCCCGGAGGCAGGGCCATGGGCTGGGGCTTGTAAATAGCCTTGCGTAAACTTAACTCCATGTCGAATTGATTAGGAACCTCCACCGGGCAGACCGGGGTACAACGGCCACATTCCACACAGCGGTGGGGATCGACTAACTGCGGCTCCTGGTAGAGATTAACCAGAAAATTGGCCCCTTCCTTTTTAACCTTTACCACCTTGGTGCGCGTTAGGACTTCTATCTGGGGATGTAAATTGACCAACTTACCAATATTAGGCATGATGCAGTTCACATGGCAGGTGGAAGGCCAGGTTTCATTCTGATAAAGCATCTCCAAACGAGCCATCTGGCCTCCCAGATGCGATTCCCTCTCCACCAGCGTCACTTTGACCCCGTTGCGGGCATAGTCCAACGCCGCCTGCATTCCCGCCGGGCCACCACCTATTACCAAAGCCTCATCGGCGATTTCATAAGCGGCCGGATCACGCGGGCGGTTGTAGAGGACGCGCGCATGGGCCATGGCGATGATGTCCAAGGCCTTGCCAGTAGCTTGCTCTTTTTGGCCGGGATGGACCCAGGCGCATTGCTCCCTTATGTTGGCTATCTCTAAAGCCGTTGTATCACGCCCCACCTCGCGCAGCGCCCGCTTGAAGCGAAGTTCCGGAGCCACCAGGCTGGAGCGCGGGGAACAGCCCGCCACCACCACGCGGTCGAGCTCCAGCTCCTGCACCGTCTTTTGGAGCAGGGCCACACCCTCTTCCTGACAGAGGAGAGAGTGGCGCTTGACGGTTACCACGCCGGGGAGTTGGCTAGCACCCGCCGCTAAGCGGTCAAAGTCTAGGTCCTGGGCCAAAGTGCCCTGACAGTCGCAAACAAAAATTCCTACCCGCAAGAAAGCATTCCTCCCTTCGTGAGCTTTACCTCTAGGAGTATCCTGACTCAAAGTCTAACACTTCCTGCCTGCTCAGACAAGCTTTCGCCAAAGGAAAGGGCCTGTCGGGGGCAGACCGCTACGCAGGAGCCGCATTTCAGGCAGTCGCCGTCCTCCATTACTCCTTGCTGGCGGAAAAAGTGGGGCTGGAGTTCTAGAGGGCAGAAGCGGGAGCACGTCCCGCAACCCGCGCAGGAAGGGGAAACCAGGAGCGGCTTCTTCCCGCGACCGAATAAGTTCGCCAAGGTGCCCATGGGGCAAATCAGGCACCAGGCACGAGGGTGAAAAATAAGTCCCAGAGAAACGCCGACCAGGGTGGTCACGGTTAAAACCTTAACCAGCGCCAAACCCATGGCGGGAATGTTCCCCCAGCTAAAGTACCACTGAGTTCCTATGACAGTGAAAACCAGGATCAAAAAGAAGCTCCTCACGGGCCAACTCCGAAAGACGGCAGGGGTAGAGCGCTTGGCCGAGAGAGAAAGCAGGAGCAAGTCGAAAAAGGCACCCCGGGGACACATCCAGTCGCACCAGGTCCGCCCCCGCGAAAAAGAAAGACCTACTGCCCCTAACATGCACCCTAGCAGCAGGAAGCCCAGCCACGGATAAAACCACCCCCCTATCGCCACCAAGGGTAGCCCCATCGCGGTGTATAGCTGGCGCTTCCTTCTCGCGAGCAACTTTTCCGGTAACAAACTTTTCCCCTCCTTCAATATACCCTATAGGGTATCTAAGGGTCATTATAGAAGCCTCCTCCCCACCTGTCAAGCGTTGGGAGAGGAGGCTCCCCAAATTTTCAGCAGATTAGCTCTGAGTCAGGTCTTCTCCGCCCTTTTCCTCCTCCGCCGTCTCCTGTTCCTCTGGAGCCCCAATCTTCCCTTCATACCATAAGGGGTGGTGAGCTCGGGCCCACTCGGGCGAGACCTTGCCCGTCACCAGCAGGCGCCAGGTGCCGGGGTTGGCCAGCGTGCCCAGGTAAGCGTGGCCTATAACCGCCAGGATCAGGACCAACGCCGAGATACCGTGCAGGGGCACCATCCAGTGCCAGAGGGCCGGACTTACCTTCTGGCCAAAAATCATGATCACACCGCTTATACCGATGGTCAGGGTAAAGACAGTAGTTAGCCAGTAGAAGAGCTTCTGCCCGGCGTTGAACTTGCCTGCCGGAGCGTGCACCTCCCGGCGGCTGAGGTAACCGCCCATGACCCGCAGCCACTCCCGGTCGCAGGGAGCGAAGCGGCAGTCCTTCCACCACCGCACGATGGCCCACAGGGAACTTAGGCCGAAAACCAACCCCATCGACCAGTGCCAAACCCTAGCCGCCTCGTAGCTGCCGAAGAGAAACTCTATTGCTCCCACGCGGTGGAAAGCGAAAAGCAGCCCGGTAACTGCCAGGAAGATGAAGCTTAGCATCCGCACCAAGTGGATGACTCGCTCGTCTAAAGCAAAGAGTTCTAGTTCCTCTGGGCACTGAGCCAAGCAAGTTCCCCGCGGACCAACGATCACATAGTGTAGCGACATGGCCAGGAGCAAACCCACCAACAGGAGGACAAATAAAGGTGAGAGTAATGTTAGATAGAAGTTGGTGAAAGAAAAGCTCAACGGGGTCCAGCCCAGAAGGCTAGCCTGCCGTACCGTCACCGGCTGGCCGTCGAGGCCAAAGGGATCGACAACGATCCTCTGATAGAGCTTCCCCTGTCGGCTGTGGCAGTCCGAGCAACCCTTGGCTCCCAGCGCCATCCCCGCCGGCGAAACATTGTGGTTAATGCAAAAAATGGGTTCCTCCAGGTTGGGGTCCTTGCTCTCTCTCAAGTTATTGTTGGCATCCAGTTCCCATACCTTGCCGGCTTTGAAGTAAACGGGATGGATTTGCTTGAAGCGCCCGGGATTGGCCGTCAACACCTGCTGGCTGGTGACAAGCAGCAACCGGATCTCTTCCTCCGTAGCCACCACCGGAGCTCCTTTATCAGTGTTCACCTTGCCCCGCAGCCGCTCCCAGACCGGTTGGATCTCGCGGAAAAAGAGCGGGTAAATGATACCGTCCGCATCCCGGTTGCCCAACCAGATGGGGTGCAGTATATTGACTGGCTGAATCATACCTTTGCGAGGGTGACGGAACCATTGCGGTTGCCAGGTGACCGCTTCCCCTACCCGTTGCCCCACTAGAGGCAAATCTACCATGGTTCCACTCAGCACGTCAAAAGCCAGGCCGGGGGCGCGTCCAACCTGGGGAATATGGCAAGCTTCGCAAGTCAACCGTTGCAGATGATTAGGAGGGATGCTGCTGTGGCGGGGGCGCGGAGCTCCCATGATTCCTTTCTCGTGGCATTCCCGGCAGGAATACACAGTATTGCGGAGCTCCGGTGCCACCTCTTCGCCCAAATCATCTCCCATGGCAATCTGATGGTTAATGGTGGTGATACCTTTGGCTGGATCATTCACCAGGAAGTGACAGGTAGTACAATTGAGACCGCGCTGCTGATGGATATCAGGGTTAAGCTTGTCTCCCCAACTGAAACCGCGCTTTTTTTGATCGGAAATGCCGTGACAGAAAAGACAATTTCCCGGAGCCGGGCTGGCCACCCAAGCAGCGTGACTCACGGTGCCGTCGGGGTTAAACTTCTTCTTATCGTATTCCACCCTGGGGGTATTGCCCTGGGCCACAGCTCCGGTCACCTGCCCCAAGCCTGCCCCCACAGTGGCGGCCCACTTATAATTACGCAGCTTCAATTGCTGAGTGCGTGCCTGCCAATTGTAGCCCGAGTAGTGACAAATCAGACAATCAGCCTCCACCACCCCGCTCTTGTTCCAGGAGCTCTGAAAGTAATCTCCGTCCAAGCTCTGACTTAACTGCGGATGAGCTTTCAGGAAAAAATCATAGCGGTTCCCCTTGCGGTCGTATTCCAGTCCAGCCCCACCGGGATGGCAGGAAGCGCAAGTAGGTTTGGTATCGGCCGGGTTGCCGAAACCTATGAAATCGTAAGGGGTAAGATCGATGGCTGCCGAAGACGAGTTCTTTTTAGCCTTAGCCGCCAACTGGCGGTAAGAGGGTGGTCACCAGCGCCCCATCATCCCGTCTGACAATACCCAGGGCTTATCCTTGCTGTAGTCGTCTCGAATAACGTTCCAACCCTGCTGAAAATGAAACCCCTTGGTAATAGCCTCGTAATCGTGGCATTCACCACAAGTCTGACGGGGGCTGTAGGGCTGATCGGCGTTCTCTCCCGTTATCGGGTTAATGATACCCCCAGTCTCAGTACGAAGGTAAAAGGGAGGTACCGGGTCGGCTCCACGACCCGTTAAGGGGAAAACCGAGACCCCCACGGCCAGCAATAGCATTAGCGACAACACGCGTTGCCAAGACAATTCCGCTTCGCCTCCTTTCGACTAAATTTGCTTAATACCCTTTGGTATATGAGTATATACCCTAGGCCGTAAGGCAGTCAAAAGCCGAGGGGAAAAGAACCACGAGCAAAAAGATACGAACAAGCATCTTTACGATTTTATTTCCCTTAAAAAAGCCCGTTACAGCTCATGAGTAACTACTCTCGGTTATGGAAGAATGATAAGATGAAAGAAGAACCTTCTTTCACTAAAAACTGAGGAGGGTAAAAATGGAGTTAGATTACGACGTAGTAGTTATAGGCGGGGGGACGGCCGGAGTCACAGCTGCCACTACAGCCCGCCGTCACTATCCCAAGAAAAAGGTCTTGTTGATTCGCCGAGAAGAAAGAACCCTGATCCCTTGCGGCATTCCTTATATGTTCGGCGTGCTGGACGACCCGTGCAAGAACGTTAACCCTGAGCATATCTTGAGCATCCGGGGAATCGAAGTCAAGATAGGAGAAGTGAAACAGATCTTCCGCCAGGACAAAAAGCTTTTACTGAGCACGGGCGAAGAAATTGGCTACGACCGCCTGGTGCTAGCCACCGGATCACGTCCCGCCATTCCCCCCATAACCGGGCTAGACCGGAAAAACGTTTTCTGGATAAAAAAAGAATTGGAGTACCTGCGCCAGGTATTAGCTGCCTTGGAACAAGCCCAGCGGGTAGTGATCATCGGCGGCGGTTTCGTAGGAGCCGAGTTAGCGGAACAAATCCGGAAATACCGGCAATTAGACGTCACCATCGTGGAAATCCTCCCCTACTGCCTTTACACCTCTTTCGACGAGGAATTCTGCTTCGAGGCCGAACGCGAGCTCCAGGCCCTAGGAGTAAAAATTTTGACCGAAAAAAAGGTGGCCGAGTTGGCCGGCGCTGAACGAGTGCAAGAGGTTCACCTGGAAGACGGCACCGTGCTACCAGCCGATGTGGTCATCGTGACCACGGGAGTGCGGCCAGCAGCCGATCTAGCCCAGGCCGCCGGTATCTCCCTGGGCCCCAACGGGGGCATCCTCGTCGATCGCACCATGGCTACTTCTGATCCCCACATTTTCTCTTGCGGTGACTGCGCCGAGAAGTTCTCTTTCTTCGGAGGAAATCCGGTGCAAATACGTTTAGCCTCCGTAGCAGCTATGGAAGCCCGGGTAGCCGGAGCCAACCTTTTTGTCCGCCGCCGCGAAAGCCCCGGTACAGTGGGAGTGTTTTCCTCCAAAATCGGAGAAAAAGCTTTCGCGGCCGCTGGTTTAATCGAGCGAATAGCCGAGGAGGAGGGTTACGACATCTTACTGGGAGAAGCTTCCGCCCCTAACCACCACCCCAGCGCCCTCCCTGGCACCTTCGAGACCAAAGTAAAGCTGGTGTTCGACCGTTACACGGGCATTCTAATTGGGGGGCAAGCGGTGGGCAGCGATAGCGTGGGGGAACTCGTCAATCTCTTAAGCGCTTGCCTGCTGCACCGCATGACGGCGGTGGAAATGGCTGCATTCCAAATGGGCACGCACCCCCTCCTGACCCCCTCACCACCAGCCTATCCACTAGTGGTAGCTGCGGAGGAAGCGGCCGTGGCCAAGTTAGAGCCAAAGCAGGAAGATTGAAAAAAACAAAGAGGGCTGCCCTCCGAAAAAGGCAGCCCTCTTTAACTTCTGTTTGGTGCCGGAGGGGGGACTCGAACCCCCACGGGATAGCCCCATACGCCCCTCAAACGTACGCGTCTGCCAGTTCCGCCACTCCGGCGAAAGCCTACAGCTGCATTTAATTATAGCCAATATTATTGCCTTCCGCAAGTTCCTCCTCTGCGGAGTTCGCGTCAAGAGTTAGTAGGTGGTTCGGGAGAAAACTTCTCTTCATGGAAACCTCGCCGCCAGGATAACCCCGGTACCTGCGCCATTAAGGGATCAAACTACTGAGGCTAGGCCGGCTTAGTTCCCGCAACACATGCTTCACCCATGGAGCTCCGGCAGAGGGTCCTCTCAATGCCGGCAACCCAGCTTTATGCCAACTCCCCGCCTCCTCTATCTTCCGCTTTACCTCCAACCGCACCGCCTGAGCCAAATGTTCTTGCCTGGCCAGCAGTACCGGCCAACGAGAAGTGTGCCTCCCGAGCACCCCGTTGGCTCGAGCAGCCAAAACCCGCGCCATCCTGTCTGCTCCTGCCTCCGTCCAGCTGGCTCCCAACCGCTTCATCCGCCGCGCCACGTTGTGCTGTACCTGCCCCTCTATGGCCCCCAGATGCTCCGCAGCAGAAGAGGTAACTATCCCCGACCAGTTCTCCTTGAGATACTGCCAGAGCTTCTCTATTCTCCTCCTCTTAGCTCCGCGAACTCTCCTTGCTACTCCTCCCATAATCTCTTCTACCTTCTCCCAGTCCCCCAGATAAATGGCCTGCCTGATCCTACTATAGGCCTCCTCATCGTGCCAAAAAGCCTCTATAAGCCGCCGGTTCAAATGGTAAGGGTCCAAAACGTGCACTGCCCCGGGGAAGTAATCTACCCCCTGCTTGGCCCACTCCGCCCCGTCACTCCCAAGGTATATTTCCTTCACCTGGCCCATGTCCCACCGGCTCGCTACTCCAGAGTAAACTTCCTCCCACATCCTCTCCCCTTCGCCTACACCGCTCGTTACCAGCTTGTCCTTTAAAGCCTTCCGGCCACCCCCAATCGCTTCTTTGCCTGTGTAAGCTACGAAGAGTTTGACCTCTTTCCTTTTCTCTCCGCTCCTTTGAAGCCTTACCACCACCCCGTCGGCCTCTATGTAAAGCCTGGAGGTCTTCTCTTTACCTTCGGGTGTCTCTCCCTTCTCAAAAACGGCTTCTCTCCTGGACTCTCCCTCCTGCCTGAGTGCTTCTCCTGCTTCCTGCACGGCCTGCCACACCGCCATGGCGCTTATCCCAGGGACAAAATAACCGAGAATTTCCGCTGCCCGCCTGAAGGGTACTTCGCTCCCAAGCTTCACCGCCATCTCCTTCAAACGCGGCGTGCATCTAGACCTCTCCTGCCAGCCCAGAACCTCGTCAAGAAGAAACCTGGCCTCTCCCGTCTTTTTGTTCCTGTAAAGCCGCCTTTTTACTTTGAATTCCCCAAAGCTGCTAACTACGGTTCTTTCCCGGAAGCCTATCACTTTCCAGGTGCGCTTGTCCCGGGCGTTCACGAGCCAGGTGTCTATTTCCTCGAGGGCCCAGGCGAAGATCTTCACGCAAGCTTCTTGAGAGAGCTTGTACACTTCTTCTTCGAGCTTGTAGAAGTCGCGGCATTCGGTAATTAGTTTGCTAACTTTCTCCCCCAGAAGAAGGATTAGGTCCGCGAGAGGTTGAATGTCTGAAATAGGTTGACTGTGCATGAGACCTCGCTCCTCCTTTCAGTCCATGAAAATTGTCCGTGAGGGGCGAGGTCTCCTCCTTCATTAACCTCCTCCGTCACCTACTGAAATTGTACGCCCTCTAGGTGGTTCGGGAGAAAACTTCTCTTCATGGAAACCTCGCCGCCCAGGATAGTCCCGGTACCTACGCCATTAAGGGATCAAACTATTGAGGCTAGGCCGGCTTAGTTCCCGCAACACGTGCTTCACCCACGGAACTCCGGCAGAGGGCCCCCCTCAATGCCGGCAACCCAACTTTAAGCCAACTCCCCGCCTCCTCTATCTTCCGCTTTACCTCTGCCCGCACCGCCTGAGCCAAATGTTCTTGCCTGGCCAGCGGTACCGGCCAACGAGAAGTGTACCTTCCGAGCACCCCGTTGACTCGAGCAGCCAAAACCCGGGCCATTCTGTCCCCTCCTGCCTCCGTCCAGCTGGCTCCCGGCCGCTTCATCCGCCGCGCCACGTTGTGCTGTACTTGCCTCGAGATACTGCCAGAGCTTCTCTATTCTCCTCCTCTTAGCCCCGCGAACTCTCCTTGCTACTCCTCCCAAAATCTCCTCTACTCTCTCCCGGTCCCCCAGATAAATGGCTTGCCTGATCCCACTATAGGCCTCTTCATTGTGCCAGAGGGCCTCTATAAGCCGCCGGTTCAGACGATAAGGATCTAATCAGCCCATGAAAATTGTCTGCAAGGGGCGAGGTCTCCTCCTTCATGAACCTCCTCCGTCACCTACTGAAATTGTACGCTCTCCTCTGCGGAGTTTGAGCAGTATTAAGACTCGGGAGGAGAGAGCGGTACCAGCTTGGCCTTACCCCAGACCCCTAAGTGCTCCCCAAGGATGACCACCGCTCCCAGAACTCCGGGGATTTTCTGGACAAAAGAAAGGGCTTCTTCTATATCCTCGGGCGTCTTAACCCGGTTGCCCAAGGCGGTGGCAGCAGCGTCGGCCAAGGCCGCACTGGCAGCCAGCACCACCGCCGCGTCGGTTTTCCCAAGACTTAACGAGTGCCCCACCGTCCCAGAGGAAGTGCATATCCCCGCGGGAGTGAGCTCAGGAGGTATAAGCAATGCCACGCGCGAGGAAAGAGGAGAACTGCCAGCGTAGATTCCTACCTTGCGCTGGCACGAACTCTTGAGGTAAATGTCCCCGCCGTTTTCCACCACCACCTCACGGGAAAAGCGGCCAAGATATTTACCCACCAGATCGGCGAAGGCTCCCGCCACCGCCGCCATCGGGCCCACCCCGGCGAGTTCCGCCGCCCCCGCCATAGCCCAGGCTAGCGGCAAAGCTCCGGGAAGTGGCTTATGAGGCACGAGCGCAGCGGCGAAAGCAGGATCGCGTCTCAGGTAGTCCTCTAGAAGTTGCCGCTGCTCCCGCACCAACTTCTCCACTTTCCAGACCAAGGAGGAAGAGAAGCGTTCGCGCCGGACCCCTAGTAAAAGATCGGTCTCTTTAACCTTGACCTCAAAAAAAGCAAGGTTGTCCTGGCGCAAAGCGGCGCGGTAAAAACGACGTTGATCCGGCACCTTTAAAAGCGAACCTCCATCGCCTTCATCGGGCAGGCGCGGACGCAGAGTTGGCAAACCACGCACGCCTCCCCGTCAAAGCGCACCAGCATGGAGGGTCGCTCGAAATGCAGAGCTCCGGTGGGACAAATAGCCGTGCAGGCGCCGCAATGGGTGCAGCGCTCCTCATTGCGGATAATCTCCTCGGTAAGCGGTTGTACCCCTACCCCTTGGCGCTTCAGGTAGTCGATACCCTCTTCTACCCGGGCGCCGCTCACCTCGAGGACCATCATTCCCTCCTTGTGAGGGTTAATATTGGCCTTGAGAATATTAATCATTAAATCGAAATCCTTAACCAACCGATAAATAATCGGTTTGTCGGCTATGGCAGCAGGGAAACGCAGCACCACTTTGCTAGGGGCCATTACACTTTACCCCCCTTCTCCCTAATCTCTAGCGTCTTAGGCGTGAGACCGGAGTCCGGGCCAGGAAGCAGCTCCACCGGCTCGGATAAGAAAAATCGGCCTTCCTGTATCCATTCCTTAAGAATCTGGCAAATCTCCCGGGCACGGGCGTAACTGGAAAGGGAGGCAGTGGGAATGGTCTTGCCGTTAAGCTTTATTTGCCCTGAGCGGAGCTCAGCATAGCTGACCCACCCTAGCTGACCCGGCTGCCGCTGCGGATAACTCTCGGCGAAATCCACCACCGGGGCGTAGAGTTCCCGATCCGGTCGCGAAGCGTAGTAGCACACTTCTTCATCCAGGATGGGGATGGGCACACCGATGCCCACCGAGAGGGAAACCCCGTAGCCCAGCATACTGGTTCCCCTCAGCCAGCGTGGACTCATACGCTTAAGATCGCCCATGACCGACAGCGTTCCACCGGAGGGTATGCGCGCCGCTCCTTCGGGGAGCTCGGGGATGGCGGGAAAGTGCTGGGTGCCATGATTCACCACGTAACCGATACCCCCACCCAGAAATATCCTGGTGCCAATGCCTATAGAGCGAAAGAAAGGATCTTTAAGTAAAGG
Organism: Desulfothermobacter acidiphilus; assembly: GCF_052073645.1. GTDB lineage: Bacteria > Bacillota > Desulfotomaculia > Desulfotomaculales > Ammonificaceae > Desulfothermobacter > Desulfothermobacter acidiphilus. The sequence continues at coordinate 660,290 of NZ_CM125440.1, read as the reverse complement.
ACTGAGTTGCCCCGAAGTGGAATAATGAGCGTTACCGAGGCGCGGCTTCAGCACCCCCATGTAAGTGTACAGGGTGCGGTCCCCAACATTGACTGCACAGGCGTAGTTTTGATAAGCGTTACGCAGGTTAAAAAGAAAAGCTTCGTTCAAGTCATCGATAGTCAAAACCGTCTCTATTTCCCTCCGAGGATAACAGTCGGTACCGTAACCCGTGGCCTTCAACTTAATTGGGCGCCGAGCCACCAGATCTTCGATAACGTGCCCTCCTCCGTAGCGGAACTCTCCAGGGTAATCGGCGTTAAGAGGATCGCCTTCACGGACCGCTGTCGCTCCCAAAAACGCATCCACCGCCGCAAAACCCGCGTAAGCGGGCACATCGTTGAGCCAGACCTTAAAGAACTTGATGCGAGGAGCGCTATGCCCAAAGTTAAAAAAAGCTCCCGAGGAGCACATGGGAGCAAAGGTCCCGGTAGTGACCACGTCCACCTCCCGGGTCACCTGCTCGACTCCTTTTTCTTCCACTAGCGATACCAATTCCTCTGCCGTTACCACTACCACCTTACCCGCTTTGATTTTCTCATTGATTTCGGCGAAGGTCTTGATAACACTCATCGCTCTGTCCATCCCTCCCCCTCGGGCAAATTAAAGCTATAAAGGCCTCCCCCTCACAGGTAAGAGGCCGTTGGCTCGGTTTTCGAGCTCTATCAGCGCTCTTATCCTTCAGGAGAGCTTCCTCCCGCAGGGATTAGCACCTGGCCCACCCGCAAGGTGGACTGGTTGCCGGGCTTCATCGGGCCTGTTCCCTCCGCCACTCGCGATAAGAGCTCACATCGGGTCGCATATATGGCTTAAGTGTATCAGTCCTTTTTCTCGGAGTCAATTATCCAGCAGCGCCGTCGCAATAGCGCGGAAAAGCGGAGCGGCGTCCTCTCCTCCACCCTTTCCACCCTCCTTCATAACCACCACCACGTAACGTGGTTCCTGAACCGGGAAAAAACCGGCAAACCAAGAGCAAAGCCTGCCACCCCCGAGTTCTGCCGTGCCCGTCTTCCCACCACTCCCCACCCCGGGGAGTTGAGCCTGACGGGCCGTGCCCTCCCTCACCGCCTCCACCATCATTCCCTGGAGCTCGGTAGCCACCTCCGACGAGAAGAGCCTTCGCCCCGGATCAGGGGACAGTTCTCTCCACACCCCGCGCTGCTTGAGACGTTTCACTAGCCGAGGACGGACATACACTCCATCGTTCACCAAAGCGTTTACCATCGCCGCCACCTGCACCGGCGTAAGAAGCAAAGGCCCTTGGCCCACGCAGAGGTTAACCAGGCTAAAAGGCTCGGCCAGCCGCTCAACTCGCTGGCGGGGATCGGGCGGTAGAGGATAACCAATAACCGACCGATCATCAAAGGCGAAGGCACGGTAGTAGCTAATAAGTTTATCCAGCCCCAGCCTCTGCCCCACCTGAGCAACGACCGGATTGCAAGACTGAGCCAGGGCCTGCCGCAAAGTGAGCCAGCCGTGCCCCTCTTTTTTCCAGCAGGGGATTAAAGGTCCCTTTTCCCCCCGGCAGAGCCAACGTTCTTCGGGCCGCACTATCCCCTCTTCCAGCGCCGCCGCCACCACTAGCAACTTAAAAACCGAACCGGGCGGGTAGGGAGCAAAAGCGCGGTCGAAAAAGGACACGTCCATTCCCTGCCTTTCCGGGTGCTCGGGATCGAAAGCAGGGCGGCTAGCCACCGCCAATATGTCTCCCTTGCGTGCTTCCAACACCACCACCGCGCCCTGAAAAGGCTGGGAATCCAGAATAGCTTCCACCCGCCGCTGCACTCCGGCATCCAAGGTGAGTTGCACCTCGCCCCGGAACCGGTCATCCAGCAATAAAAAATGCAGTTGCCCTGAACCAAGAGGCCGGCCGCAGGCATCGTGGTAAACTCCCGCGGCCAGGGCTGGAAAACCGCTTTGAAGCAGAGAGTCATAAAGGCACTCGCATCCCAGCCTCCCCACCCAGTCGCTTCCACCACGCCGCCGCTCCTCCGGAAAGGCTACCTTCCCCAGATAGCCCACCACGTGTACCGCCAAAGGGGGATAGGTATAGCGGGCCCGATAAGGCACCGTGAATAACCCGGGCAGGCCTAGGGATTTAATCGCTGCTTCCTGCGCTGGAGTCAAAGCGTAGGGCAAAACTCCAGCCTCCCCCCGTAGCCACCGGGACACCTCCTCCACCGGCCGATCCAGCACCTGGCTCAACTGCCGCGCCACCAACCCCCGTTCCGGCAAGAGGACACCAAAGAAAGCCACTCGCCTTTCTTCCCGACCTCCCGCCAGTGCTCGGCCTTCCCGATCGGTAATTCGGCCACGAGGATACTCTTCCAATGCCACCGCACAAGCCTGCTGGCAAAAAGCCCCCCAGGCATAGGTGGCATGCCGATAATATTGCAAAATAACCAAGCGCGCCGAGAGCAAGACCCAAGCTCCCAGCAGTGTCCAAAAAATATAGACAACCCTCCGACGATACCTCATATATCCAGTTTCGCCAAAGGAATCGTCTTTTATCCCTGGTAGCGCCGGATATTTTCCTCGTGCTCGATTAAGGTGCGGGCGAAAGCGTGGTGCCCGTCAGGCTTGGCTACGTAATATAGGTAATCGGTGGCTTGGGGGTACAGGACCGCTTCTAAAGAAGCCTTACCGGGGAACGCTATGGGTCCAGGTGGCAATCCCTGAATGCGGTAGGTGTTATAAGGGGAATCTACCTGCAGATCGGAATGAGTGAGAGGGCGATCCCATTGATTTAGCGCGTAAGCCACGGTGGCATCCACTTGCAAAGGCATACCTATATGCAGACGGTGATAAAGCACCCCGGCAATGAGAGGGCGCTCGTCGTCATACTTGGCCTCTCGCTCCACCAAAGAAGCCATTGTCACTAGTTGATTCAACGTCAATCCCTGTTCTCGGGCCCCTGCTTCCAGGTCCATCTCCCGGGATACCTGGGCAAACCGCTCCAACATGAGGTTGAGAATTTCGGGCAAAGGTGTGCCCGCTGGCACCACATAAGTATCGGGGAAAAGGTACCCCTCCAGCCGCCGGCGACCTGCTGGAGCTTCATGCAGAAAACTGTAAGAGAAAGGATAATGCTCTGCCACCTGCCAGAATTCCTGGGAGTCGGCTATGCCTTTCGCCTGAAGAAGCTCAGCCAGCTGCTCCAGAGTGTATCCCTCGGGCACCGTTATGCGCCACCGAACTGGACCCCGGGCTAGCTGCTCCGCCACCTGCGCCAGGCTCAGGCGACCGCGGAAGAGGTACTCGCCAGGAGAGATTCTTTGATCGATTCCCTGCCAATGGATATAAATCCGGAAACACAGAGAACTCCGGATCACTCCCTGGCGCTGGAGCCGGTCTGCGATCCAATGCGCCGAGACTTCTGGAGGGACGTAAAGCGCCACACCCTCAGATGGCAGAGACACGGGTCGCAACAGGAACCCCAGTCCCACTCCAAAAGCCAGCAAGAGCAAAAAAAACGCCGAGGCCAACCAGAACCTCTTACCGCGAGGAGGTCGGGGTAGAATTGGCAGAAGGGTTCTCATTCGGCATCTTGCCCTCTCCGGAATCGGGTATCACCACCCTAGGAACCACCTTGGTTCCCACTGCCACTATTTCATCCACTGGGCGATAAAAGCTAGAGGGAAGCGGCTCCTTTCGCACTTGGTTCCCCTCCCAAATCCATCGCTCTGCGCTTACTTTATACCCCTTTTGCCCCTTTTGCTTAACCACCTCTTGGCCCCTCTCTAAATCGGGATCGTCCTGGCGCACCACCTTGAAAGGGATTTCCTCGGTGACCCAGGTGCGGACTTCCACCCGATGCTTAAACTGGTGGTTACCGTAGATCTTGATGGTGAGGGTGTCGTAGCCCACCATTGTTTTAAGGTATAGATACTTGGCGGTATTGTTCTGGAACCGGAAGTCAAAACCACCGTAGGACACGGTGGCATCGCGTCCCAGAGGCACATAGCTCACCGGCAGGGAATGGGCAGTACGCTCCACGATCTTGAGCCCCGATAACAACACGGCGTTGTAAAGAGTAGTGGAAACCTGACAGACACCCCCGCCCACCGTATCCACAAAGCGGTCTTCGATGATCGTCGGAGCCTCCTTGTAACCGGCCTTAGACGAACGCGGCCCCACCACCTGGTTAAAAGAAACCGTCTCTCCCGGCGCTACCAACAAACCATTGAAAGCTCCCGCCGCAATAGAGACGTTATAAACTCGATTGCTCTGGGAAGGGTCAAACTTGGTAGTGAACTGCCCCAGAAGGCAGTCCACCCCCATGTTCTTGACGTCCTCGGTAGTGTGTTTGGGGGGAATGGGCTTCATCGGGAGGTGGATCACCATCTCCCGACGGCGCTCCAATATCTCCAGCAATTGAGGGTAAGCAGCCTCCACATCCGCACACTTACCCTCTCTGCTGGGGATGATGACGATGGAATCGTCAGGCATAACTCTAAAGGCTGCGTTCTGCGGCGGCACGGTGAGCTCCTTGGTCGCTTCCTGAAGAGTAGCGACCAGCTTCTGCTGGTCCACCGAAAATTTCAGGGGCAAATGCAATTGGTGCCGGCGAACCTGCCAGCGCTCCCAAATCCTCCTGCCCACCCAACCCCGATTACCTATTTCCAGCGCCGCTTGCAGAACCGAGCGATCCAGCTTGACTCCCAGATCAGCCAGCGTGAGCCGCCAGCGCTGCCCTTCGCAGTCCACTTCTACAGTGCGGGAAATATAACTTGACTCGTACTGGTTGAACCAGGCCGATAGTTCCCCTGCCGTCTGGTCACCCACATAGTGGCCATCCAGATAGACCCCCGCGACCACCACCCCGGTGGGCCGGGAAGAAAACTCTCCATAGACCAGAGCACCAGCCAGCAACAATACCAGCGCCAAAAAACCTGCTCCTATCCAAACAGCGCGACGCAAGAGAAACCTTCGCCCCTAGTGGCTATTATCCTCTTTGAGATGGAGCTCCTCCCAAAGATCCGCCACCTTTTCCCATTCATCGTCCTCCAGATCCACCAGGATTTCGTTGCCTTCCTCGTCCTGGCTGAACTTTAAGATCAACACGTCCTCAGACTCCTCATCTTGCCCCAGAGGTAGGAGCACCGCGTAAGTCGAACCTTCGATCTCCAGAATGTCTAGCACCTCAAAATCCTGCTCTTCGCCATTTTCGTCCACCAGCGTGATTACTTCTAGTTCTTCAGCCATGCTTTTTTCGTACCCCTTTCCACATCTATATTGGCTCCGCTTCACTCCGGCGCCTTTCCAGATAGGCCTCCAGCAGCAGAACGGCGGCCAGGATATCTTTTACCCGGCGCCGTTTTTTTCGACTGACGTCGGCTGCTAATAGGACCTTCTCTGCCTCTTTGGTAGTAAACCTCTCGTCCCAATATTTAATTTTTAATCCTTGCTGCGCTAGCAATTCGCCAAAACGCAATACTTTTTGTGCCTGAGGGCCTATTTCCCCGGCCAAGGTACGGGGCAAACCCACTACTACCTCCTCCACCTGGAACTGGCGCGCCAGTTCCAGCACCCGCCGTGCATCCTCGCCTTCCTCGGTGCGAATCAGCACCTCTAATCCCTGGGCAGTTAATCCACAAGGATCGGTCACCGCCACACCGATGGTTTTATCGCCCACGTCTAACGCCAAGATGCGCATTGAGTTCATTCCTTAATTACCATCACGCCGGTTTGCGTCAGATAAAGCTTAACAATTTCTTCCAGAATCTGGTCGCGCTCCAGTCTCCGTATAAGACTGCGGGCGTTACGGTGGCTGGTAATGTAGGCCGGATCGCCAGAAAGTAGATAACCCACCAATTGGTTTACTGGATTGTAGCCTTTCTCCACCAACGCCCTAACCACTTCCAGCAGGATATCCCTGACCGTTGCAGGCTCCTCGCGTTGCCGCCGGAAGGTTGTAGTTTTACCCCAATCGTGCTCCGCCACCATCTTAACATCTCCCGCACCAGCATAATCCATTTATTCTTTCCCCAGCTAGCTTATCCTGCTAAAAGGAGGCAAAAAATTAGCAGGAGGAAGCCAAGCGTTGCCGGAGGAACTCCTGACCGAGTTGCAACGCCTCCGCCAAACGGGCCGGGTTCTTCCCTCCCGCCTGACCAAACTCCGCTTTACCTCCCCCTCCTCCTTCCACCACCCGGGCCATGGTTTTGACCAACTGGGCCGCGTTGATTCCTCGAGCCACCGCGCCCGGAGCAGCGGCCACCACTAAGCTTACTTTCCCATTGCTACCAGATCCCAGCATAATTACGCTGGTTGGACCCAACCGCTCGCGCAAACGGTCGGTCAGAACTCTCAACCCAGCCGGATCCTGCATCTCCACCTTAGCAGCCAGCACCTTCACTCCGTCTATTTCTTGCGCTTGGTCCAGTAATTCCTGCACGGTGTAGGCCGCCAGCCGGTCACGAAGCGACTCGAGTTCCCGCTGCAGCTGCTTGAGTTCTGCCAAGGTGCTTTCCACCCGCTGGCTGAGTTGGCGTGCTGGGGCTTTAAGCAAAGCAGCTATGCGATGGTAATCCTCTTCCAGTTCATCGAAATAAGCCAGAGCCCCTTCGCCAGTTACCGCCTCGATGCGCCGGGTATTAGCTGCCACACTAGACTCCGCCACAATCTTAAAGACTCCTACCTCAGCGGTATTACGTAGATGAGTGCCAGCGCAGAGTTCTATACTATAATCTCCTATTTTTACCACTCGCACCACTTCTCCATATTTCTCGCCAAAAAGTGCTACCGCCCCCATGGACTGGGCTTCGGCCAGAGAAGTGGTAAAGGTGAGCACCGGAACGGCCATAAGCACCACCTGGTTCACGCGCCGCTCCACCTGTTTAAGCTCCTCGGGAGTCAAAGCCTGGTAATGATCGAAGTCAAAGCGCAAGCGGTCGGGAGCCACCAAGGAACCAGCCTGCTTCACGTGCGGGCCCAGAACTTCCTTTAGCGCCTGATGCAATAGGTGGGCCGCCGTGTGATTGCGAGCTGTTTGACGCCGCCTCGCCGCGTCCACTTCCGCCAGCACCTCGCTGCCGGCGCGTAGCTCCCCCTCCCGCACCCTTACCCGGTGCACCGTGATTCCTTCCACTGGCTGCTCCACATGCTCCACCAACGCCTCTCCCCCGGGCCACCGCAGCACGCCTTTATCGCTAACCTGTCCGCCCTTTTCCGCATAAAAAGGAGTGGCGTCCAGCACCACTTCGCCCACTTCTCCGGAGGCAAGAACTTCGCGCAGCACCCCATCTAGCATCAAGGCCCGCACCCGGGTGCTTAAGCGCAGCTGCTCGTACCCTACAAATGATACGGGGCCCTGCTCCTCCCGGAGCTCCCGGTAAAACCGCTCCCGCGCGCCCAGATACTCCACCGCCTCGCGAGCTCCACGAGCTCTTTTACGTTGCGCCTCCATCTCCCGAGCAAACCCTTCCCGGTCCACCGATAGCCCGCGCTCGGCGCATATCTCCGCGGTTAGTTCCAGAGGGAAGCCATAAGTGTCGTAGAGGCGGAAAGCTTCCTCGCCGGGCAAAACCTTCTGCCCCCGAGCTAAGACCTTCTCAACGGCTTCGTGCAAAAGCCTCATCCCCTGAGAGAGAGTGAGCAAAAAACGCTCCTCCTCATTCCGAATCACGCGAAGGATATGATCGCGATTGCTAAGCAACTCCGGGTAAGCCTCACCCATGGTTCTTATAACCGCATCGGCCACCCGCCCCAGAAAAGGCTCTTCCTTACCATCCAACACTCCATATAGCAGGGAGCGCCGCAACAGGCGCCGCATCACATAACCGCGACCTTCGTTGGAAGGTAAAACCCCTTCCGCCAAGCCAAAGCTTACGGCGCGGGCGTGGTCAGCAATTACCTTCACCCGCCTGTCTGATGGCGGCAGGTTTACCTCCTGCACCACCGCCGCCACCACCTCGCGGAAGAGGTCGGTAGAGAAAGGAGAGCTGACTCCTTGCAACACCATAGCCATGCGTTCCAATCCCATACCCGTATCGACGCCCTTGTTCTCCAGAGGCAGGTACTGGCCCTTTTCGTCCCGGTAATACTGGATAAAGACCAAATTCCAAATCTCCAGATATCGATCACAGTCGCAACCCACGCGGCATCCAGGCCCGCAGGCTAAAGCTGGACCCAAATCGTAGTAGATCTCGGAGCAGGGACCACAAGGGCCGACTCCTATCTCCCAGAAATTGGTATCACGGCCCAGACGCACGATTCGATCCGGGCTAACGCCAAGCTTAGTCCAGAGCTCCACCGCCTCCTCATCGGCTTCATAAACGGAAAACCAGAGACGATCTCGCTCCAACCGGAGTTCCTTGGTAATAAATTCCCAGGCCATGGCGATGGCTTCGGCCTTAAAATAATCCCCGAAGGAAAAATTGCCTAGCATCTCAAAAAAAGTAAGGTGACGCGCCGTTTTCCCTACCGACTCGATGTCTTGGGTCCGCAAGCACTTTTGGCAGGTGGCCACCCTGCGGAATTCCGGCTTAGCCGCCCCCGTAAAATAGGGCTTGAAAGGAACCATTCCAGCCGCCGTCCACAGCAAAGTAGGATCGTCAGCGGGAACCAGGGGGGCACTGGGCAGGACGACGTGCCCCTGGCGCCGGAAATAATCCAAAAATAACCTACATATTTCTCTTCCTTGCATAAAAATTCCTACCTCCGGTCGTACCAGCATCTGCGCCGCCTTCATTTTAGGATTGCTGCGTTGAGAAGATTATACAGCCCGGTAACCAGCCGGGCAACTCCTGGAGACAGGCAGTGCGCGTCAAGAGTTAGTAGGTGGTTCGGGAGAAAACTTCTCTTCATGGAAACCTCGCCGCCAGGATAGTCCCGGTACCTGCGCCATTAAGGGATCAAACTACTGAGGCTAGGCCGGCTTAGTTCCCGCAACACATGCTTCACCCATGGAGCTCCGGCAGAGGGTCCTCTCAATGCCGGCAACCCCGCTTTAAGCCAGCTCCCCGCCTCCTCTATCTTCCGCTTTACCTCCAACCGCACCGCCTGAGCCAAATGTTCTTGCCTGGCCAGCAGTACCGGCCAACGAGAAGTGTGCCTCCCGAGCACCCCGTTGGCTCGAGCAGCCAAAACCCGCGCCATCCTGTCTGCTCCTGCCTCCGTCCAGCTGGCTCCCAACCGCTTCATCCGCCGCGCCACGTTGTGCTGTACCTGCCCCTCTATGGCCCCCAGATGCTCGGCAGCAGAAGAGGTAACTATCCCCGACCAGTTCTCCCTGAGATACTGCCAGAGCTTCTCTATTCTCCTCCTCTTAGCTCCGCGAACTCTCCTTGCTACTCCTCCCATAATCTCTTCTACCTTCTCCCAGTCCCCCAGATAAATGGCCTGCCTGATCCTACTATAGGCCTCCTCATCGTGCCAAAAAGCCTCTATAAGCCGCCGGTTCAAATGGTAAGGGTCCAAAACGTGCACTGCCCCGGGGAAGTAATCTACCCCCTGCTTGGCCCACTCCGCCCCGTCGCTCCCAAGGTATATTTCCTTCACCTGGCCCATGTCCCACCGGCTCGCTACCCCAGAGTAAACTTCCTCCCACATCCTCTCCCCTTCGCCTACACCGCTCGTTACCAGCTTGTCCTTTAAAGCCTTCCGGCCACCCCCAATCGCTTCTTTGCCTGTGTAAGCTACGAAGAGTTTGACCTCTTTCCTTTTCTCTCCGCTCCTTTGAAGCCTTACCACCATCCCGTCGGCCTCTATGTAAAGCCTGGAGGTCTTCTCTTTACCTTCGGGTGTCTCTCCCTTCTCAAAAACGGCTTCTCTCCTGGACTCTCCCTCCTGCCTGAGTGCTTCTCCTGCTTCCTGCACGGCCTGCCACACCGCCATGGCGCTTATCCCAGGGACAAAATAACCGAGAATTTCCGCTGCCCGCCTGAAGGGTACTTCGCTCCCAAGCTTCACCGCCATCTCCTTCAAACGCGGCGTGCATCTAGACCTCTCCGGCCAGCCCAGAACCTCGTCAAGAAGAAACCTGGCCTCTCCCGTCTTTTTGTTCCTGTAAAGCCGCCTTTTTACTTTGAATTCCCCAAAGCTGCTAACTACGGTTCTTTCCCGAAAGCCTATCACTTCCAGGTGCGCTTGTCCCGGGCGTTCACGAGCCAGGTGTCTATTTCCTCGAGGGCCCAGGCGAAGATCTTCACGCAAGCTTCTTGAGAGAGCTTGTACACTTCTTCTTCGAGCTTGTAGAAGTCGCGGCATTCGGTAATTAGTTTGCTAACTTTCTCCCCCAGAAGAAGGATTATGTCCGCAAGAGGTTGAATGTCTGAAATAGGTTGACTGTGCATGAGACCTCGCTCCTCCTTTCAGTCCATGAAAATTGTCCGTGAGGGGCGAGGTCTCCTCCTTCATGAGTCTCCTCCGTCACCTACTGAAATTGTACGCCCTCAGACAGGCACAGAAGCGCCGTGCTCCCCATACCATAAAGAGGCGAGACACTGCAGAGAAGGAAGGGATGTAATCATCGTGCCTTTAGTAGGATACGTGAGCAACAACTCTTTTCCGCAGCCCTTGTCCGCTGAAGAGGAGAAAAAATACGTCAAGAGACTGCTGCGAGGAGACGAAGTGGCTCGTAACATCCTGATCGAACATAACTTACGTTTGGTAGCTCACATTGTAAAGAAGTTCGAATCCACCGGCTACGAAATTGACGACCTCATCTCCATAGGCACCATCGGTTTGGTCAAAGCCATCAATACATACAACCCCAATAAAGGCACCCGCCTGGCTACCTACGCCGCCAAATGCGTCGAAAACGAAATCCTAATGGTGCTGAGGGGCGCAAAGAAAAACCGCAGAGAGATCTATCTCTCCGAACCGGTGGCCCTGGACAAAGAGGGCAACGAGGTCACGCTGGAAGAATTTCTAGGCACCGACCCCGATGCTATTTACGAAGAGGTAGTGCGCCGGCTGGCCGAAGATTCGCTGTGGCAAAAGCTGAAGCGGTTAACCCGCCGGGAGCGCGCCATTATCTCGGCCCGTTACGGCTTAAGCCACGGGCGCAAATTGACCCAGCACGAGGTGGCCGCTTGCCTAGGGATATCCCGTAGCTACGTGTCGCGGCTGGAGAAAAAAGCGCTGGAGAAGCTAGCTCTCGGCTAAAGCTATCCCCTCCAAGCTAGACCTCGAGCGTAACGCTCCCCTTTTCCATTATTACGGCTTAGCCCACAAAAAAATACCTTGAGTCTTTAAAAAGAAAAGGGGCCCAGGGAAAAATCCCTTGGGCCCTTCCGCATCGCCTCCTGTAGCTTAGGAAGCAGGAGCCGGAGCCGAAGCCCGAGCCTTTTTCTCCAAGCGCAAGGCGTAAACCCCCAAAAAGCGGTAAAGGGCATGGGCAAATTTAGTGTAAGGCGCAGTCAGGATCAGCAGGAACACCACTATCAAGTGCGCGGCGTAAATTAGATAACTGGCCAGAGGCAATCCCAATGCCACCAGTAACTCCAGACCCAATCCACTAAGCCCTGCCAACAAAACCAGCTCCAGAAAGATCCAGTCGGTGAAGTGATTATACACCTCCCGGCCCGCCAAACGCCGCCAGTTAGCGATTAGAGCTCCGGCTATCAGGAGTATCCCTCCCACTGTGCCTAGCAAACGCAAAAACAGCGGGGTCTGCGACGGGTCGCCCTGGGGGTTTAAAAGAAAAGCTACAGCGGTGGTCAAGAAGAGCAGCAGGAAACCATTGACCATCGCTAAATGCATAACCCACTTAGACCGATCCTCGCATTTTCCATAACGCTTCTGTAACACTACCTCTTCCCAGAAGGTAGCCCAGAGATCGCTCAGGCGCAAAGGCAAGGAGCCGTACTCCGAGCGATAGAAAGAACCCATCCGGTAAAGATTGATCCCCAGGCTCGCCAGCACCCAGGCACCTAAAGAAATACCGCACACATCGATAAGGTGGGTGGGCAGAAACTCGTGAAGTTGCACCGCCTGCATATTCATAGGACCGTGGAAGAGGTAAAAAACCAGGCTACCCAAGAAGGTCATGGCCAGATAGAAAAGTAGGCTCAGCCCGGGCGAGCGGTAAAGTATTTTCCCCAACCCCGTCCAATCGTATTGGGCGATGGCCCAGCGTCGCAACGACATAACCACTTCGCCCGGGTCGGCGTGACGTGGGCAAAAGGTGGTGCACTCGCCGCAATGGTAACAAAGCCAGATGGCGGGCGCGCCAAGAATCTTTTTCGTGGCCCCGATCTGAGCGTAACGGACAATCTGCCGGGGGTAAAACGGGTTATTTTCCGACAAAGGACATACAGCCGAACAGTTGCCGCAATTGAAGCAAGCTTTTCCCCGGAGAGCTCCCCAGCGGGCTAGATCCTCGACCAAAAAGTCCGAACGTGCTTCCAAACCCATGGTTACTTTTTCACCTCCACCAGCGCGTAAGTGTAATAGTCGCCCTTGGTGAACTCATCTTTAACCTTGCCGTATTTTCGCAAAGAAGCAAGGTGGCGCATAACCGTGGGAGCAGGGATACCCGTTTTGGCTGCTATCTCGGGAACGGTCAAAGAAGTTCCGGCCTCTTTGATAGCGGCCATGATCTGATTTTTCTCTTTGGTGGCTATCCGCACAGCTTCCCGCCGCTCCTCCGGCACCGGGTAGTGAGCTCGCATAGCTGCCACCGTGCTCTTGCGCTCGTTTTGCGGTTCCTCCGCCACTCTAACGCACCCCCTCTTCCAGAGCCGCATCAACCATGGCGGCAAATTGATCCACCGTGTAGCCCTTGACCCCCAGAGCTCGCTGGGGACACATGGCAGCGCAGGCCCCACAACCTTGGCACACGGCCTCGTTAATCACCGCCTTGCCATCCTTAAGATTTATAGCCCCGTAATCGCACTCTTGCACGCAGATACCGCAACCATTGCAGCGCTCCGGGTAAACCTCGGCCACGTAAGGCTCCAACTCCACCTGGCCCCGGGCCAGCAGCACCGTAGACCTGAGCGCCGCGGCTCCCGCTGATAACGCCGTCTCCGTGATGTCCTTGGGACCCTGAGCCGTGCCAGCCACGAAGAGACCGTCCACTCCCACCTCCACCGGTCGCAGCTTGGGATGCACTTCCAGCAGAAAAGCGTCCTCCCCCACCGGCAGGCGGAGTTTAGCCGCCATCTCCCTGGTCCCCTCGCTGGGCTCCATGCCCACCACCAGCACCACCAAATCCGCGGGCACGGAAACCACCTCGCCAAAAGTGAGTTGGTCTTTAACCTCCACCAGTAATCGGCCATTCTCGCGCTTGACCTGGGGATAATCGGGAGGCAAATAGCGGAGGAATATTACCCCATCATTTGAAGCTCCCTCATAATAGTCTTCGCAATCCCGGCAGTAGGTGCGGATATCCTGGTAGGCCATATAGATGCGCGTATCTGGGTAGCGCCGCTTGATTTCGCGGGCTGCCTGCAGAGCCGCGGTGCAACAATAGCGGGAACAATATTTATTGACCTTCTCCTCCCCTTCCTTGGATAGCTGCCGGCTGCCCACGCAATTGATGAAAACCACATTGTTGATCTGGAAAGCAGGAGAAGCGGTGGGCAACCTGAGTTTTCCCCTGGTAGGACCGGAAGAGGCCAGCAAGCGAACCAACTGGGGGAGAGTAATGACCTCGGAAAAAACTTTATAGCCGTACTCGCCCTCCTTGGGCTCGTAAGGATCGAAACCTGTGGCCAGGATAATGGCTCCCACCCGGAGAGAAAAGCTTTCTTCCTGTTGATTTAAATCAATGAGCCCCCGCGGGCAGGCCTTGACGCATTCCCCGCATTTGATGCAATGATCTAAATCGATGGCGTAGCGGGGAGGAAAAGCCTCGGGGCAGGGGAAATAGATGGCTTTACGCGTGACCAGCCCGTAGTTGAACGGATCGGGAAGTTTTACCGGACAGACCTCCTCGCAGCGACCACAGCGGTCGCATTTTTCGTCCACCAGCGAGGGTCGCTGTTTTAATTTTACCTCCCAATTACCAACAAACCCACTAACTTCCTCAAGGACAGTGGAAGGGTAAAGCTTCACCCGAGGGTGCTGGGACAGTTCTTTTAGCGTTCGGCGGATCAGAGTCGGCGCCTCCTCCTCGGTAGGGTATAACCGGGAAAGTTGCGCCGCCCGGCCCCCGAAAAAGGGCAAGCGCTCGATTAGATGCACCTGGAAGCCTCGTTCGGCTAAATCTTGAGCCGCACGCAAACCAGCGACCCCGCCTCCCACTATCAGCGCCTCGGGGTTAGCTGGCACCCGCACGTTTTCCAACGGTTGAGCCAGCCTAACCTTAGCCACTGCCATCCGCACCAGATCTTTGGCTTTCTCAGTGGCTCGGTACGGGTTATCCGGATGAGCCCAGCTGCATTGCTCGCGGATATTAGCTATTTCTAGCAAATAGGGATTGATACCGGCCCGGGCCAAGGTTTTGCGGAAGGTGGGCTCGTGTAAGCGAGGGGAGCAGCAAGCTACCACTACCCGGTTAACGCGCCCCTGGCGTATATGCCTCTCGATCAATCCCTGACCCGGATTGGAGCACATAAAGATATAATCGCGGGCTACGGCGACGTCCTCCAATTTGGAGGCGTAGGCGGCGACATCGGCTACGTTGATCACGTCCGAAATATTGCCACCACAATGGCAGACGTAGACCCCAATTTTCAGGTCCGACAATCCTCCCCCACCCCTCTTCCAAACTACTTAAAGGTTGGTGATGTAAGCCGACGCCCGCATGGCAGCCGCGCTGGCCTGCATCACCGTATCCACTATATCTTTGGGACCTTCAGCCACCCCTGCCACAAAAACTCCGGGGACATTTGTAGTGGTAGGATCTAACTTCGGAGCAGCGGTCTTAACGAAACCGTAATCGTCTAACTCCAGTTCTGGGAGGAGTTTGGCTAGAGCTCGGTGCTGAGGACGAATGCCCAGCGCTAGAACCACCATCTCGTACTCCTGTTCCACGATACGGGAGTCCGAACCATCGATAATCTCGGCTCGCAGTAAAAGGTTACCGTTCTCCTGCTCGGTAATCCTACCCACACGGCCTTTCCAGAAACGCACGCCTACCCCCTCGGCCCGGCGATAGAATTCCTCGAAACCCTTGCCGTAAGCGCGAATATCCATATAGTACACATCCACTTCCACCTTACGCAAGTTGAGGATGGTGGACTGAGCCTGGCGGATGGTGTACATGCAGCAAACCCGGGAGCAGTAAGGATAGCCGTTTATAGGATTGCGCGAGCGCGAACCCACGCAAAGCAAATAGGCTACACGGCGAGGGATTTTACCATCGGAGGGTCGCACTACCGCTCCATAGGGGCCGTTCGGGATCAGTAAACGCTCCATAGTTAGAGAAGGAATAACATTGGCGAACTTACCCCCACCGTACTGCTCCAGCTTACTGGGGTCATAGAGATTAAAGCCAGTGGCCACAATTATGGCTCCTACCTCTAGATTGATGGTTTCAGGCTTCTGGGCAAAATTCACCGCCTTGGCCGGGCAAACCCGCTCGCACACCCCGCAAAGCACGCAATGGTCCAAGTCCACGGTAGCCACCTTCGGCACCGCCTGAGCGAAGGGAATATAAATGGCTTTGCGCGCGCCCAGACCATTGTCGTACTCGCTGGGAACGTCCACCGGGCAGTTGTTTTCGCAAATACCGCAGCCCACGCAGCGATCCTCATCCACGTAGCGAGCCTTCTTGTAGAGAGTTACGAGGAAAAGGTTCCCTTCCCTTTTGATCTCACTTACCTCGGAATAGGCGAGCAATGTTATATCTGGATGGTTAGAAGCCGCCACCATTTTGGGAGTGAAAATGCAGCTGGGGCAGTCCATAGTGGGAAAAACCTTTTGCAGCTGAATCATGCGCCCGCCTATGCTCGGCCCCTTTTCCACCAGATACACTTTGATGCCCTGGTCAGCCAAGTCCAGCGCCGCCTGCACCCCAGCAATACCCCCACCTATCACCAGCACATCCTTGGCGCCCAATTTTACTCTGCCCCCTTTTGCTCTCTCTGTTTCATCCGCTCCTCAGCGTAAGGTGTCGGTCCCAGCAACTTGAGGATCTCGGTCATCTCTTCCGTGACCTGTTTAAACACGTTGGTGCAAACACTACAGATAGCTTCCACCCGCAACCGGTCCACCTCTATTCCCATCTCTCTCAGCTTGGGACCCAGCTTCTTCATGCGCTCCCGGGTGCGCTCCACTCCCCCCTTGAAAGCACAGTCTGGAGGGTAGCAGGTGCCGATGATAATACCGTCCACCCCTTTGCGAAAGGCTTCCAGCACCAAATCCGGCGGCACCATGGAGCAACAGCGAATCCTGATCAAGCGCACGTTGGGTGGATAACTTATCTTTCCCAACCCGGCAACATCGGCGCAAGGATAAGCACAGCGCTCGGTAGCGAACATCAGTATGAGCGGTTCGTACTCCTCCTCCAACTCTTCTTCATTTTCTTCCAGATGCTCTTCCACCGCCATTCACCCCCTTCCCGATAATTTTCAACATATAACATTTACAATAAAGAACAGGCCTCCACTTCGGTGCGCTTTGCGGGGCTCTCGCTGCCACCTTTTTTCACCAGCTGCATAAAGCGCCACTAAGCGTTTCGCCTAAATTTACTTTTAAAATACTTTTAAGCGCTTGGTTCTGGTTTTGTCAAGAGGAGAAGACGACAAAAAGCATTAACCGAAGCTCAATCTGCGCTAAACCGATCTCAGCGGCTTGGCCCCTTGGACTCCGGCTGGCAGCACGCTCAATTTACGCTGCTTCGCTTACTATTTTTTTCCGCTAGCGCCGCGGAAGGTCTTCGCCAGCGAGCGGCGCGACAGCCAGATAGCGCAGGAGATCGAGCTCTCTAGTTTTTGGACCGCGCCCTGCCTGGAAGCCAGCTTTACACCTTTCTATTCCAGTAGTAAAATGAATTTGAAACGCAGGAGCAACCAGTAAACTTGCTTCTTAAATCGTCACACGGGAGGTTTGGGATATGGGTGTACGCAAGCTTATCGCACCGGCCCGGTATGTCCAGGGAGCGGGAGCGGTGCAGGTTTTGGGAGAGGAAATAAAAGCATTGAAACTAGGGAGTAAAGTCATGGTAATGGGTGATCAAACGGTTTTACAATTGCTGCAGGAACCGGTGCGGGAGGCGCTGTCTTCCGCCGGAATAGCTGCCAGCTTCGCCCTGTTTGGGGGAGAATGCTCCCGAACCGAGATCGCCCGGCTCCAGGAGCAGGTGGAAAAGGAAGAAGCCGAGGTTGTTCTGGGAGCCGGAGGTGGCAAAGCCCTGGACACCGCCAAAGCAGTAGCTTTTTACAGTCGTCGCCCCGTGGTCCTGCTTCCCACCATCGCTTCTACCGACGCGCCGTGCAGCGCCCTTTCAGTCATCTATACCGAGCAGGGAATATTTGAAGAGTACCTAACCTTACCCCGCAATCCGGATCTGGTACTGGTGGACACTGAAATCGTGGCCCACGCCCCGGTGCGCTTTCTGGTAGCCGGGATGGGAGACGCCCTGGCCACCTGGTTTGAAGCCCGGGCCTGCGCCGAAAGCCGAGCTCTTAACCTACCCCGGGGCGAAAGCACGCTGGCCGCTTTGAGCCTGGCCCAACTATGCTACCAAACGCTATTAGAAGACGGATACCAGGCCAAGCTAGCCGTGGAGCGCCACGTGGTCACGCCAGCGGTGGAGCGGATAGTGGAGGCAAACATCTTGCTCTCGGGATTGGGCTTTGAAAGCAGCGGCCTGGCCGCTGCCCACGCGGTGCATAACGCCTTGACCCTTCTAGAAGCTACCCATAACTACTATCACGGAGAAAAAGTAGCTTTCGGCACTCTGGTTCAGCTGGTGCTGGAGGGGAGAGAAAGTGAAGAGGTGGAAGAAGTGCTGGAATTCGCAGTTGCGGTGGGCTTGCCGGTCACCCTGGCCGACTTGGGCCTGGTTCAATTGAGCCAAGAAGATCTGCTCCGCGTCGCCGAAGCCTCTGTCCGACCCAGCGAGACCATACACAACGAGCCTTTTCCGGTAACAGCTAAACAAGTGGCTGCCGCTATTTTAACCGCCGATGCGCTGGGGAAAGATTTCCGCAGCTTAGACTGAAGCCGAACCGGGAGTAAGGGTCCCTAAGAAGGGCTCTTACTCCCTCCTCTTCACTCTTAGATACACGCTACCAGGTAAAAGCTTAGCGTAATGCTTAACCTCTGCCGCAGCCTCGGATATGCGCCTGATGTCGTAATGGTAAACACTGCCAGCCTCCTCGACCATCACCATCGAAACGCTAACGAAAGGAAAGAAAGCCTCGCGGCCTTGTCGATCCACGCTCTTCACTCCGCCAGCTGCCCGATCCTCAGGACGGTAAAAACGCCGTATCAGGCGGTCGAAATAGCGTATGAAACGAAGGCAAACCAGTTCCGCCCTCTCCGGGCTCGCGATGATCACGAAGTCATCGCCTCCGATGTGCCCCACAAAGTCCCCTTCGCTACCTAATTTTCTGGTAACCTGGACCAGTAAGTGAGCAGTAAAGAGAATCACCCGGTCACCCTTCTCGAAACCGTACCTATCATTGTAAGATTTGAAGTTATCCAAGTCGATAAAGACCACGGTGCAGTCTTTCCCTTCCTCGGCCCGCCGCAGCAACTCCCGCTCAATTCCCACCCTGCCAGGCAAGCCGGTGAGGGGATTAGCCCCCCGAGCCATTTCTAATTGCAAGCGGGTAAGTGTATCCACCAGTGTCTGCACCGAGACCACGCCCCGGAACTTCCGGTTGCAAGTGACGATAATCCAATCGTAAAGTCGCAACCTTTCTCGCTTCATTGCTAAGCGGGAAACCACCTCTATGGGGGTGTGCTCTTCCACTGCCAGAAAAGAGGAATCCATCAGGGAAGAAATGGGACGATTGAAATAGAGAGGAACCCCGTACTGGAGTCCCAGATAACGATCCAGGTGGTACCGCATGACCAGGCCCACCGGGTATCCCGATTCTACTACTACCACGCCGTCCAGCGTTTCGTGCTCCTCTAGGATCGCCTTCACTTCCCGCACCAACGTGTCCTTTTCGACTATCACGGCGTTATCGGCGATTCTGCCGATAGATATACTGTGGCCCCGAGTTGGCGTTCGCGGAAAAGTAAAACGCTTCACCGGAGCTATTTCTTCCTTTCGCAAGCGACTCAAAAGCGGTCCCTGAGCAGCGTCCAACTGCAGGTTGGCCAAGGCGAGGAACTCCTTCTTATCCTCCACTCCCTCCGCCACCAAAGTGCAGCGCAAGCGGCGACCATAAGCTAGCAGCGCTTCCAGCAGCGCCTTCTTGCGGGGATTGACATTAACGCCGCGTATCAGAAAGGGGCTCAGTTTTAAAAACTGGAAACGACAATCACTGGCCAAAGGTAGCATACTGATCCCATGGCTACGCACCGCCAGGGTGTACCCCTGAGCTCCATAATACTCCAGCGCTCGGCCAAACAACGGCATCTGCTGAGCCTGCCAAGGCTCATCGATCACCAGCACCAGGTTTTCTGGAGTTGAACTCTTATATCCTGGCCAGCGAAGCGTCTCCCCTCTAGCGACTCCGGGTTCCTTCGGAGCAAAAAAGGGAGCGGTAGAGAGAAAGAGCCGACCTTTAAAGTCTTCCAGCGCGAAATGCTCTAAAGCCATTTTATGATAACTGGCTTCCAGCGCGTTAAGCTTGCCGACCCTACCCGCCAGAGCAAAAAGCATTTCCTGCTGCCCGAAGTAGCCCGGACCATTTAAGCGGGCCTCCCACCCCAGCACCGAGGTGTCCACCAGCGAAAACACGGGCTCGTAGGTTATTTTCAATCGCCTTTGCTGCCAGGCGGCTTCGAACTCCAGCAGCAAAGCCTGAAGAACGGCCGGTGAAAGTTCGGATAACTCCGCCTGGGCCTCCTGGACGGCCTGGTAGATGAGCTCCTCCACCCGTCCCGCTTTATCGTTCAAGGAAGAGCTGCCAAATTGAAAAACCGGGAAACGCCCTCCCAGCCGCAGAACATCTAGCTTCAGACTCTCCTCCAGCAGCACGACCAAGGCGGCGGACAATTGCCTCCGTTCTTCCGCTAGCACCCCGCCATCTAAAGAAACGAACACCAAAAAGGCACCGTTCCAGAGGTTCTTGACCGCCAAAAGCTTAACCCGCGCGTGGAGAGAAGGAACTAGCCGCACCAGCGCTTCCTGCACCTGCGCCAGCAAACCGGAAGCCCGCCTGGTGCCAGCTGTAGCCGCTATTTCTTGGTAGCCCTCTAGCAGGCAATACACCAGCACTAGCGAGCGTTGCTGGCGCAGAGCCTCTATAACCTTGCCCACCAACTCGCGGTTGCCGAAAGTTAATTCCCGCCACAAAATATCGCTGGTTGCATAGTGATCACTTGCTCCGGAAATCACTGCCTCCCACCCCGACCTTGCCTCGACGCCAGGCTAGCAAGCTTTCCAACCGCACTAGCAGTCGCTTGGCCGGACCCACTAACAACGGATCAAATTGCCTTCCACCCCCATGCTCCACCTCTGCCAAACATTCCCTTAAAGTTAAGGGGGGACGGTAAGAGCGCGTAGAAAGCATGGCATCAATGGCATCGGCCATGGCAATCACCCGAGAACCGAAGGGTATACTCTCGCCCCGCAGCCCTTGGGGGTAACCCTTGCCGTCCCAGCGTTCGTGGTGGTACAGTACCACGAGCGCTATTTCGCGCAAGCAGGAAGAACGCACCAGAATTTTGTAACCTATCACTGGATGCTGCTGCATCTGCGCCCACTCGTGGGGGGTAAGGCGCCCCGGCTTGCGCAGGATGTCATCAGGGATACCAATCTTACCCACGTCGTGCAACCGCGCTGCCAATAAAATGCATTCCGCTTCTGGCCCGGTAACTCCCAGTTCCTGGAGCAAGAGCTCGGCGAACTTGGCCACTCGAGAAGAATGGCCCTGCATATAAGGGTCACGCGCTTCCAGGGCCGCCACCAGGCAATCAATAGCGCCTTGCGTCGCCTGGGTCAAAGTGCCGATCACGGCCATACCGACCCCCGCGAAAAATGTTCTGTGCCCCCACGATAACAAGGGAAGGTTAAATTTATTGCTCACTGTAAATTAAATTTAGATTAGGTGCTAAGCCCGCTTTAAAACCACGATGGGGGTTTGTTCGTCCTCATTGCCGAAAGGATTATCGCGAAGAGCCGCCTGCACTTCCGCAGCGAGCTGGGGACAGGTAATGCCCAGAATGTCCGCGCAACCTAAATCGTTGACATCGGCGATCACGGCTTCCGCCCCGGTAGCCCGTTTAACCTCCTCTACCACCTTCTGAGGATCGCGAGGGCCCAAAACAACGTGGCGCTCGTAAGGGTACATCGTACCTGCGATGTCATCGATGAGCGAGAGCTCTCGGCCAGCCACCAGATAAAACCAACCCTTGCGGCCTAGGAGTTTGCCGACCGCCGCCGCCGCGCAACCGGCCAATATCCGCCCGGCACCCACCTCCTCCAAAGCCAGCTGCATGGCGGCCGGAGTGGCTAAGCTGCCCGACTTGTTGGGAAAACGACAGAGGAAACGCGCTAACCAACCGGGTTTAACATTTTCCGGCAAAATAGCCCGCCCTTGCGAAATAGCCACTACACTCTCGGCCAAGGCGATCACGTCTCCCGGACCTGCTATACCAGCTGTATAAGTGCGGGCAACTTCAACTATATTGTCTTGCTCGGTAATAATATGGGTCCTAATGGGTATTTTAGCTACAAACATGACTAGCTACCTCGCTAGCAGGTTGATTATATTTACGGAAAAAGGTAGAAAGAGTGGCCAAAACCAGTTTGCGATGAAAACAAGGATTGCGCAGCACACCTTCATCCACCCAGTTGGTTATAGTCGCCGTCTCAATAATGAAGGCCGGGCACCAATCGATAAGGCTAAGATCTGGGGAGGGAAAGACCCCTCGCCGGGGTATTTTGGTTTTAAGACTGATCTCCTCCAAAAAAGCCCTGGCCTGTTCCTCGCCCATAGGATTATCAGAATTGTAAAGCACCGCCGCCCCTCGCACCCGCTGGTCGGCTTCACCGTGAGTGTGAAGGCTAATAAAAAGATCGGCACCCTGGCCGCGTTGCACCCGCTCGGGCCAAGAAGGGTTCTCCTCCGGAGCTCGGGTGAGCACCACCTTTGTTCCCAAACGCTCTAGGCAGCACCGGAACTCCTGGGCCGTACGCCACGCCACGTCTCTTTCCCACAAGTCCACCGGTCCCCGGTGCCCCCTGTCCTCACCCCCGTGGCCCGGATCGATCGCGATTCGCTTACTGGCGAAAAATCGCCGCCACACCTCCCTACTGCAACGCAGAAGCAAGCGCACCGGCATCCGGTCGGCCTGAAATTCCACTTCCACCCTCACCGGAGTCTCCAGGTGCACGCCGAACTTAATCCATCCAGCCTCTGGCTCCACCGTGACCCGGCGCACCACTCCATCATGCACCAGCAAAGGCCCGGTGTACAAATTGGGCTTGCCTTTAACTTGGAGAAGATAAGTCCGGGCTTCTACTCTATCGAGTTTCCACTCCAAAGGCGCGGTGGCCTCGATCACTATCAGGGTTTCGTCCTCCGCTGCTTCGCTAATCCGGGAAAACAGATTGGTGACAATAGGTGCTAAAGACAAACATCAAGCCCCCTTAGCAAGAGTCTAAACTCTAGCTTCCCCACGCCAAGTTTTTTTTCCTGTTGGTTATCCTTTTTTTACAAATAAGCGAGCGGCGCTTAAATCCCCACGGCATGATACCCCGCATCCGCGAAGATTACTTCCCCGGTAACGGCGCTGGACAGATCGGAAGCCAGAAATAAAGCTACATTTCCCACTTCTTCCTGCGTAACGTTGCGCCGCAAAGGTGCCTTCTCCTCCACCACCTTGAGGAAAGAGGAGAAGCCCGCTACCCCCCTCGCAGCTACAGTTTTGATGGGGCCGGCCGAGATGGCGTTCACCCGGATATTACAAGGGCCCAAGTCGGCTGCTAAATAGCGCACCGAGGCCTCCAAAGCCGCCTTGGCTACTCCCATCACGTTGTAGTTCTTAACTGCCCGCTGCGAACCTAGATAGGTCAAAGTTATAACGCTTCCACCCCGCTTTTCCAATAAAGGCTTGGCATGTCGGGTGCAAAACACCAGCGAGTAAGCGCTGATATGCAAGGCAGTGTTCCACTGCTCCAGGGTGGTTCGGTAAAACTCCCCCTCGAGCGCTTCTTTAGGGGCAAAAGCCAGGGAGTGGACCAGCACGTCCAAAACACCCCACTTCTCCTCGATGGTGGAAAAAAGCTTTTCCACCTGCTCCGGCTTGGTGACATCACACTCACTGATAGGAATAGCCGGGTCGAGCTCCTCTACCAATTCAGCCACGCCTCTGTAGAAACGCTCGTTCTGGTAATTAAGCCACAGCGCGGCCCCCTCTCGGTGAAGAGTCCTGGCAATACCCCAGGCTATGGAGTGCTTGTTGGCCACACCCAAAACCAAGGCTTTCTTTCCGGCTAACAGTCCCAATTTTTCCCCCTCCTAGAGTAGAACTTTTATATCGGCAAAGGAGCGCCAAAGATATTTTGGTAACGCTGCGAAGCTTCTGCCAGAGTGGGTAAGCTCGACCGAGCTCCCCAGTCTTCCACCACAAATGACGCTACTACGCTGGCCAAACGGTGCGAAATCTCTAGCGGCCAGCCCCGAAGATAACCGTAAAGCATACCAGCCGCGAAGCCATCTCCAGCTCCAGTGGTATCCACTACCTGCCGCGCCAAAGCTGCCTGGTAATCTATACCGTCCGGAGTAACTGCAACGCTTCCCTCTCCTCCCAAAGTAATCAGCGCCACCTTAACGCCATGGCGCAAAAGAAGGCGGACTCCATTCAACAACACCCCCTCCTCGGTGAGCTCCTCCAGCTCCGCCTGCGTGAGAAAAAGCAAGTCGCACCGCTTTAACATGGGAGCCAGGGCTGACAGCCCCCGACGGGAATAAAGCGCCCCAGGAGCAAAGCTGAACCCCACATGCTCGGGTAGGAGCTCTACCCATTCTTTCTGAGCAAGGAAAGCATCTTCTCCCGCAAAAGAGGAGCAATGCACCCACCGCACCTCAGAGCGCAGCGCTTCCTGAAGGTCGGCTAGCGCCAAAGTCAGATTGGCATCCGGACAGGCGTAGAGAGCTCGCCTTCCCCTGCCATCGACGAAAGCAAACACTCGCCCCGTCCCCCTATCCTTTCGCACCTTAACCGCCAGGGTATCCACCCCTGCCTCGGCCAGCGAAGCTAGTGCCCGCCGTCCATCCTCGTCCTCGCCCACCGCCCCCACGAAAGAGCAAGGCCAGCCCAGTTTACCCAAGCCGTAAACGGTATTAGCCGCCGATCCCCCGGGCTGACTGGTAACCAAATGGCAAAAGGCCTCTCCGTCAGTTACCAGGACCTCGGCCGCGAAAAGATAATCTATGTTCAGTGCGCCGCAGCCTAGAAGCATGGTCGCCCCCCTTTAGCCTAACCGAGCCGCCCTGCCCCGCAGCAGCTCCCTAAATCTGGCGTGAACCGCCACCAACTCCTCCTCAAGCGGCAAACTCGGCAGCCAATGATAAAACGGCCCCTCTTCCTTATCTGCCTGGGCGGATAGGCTTGCTATCCGCTCTCTCAGCGCCACCAGCCCCCCTGCGGCGAACGCTTCAACCAGAGGGAGAATAGCCGATAAATGTAGCGCCGCCACCGCACAGGTGCCGTAAGGCAGAGAATAAGCATTCCCGTTGAAAACGATGCTTAGGCCTCCCGCTTCGCGCACCGACCCGAGTAAATGAAAATCAGTGATGCTATCTCCCACAGCTACCACTCGCTCCAACGGTATGCCTACCCGGCGGGCAAACGCGCTCAAAGCTTCAGTTTTACGTCTTCCACCCACCACCTTAACCGCAGCAAAAAAGCTTCCCGCCATCCTCCGAGGCATTTCCTGCCAAAAAAATCTCTCGCCCACTTCCCGCAGGCGCTCATCGTCTTCCAGTGGGATCTTCAGCAAAGACTCAGCCACTTGTTTAATCCAATCCCGGTCCTCCTGGGGTAACTTCCCCTGCCAGGCGTCCAGAGGCAAAGAAGTGCAGGCTACCCATTCCTGTCCCAAACCCAATAAACTGGCTATATGGTAAGCATGCTGGCAGTAGCTAGTAGAAATTACACAGGGCTTAAACCCCCGCTCCAATAATGCAGCCACCACTTCGCGCGAACCGGGAGTGAGCAAAGCCGAGGCGGAGACCGCCCTTATATCGTCCTCCCTAATCCCGTAAGCCAGCAGGAAAGGAACGATGAGAGCCAGGGTGTCGCCCGGCTCGTAACCCGGGCGCCCTTCCAAAACCAGCAAATCATCGTAGCGGCTGAGTCGCTCAAAGAGCTCTTGTCCCTGGGGCAGACGCCCCATTAACTCGAAAGCATTGTCCTGGGGAGAAAGCGGCCCCTCCAGATCAAAAGCGACTAAAAAGCCCATTCTTCCACCATCCTCTCCCAGCGAGGCAGTAAAGCCTCCACCTCCGCCGAAAGATCCACTCCCGCGCAGGGTCTTCCTTGGTGCAGCACTTGACTATCCACCAATTCAATTTCGCACCGGGCCAGCTTGTTCAGCGTAAGCCATATAAGGGGGAACTCGCGCACAAATTCCTCCCGCCTAATGGCGCGGAAAAGGAGTTCGCTCTCCCCCTCCTCGCGTTGTAACCTCTCCAGACCAATTTGGCACAGCTTGCGCTCCCAATCCTCCCATAGCGGTTTCAAAGCGGGAATGTCTAAGGGAAAGCGGCAGTAAGTCACCGCTGGACCAGCATCGAGCTCTGGGGTCACCAAGTGGATCATGGCCCCCGCCTCGCGAGCTCGGGTAACCATAAGAGCCCACACCACTTCCTGCCAAGTACCCTTGGGGCCTCCAGGAAGAGCGGGGTGCAAATTAAGCATACGATGCCGCTGGCACATCCTGCTCCCTACCACCAGCATATAACCGGCTAAAAAAGAAAAGGCAACCGGAAAATCCTTGATCTTCTCCCACACAGCTTCGTGATAAGCCTCACGCCACGCCTCACGATCAGATTGCCATTTCGCAGGAGCAAAACGGCGAGAAGATAAAGTCACCAGTGGTAAACCAAACGAGCGCACCAACCGCAAGAAGGCATCGCTCTCCGGAGATTCCCCCTCCTCCCGGTTACAGAAAACGAAAGCGATCTTCAAATCCAACTCCTTTTTTTCGATCCCCTCGCACACCAATTGCAATAACTGGCGCGCGGCTTTGTCCCGACCAGTGGAAAACCAGCCTATGCGTAAAGACACCGACAACTCACTGTTTCCCTCCGCTTATTTTTTCTAAACCCATTCTCCGGTCACGAGCGCGTTTTGTCAAGCTCTCCGTGGCTCTAGCGCGTCAATAGCTGGCAGGCGGATGCGAAGAAAAGCCACCTGGAATTTAAAATCGCGACGCCTGGCCACCCGCTATCGTGCGAGCGCCTGCGCGAAGCCCCTCCTTCCAGCTACTGGGAATCTGCACCGGAGGGCGTACAATTTCAGTAGGTGACGGAGGAGGTTAATGAAGGAGGAGACCTCGCCCCTCACGGACAATTTTCATGGACTGAAAGGAGGAGCGAGGTCTCATGCACAGTCAACCTATTTCAGACATTCAACCTCTCGCGGACCTAATCCTTCTTCTGGGGGAGAAAGTTAGCAAACTAATTACCGAATGCCGCGACTTCTACAAGCTCGAAGAAGAAGTGCACAAGCTCTCTCAAGAAGCTTGCGTGAAGATCTTCGCCTGGGCCCTCGAGGAAATAGACACCTGGCTCGTGAACGCCCGGGACAAGCGCACCTGGAAAGTGATAGGCTTCCGGGAAAGAACCGTAGTTAGCAGCTTTGGGGAATTCAAAGTAAAAAGGCGGCTTTACAGGAACAAAAAGACGGGAGAGGCCAGGTTTCTTCTTGACGAGGTTCTGGGCTGGCAGGAGAGGTCTAGATGCACGCCGCGTTTGAAGGAGATGGCGGTGAAGCTTGGGAGCGAAGTACCCTTCAGGCGGGCAGCGGAAATTCTCGGTTATTTTGTCCCTGGGATAAGCGCCATGGCGGTGTGGCAGGCCGTGCAGGAAGTAGGAGAAGCACTCAGGCAGGAGGGAGAGTCCAGGAGAGAAGCCGTTTTTGAGAAGGGAGAGACACCCGGAGGTAAAGAGAAGACCTCCAGGCTTTACATAGAGGCCGACGGGGTGGTGGTAAGGCTTCAAAGGAGCGGAGAGAAAAGGAAAGAGGTCAAACTCTTCGTAGCTTACACAGGCAAAGAAGCGATTGGGGGTGGCCGGAAGGCTTTAAAGGACAAGCTGGTAACGAGCGGTGTAGGCGAAGGGGAGAGGATGTGGGAGGAAGTTTACTCTGGGGTAGCGAGCCGGTGGGACATGGGTCAGGTGAAGGAGATATACCTTGGGAGTGACGGGGCGGAGTGGGCCAAGCAGGGGGTAGATTACTTCCCCGGGGCAGTGCACGTTTTGGACCCTTACCATTTGAACCGGCGGCTTATAGAGGCTTTTTGGCACGATGAGGAGGCCTATAGTGGGATCAGGCAGGCCATTTATCTGGGGGACCGGGAGAAGGTAGAAGAGATTTTGGGAGGAGTAGCAAGGAGAGTTCGCGGGGCTAAGAGGAGGAGAATAGAGAAGCTCTGGCAGTATCTCAAGGAGAACTGGTCGGGGATAGTTACCTCTTCTGCTGCGGAGCATCTGGGGGCCATAGAGGGGCAGGTACAGCACAACGTGGCGCGGCGGATGAAGCGGTTGGGAGCCAGCTGGACGGAGGCAGGAGCAGACAGGATGGCGCGGGTTTTGGCTGCTCGAGCCAACGGGGTGCTCGGGAGGCACACTTCTCGTTGGCCGGTACTGCTGGCCAGGCAAGAACATTTGGCTCAGGCGGTGCGGTTGGAGGTAAAGCGGAAGATAGAGGAGGCGGGGAGTTGGCATAAAGCTGGGTTGCCGGCATTGAGAGGACCCTCTGCCGGAGCTCCATGGGTGAAGCATGTGTTGCGGGAACTAAGCCGGCCTAGCCTCAGTAGTTTGATCCCTTAATGGCGCAGGTACCGGGGTTATCCTGGCGGCGAGGTTTCCATGAAGAGAAGTTTTCTCCCGAACCACCTACTAACTCTTGACGCGCACTCTGCACCGGAACCGCTTTACAAACGCCGCAGCTCATGGTAATATTAAAGCGCGATGCGCTATCTCATCTATACTGACGGAGCCAGCAGGGGGAACCCGGGACCGGCTGCCGCTGCTGTGGTGATATTTGATGCCGAGGGTAGTTTGCGGGAGTTTCACGCCAAGCTCCTTGGCACAGCCACCAATAACATGGCCGAGTGGGAGGCTTTGGCATGGGCCCTGGAGCTCCTGGCTGCTGGGTACTCCCACCAAGCCTTGGAGCTGGATATACGCTCCGACTCGCTGCTGGTGGTCAAGCAATATCACGGCGAGTATCAAATCCGCTCTAACGAACTCCGCGCGCTGGCCGAACGGGTGCGAAATGTGCTTCGTGCGCACCCCCAATGGAAGCTCAGGCTATGCCACATACCCAGAGAGCAAAATTTGCTGGCCGACAAGCTGGCCAACCAGGCTCTAGATATGGGAAGGAGGTGAGAGAATATGATGCAGCGCCTTCCTATCGACTTGAGCAAGGTGGATCGCGAGGATATCGACCGGGAGATCCTGCGAGCAGCCATTATCGCCGAGCTGGACGCTATCAATTTTTACGAACAGCTGGCGGCAATGGCCACCGACGAGAACGTGCAAGCGGTTCTTCTGGACGTGGCGCGGGAGGAAAAGACGCACGTGGGCGAATTTCAAGCCCTGTTGCTGCGGTTGGATGAAGAGCAGGCCGAAGAGCTAGAGAACGGGGCGGAAGAAGTAGAGGAACTCCTGGGCGAATAGTAGAAACGCAACTTATCGAGCTCGAACGCCGTATCCTCACAAGAAAGGAGGTACGCGCCTGGCCATCGCCAACCTTGACTCCGGTAAGGTAGCGCTACCAGGCGCAGTGATTTAAATGAGAGAAAAGGTAGAAGCCACTCTAGCGCGGATCCGCCCGTATCTACAGCAGGATGGTGGCGATGTGGAGTTGGTGGCTGTAGAGGACGGGGTGGTAAAGGTGAGGCTTAAAGGAGCCTGCGGCGGTTGTCCTATGGCCACCGTAACCCTGAAACAAGGCATTGAACGCATCCTCAAAGAGGCCGTACCCGAGGTCAGGGAAGTAGTGGCCGTTTAAATTGTAATAAAAGGCAACTTGGTTGATTTTAACAGCCAGCTAGAATTCTAGCTGGCTGCTTATTGCTTAATAACATAATAATTAATGAAGAAAACAAAAAACGGCCTAAAACGGCCGGCTTCCCGCTTCAAGAGAAATGCCTGCGCCGTTTAACTACTTCCCTCCGACCCCGATAGCCATTTAACCCGAAATGAAAGCATCATTACCCCCCTTTGGGCTGAGCTCCTCCCCCTGGCTGGCCCGCAACTCTGCCAGCCACTTCAACGCCTGGCGGGCACAAATTCCAGCCACCTCGAAGAGCAACCGCTCGTAGCCATCTTCATCTACGGCCTTCTTGAGGAAGCGCAAAGCATCCTCTTTAACCGCGCGGCGCTCACCTTCGCTGGAGACAAATTTCGGTTTCACCGCATCGCGCAAAGCCTGAAAAACCACCGCCCGAGCAATTTCTCGGTAGGCGTCATGATCCGAATTTACAACCCATGCCTTGGCCATGACTTTTCACCTCCTTCACCCCTGAGACCTAACGAAAAAGCTCCTGTCCTCGCTCGCAGGAGCTTCCGCAAAGCCTTTTAAAGATAATCTGGAGCTGGTGGCCGGACTCGAACCGGCGACCTGCGCATTACGAGTGCGCTGCTCTGCCTGCTGAGCTACACCAGCTTGAAAGCTCCACGCTTTTATCTTAGCCCGGATCTAAAAATTTGTCAAGAAAAAACACTTCCATTATTCCCACTCTATGGTACTAGGGGGTTTGGAGGTGATATCGTAAACCACCCGGTTTACCTCGGGAACCTCGCGCACGATCCTGGAAGCGATTCTTTCTAAAAGATCGTGAGGCAAACGGGCCCAATCCGCAGTCATGCCGTCCTGGCTTTCTACCGCTCGCACCGCCACGGTATAGGAGTAGGTGCGTCTATCGCCCATGACACCCACCGTGCGGATACCGGGTAAAATGGCGAAATACTGCCACAAAGCCCGGCTCAAACCGGCCTTTTGCACCTCTTCGGTAACAATGGCATCGGCTTTCCGCAGCAAAGCAACCTTTTCCGCCGTGACCTCCCCCAGAATGCGAACGGCTAAACCGGGGCCGGGAAAAGGTTGCCTCCAAACAATGTCCTCCGGTAAACCCAACTCGAGCCCGAGCTCTCGCACCTCGTCCTTAAAAAGGTAACGCAAGGGCTCCAACAATTCCAGCTCCATCTCCTCCGGCAGACCGCCCACATTGTGGTGGGACTTGATGCGCTGGCTGAGAGGGGTGCCGCTTTCGATCACATCTGGATAAAGCGTACCTTGCACTAGATAGCGCACCTTTCCCAGCCTGCGAGCCTCCTCCTCAAAGACGCGGATGAATTCGTGCCCCACCCGCCGCCGCTTCTCCTCCGGGTCCACCACCCCTGCGAGCCGAGCCAGAAACCTCTCCGACGCATCCCTGTAAACTAAGGGCACCCCCAGGGAGCGCATGGTCTCCAGCACCGCTTCGGCCTCTCCCTGACGCAAAAGGCCGTGATTCACAAAGAGGCAGGTTAGCTGCTCCCCCACCGCCCGGTGAACCAAAACCGCGGCTACGGAAGAATCCACCCCCCCACTCAAAGCGGCCAGAACCCGCTCCTCCCCAACCTGCGCTTTGATTTCGGCCACAGAACGGGCAATAAAAGAAGCCATAGTCCAGTTGCCCTGGCATCCACAAACCCGGAAAAGAAAGTTGTGTATGATCTGCCGGCCCGCAGCGGTATGTGCTACTTCTGGGTGAAATTGTAAACCATACCATTTATGTGACGGTTGCTCCATGGCCGCCACGGTCACCACAGGGCTACTGGCTGTGATCACAAATCCCGGAGGCACCTGAATTACCAGGTCTCCGTGACTCATCCAAACAGAGGTAGGGCTATCGATTCCCTCCCATAAGAGTGAGGGGTGAACCAAATTAATCTCAGTACGACCGTACTCGCGCAGTACGCCTCCCGAACCTACTTGCCCGCCCAGCAAATGGGCCAGAAGCTGCATCCCGTAGCAGATGCCCAGCACTGGAATTCCCAGGCGCAGGAGCTCAGGATCTATGGTGGGGGCGCCCGGGTCCAAAACGCTGGCCGGGCCGCCGGAAAGAATTAGTCCTTTAGGGCTGCGGCGGACGATCTCCTCCAGCGGAGTTTGGTAAGGAATGATCTCGCAATAAACGTGGCATTCTCGAACCCGCCGGGCGATTAGCTGGGTATATTGCCCGCCAAAATCGAGAATCAATATCAGTTCTTCCGGACGCAAGCTGGCTTCCTCCTCTTTTCAGGTCATGATCGAGATGACTGGTACACCTCACGTTTGAGCACGCAGATATCTGGCAGATTACGGTACCTCCCAGCGTAGTCCAGCCCGTACCCCACCACGAACTCGTCGGGAATGGCAAATCCGGCGTAGTCCACTTGAACCGGCACTTGGCGGCGCTCCGGCTTGTCCAGCAAAACGCAAACTTTAAGTAATTCCGGCTGACGCGCCTGCAAATGACCGAGCAAATAGCTAAGAGTGAGACCCGTGTCTACGATATCTTCCACCAATAGAATTTTCTTGCCGGTTATATCGTAATCCAGATCTTTAGTTATGCGGACCACTCCGGAGGAGACACTAGATTTCCCGTAACTGGACACCGCCAAGAAGTCTATCTCCACCGGGAAAGTCAGTTTGCGAATAAGATCAGCTAAAAAAACTACCGCGCCCTTCAGCACCCCTATTACTAAGAGCTCGCTTCCTCCCATGTCGCCTGCTATGTCAGCGGCCAGGTCTTCCAGACGCGCAGCTATCTCTTCCCGGGAAATCAAAACGCGCTCTATTTCTTTTCCCCACATGAGTCCTCCCTTGCCCACTGCAATGGTACCTCCAGATTAAAGCGATTTACACCACGCAGACAGCCGCTGATCCAAAAGCGGCTACCGGGAACTGCATTTAGCCAAGCCCTCAAGAGGGTAAAAACCGGTAACTCATCAACCATGCAACGGCCCCGGATTCCCGCTTTTGACGGCTCATACTCCAGCGTGAAAAGAAGGTTTTGCTTGATCAACTCCGCTTCCAGCAACACTTTTCCTCCAGGCGAACTCCAGCACACCGCCCAGCGAAGCAATCCCACCAAAATCTGGGGCAGAAAACAGGTGGAGAGTATTGGCTTTTTGACGTTCCCCTTTACCCGAACCTTCAAGGTTACCTCTCCCTGCTGAGCCATAAGCAACACGCGTTGTTGGCAGAGGGAGAGCAAAGCCTCCAGAGTGACGGAGGAAGAACTAAGGGCACTCTCCCCTTGCAAATACTGTTGGAGGATTTGTACCAGCTCCTTGACTCGCTCCCCCAAGCAACTTGCTTCGGGTTCGAGCAAAGGTGCTTCCTCCCGGTGCATAGCTTCAAGCAGTAGAATTGCGCTTAATAACAGAGGCAACAGTCTGGCTTCGGCCAATTGCCAAAGTTCGCCTTTCCTTCCGCAAAACTTTGATTTGCCATAAATGACCTTATCTTCCTTTACAACCCAAGATCGGTCTGAAACAGGATAGGTCATGGCGGCTCCCCCCCATCCGCTGCCGGGCTCGGGCTCTAATCTACCACCCCCTCCAGGAATCTGTCAATCAACCTTTATTGTTGCTTCTTGACAATAAATGCTACTTAGTGTCTACCAAACGCTCCAGGCTAAAACAGCGATGCAGTGCCCGGACAGCTCGAGGGATTTCTTCTTCTTTTATGATACACGAAATCTTTATCTCCGAAGTGCTGATCATTTCTATATTGATTCCCTCGGCGCTCAAGGCAGCGAACATGGCAGCAGCCACACCAGAATGAGTGACCATGCCTGCCCCCACGATCGACACTTTCCCCACCCGATCGTTATACGTGTATCCCTTGGCGCCAATACTTTCTTTGACCCGTTCCACCACTTTTAGCGCTTGAGGCAAATCGTGGCGAGAAATGGTGAAAGAGATGTCGTTGCGGCCGTCACGAGTCATTCCCTGAATAATCATGTCTACGTTGATCTTCTCTGCTGCTAGAGCGGAAAACAGAGTATGGGCAATGCCTGGACGGTCAAAAACATCGAAAAGGCCGATTTTGGCCACCTGAGCATCGTGCGCTATTCCGCTGACCACCCGCTTTTGCTCCATGGCCTCTTCCTCCTTAATTTCTGTGCCCAGATCGGTTGTGAAGCTGGAACGCACGCGTAAAGGCACCTGGTGAATTTTGGCTAATTCCACCGCCCGGGGGTGCAATACTACCGCTCCCAAGCAGGCCAACTCTAGCATTTCGTCGTAAGAGATGCAGGGGAGTTTGACCGCGGCTGGTTCCAGACGGGGATCAGCAGTGAAAACCCCTTCCACATCGGTGTAAATCTCGCAAATATCGGCCCTTAGGGCCGCAGCCAGGGCCACCGCTGTGGTATCCGAGCCCCCCCGGCCCAAAGTGTTAACGTCGCCATTAGGAGCTTTGCCCTGAAAACCGGCCACCACCGGTATGCGTCCCTGCTCTAACTCCCGGCGAAGGCGTTGCGTATCCACAGCGGTAATACTGGCTTTGCCATAGGTTCCGTCAGTGGTTATGCCCGCTTGAGCCCCGGTCAGCGATATGGCGTCCCCGCCTAAGGCCTGCAAGGCCAAACTTAGAAGCGCTATTGACACCTGCTCTCCCGTACTTAGCAGCTGATCCATCTCGCGCGGGGAAGGCGAAGGATTCACTTGGTGAGCCAATTCGATGAGTTCATCGGTGGTATCCCCCATCGCCGAAACTACCACTACCACCTGGTGGCCTTCTAAACAGGTGCTGTAAACACGTTCGGCCACTCTTTTTATCCGGGACACGTCGGCTACGGAACTCCCACCGAACTTCTGCACCAATAACATCGCTTTTCCACCTCAAGTAAATAAGCTGTAAATTGGCTATCTCTCCCAGCGGAGGCCCTCATTGTCCGGCTCTAGCAGGTAAGTACGAGTGCTAACCCCTGCCCTAGCCATGGCTTCCTGAAGCGCCTGCCGGACTGCTTCAGCGCGGGCGGGCGAAGTCAACGCCACCACCGCAGGACCCGCCCCGCTTAAAGAAGCCCCCCAAGCCCCAGCTGCCAGGGCCGCCTTTATAGCCTCTTCCGCCCCGGGTATGAGTCTTAACCGGTAGGGCTGGTAAAGGCTGTCTTCCATGGCCCAGCGGAAAAGCTCGTACCGCCGGCAAGCGAAAGCACCAGCCAGCAAAGCCGCCCGGCCCAGGTTAAAGAGCACTGCCTCGCGGGGATAGTAGGAGGGAAGCAAACGGCGGGCCTCTGAAGTTGGTAGGGTGAAAGCAGGACAGGCCACCACCGCCTGGAGCTCGGGATCGACCTCGGCTTTGCAGGTAGCCACCCCCGTCTCGGTTCGGACCACTGTCACCGCGCCCCCCAACAGAGAAGCAGCCACGTTATCTGGGTGCCCTTCCAATTCGGTGGCCAGTTTCAGCACCTCCTCCGGGTCAACCCTTGCCTTGGCCAGCACTTTAACGATTGTCAGACCGGCCAGTAAAGCAGCTCCACTCGATCCTAATCCGGCTCCCAGGGGAATCTGGTTATAAACGGTTATTTTGAGGCCGGAAGCGATCTCCAGCGGTTTCCACGCCTCTTGAGCCCGCGTGATGGCATAACCCACCAGGTTTCTCGCCTGGTCCCGTTGGAGCTGCTCCGAGCCTTCCCCCCTTATCTCCCAAAGGATCCCTTCCCCTGGGTAGAGTTCCACGGTCACCCGGAGGTAAAGTTTCAGGGCCAGGGCGAAACAGTCGCACCCCGAACCCAGGTTGGCGGTACTAGCAGGCACGGTGACCTCAACCGAGCTCATTCTTCCAACACCCGTATGACGTTGGCCACCGCGGCCACAGTGGGGAGCTTCTGGAGCTCGGCTTCGGCCGCACGCAAGCTGGCCTCTCTTACCCGGTGAGTCACCAGCACCAGATCGGCCACTTCACCGGTGGTCTTCTGGGTTACCGCCGCCAAACTCACCTCGTGGCGGCCAAAGGCTGCAGCAATGCCAGCCAGCACTCCGGGGCGGTCCAGAGCTCGAAGGCGCAAATAAAAGGAAGACTCGTTAGCTTCTATCGGCAGCAGCGGTTTCTGCTCAAAGCACGTGCACCTCCACATGCCTTTGACTCCGTGCAAAAGCTGACGCGCTGCTGCTATGATGTCTCCGGTGACCGCGCTGGCCGTGGGGAGTTCCCCCGCCCCTTGGCCGTAAAACATGGTTTCACCCACCGCGTCTCCGCGGACAAAAACGGCGTTGAACACGCCTCGCACCGAAGCCAGCGGATGTTTTTGGGATACCAGCGTGGGGTGTACCCGCACCTGTAGTCCCTGCTCTGTTTCTTGCGCCAAGGCCAAAAGTTTTATAGCGTAGCCCAACTCCCTGGCGTATTTGATGTCGGTCGGCTCGATGCGGCTAATCCCCTCCGTGTAAACTTCAGGGAAAGTGACGCGGGAATTAAAAGCTATGGAAGCCAAGATGGCTATTTTCCTCGCCGCATCCAAACCGTCAATGTCGGAGCGGGGATCGGCTTCCGCATAACCATGCGCTTGCGCTTCTTTAAGCGCCAGAGCAAAATCCAGATCCGCTTCCTCCATGCGGGTTAAAATATAGTTGGTTGTACCATTAATTATACCTGTGATTCCCTGGATGCGATTGGCTGCCAGAGATTCTTTAAGAATCTTGATGATGGGAATACCTCCAGCCACGCTGGCCTCAAAGAAAAGATCAGTGCCCGCTGCCGCTGCGACATCAAATAGCTCCTTGCCGTGCAAGGATAGCAGATCCTTGTTGGCGGTCACCACCATCTTCCCCTGCGCCAGCGCCTGTTCCACGTAACGCCGCGTCGGCTCCACTCCCCCCATCACCTCGACCACGATGTCCACTGCCGGATGCTCAATCACTGCTCGCGGATCGGTGGTCAACTTATCCGGAGGCACGGGGATCCCCCGATCCCGGTTGGGATCGCGCACTAGGATCTTAGCCACTTCCAGCCTGGCCCCCAGCCGAGCGGCAATCAGCTCGCTATTTTTCTCTAATACGCGGTAAACGCCTCTACCAACGGTTCCTAACCCCAAAAGTCCTATCCCGAAACTCCGCACCTAACCCCTCCCCCCTGGATTTAATGCCCCACCCGCATACAACAGGAATTATACCACAAGTGCGCTTACCGCCTCTAAACCGGCTAGCAGAGTGCGCGCCAAGGGCTGGCAGGACAAAGCCCTCGCGTAAGCGCTGGCCGGATGCCTGCTAACTACCTGAACCCCCAGGATACACTAAACCGTATAACGGGAGGGAGATCACTGCGAGAAATCGAGCGACAGGAAGGTGAGCATTCACCAATCAACTCTGCCAGCGAAAAGCTAATTATCCTCCGCCCCAGGGGAGTGCGAATAGCGGGGTCAGAAAGATTCTCTAGAGGTTTCCCGCGCTCCGCAAAACTGAAGGAGCAAGGCGCTCGATGCCTGTGGCCGCTTCTTTTTCCAACGTGGTATTACCTTCGTGGCCGCGAGCGGTGGCCAGTTTGACCCCTTTTTCATCCCGAGCCACGAGTTCGTAGCTGTCTCCGCCCCCGCAGTAGGTGTACTCGACCCCCTCAGGGCTCGATTGCAGGGGCAATTCTAGCTCCGCCGGGTCGCGCGGATATTCGGCGTGGAAGATATAGTATGCATCTAGAGTCAGGGACAGGTTGTATAGGTCGCCCAGGACACGGACATCACGAGCAGCGTCAAGGCACTTCTGGTAAAAGGGAAATAAAGTGGCCGTCGCCACTCCAACGGTCAGAGTGAGCGTGGTCAGCACCACCAATAATTCCAGCAGCGAAGAGCCCTTATCGTCCCTAAGCCCGACCAGCATATTTTCACCTCCCCTAAAAAAACTCGGCCTAGGAAAAGGCCGAGTTGAGCGGAAATATTAACTTCAGGGCAGCTTGCAACTACTCAAAGTTTCGACCTATCAGACGCCACCACCAGGGACGCTCCAGCACTTCCTTGGAGGCCACTAAAGGAACCTTTCCCAGTTCCTGGCCGCGCCAGATAAAAGTCACTTCTCCTAGAGGTGTACCCGCCGCTACGGGAGCGCAGAGAGGAGGCGCTAAGTGCACTATTTTATCCACTTCCTCTCCCGGTGGCAGAAGCGCTACCAATTCCTGAGCCGCCTCTAGTGGCACGTCTCCTAAGCGCCCACCGGACACTGGCAGGCGCGTCCAATGCTCTCCCAACGCGCAGAGCTTCGCCGGCTCTAATCCTTTCTTGGCCCACTCCAGCAAATCGGAGGCATCGCGGTAACGGTGGGGGCTTTTGAGCACCACGGCTATGAATTGCCGTTCCCCCAAGTTGGCCGAAGCAATGAGGCATTGCCCCGCCGCCTGGGTGGTGCCAGTTTTTATTCCTGTGACCTCGGGATAGCCACCATGGAGGAGCCGGTTGGTATTGTTTATGGGGAGTTCCCTCGGCGGGTTTTCCCACCGCACCACTGTCTGCCGAGTGGATACAAGCGAAGCAAATTGCGGGTTCCGCATAGCGTAACGGGATAGATAGGCCAGATCCTTGGCCGTACTCCAATGCCCCGGGTGGGAGTAGCCATTGGTGTTGGCAAAACGGGTCTCCTCCAATCCCAGTAACAAAGCTTTGGCGTTCATCCACCGGGTGAAGGTGTCGTGGTCACCAGCCACTCCCTCGGCAATGGCCACCGTAGCGTCGTTAGCCGAGGAGATCAGGGCAGCCTTGATCAACTCCCCCAGCTTAATCCGTTCCCCTGCCCGTAGGTCGATCACTGAACCCATGGATACCGCTGCAGCCCGGGAACTCACGGTAATTACTTCCTCTAAATCGGCCATTTCCATGGCTAGGATACAGGTCATCACTTTGGTAAGACTCGCCGGAGGACGCCGCTGGTCAGCGTTCTTGGCGTAGTAAATTAGCCCGCTTTGCGCCTCCATTAGCACTGCCGCCTCCGCTTCCACCGCGGGCGGAGAGGCCCATAGCTTTGGCGCCACCCCTCCCAGGAGCAACCCTACCACTAATGTAGCGACCAGTATTTTCCCCATTTGCACCGTTCATCGCCTCGGCGAACAATGTTTCTAAGCATATCTTTCCCCAGCAGCCCATAACTCTTAGCAAAGGAAATATTGGCTTGGGGGTAAGGCTTGGGCCATGCGGATGTTTTACCTGAGCTTCAAGCGGCTAAAGGAGGTTTGGTTCGCTCTTTTAAGCCTCGCCGTGGTGGGAAGTCTAATCGTGCATAGCTTTTGGCACGACAGCGCTCCGGTTTCTAGCAAAAACCCCTCTTCCCCCATCGTTTACCGGGTGCAAACAGAAGAAAAGGTAGTGGCCTTAACTTTCGATATTAGCTGGGGAACGCAAACCCCGCCAAAAGTGCTCAACTTGCTGCGTAAAGAAGGTCTAAGGTGCACCTTTTTCCTCTCCGGCCCCTGGGCGCGGCGTTACCCAGATCTGGCCCAGCACATAGCCAAAGATGGGCACGAAATCGCCAGTCACGGCCACCGTCACATCAATTTGAGCTCTCTGCCGCCTAGCGAAATTAAAGCCGAGATCGGCCAAGCCCACGAAGCCCTAAAAGAAGTGACGGGACACGCTCCTAATCTAATCCGTACACCCAACGGAGACTATAACGGTAAAGTATTAAAGGTGGCCCAAGAGATGGGTTACAGGGTTATTCAATGGGATGTAGACTCCCTCGATTGGAAAAATCCAGGGGTAAATACAATAGTGTCCCGGGTACTGAAACAGGTTCGTCCGGGAAGCATCGTACTCCTGCACGCTAGCGACACTTGCCAGCAAACAGACCAGGCCTTGCCCGCTATCATTCAGGGCCTGCGGGAAAAAGGTTACAGCATGGTGACCGTATCGGAGCTCTTGCAGTACGGGCCTGGAGTCGCTGAGTGAACATATCCGGAGCTCAACCCGGACGCATCGTTCACGCTCGCTAGAGCAGCGTTTAGTCGCCGGGAAGAGTTAGGCTTCTCTCCGCACGGGGAGGTACAGGGCGTCCCTCTCCACCGGCACCCCTCCCGCCGCCAAGATGAACTCTTCCAGTTCCTGCCGAGTGAGTACCTGAGGGCTTTCGGCACCAGCGCTATGAGCAATTCGCTCTTCCAGTACCGTTCCCTCGATGTCATCGGCTCCAAAGTTCAATGCCACCTGGGCGAGCTTGATTCCCACCATCACCCAATATACCTTAATATGAGGGAAATTATCTAAAAACAAGCGGCTCACCGCTATGGTCTTAAGGTCGTCAAATCCAGTAGTTCCCTTAATCCCCTCTTCCTTAGCCAGAGGGTTGTTCTTAGGCAAAAAGGGAAGGGGGATAAAGGCCTGAAAGCCCCCGGTACGATCCTGCAGTTCCCGCAAGCGCAGCAGGTGATCCACCCTATCTTCATAGGACTCCAAGTGCCCGTAAAGCATAGTGGCGTTGGTAGGGATGCCCAAAGCGTGCGCCTCGGCGTGGATTTCCAACCAGCGTTCTCCACTTATCTTGTTCGGACAAAGGCGCTGGCGCACCAACGGAGCAAAGATCTCCGCTCCCCCACCTGGAAGAGCATCTAAACCTGCCTCCCGCAAGCGGAGCAGCACTTCGGCCACCGATAAACCCTCGCGTTGGGCTAGAAAGTCCACCTCCACCGCCGTTAAGCCCTTGACCGTAACCCCTTTAACCTTCTTCTTTATGCCCTGCAATATGGTGCAGAAATAGTCGAGGTCGAGCTCCGGATTGAGCCCTCCCACTAGGTGAACCTCCCGTATTCCCCAGAGAGAAGCTGAATGTACTCGCCGGATCACTTCCCTTGGGCTGCTTACATAGGCTCCCTCTTCTCCCGGGCGGCGGCGAAAAGCACAAAATCGGCAAGTACCCACGCAAACATTAGTATGGTTGATGTGGCAATTTACGGCGAAGAAAACTTGATCCCCGTGCCGCTGACGCTTAGCCCTCTGAGCCAGCATTCCCAGCCCCACCAAATCGGTGGAGCGAAAAAGAGCGATCCCATCGTTAAAGTCCAGCCGCTCTCCCCGCGTAAGTTTAGCCGCTACCTCTTCCAACTCGCGACTCACCAATTGCATCTTACAGCCCCACCCCTTTTGGCCAGAGTACCGCCACCAAAGTGAAGAAGAATAAAGCCACGCTAAGCGTACCGTTAAGATTGAAAAAGGCCAAGCCCACTCGCGAAAGATCCTCGGGATGGACCAAACGGTGCTCATAGGTCAGCAGCACCCCAGCCACCGCCACTCCCAAGAAATACCACTCATTGAGATGTGTGACCAAACCGACCAATACCAAACAAATGAATGCCAGCATGTGGCAGAGGCGAGCCACCCAAAGCGCAGTTACTAGCCCGAAGCGCGCTGGTAAGGAATAGATTCCTTCCCGCCGGTCGAAATCGTAATCCAGGCAGGCGTAAATAATATCGAAACCAGCCACCCAGAACAGAATACCTATTCCCAAGATCACCGGAGGCCAGCTAATGCCATTGGTCAAGGCAATCCACACCGCCGCAGGCACTAACCCCAAGGTAAACCCCAGGTAGAAGTGGCAGGCCCAAGTGAAGCGTTTGGTGTAGGAATAGAACCAGAGAATAAGAACCAGAGGAAGAAAAAGCTTCATAGCCAGGGGACTTAAGTGGCTAACCGCCCAGTAAAGCAACAAAAAGGCCAGCAGAACGTAGGCCCACACCTCAGCGGTGGAGAGCAACCCCCGTGGCAAAGCCCGGTTAGCCGTGCGAGGATTGCGAGCATCGATTTCCCGATCGATCAAACGGTTAAGAGCCATGGCCGCCGTCCTTGCCCCCACCATGGCCAGGGTGAGCCAGAGCAGCGGCGCGGCTGGA
The DNA here is from genome assembly GCF_052073645.1 of Desulfothermobacter acidiphilus. Taxonomy (GTDB): domain Bacteria; phylum Bacillota; class Desulfotomaculia; order Desulfotomaculales; family Ammonificaceae; genus Desulfothermobacter; species Desulfothermobacter acidiphilus. The sequence continues at coordinate 619,217 of NZ_CM125440.1, read as the reverse complement.
GGCAAACCTCGATATACCAGTAAAGTGGTAAGATAGGCGAACGGTAGAGCGAAGAGGGTGTGCTCAAATTTAATCATCTCTAGGAAAATAATAAATTTCTTCCACACCCTAGATGCCATATTCCTTCCACTTCCTATCTACCAGGGCCTTGATCTCCGCCGTCATGACAATTTCCTCCGGCCAGGGGCGAGGGTGCCCCTCCTCCGGCCCCTTGCGGGTAGCGTCTATCCCTAGCTTGGCACCGTAAGCCGGACGGGGAGAACTGTGATCCAGTTCATCCAACGGCCCTTCAGACAATAGCAGATCCCGCCGAGGGTCTACATTGCTGAAAACCCGCCACCAAACTTCGCGGGGATCACGCAGGTCAACATCCATGTCTACCACTACCACCACTTTAGTGAAAGCAATCTGCCCCAACCCCCATAGAGCGTGGATCACCTTCTTGGCTTGCCCCGGGTAGCGCTTATGGATAGAAACAATGACACAGTTATGCACCACTCCCTCCACAGGAAGGCACATATCTACTATTTCGGGCAACTGCAAGCGCAAAAGAGGCAGGAACAGTCGCTCGGTGGCCTTGGCCAGAAAAGCGTCCTCCATCGGCGGCTTTCCCACTATTGTGGCCGGATAGATGGGATCTTGTCGGTGAGTTACGGCAGTGAGGTGGAATACAGGGTAGTGATCGGCCGGCGAATAAAAGCCCGTGTGATCGCCAAAAGGGCCCTCCAGTCTCCTCTCCCCCGGCTCCACATAGCCTTCTAACACGATTTCGGCGTTGGCTGGAACCTCTAAATCCTGGGTGAGACAACGCACTAACTCCACCGGTTCGCGCCGTAGAAATCCCGCCAGCAAAAATTCGTCTAAGCCGAAAGGGAGCGGAGCGGTGGCCGCATAAATAGTGGCAGGGTCCGCCCCCAACGCCACCGCCACCGGCAGTTTCTGGCCCTTGGCTTCCGCCTTACGATAGTGCTCGGCAGCGTCTTTATGCCGGTGCCAGTGCATCCCTGTAGTGGTGGCATCGAAGATTTGCATCCGGTACATGCCCATATTCCGCTTTCCGGTCTCAGGGTCCTTGGTGATAACCAAGGGCAAGGTGATAAAGCGACCAGCGTCTCCCGGCCAGCACTTAAGCGCCGGCAACCAAGTTAAATCGAGGGACTCCGATACCACCTCCTGGCAAGGAGCTCGCTGCACCAGTCGGGGAGTCCAGGAAGAAATTTCGGCCAGACGGGGAAGCGTTTTTAGTTTGTCCCACCAGGAACTAGGTATCTCTGGCTGCAAAATACTGGCCAACTCTTCGGCTCGAGCGTCTATATCCGGAGCTCCTAACGCCCACCGGGTGCGCTCCCAGGTGCCGAACAAGTTAGTCACCACCGGCACCTGATAGCCTTTCACCCGCTCGAAGAAGAGCGCCGGGCCACCGGTCTTAACCACCCGATCGGTTATCTCGGTTATTTCCAGTTCTGGATCTACCTCCACCTTAACCCGCCGGAGCTCGCCTCTCTTCTCTAGGGCCTCCAAATAATCACGTAGTCCTTTAAAGCCCAAGCCCAATACCCCCTAGGTTTCGGGTTTAGTCCCAGCGTGAACAGCTACCACGCCTCCGGTAAGCTCATAACAGCTTACTTCTTCTAGGCCGAGGTCAACAAAGATACGTTTCAACTCCTGCTGGTGAGGGAAAGTTTTTAATGAAGCTGGCAAATAGCTATAAGGCCCTTCTATTCCCACTCCTAGCTTACCCATAAGGGGAACCAGGCGGTCAAAATAGAGGTAATAGAGCTGTTTAAAAATCGGCCAACTGGGCTTGGCCAATTCTAAAGAAACCACTCGTCCCCCGGGGCGAACCACACGAATCATCTCCCGCAAAACTTGGCGCAAATCGGGAACGTTACGAAGAGCAAAGCCTATGGTAGCGCAATCGAACACGTTGTCAGAAAAGGGAAGAGCCATGGCATTCCCTTCCACCAATTCCACTATTCTGCCGTAGGGACTGCGGCCAAGGTTGCGCTTAGCTACTTGCAACATTTCTGGGCAGAAATCCAGCCCCACCACGCGTCCTTCGAAACCTACTATTCGCGCTTGCTCTAAAGCTAGCATAGCCGTTCCCGTGCAAACATCCAGGCCCCTTCCTCCCGGCCGCAAGCGGCACTGTTTAGCGGCAAAGCGACGCCAAGCCTTGTCCCGATTGAAACTCAACAGTGTATTTAAAAGGTCGTAGCGGTAAGCTATTCGCCCGAAAAGGTTGCGGATAAAGGTCTCCTTGCGCTGATGTTCCTCCACCAAACTCACCTTCGCGCCTCTGAACATTCCCGGTTAGGCTTAGTAATAAGATCTAAATTATCCACTAATTGGACTAACAGCTCACGATTCGATCCTCCTGGCAGAGCCTCTAGCAGATGCTTCACCTCGGCCAGAGCTGATCCAAAGCTTTCGCCAACCCCTGACCAGATCAAGGAAGCGTGGGTTCGGCCGATGGCTAGTCCCAAACGATATAAACCTTCTTCCAACTCCTTCTTCCCCGCCAGCAGAGCCGGCAACCTACAGCTCTCACCACCCAACAAAGCCAACGCCTTCCGCGCCGCCACTTCCTCCCGGCCGGAAGACAAAAAAGCAAACTCGCAATGCGCCCGCACCACCTGTGTCAAAGGCACCAAGCAGCGCCGCAATTCTCCCTCCGACAACAAAAAAAATAGGGTCGCGTAACAGTAACTACCGCGCAATAACCTGTTTTTAACCTTACCCAGCCCTACACGGTGATGTAAAGCGTTCCCCCAAAAGAGAAACTGCACTGCCGCCGCCAAGGGAAGAATAGCAGGTAACGGATAATCACACAGCTCAGCCGCTCCCACAACCAGACGAGGATAAAGCTCCTCTTCCTGAAGCTCTCCCACCAACTCCTCCAAGTTTAACCCCGCCGGGCGCAAGGCCTTGCGCTCCAACTCCTTCAGTTGACTATCGATTGCTTGCCATAAAAGTTCGGATTTCTGGTTGCCAGTCCTCGGCTGCAGCAGTCTTTCCCCCTTCCTTGGGAGCCCAAACACCCTTGCCCAATAGTATTCGCTCGTGCTGGCTCTTTTCCCTGCCGGGAAGCTATGGACAATAAATTAGCCTTGCGAGCTTCCTTCTCCGACCCGCAAGGCCTACTTAAAGCTTAGGCGCTCTTCTCTTCAAGAGCGTACTAATAAAAATCCCTCCCCTAGACTGCCTGGGCCGCCCGCACGCAGGAAGCAGGCATGATTCCCCGCTTCTGCTCGTGAGCTACTACCTCTTTGGCACCGAGGAACTTGGTCAAGTAATTGCAGGCTTCCCAGGGATCCACCCTTTCTCCACAGGTAAAAACATCAACTGCCGCGTACCCTAGTTCTGGCCACGTGTGGATAGCCAGATGCGACTCCGAGATCACCACTACCCCGCTTACTCCCTGAGGGCTAAACTTGTGGAAAACGCACTCCCGCACTTCCGCACCCGACTCCAGCGCCGCTTCCACCATTGCCTTTTCCACCAACTCGATGTTGTTGAGGGCCTCAAAATTGCAGCCGTAGAACTCCGCCAATACGTGCCGCCCCAGGGCCTTCATGTTTTCCATTCCCCCCTCCTTAAAGAGTAAAAATTGACCAAAAATTATTGGAACCACCACCCGACGCCTTATCTAACTCTGCGCGCCGAAGCGGTCAATTCCAACCAAGCTTAGTTTTAACACACGCCCCCCCTCTTGTCAACAAAATTTTTGCTAAGCGCTTCAAGGAGGCGATGCGCGATAGCCGATCAGCCGAAAAGCCAACGGACAAAAAATACCGAAGCCAAGAAGGTGGTAGCATCAGCTATAAGGCCAGCCACCGGAGCGTAGCGATATCTCCTGATTCCCACCGAGCCAAAATAGAGGGAAAGAACATAGAAGGTGGTATCACTTGAGCCTTGCATGGTAGAAACCAGACGACCCAGCAGGCTGTCGGGACCGTGAGTGCGGATGATATCCGTCGCCACCCCTAGAGCGGCGCTACCGGAAAGAGGGCGTAGCAATGCGTGGGGGATGACTTCGACAGGAATATTGAAAGGAAAAAGCAAGGGAGAAAGCATTCGGCTCGTGAGTTCCAGCGCTCCCGAGCCGCGAAAAACGCTGACCGCCACCAGCATGGCCACCAGGTAGGGAATGGTTTTTACCGCAATCTCGAAGCCATCCTGAGCTCCTGCAACAAAAAGCTCATAGACCGGCAACCTACGACATATCGCGGCTAGCAGCACCAACAGCAGTAGTCCGGGTATAACCCATTCAGCCCAAGCCGTAACTTGATAGAGCATTGCCTGCCTCGCTCCCTACCGTAATAAACTTTTAGCTAAAGATTTATTCGTTCGAGATCGAGCTTAGATATGGGCCTGAGACCCCGAGGGGCGCAAAGGTAAGTTACGTCCGGTATAGTGCGTAAAAAGGGTGGTTAGAAGCAGGAAGGGCCACCCTCCCTCTGGTAGATGAAAGGTGGCAAAACCAAAACATCACCAGGAGGGATCAAAGATGGCCCAGTATCACGTTACCGTAGGTGACGAGGTGTTGCAACATCTGTTTATCCGGGAGTGCGCGTCAAGAGTTAGTAGGTGGTTCGGGAGAAAACTTCTCTTCATGGAAACCTCGCCGCCAGGATAGTCCCGGTACCTGCGCCATTAAGGGATCAAACTACTGAGGCTAGGCCGGCTTAGTTCCCGCAACACATGCTTCACCCATGGAGCTCCGGCGGAAGGCTCCCTCAATGCCGGCAACCCAGCTTTATGCCAACTCCCCGCCTCCTCTATCTTCCGCTTTACCTCTACCCGCACCGCCTGAGCCAAATGTTCTTGCCTGGCCAGCAGTACCGGCCAACGAGAAGTGTGCTTCCCGAGCACCCCGTTGGCTCGAGCAGCCAAAACCCGCGCCATCCTGTCTGCTCCTGCCTCCGTCCAGCTGGCTCCCAACCGCTTCATCCGCCGCGCCACGTTGTGCTGTACCTGCCCCTCTATGGCCCCCAGATGCTCCGCAGCAGAAGAGGTAACTATCCCCGACCAGTTCTCCTTGAGATACTGCCAGAGCTTCTCTATTCTCCTCCTCTTAGCCCCGCGAACTCTCCTTGCTACTTCTCCCAAAATCTCTTCTACCTTCTCCCAGTCCCCAGATAAATGGCCTGCCTGATCCCACTATAGGCCTCCTCATCGTGCCAAAAAGCCTCTATAAGCCGCCGGTTCAAATGGTAAGGATCCAAAACGTGTACCGCCCCGGGGAAGTAATCTACCCCCTGCTTGGCCCACTCCGCCCCGTCACTCCCAAGGTGTATCTCCTTCACCTGACCCATGTCCCACCGGCTCGCTACTCCAGAGTAAACTTCCTCCCACATCCTCTCCCCTTCGCCTACACCGCTCGTTACCAGCTTGTCCTTTAAAGCCTTCCGGCCACCCCCAATCGCTTCTTTGCCTGTGTAAGCTACGAAGAGTTTGACCTCTTTCCTTTTCTCTCCGCTCCTTTGAAGCCTTACCACCACCCCGTCGGCCTCTATGTAAAGCCTGGAGGTCTTCTCTTTACCTTCGGGTGTCTCTCCCTTCTCAAAAACGGCTTCTCTCCTGGACTCTCCTTCCCGCCTGAGCGCTTCTCCTGCTTCCTGCACGGCCTGCCACACCGCCATGGGGCTGATTCCCGGAACAAGATAGCCTAGAATTTCTGCCGCTCGCCTGAAGGGCATGTCCACCCCTAGCTTCACCGCCATCTCTTTCAAGCGCGGTGTGCACCGGGATCTCTCCGACCAGCCCAAGGCCTGGTCAAGAAGAAACTTGGCTTCCCCCGTTTGCTTGTTCCGGTAAAGCCGCCTCTTTACTTTGAGCTCTCCAAAGCTGGTGACTAAGGTCCTTTCCCTGAACCCCACTACTTCCCAAACTCGCTTGTCCCTCGCGTTCATGAGGTGGGTGTCTATCTCTTGCAGAACCCAGGCGAAAATTCCGAGGGCCTTGTCTTTAGACTGCCTCTGCACTTCCTTCTCGAGTTGGTAAAAGTCGCGGCAACCGGTGATCAATTCGCTGATTTTTTCTCCAAAAAGAAGGATCTGGTCCACCAGAGGTTGAATGTTTGAAGTGGTTTGCATCGGACCTCGCTCCTTCTTTCAGTCCATGAAAGTTGTCCGTGAGGGGCGAGGTCTCCTCCTTCATGAACCTCCTCCGTCACCTACTGAAATTGTACGCTCTCATCGCGTAAGCGTAAACCCACTGTAGGAGTTCTGAGCCCCCACCGTCCCCGAACTAGAGCGAACTACCAGAGAAGACTGGCATTTCGGCTAAAAGCTTTAAGAGCAGAAGATACTACGGCCTTCAAATCCGCTCCTTGCCTGGCTTCTTGGTCGCTCCTGTCAATCTGCCGTCAATCCGGCGGTTTAAGGCTTCTTCCACCGCCCTCACCGCCGCCTCCTGGACGCCGGGCAGGAGGTGGGAGTAGATGTCCAGCGTGGTCTTTACGTTGGAGTGGCCCAGGCGCTCCTGCACCACCTTCGGGTGCACGTTCTGCTTCAGGAGCAGGCTGGCGTGGGTGTGCCGGAGGCCGTGCACCTTTATCCTCCTCACGCCCGCCTCCCGGCAGAGCCTGGCGAACACGAACCAGGCCGTGGTCCGGGCTATCACTTCTCCCTTCCTAGTGGTGAAGACCAGGCCCTCCCGGTCGGCCCACTCCTTTCCTCCCGCCCTCAGCTTTTCCTCCAGTTGCTCTTTCCTCCACTCCCTGAGCCAGGCCAGCGTCACGGAGTCAACGGGCACTTTCCTCCGCGAACCCCTGGTCTTGGGTTCGTGGAAGCAGCGCCCGGGCTGGGAGTAGGTGCGCCTGATGTGGACCGTCCCGGCCCTGAAGTCCACGTCCTGCCACCTTAGCGCCTGCGCTTCGCCAATCCTCATGCCGGTGACCAGCAGCAGCCGGAAGAGCGCCTTGTACGCCTTCCTCTCTCGCGAGGCTTCCAGACGCTCCAGAAACTGGGCCGCTTCCTCCTCCGTCCAGGGGTCGATCTCTCTTCCTTCGTCTTTCGGCGCGGGCACGCCTTCCGTAGGATCGCAAAAGAGAAGCTTCCGGATCCTGGCCCACCTCAGCGCCCGCTTGAGGCTGTTGTAGTACTCCCGGACAGAAGAGCGCTTCAGCCTTTCCTCCAGCCCCGCCAGCGCCAGCTCCACGCTGGCGGGTGTCAGCTCTTCCGCCCCGATGTGGCCGATGAGTTCTTTCCACGTCCCGGCAATCTTCTCCCTGTTGTTCAGCGTGCTGGGCCTCCAGGAGCGCCTGTGGGCCTCGATCCAGGCGTCGAGCAGGGCCGCCACCGTCAACCCTTTCGGCGCCCTGCCCAGCTCCCCCCGGTGGGCCTTCACCAGGAGCTCGGCCAGCGCCCTCTCCGCGTCCTGCCTGGTCCCCCGGACGGTCTGGGAACGGTAGACCTTCTTGCCGGTGTCGTCCTTGCCAAGGTACACTATTACCTGCCAGCTGTCTTTCCCGCGCCTGCGTACGTGTCCGCGCAAGGCACCTTCACCTCCTAAAAAGTGGAGGGCCGCGCGGGGCAAGTTAAGACTTCTACCCCGCGGCGGCCCTTCCCTTCAGGGGGGCTCAGGAGGAGAAGAGCTCTTCTTTCAGGCCCAGCCTCTCCAGCAGCAGCTTCTTCGGCACCCTGACCGTCCTCCCGATCTTCACGCAGGGTATCTTCCCGGCGCGGCAGTGCTCGAAGGCCGTCCTGGTAGGTATCCGCAGGAGCCTCGCCACCTCCTTCACGGTGAGCATGTCCGGCAGGGCCAAGCTTTTCACCCCCTTTTCGTTCTCTCTTTCACGAAGTGCCCCTTAAACCGGCTTTTAAAAGCCCCTGGGAGCCCCGCTTGTTCCTCTAGTTCACAAGCTCAGCTTTTTCCGGGTCGCATTCGGGAAAAGTGAAGCTTCCTGCGGAGCGGAGCGGGGAGGGAATACTTCTATACCTCCCCGCCCGGAAAGACCGCCTTAGAGCGGCTTCTGGAAGCTCCCAGCGCCCCCGGCGGGGCGTCCCGTTCCGCCCGCGCAGGACCCGGCAGAGGGCGTCCAGGAGCTGGCCGTCGAAGCCGTCCTGGCGCAGGACCTCCAGCGCCCGCTCCCGCGAGAAGTCCACCGCCCGGTAGCCCCTGGGCTCGGTCAAGGCGGCGAAGACCTCCGCGCAGGCCACCACCCGGGAGAGCGGGTGCAGGCCGGAAAGAGAAAGCCCCCTCGGGTAGCCCTGCCCCCCGCCCCTCTCGTGGTGTTCCCGGACTATCCTGAGGACCACCCCGGAGACCCCCGGGACCCTCTCCTCCACCAGTTTGGCCCCCACCAGGGGGTGGAGCCTCACCAGCTCCCGGTCCTCGTCCGAGAGCGGGCGCTTGTGGGTCATCTCCTTCGGCCAGGCCACCTTGCCGAAGTCGTGCAGCAGCCCGCCCAGGCGGGCCAGCTCCACCTCTTGCCGGGGGAAGCCGAGTTCTCCGGCGAGCGCCGCCGCCAGGTCGGCCGCCAGCAGGGAGTGGCGGAAGAGGCCTTCGTCCCACTTCCTCATCTGGGAGACCGCTTCCCAGAGCGGGGGCTGCCTTGCCAGGAGTTCTAAAACGGCCACGGCATCATCTCCTTTCCACCGACCGTTCCGGGTTCCTGAAAAAAAGAAAGCCGGGCACGAATGCCCGGCTCCCTTTTTACCCTCCTTTCCAGCTCCGGGTCCGGCTTGTAGACCACTTTTTCTACCACCTGAGCGACCGCTTTCTCCTGGGCCGAGCGCAGCTCCTGCCGCAGATGTTCCGGTTGCTTTTCGAGTTCTTTCAGACTGAGTTCGGTCTCTTTTGCCTTCCTGTCCTTCTGCTGCGCTTCCTGCAAGACGCGGGTTTTCTCTTCCTCCAGGGAAGCAACCAGACAGAGTAGGTCTTCCTTCTTCTTGCGCTCGGCTTCGAGCTCCTTGCGCAAGTCTTCGGTCTGCCTGACCGAAAGCTCGGTCACGCCTGCTTCACCCAGAGCCTTCAAGAGTTCCCTCTGCTCTTCCGGGAGCAAGAAGGCGAGGGGATAGGCGGCCCTCTGGGAGAGCTTACCCTGAAAGATTAACTGCTGGAGTTCGGGAATCAGGTCGTTGAGCTTTTCTATCTGCCGCAGGCGGCGGTCCGTGAGGTCAACCCCCAAAACTTCGGAAACACGTTTCCGAAGTTTTTCCAGATCTTTACCAAAGTTTGCTCTTCCACCCTGCCGGATGTTGTAGGCTTCCTTCCACCTCCTGATGAAGGCCGCCAGCTGCATGGGAGAGAAGTGCCTCCTGAGCGTGTTCTCCGTGAGCATGAACGCTAAAGCTTCCGGGCTCGCGGGATCGACATTTCTAATGACCACGGGTACGGTCTCCAGACCCGCCTCTTTAGCCGCTTCGAGGCGCAGGTGCCCCGCCAGCACGGTATAATCGGGAGTTACCGCCAGGGGCACGATGATCCCCATCTCCCTCACGCTCTCCACGAAGGCGTCCCACAGTTCTCCGGTGGGGCGCTTCCCAAAAAGCTCTTCGTTCTGCGGGTGGGGCTTGAGAAGGTCGACGGGAACTTCGCTCACCACGAAAACCACCTCCAGAAACCCAGCTCTCGAAAAAGAAAAACCCCGGCAGGTCTCGCCGGGAAAAGCGGTGGTGGCCGTGACGGTGGTCCTGCCGGACGGGAACTTCAAGGCATCCCGCTGTTTCTGGTGCCACGACCTGGTCCACGCTTCACGCGAGAAGCGGGAGTGGATTGCAGGCAATTTGGCGAGAGAGGTGGCCGACTGGTTAGGGTCTTCAGGCGCGAAGCAAGTCACCTTAGAAGAACTGTCTTTCGCCCAGGACCACGACACCAACCGCCTCAGCCGTAAGGCTTTTTGTTCGGGTTGAGAGAAGGTCTCTGCCAGAACGTGGCGGAGGAACTTCCAGGCGACCGGCTTCGGGACTTCCCACTCCCAGGCGATTGGTTTACCGTCGGCTCCGGTGAAGGCGGTCGTGGGTTTCAGGCCTGCGGTCTCGAAAGCCCTCTTCACCCTGGCGGAAGCCGTGTAGACCGAAACGGGAGCACCCGTCTCGTCCCACCTGATTATTGTCTCCCTCTCCTCGGCGGTGAGCACGGCCTCGTAACACCTCCTTCTCCTGGCGCTCCTAAAAAAGCCGGGCTTTTTTGCCTGGCCCTGACCAGGTGAAAGTGTGACGCTCGTCACACTCGGCCGTGACGCTTTCATCACGTGCTCTCGCAGCGCTCTTCCGGGTCCCCGTCACGAAAGGCTATCACGGTGATCCGGGATTCCGAGATGGAGTACGCCGGCGACACCGTGATGAGCGATTATCACGATCGTGATAGACAACCCAAAACCAGTCCAGCCAGAGATTCCCTTCCGGCGGCCTGGTCCTTCCGTCCCCGCTCCTGCCCGGCTACCGGGACGGAGCTGGAAACCTGTCCCCGGTACCGGGCGGGATCCGGGGCAGAAGCGCCTAACTGCCTGGGCGAAAGAACACGAGGCCGGGAATCGATTCCCGGCCTCGTGCCTGAGCCAAGCCCGAAGTCCAAAAACCCACCCGCTCCCGAAGGGGGGCGGGGCGGAGAAAGGAAGAGAAAAGCCGGGCATTTTGCCCGGCCTACGCTTGTCTTCCCAGTTCTCTCCTTATCGCCTCTGCAATCCACGAACGGAGCAGGCGCTGGTAGGGGATGTCTTTCCTCCTGGCTATTTCTTTCGCCGCTTCGATCTGCGACACTCTGAGCCGCAGGGCGACGCGCCTGGTCTCGGACCGCCGAGCCAGCTCCCGAGCCAGCTCGGGAGCAAGCTCGATCTCTACCTGCTCCTCGCTCTCGATGTAGTTGAGAGAATTGTGCGTGTCCCAGAACCTGGCCTCTTCTTCCTCGCTCTCAAAACGGGGTAACTCCTTCGTCACGGTTGGCCTCGCCTCCTTTCCCGGTAGTAGCAGCGTTCCCACCTGTTCATGTCCCTCGCCGTGACAACCCGGACAACACCGCCAGGCTTGAGGTAAAAGATCACTGTTAAGTAGCGCCCTTCGCCCGTTTGGCCGTAGGCAGCGAACCTGCCGCCGCGCACCCTGCGGACTACCGGGCTGTGGAAGAAGACTTCTTCCGCTTCGTCTGGAGAAAGGCCGTGCCTTTCGGCGATGTGCCCGGCGTTCCGGGCGTCCCACTCAAACCGCTTTATCCTTTTCAACGGCCTCACCTGCTTCCATCATACCGCCTCCGCGTCGACGGGGGCAATACTCCAGGCTGAAGCAGAAACCAAGAAACCCGGGCCGCTCCTGGTAGAGCCCCAGGCAGCCCGGGTTCCCTCGATCACGCCAGCTTCACGGCGAAGAGCCCCTTGTCCAGCCGCCGGAAGCGGATCTTCACCTTCTTCCCCGCGGCCCTCTCCAGGGCTTCCGCCGCCCCCCCCTTGGCGAAGACCGCCACCTTCCGGCCCTTCTCGTCTTCCGTCCAGGCCCTCAACACGCCTTTATCGCTCCGCCTGGTCTCCAGCACCTCGAAGACGCCTTCCTCCAGGTCGCTTTCGGCGCTCCCCCTGGTAGCGGCCACTTCTTCTCCCCGCTGATCCTGGGTTTCAGCTTCGGGGGCCAGGGCCCGCAGGCCGAAGGCTTCCAGGACCTGCTGGTTCCCGGCCTGCGCCCCGGCGGCCAGCAGGTTCAAGAGCCCGCTGGCCGACCGGAGCTCCCACTTCAGGCGCTCGATCCGGGCTTCCAGGACGGAGATCTTGGCCTTCAGCTCGGCCAAAGCGCCGTCCAGGGCCTGGATCTCCTGGCTTTCTTTTCCCCGCCTGGCCGCTTCGGTCTTCCGCAGCTCCTCGTTCGGGAAGCGCCGCTTCCCGTTCTCGTCGAGTTCGTTCGCCACTTCCCGCAGGATTTCGAGCTCCTTCAGACTCCTCTCCTCCTGGAGCTTCGCCAGCTCGACGCGCAGGGCGTCGAGTTCCAGCAAGGCGCTCTCCAGGTTCGCGGGCTTCACCCGCAGTTCCGTTACCAGTTCGGCTATCACGCTAACCGCCTCCCTTTTGGTTTTTAAAATTGAAGGCCCGGCGGTGATTGCCGGGCCTTTACTCTCAGGACTCCGCGGGGACCTCGACGTAGACCGGCGCCTCGCCGCTCAGAAGCGCCTGCCTGTGGACGGTGAAGTGGTAGCCGCCCCTGAGAGAACGGAAGAGCACGAAGTGCGGGTGGGAGACGTCCACGACCTCGGCGGCCACTTCCCTACCCCTCAGGTTGTAGGCGGCCTCGGCAGGCACGAGCACGAAGTCGCCGGCCCTGAGCGTCTTCGGGTCTATCCGCAACAGGACAGTTTCACGGCTCTCGACGGTTTGCGCTCGCACGGCGCGGTGCGGGCCCCCTGCCCGGGCCCGCACCCTCACCTCCTTTTCAGGATTTTGGGTGTCAGGCCCGGCAGGTCGTTGGGCCTTCGGCCCAAGCCTTCCCCGTCGGGGAAGCGGGCCTTCTTCACGCCGCTTCTCTTACCTTACTCGCCGCGGCGGTTGGTGAGCAGTTCTCTCAAGTGGGCCCAGCACTCCGGGCACAGGTCCGCCGCGTAGCAATCATGCTCACGAACAGTATTGGTTACTTCAAGCTTGTAGTGATCTTCAATTTCTATCTTTTTCGAGCACAGGTCGCACACGACGTAGCTCACGCGCATTTTATCCCTCCTCTCTTTCTGCGAGCCGCGCCCAGAGCCAGGCCCCGCCTTCCAGCAGGTAACCCACCACGACCAGGCCCCCCGCCAGGAGGGCGAGCAGGCACACGACGCAGGCGGAGGGCAGGGCGAAGAGCAGGACTCCCACCAGCTGGAAGAAGAAAGGCGTGCCCCGGAGGTCCCTCTCCACTTTCTGGACGATCGCCCGGCTCCCCGCGAGCGCGGATTCAGCCCAGGCGGCCGCGATCGCTCCCGCGCACTTGAAACCGTTCGCAACTTTCAAGCACCTCTCCACGCGTTTCGGGGCAGGAGACCCCCTCCCGGCCAGGGGGCTCCTACCCGCTTCACCTCCTTGCTTGGTTTCGCGGGTCAGAACGTGCCCCCTGGCGCGGGCCGGGAAGTTCCGCGCCGGAGGAAGTCACAGAACAGAAGCCTTCTTCGCCCGCCGGCCTCGTGCCCGGAGCCACAGGGCGAACCGGGCGACGAAGGCCAGGGCGGTCAAGAGAAGCGCTCCCGCCCACACAGCTCCGGCGCGGCCCCTCCCCCTCGAGGCCGCGCCCTCCACCTCCTTTCATCGGTAGCTGGCGCGGGCCCGGGGGAGTCCGGCCCGCCGAAAAGCGAAGAGCGCCCGTCGCCTGAACTCAGGCCCGCTCTGGTGGCCTGTGCCCGGGCGTCCTGGGCGCTCTGCTCTCCAAGAACAAAACAAAAAAGACCGGGATTGCAATCCTGGTCTTGCTCTCTCTTTGGTCGGTCCTGAGACCTCGGCCCTCGACGGGCGAAAAGGATCGCTGGGGAGAGACCCCGGCCTCGGCTCCTTGACGGAGCGGGAAGGGGAACGCCGGAAAGACCGGCCTCGGCGCGAAGAAAAGCGCGGAACGAAAAAGCTCCAGCTCTATTATGACACAGCCCCCATGAAAAAGCAAGGCCGGGGAAGCCTATCCGGTTTCCCCGGCCCGGAGGTGGTTCACGCGTGGAGAGAACGAAGCGCTGCCGTGAACAGTATACCACGGCTGCCGGGTTTGCGCCAGGCGCTTTCAGCGGCGCAGGCACTCCTGGAGCTTCTTCTCCGCCAGCTCCTCAAAGGCGACCCACAAGAGAGCTCCTTTTGGCTCCCGCCCGTCCAAAGAGACCACCAGAGAGCCTCCGGGCACCCTGGTACCGGGCTGGTAAAGCGCCACCGGGAACCTCTGGCCGGAAGGAAACACGGCTTCCCTCCCTTCCAGCTTCCCGCCCGCTTCTTTAAGCCTGGCCGCCAGCCAGCCCAAAGCGCAGCGTTCCCCAAACTCCCTGGCCGAAGTCGGCGGCCTGGCCGTCGAAGGGCACCAGAAGGGCTCGCGGCCGGGGAGCCAGCAGCGCTTGGCGAAGCCGCTCCCCCGCAGGACCCTCAGCGAACGCTGCCAGTGCTCCGGGAACAGGAGCCGGACCGCGCCTTCTGGCGCTCCCTGGCACGCTTCAAGGAATTCGAGCACCTTCAAAGCTTTCTGGCTGAACAAAACGCCGGGCTCTCTTTCCGGGTCAACCTGCACCCTGCCGGGGCTTGGGCTCTTGCTCAACGGCCTTCACCCCCCTCACCTCCCGCTTTTTCGGAAACCGTTTCCTTAATTCTCTCCCGCAGGTCCATTCTGTAGGCCCGCAGCAGCTCCCTATTTTCTCCCAGTCCCGGCGACCGGGGAGTGGCGGCAGCTACGCCAGCTTCGACCGGACGCGGAGCCTGAGCTTTTTGGCCTGGGGGTCGAAGCTCGCCACCGCGCAACTCGCCCGGTCTCCCCGCCTGAGCTCCCCGCGCAAGGGGGGAGGAGCTATCCCCACCACGCCGGGCCTGACCTCCACGAAGACCAGGGCTTTTTCGGGCACCACCTGGACCACCGTCCCGGCCACGACTTCCCCGCGCCGGAAGACCAGCCCCTGCCAGGGGTCGGGCTCGGCGTCCACCAGGGAGACCTTCACTTCGCCCTTCTCCCGGTCCACGCTTAAGACCCTCGCCCTCACCGCCTGGCCCGGGCGGTAGAGTTCCCTCAGGGACGCCGCCAGGCTGCGGGTCGCCTTGGACCTCGGCACTTCGGCCAGGACGCCGCCGCCCACGTCCACCAGCAGCCTTTCGGGCAGCCCGTTGGCCCGGTCTCTCGGCAGGACGGCCTTCACCACGCAGTCGATCAGCTGGCCCTCCTGTAAAGTGGCGAACACCCGCTCCCGCAGGGCGTCCAGGGCCGCGCTCCGGGAGCAGGCCACCACGCCGTTCTCCCTGTCCAGGCCCTTGACCGCCACGAACACCCGCTGGCCCACGAGCCGGTTCATCAGCGCCTTGTCCTCCAACCCGCTTTCGCTGAAGGGCACGATTCCGGTGACGCCGGGGTGCTCCGGGAAGGAGAGCTCCCACACGCAGGTGTCCAGGCGCTCCGGGTACGAGACCTTCTCCACTTGCGCCTCCAGCACCAGGCCCCGCTCCTTCGCCAGGTGCAAAGACTCCCAGACGTCCACGGGCTGAGTGTAGCCTTCGGGACGGACCACAGCTACCTACCTCCCTTTTCCAAAGCGTTTTAGAACGCCCCGCAGAGCTTCAGACACGCGAACCCAAAAACCACCAGCGCCGGCCACTCCACCAGCGGGTCGCCGGTGACGAAGGGGCCCCTGAACTCCCCGAACTCCAGCGGCCAGAAGGGCCTTATACCTGAACGGGTAAGGGCGTCTAGGGCCAGGTGGGAGAGAGAACCCAGCAGGCCCGCGAGGAAGGCCAGGGCAACCGGGACCTGGTGGTGGAAACGCGGGAGAAACGGGTTTAAAAGCCCGGCCAGCAGGGAGAGGAGGAGGCCAACGGCCGCGCAGAACCACACCGTGTGGGTGATCGTCCTGTGGCCCAGGGTGTTCTCCAGCAGCACGGCCACCGGCCAGAGCACCCTGCCCGCAGTGGAACCGGGGTGGTCTACGTCGGGCAAGAGACCGGCCACGGCGCCCACCACCGCTCCCGAAACCGGATCCCCACAAGCCTTGCCCGCCAGCGCCCCCACGAAGGCCCCCGCCGCCAGGTGAGTCCTGCCAGTCAACGCGACACCCCCTTTCGTTGCTGAGATTTGCAAATACGAGCAATCCCGGCGGGGGGAGAATTTCTGATATCCCCCCCTTCCTTGGTAAAACGCCCGGCTACAGGACCTCCCTCCGCACGAAACCCTCCCTATCCCGCCAGATCCACAGCTCCACTGTGGCATCGGGCGGCACGGGGAGCGCCTTCAGCGCCCGCAGGTCTCCGGGCCTTATCCCGTTCCCGTCCTTGCACCGCTTGACCTGGACCAGGCGCACCTCCTCCCTGTTCAGCGCCACCAGGTCGAAGGGGCCCTTGCTCCCGGCGGTCCTGAGCACCAGGTAGCCCTGCCCCTCCAGCTCCTCCTTCGCCTTGAGTTCGGCCAGGTACCCGCGACGGTAGTTCCCCACGCGCCTTCACCTCCTCCCCCCGGAGACCATGAGCCAGAGCCCCAGAACAACCAGCGCCAGGAGCGCAAGCACTTCCGCCAGCCCCAGGAGCCAGGGTACGAGCTTCACCGCCAGAGCCGCTAGCAGCAGGGCAATCAGCGCTGCAGGCAAAAGGCCTCTCAGCATCCTTTCTCATCCTCCCAGGCTCCCAGGAAGTAGTAGACGGCCAAATAGGGGGCCAGCAGGGCGGAGAGCAGCAGGACCAGGGGGAATGCCAGGAGCAGGACGCAAGCGGCGAGCACCTTCGCCCTCGGCCCCGGGAGCTCCCCCCAGGCCCGCCTCAGCCCCTCCCAGCTCCCGGCGGCCTCCCCCCACACCGTCTCCAGGCAGCGCCAGCAGCCGCGCAGAAGCCTTTCCAACAACGCCCGTCACCTCCTAGAGAATCAGTAGTGAGCCGGGGAGAAAAGTGTGAATCGATTAACACCCCGGCAATTTTAATCAATATGAGTCTCGGCGAGAACGCCCCGATTCACGGGCGTTCCCGAAAAACAAAAGGCCGGGTGTCCTTGCACCCGGCCCCGGCGGGTTAACCGACGCACGTGGCGGCGACGGCGAACTCCGCCGGCACGAAGAGCCGCCCATTGCGGATGACGGCGGGCTTCGGCATTTTAATCTCTACGCCGCTTACCACCACGGCGTTGGAGCCGGCGCGGAACGCGGAGACGCGCTCGATCGTCCTGCCGGGACGGACCAGGAACCCGAGGTCGTCATACTGCGCCGGGATCACCTTTCGCGCTAAGACCACGACTTCCCGCGCCTCCGGGTTCCAGGCCAGGTCGGCGTTGTTGAGTTCGGCGAAGAGCCTGAGCGGAACCATCAGCGCTCCGCCGTCCTGGTACGGCTCCGGGTACTTCTGCGCCTGGGCGAAAACGGGCGAAGCCGCGAAGGCCAGGACTAGCAGGGCGGCCGCGGCCACAGCAGCAAGCCTGCGCACGCCGGGCTCACCTCCTTTCGCGGGCGTTCCTAAAAAAGAAAAGGCCGGGCTTGGGAGCCCGGCCAAGGGAAAAGCTAGCCTTCGGACTGGAAGAGTTGCCGTATGAAATCGGCGTCGGGGGCAGGCTTGACTTCTTCCGGCTCCGCCCGGCTTACGGGTTCGGGTTCTTCGCCTTCATCCCCTTCCTCCGGGTAGGGCGGCAGCTGAAGCTGAACGTCCGGCCTGGCCTCGATGACGTCCGCCACCGTCTGGCCTGCAAGTTCGCGTATCTCCCTCGCCTGCGGCAGTTCCGTCCAGCCGCACTTCTCCAGGTACAGCGGGTAGTGCCCCTGAAACAGGGCCACGCAGTTCTCTTCCGGCAGCCGCCCGAGCTCGTCCGCTTCCATGAGCGCCCGGCGCACTATGGTCCTGGTGCGCTTCGGGACGTCGAGCCGGTCCCAGGGGTGCGTCACGTCCTGCCGCTCGGTCTCCGCGTACACGGCGGCCTCGCCCAGCTCCCGGCTAAAGTACTCCCGTGTGGGCTTCTCCGAGCCGCCCAGGTAGACCTTGGCGAAGGTGTTGCCCAGGATGCTCATGTCCTTCCCGGGGTAGTTGTCTTTAAGCTGCTGGAGTTCCTGGAGCACATAAAGCACCCTGATCCCCAGGCCCCGCGCGGTGGCCATGATCTCCTGGAACTTGGGCACCCGCCCTATGTTCGCGAACTCGTCCAGGATTAGGCGCACCGGGACGGGCAGCCGCTGGCCGGGGGAAGACCGGGCCAGGGTGTAGAGACGGTCCAGCAGGAAGTGGTAGAACACGGCCAGGATGGGGCGCAGGTGATCCGAACCCACCGGCAGCACGCAGAAGAGCGCCGCCTTTTCCCTCCCGAACGCTTCAAGGTCCAGCTCCTGGCGGCTCAAAAGCCCGGCCAGGTCGGGGTCGCGGACGAGAGCGAGCTTGGAAGTGAGCCCGGCCACTGCGTTCTCCCAGTGGCTGTAGGCCCCCCGGAACGCTTCGTAGCCTTCCACGTCCAGCCTGCCGCCGCGGTACGCAGAGTCGAACCGCGCCTTGAGCTGGTCCTTCGGCCAGGAAAGCAGGCTCAACACGGACCGGAGGTGCGCCTGGCTTTCCGGGAAGTCCGCGCGGAGCAGGGACATCAGGGCCGTCAGGGCCTGGGTCTCGAGCGCCGTGAAGAAGGGGCTCCCCTTCCCTTTCTCCTGGGCGTTGAAGACCAGCACCTGGGCCGCCTGGTAGACTTCGGCGGGTGTCTTGCACTCCGGCACCGGGTTCCAGAAGCTGGAGTAGCGCGGGTCGGCAAGGTTGAAGACGAAGACCTTGTAGCCCATGCGCTCCCGCAACCAGGGGGCCATTAAAGGGGTAAGCTCCCCCTTCGGGTCGGTGACGATCAGGCTCTCCCCGTCGCAGGCGCCCGCAATAACGTTCGGCACCACGAAGTTGAAGGTCTTGCCGCCGCCGGAGCCCGCGACGGCGAGGGCGTGGGCGGGGCGCTTGACGCGCGGAGCCTTCTCCGGCTTCGCGCGCACCATGCGCCCGCGCAGCTTGCCGAGCACTATGCCGCCGTGCCCGGGCCTGGGCGGGCCGAACTCGCAGACGTCCGCCACGTCCCTGTCGGAACCCCACCTGCCGGTGCCCTTCGCCGGGCTGTCTGCCACCCTGAGCCCGTGGACGCGCCTCTCGTCGTGCAACGCCCTCCTGCCCAGCAGGGCGTTGAGCGCCGGAGCGGCGAGCGCCCCCGCCACTACTCCCGCCCTGGCCCAGGAGTCGGGTGGCTGGAGTTGTGAGAGCGTGAGCCAGCCCCAGTCCCACAGCTTCGCGCCGACCGTAGCGCCCCCTTTGAGCGAAGAGACCAGGCTGAACCACGCTGCTCCGACGTTGAAGGCAAGGAAAGCGAAAACCCACGGCAAAAAACCGACCGCAAGGAGCGCCCGGTGGTCTCTCTTCAGCCAGCCATAACAAAGCACTCCGGCGAGCCAGAGAAAGGCCAGTGGGTAGCCGGAGAAGAGGCCCGCGGCCAGGTAGAGCGCCACCAGGCCTAAGCCGAGCGCAAACAGGGCTACTTTGGGCTTGGCCATCAACATGGCCAACCAGGTAGAGAAGAACCCGCGCATCCTACCGCCCCCCGCGAAAGTCTTCTGAAAGAAGCACGTCGGCAGGCCCTTCGCCACGCGCTATCCTCACAGCCGCTCTCCTCTCCGCTTCTTCCACCACCTTGCGGGCGTACCTGCCGTTGCCCAGCTGCCCGACGGCCGCCCTCACCTGTTGAAAGCGGGCCAAAAGCTCCTCCTCCGCACCTTCTCCCAAGCTCCAGCCCCGGGAAGCCGCGTACTTTTTGGCGATCTCCACCAGCTCCTCCGGGGAGTAGTCGGGAAACTCTATCACAAACGCTATCCTGGACTTCAGGCCGGGGTTGAGCTCGAAGAGCTTCCGCGTCTCGTCCGTGTACCCCGCCAGGATGACGCAGAGAGAGTGCCGGTAGTCTTCCATGGCCTTGACCAGGACGTCAAGCGCCTCCGCCCCGAAGTCGTGCCCGGCCTGCCCCCGGGCCAAGGAATAGGCTTCGTCCACGAAGAGCACGCCCCCCAGCGCCTGGTTCACCACCTGCCAGGTCTTCGGGGCGGTTTGCCCAACGTACTGCGCCACCAAACCGCTACGGTCGGTCTCGACCAGGTGCCCCGAGGGCAGGACTCCTAAAGCCTTGAAGAGCCTCCCCACCAGCCGGGCGACGGTGGTCTTGCCCGTGCCGGGGTTGCCCAGGAAGGCCATGTGGAGCGACTGGTAGAGCGGGGGCAGGCCCTGCTGGACGCGCTGCCGGGAAGCGATGACCAGCGCGACGACTTCCTTGAGCTTCTGCTTCACCGGCTCCAGGCCCACCAACCCTTCGATCTCGCGCCACACGTCTTCCCAGGTCTCCTGCTTTTGCCCGGCGGCCCAGAAGCTGGGGTCCACCTGGCCCTGCTGAGCGGGAGCATGAGCGTGAGCGGGAGCATGAGCGGGCACGCGCGTTACATCGCGCCTTGCCCGCGCCAGCCAGTCGAACCAGATTCCCGCCCCCAGGCAGGCCACGAAGGGGAGGAAGCTCAGCGCCCACGGGCCGCCGTAGAAGGGAGAGTCCGAGTACCTGAAGAGCTCGTCGTGGACGTAGCTCGACAGGTAAAGCCCCGCCACCCCTCCCGCCAGCGCGGGCCAGTGGGCCAGGCACCACCCCACCAGCCCCCAGAAGCCGCCTTGCTCCTGGTAACGCATCAGGCACCACCCGCCTTCAAGAACTCTATGTCGTACAGGACCACGGGGTAGGGCACCGCCGCGCTGCTCCAGGCGGCGTCGTACTCCGCGGTCGTTATCCGCAGAGTCAGGGCGTTCGCGCCGGAGAGATCGAGCTCCAGGGCCTCGTCCGCCGCCTTGCCCTGCGCCACCAGTTCCGGCGTGACCTTCTTTTCCCAGACCTTCCTGCCGTCGAGGAAGATCTCGTAAAGCCCGCCGGGCTTCTTGGTGGTGGGCGGCAGGAAGCCGACCTTCAGCCGCGCCCTGTCGTACTTCCCGCCCAGCCCCCAGGTGACGGTAGCCGGGAGTGGCTTCCCCCGCTCCAGCCACTTCCAGTCGATCTCCGACGGTATGATCTCAGCGCCGTAGTGCCCCTGCAGGAGCTCCCCGCCTAAAGTCACGTCCGCGTTCTCCCCCTTGCGGAAGGTTTGCACTTCCTTTAGCGGCCCGTTCGCCACCGCCGCTTCCCAGGGTCCCTTCGCCTTCACCGGCGAAGCCTGCCCGGAAGAAGGAGGGGGGCCCTGCCCCGCAGGGCCCCTGCCACCAAGTGAACCAGTCAAGGCCAAGGTCAAGACCACTAAAACGGCCAGCACCAGTAGAAAGGCCGCCCCGGGGTTCCGCATTATCCACTCTTTCAAGCTCATGCCTGCCCATCTCCTCCCTTTGCGCGGTGATACCCGGCCAGGATACGGTGGCGCGCGGAGAACAGCCACAGCCCGCCCACGCAGCAGACCGCCAGCCATAACGGGTCCCAGCCGGTAAGGTTGTACAGCAACACGACCAGCCCGGAGCCCACCCAGAACCACCACGCGCGCCTGGAAAAGAGCCAGGCGAAAATGTTGAGCCAGCCGAGAGCAGACAGGAACTGCCACATAAAAACACCCCCTTTTCTCAGCGTCCCTTGGCCAATTGATAAACGGCCATGAGGTCGGCCTTGCTTAGGAAGAACCGGCGGGGCCGGTAGTCCGGGAGTTCCCAGGCCCTGGCCTTTATCAAAAGCCACACCCTGCCGCCCTTCCGCACCCCGCCGGCCCAGCTGAGCTTCACCTTCTTGCGCCGCTCCAGGAGCAAAACGACTTCCCTGCCGAACGCCACCGGGTCTCTGCCTTCAGGTGGGTACACCATGAGCAGGACGGCGTTGACCACTTTCCCGCCCGGTGCCAGGTCAGAGACGCCGAATTCGGAGGGCCTCAGGTCACGCCTTTCGCCGTCGAACAGCCGCCTCAGGCTGCGTGCCACCGCCCTTACCTTCTCCGGCTTCCGGAGAAGTCTAGCTTCCACCGCCAGGCTACTCACCACCGCCACCCTCCTCACTCCCTTCCTTTTTCAGAGCTTCCCGGAGGGCCAGCCCCAGCGCCCAGTCCTCCCAGGTTTTCGCCTGCTCCGCCACTTGCCCCGGCCCCCTGCCCGTCATCGCCAGGAGCGCCGACAGGAGCTTCACCGCCGCCCGGGCAAACACTTCCGCCTTCTCGAGCTCGTACGCCCTCTCCACGCACTCCGCCACCACCGAACTTATCGTCGAACCCTTCTCCGCCGCCCGCCGCCTCACCCACCTAGCCACCTCCACCGGCAGCCGCACGTTCACCCTCTCCGTCCTGCGCTTCGCCCGCATGTTCCCACCACCTTACTAACTAGTAATACGGGTACGGGCAGGGGGTTTCAGCGTCACTGCCCCCTGTCTTGAGAGAGTACCAGACTCCAGGAGTGGTATACCCGTACTAAAAAGGTAAGTTAAGGAAGCCCTGGAGCTGGTCTAGCTGGCGCTGCAGTTCGCCGAAAACTCCCTGTACCTGCCCCCAGGCGGTGTGCCCGGCCAGGTACCCGGAGACCAGGCTGCCCAGCCACTCCAGGCCCCCGCCCATCGCGAATACCACCGCCAGGCCCAGGCTGGTCACCGTGGCGGCCAGGGAGCCGAAGTATTCTCCCACGAAGGCGCCGAACACGGCCCAGAGCACCACCCGCAGGACGCCGGTCAGGACCAGCAGGGCGAACACTCCCAGGAGCAAGTCCTGGACGTGCCGGAACGCGCAGAAGAAGTCGCCGAAGCCGAAGTCGAGCATAGCTTCTCACCTCCCCAAAAGCGTGACGGCGACGAGCGACACCGCCGCCGAGATCCCGGCCACCAGGGGCCAAAGGAGAAAAGCCAGCCACGCCCCTTTACCGGGCTTGAGCTCTTTCAGCCACCCCGCCGTGAAGAGCGCCCCGCAGGCTAAGACGCAGGCGTACCAGGCCAGGAACCTGGAAGGCCCGGCAAGAAAGCACACCGGCCCGGCTAAGAAACCCAGGACGGAAGCCAGCAGAAGCTCCTTAAGCTCGGGCTTCATTCCTCCCAGCCTCCGAAGGCCGAAAGGAACTCCCTGGGATCGGGCTTCTTCTCTTGCCGCATGTCCTGCCGGGGAAGGGAAGGCTGCTCCGCCAGCAGCCCTTCCAGCCGCGACACCCGCTCCTTGAGCTCCTTAAGCTCGTTGAGCAGCCCCAGGTAAAGCTCCGCCGGGGACAAGAGCCACCTGGCGACCTCGGCCCTTTTGCCCGCGGGCACCCGGAAGATGGGGTGGTCTGCCCGAAGCCTCACGTCGAAGTGTCTCAAGCGTTCCCCCGACTTCCTGCCTTTCCCTTGCACGCTCTCTTCCACCTCCCAGGCGCGGAGCCGGAAAAGGAAGCGGGCAAGGACGCCCCTTGACTTCCCCGCAGAACCCCGCACCGCAAAGCTTCCAGGCTACGGGCTATCTGGAGCCGTCCAGGGCTTCCAGGTAGCCCAGGGCGTTGGCGAAGACCGGGTCGCTGACGAGGGCGGGGTTGGGGAAGCGCTCCGCCAGGGTGTCTCCCAAAAGCAGTGCCCCGCCGCCTGCCAGGTAGGTGACCGCCAGCCGGGAAGTCAGGTCGCGCCAGGCAGACAGCACCTGCCGGGCTATGGTCTCGGCCACCTGCCCCAACGCCGTCCGCCAGGCCAGGGAGAGGTCCAGCTCGACTCCACGGCAGACCGTCCTGCCGCTTGACGCCAGGTCTTTAAGGACCTCCGGCAGGAGCCTGGGGGGTAAAGGCTCACCGGCGGCCTGGAGCCAGGCGATGGAGACGGCGTGGCCCACCAGGTGGCAGCCGGCCTGCACCGAGCCGCAGGCTTCTACCAAAGGCTTCCCGGTCTCAAGGTCCACCAGCAGGTAGTCGGTGGTGTACTCGCCCACGTCCACCACCCCGGCGTAGCCCCTGCCTTCCGGCAGGCCCTGGTGGAAGACCACCCCCACCCCCTGCGGCAGGACCACCACGCGGGAGAAGGAGACGCACCTCTCCTCCCCGCCGTCCACCGACACCCAGGCCTTCAGGCGCAAAAGCCTTTCTTTAAGCCGCTTCCCCTGGGAGCGGCAAAAAGCGAGCGGCAGGCCGACGGCCAGCTCCAGGGGTTCCGGGAACTGGCCTGTGGAACCCGCTCCCGCCAGGTAGACTCCGGCGAGCAGGAGCAGGTCGTGCAGGCCCTCCGGCTTCTCCGCCCCCAGGAAGCCCGAAGCCAGGAAGCTCTCCCGCGCCGCCTCCCCCACCAGGTGCTCCTCCCTCCTGCCGCTTAAGTCCCGGACGGAGACCCTGTGGCCGAAAGCGCCCTTCCCCATGACCCCCTGGATGCCCAGGGCGTCACCCCGGTAGGGAGCGGCTACTGAAGGGAAGCAGGCCCTCTGGCCGGTTTCGGACACGGCCTTGGTGTAGCCGTAGCCGACGTCCACAGCAAGCTTCATACCCCTTCACCCTCCTTCTTTCGAGTTTCGGCCAACATATCCAGCAATGCCTTGGAAGGCCGGAACCGGACGTACACGCCTTCCCGCCGCTTCCCGGGCGGCCTGGCGAGGTAGAAGACACCCAGCCCCTTCAGCCGCACCTTCCCGTCCTTCGCCAGCCCTTCCGCCAGGGCGGCGGGAAGGTGTACAAGCAGGAGTTCGTGTACGTCTTTCCTGTAGTAGTCGCCCTTCCGGGCTGCCGAACGGCAGAGTTCGTGCGTGTTCAAGCTACCACCCCCTGAACCCTGAAGAGGACTTCTGCCTCAAAAAAGGAGAGGCCCGGGCACCGGACCCGGGCCTCCCACCGCACTACTACTGGCCGCTGGTGATGGTGACTTCCTGGGTGCTGGGGTTCCACTCTACCTGGCAGCCGAAGGCGAGCGCGACGTACCGCAGGGGCACGTACACGCGCCCGTCCTTGAGGACGGGGGCGCAGAGCCTCACCCGGTAGTGCAGACCGTCCCCGTCCTCCCACTTGTCGAGGGTCCTGGACTCCACCGGGTAAGGGACGCCGTTGATCCTCAAGACCCGGAAAGAGGGCTCCACGATACCGGGGTCGGGCGGCGAGGTGAATTGCACCACGCGATCGAAGCTAGTAATGGTGGCCGTGCGCTGCCCGGGATCCCAGAGCACGCTCTGTGGGCCCAGGCCGCAAGCGTAGGCCGCGTAGCGCACCGGGACGAATACGCGCCCCCAGAACTCGTCCAGGTACGGCGCGGCGTCCATCTCGTACTCGCGGCCGTCCAGGAGGTACCGGGGCTGGCCGACCGCAAAGACCGCCCGGTGTTGCCTGGGCTGCAGCGAGGGCAAGGCGCAGCGGCCCACCGTCACCCCCACGCCGTTGACCTTGAGCACCAGGTCGCCCTCCGGCACGGTGCGGTCGGGCGTCACCCGGATGCCGGTGACCCTCACCGTCACGGGGCCGCTGCCGGGGAGCACGGCGGCCTCGGCGGCGTTCGGCGCGGTGAGGTGGAAGGCCCCCACCTTCCCGCCGCCCCCCACCACGGCCGCCTCGGGCAACGGGGAGGCGAAGGACACGTTGGGCGGCAGCTCCAGCGTGAGCCTGGTGCCCAGGCCGCCGGGTTCCACCTCCCCCACCACCACGTCCGCCACCCGCTGCCCGGCCACGGCGATGGTGACAACGGGGCAACCGGAAGCGGAGACCTCCAGCCCCCTGCCTCCCCCCGCCTGGATGGCGCGGGCGGCGAGGGGGGCACCGCAGAAGCACAGGGCGCAGCACAGCAGGGCCAGCAGCGCAGGGGTGAACCTCTCCCTCAAATTCCTCAAAGCGACCACCTCCGTGAGAAGAATTAAGGGTCCTAAAAAAAAGAGAGTCCGGCTCCCAAACCGCCGGACTCCCCTGCCCTTTCTTAAAGTCTTGAAGCCGGCCGCTACTCTACCAGCCGCACCGCCGGCTTGCCCTCCACTTCTTCGATTTCTACGGGTACGCTCACCCAGTCGTCTACCCACACGTAGTCCTTGACCTTCTTGTACCTGGGGACCTGCACAGTCTGGGACACCGGGTAGGTGGACGGGTGGACCTCCGCAGCAGGCCCTTGCGGTGGCGGCGGCCCCACCTTGCAGGTGGCCCTGTTGTCGTCGTAGGTGGACTCGTCGTAGAGCTTCCCGTCCGACCCCCTGAACTGCTCCGGCAGCCACTGCCCGCCGGAGTAGCTGAGGTCTATGGCGGCCACCACGGTGTCATCCTGGGACACGCCGAAGCCGTAGTCCTCCACGGTGGCCTTGCTGCCCGGTTCGAGGTAGACGGGGTAGAACCCCTGCGGCCCGCAGTTGTTGCCCTGTATTCCGTACACCCCGCCGTACCTGTCCTGCCGGCAGAAGCGCACCGCGGCGTAGCCCCCGACGGGGAAGGTGGAGGAGAAGGTGGCCTTGACGTGGCCGGAGGTGTCGGCGCTCACGCTCTCGGCCCTCAGGTTGTACTTCCGGTCGCCGCCCCCTCCGCCGCCACCGCCGCCGGGGGGCGGGGACGCACCGCGCAGCCCCCCGAGCTCCGCCCAGTTGTCGGAGTACGGGTTGCCGACATCGGGGTGGCCCCACCTGCGGGCGACGTCCGGGTTGCAGGCGACCTCCATCCTGTCGCCGGTGAGCGGCGAAACGATGGCACCCCAGACGCCGTAGGCGGTCCGGGAGGCCAGCGGTTCGGGTACCATCGTGCCGTCCTCGGTGAAGGCCAGGTCCGCCGAGACCACCAGCCTGTACTCCCCCTGCGGCGGGGGATGCTGAAGGTCCAGGTGACGGCGTTGGACGCCAGCCCCTCCCCCCTGGTCACGCCGGGGCCGAGCCTGGGCGGCATGGATGGCTGGAACCCGCCCTTCCCGTCCCCCAGAGCCACGGGGCCGATGTCCGTCCTGGTGGAGGCCACCAGCTGCCACTTCCCGTCCTGCACCACGTAAGCCCGCAGGCGCACGTCGTGCGCCAGGAACGGCGTCTCGTTGACGAAGGTGGCCCTGAAGGTACCCGGCCCCGCCCCCTCCAGGGCGGTGACCATCAGGTTGTAGCGGTAGCCGAACACCACCTTCGCCCGCGTGGTGCTGTCGGCCATGAACATCAGGCTGGCGTACTCCTCGGTCAGGTCGACGGGCGCTTTCGGGCCGGTGGCGAACCAGTGGTAGCCGGTCTCGCTGCTGTACCCGCCCGCCTCGAAGCCAGGGTCGCCGGGAGCACCGTTCTTGAAGCACTTGGGGTCCTGGATGGTGTCTCCCTGGTCGAGGCCGGTGGGGTCAGGGTACGTCCTCACCGGGATGTCCCTCACGCACTCGGAGGACTTGTCCGGGACCATCGGCAGCGCGGCACCGGGCGGGACCACGCCGGGCATCGACCAGTAGGCGGGGGACACGATGTAATAGCCATCCACCTGCGGCACGCCGAGCGCGGGCAGGTAGTCATCGGCCTGCCGCCGGGCCGGGTCCTGCGGGCCCACCGCCGTCAGGCCCACGACCTCGCCCGGCCTGTCGAAGACGCAGCACCAGCCGCTGAAGAGCGGCCTCTCCCCCGCCCCCTCGTTGTAGTAGAAGTCCACGTAGTGCTTGCGCGTGTACTCCGTGTAGCCCCGCTCCGCGTAGACGGAGGGGGGCTGGGGCTTGTCCCTCAGCCAGTCGGCGGCAAGCGCGGGGGACACCGTTGCCAGGAGGAACAACGAAACGAAGAGCACCGCGAGTCTCGATGATACATATGTCCGCTCCACCCGCATCCCTCCTCAGCGAGATTTTACCAAAAAGAAAAAAGAAAGGACACCGGATAGATATGCGTTATCCGGTGTCCCGGTTCCGGCCCTGCTTATTACCCGGCGGGGGTGTACCCGTAGTCCTCTCGCGAGACGGAGACGTAGGCCGTGCCGGACTCATAGTAGAAGTAGCCCCCGCCGATGTAGGCGTTGACAACACCGGGGGCCTTTCCGTCCCTGCTGGCGGAGGAAAACTGGGCAAAGAGGATTGCAGATACATCACACTCGCCAGCCCTGACTGCCACCATCGGCACGCCGTCCTTCACGAAGAGCGGGGAACTCAGCCCCTGGTAGGAGAAAGCCTCGCCGCCCGCTTTTTCCACGACTTCCTTACTCCCCACGGTGAATACCTGGTAGTTTTCCTTGTCCCCCCCGTACCCGAACACCGCCAGGTGCTCCCCGTCCCAGGCGATGTTCCGCTCCGGCACGCCGAAGGCCTTAGCCACGGGGATGAAGGGGATGTAGAAGGCGGTGGTGTACTCGCTGTCTTCGGGCATCACCACATAGGTGCCCTCCGGGTAGACCTCCGGATACTTGCGGATGATGCTCCGGTCGGTTATCGGCTTCGTCACCACCACGCACTCCGCCCCCAGGTCGAGCTGGTAGGTGCTCCCGTCCGGGCGGGTGACGGTGGCGTAGCGGCTGCCCACCCTGAACTCGATCCTTGCGCCCTTCGGCTCCCAGCCCCACTTGCCGGGCGGGGCCACCGCCCCGGGCGGGGGCTGCAGGGTCCCGGCCCGGGCCTGGTCCATGTCGATCTCGTACCCCGGCGTCAGGACGACCACCTGCCGGGAGTAGAGCTCCCAGGCCACCCTGTAGCCCAGGGCTTCCGCGACGAAGCGGGCGGGCAGGAACACGCGCCCATCCTTCAGGAGCGGAACCACGTCCATACCCCTCTCCTGGCCGTTGACCCGGTAGGAACTCCGCCCCACCACCAGCTCGACAGTGGTACCGTCTCTGGTGAGAGTGGCCTTCCTCTCCGCCTGGTTCCAGCCGATGCCGCTCTCCGGCACCCCCAGCGCGTAGCCGAGGTAGCGGACGGGGACGTAGGTCCGCCCGTTCTCGATGAAGGGCGCCACGTCCATCTGCCTGGGCTCGCCCCTCACCCAGTAGGTGCGCTGGTCAACCACGAACCTCGCGACCGGCTCGGCCACCGTGCCCGCGAGGGCGGGCAGGGCAGAAAGGGTTAAGACGAGCGCGGAAAAGAGGGCAAGCAGCAAAGACTTCTTCACGGAACCCACCTCCTCACTCTCACTAGCTAGGGGAATTCTCCCCACGACCCAAGGGCACCTGCCGAAAAAAAAGAAGCCCCCGGCAGGGAGCACCGGGGGCTTCCAGTTAGTCGAGGAAGTACACGCCCAGCAGGTCCGGTCCGGGCGCGACGGTAGTGCCGGACTCCGCGAGGCGGGAAGCGAAGCCCGCGAGATCGGCGGCGGCGCGGACAGACAGCAGGCAGGGCACGAGGTTGGGCACGTGGAGCGGGGGCAGCAGTACGACCAGCAGCGGATCGCCGCCATCGGCGTAGAAGGACAGCGCGGGCATCCCCCCGCCGGGGCAGGGGTTGCAGAGGCACCGCGGGCGCTCTGCGGTGTCGAAACCGTCCACGGCAAGCCCCGGCAACCGCACGGCAAGGACGCGGCAGGGGGCGTAGCGCAGCCCGCTTACGGGTAGAGCGTAAAAAGCGCCCCGTCTCTCCGCGCGGGAGGTGAAGACCTCCACCGCCCCGGGGTCGGACGCAGCGGACAGGGGGGAGTCGGGCAAGTAGCACAGGTACGCTGTGCCACCGTGGCCGACGCGGAGCGAAGCGTACATGACGTGGTTTCCGGCGGTGACCACCGGCACGGTGGCGTAGTACACGCCGCACGCAGCGTACGCAGGCGGCGGAGGCAGCGCGATCTCCCAGGTGGACGCCGCCGCCACCCCCGCAGAGCCCGCAAACGCCACCGCCAGCACCGCAAGGCTCAAGAACACCGCGAAGAGCTTGCGCATGGTACCATCCTCCTCCTGGATTTTTGTTTTTCGGCTCCCCTCCCCGCGCCCGTTGGCCAATGTTGGCCGCTGCTCCACCTCCTTCCCGGCCAGGTCTGGGGGCTGGGAAAGAGCTCTAAAAAACAAAAACCCTGGGCCGGGAAAGCCCAGGGTTACTTTAAGTCTTCTCCAAACCGTCCAGGGCTTCGCTTACAAGCTTTTGCACGACATCGGTGTTCTCCAGCAACGCGCGGTGGACGTCTTCTCCGAACTCGCGCGCAATGTCCAAACCCCAGAACACGCCGTTCACAAAAGCTCTCTGCTTTTTCCAGTCGCCGGGGTAGCGCTTCCGGGCTTCCTCGGCGATCATGCGGGTGTACTTCTCGTGGACCGGCACCAGGCGGTCTCCACAGACCTTAAGCAGGATCTCTTCGATGTCCACGCCCAGACCTTGGGGCTTCTCCTTTGCCGCACGCGCGGCTTCCAGATCCAACACCTTGCTTTTCTTCAAAGTCTCACCCCCTTAAGGCTTCAAACGGGTCCGCTGTCAATGAGCGCCGCAGCTCCGCCATTTCTTCTTCTGTCAACGGAGGAGCAAAAGAATCCCAGTCGTCTCCCGCCCCTTCCGGGCCGGACGGTGAGTCCGGCAGGACGGAGCCAGGACCGGAACCCCGCAGTTCTGCCTGTCCCTGCACCAGCTCCCGCAGCGCCGCCAGGTACTCCTCTACCGCTCTCCGCTTCTCCTCCAGCGCCTGGGCAACCCTCAGCTTCCCGTCCAGCCCCGCCTGGAGCCGGGCCACTTCCTCCGGGAGCTCCGGGAAGGAACTCAGGAGCCGGGACTCCTCCTGAGCCAAGCACACCAGGAGCTCCCGCTCCGCTTCCTGTTCCTGCTCTTCCTCCCGCGACTCTTCCCGCTCCGGCAGGAACTCTCTGTCCACGACCGGCGGCGCGCTCTTGACCAGCAGCAGCGGCCGCAGCGCCCACTCCAACCTGGTCTTTCCATCTTCCTCCGCCAAAACCTCCACTCCCTTCGCTCGCCGCAGGAGCTCCGCAGCTGCGGGCGGCAAAGAGAGGTCCGGGTAGGCCACCACCACGGCCTTCCCTGCGGCATATGCCTGCTTTGCCAGCTCCCAGTCCGCCGTGACCACCAGAAGCTCCTGGTCCCAGTCCTCAGGCACCGCCACCCTCCCCGGGAGCCTGGCCCGGTCTTCCGCCAGCCTCCGGGCCGTACCCGGCGGGTACTTCCAGGCACTTTTCAAGCACTTAAGCGCTTCCTTCTCCGGAAAGGGCGGCCTGCAAGCGGCGGCAGCGGCGAGCACCAGGGCCTTCGCTTCCTTCCAGTCCAGCCCGCGCGCGCGCAAACGGCAGGCGTAACGGAAGATTGTGGTGTCCCGCTGGCCCTCCGGCACGCCGGCCAGGACTCGGGAGACGTCTAGCTTGTGCTCCTTCTCTTCTCCCTTCCCGGCCTCGGCCTCACGGAGCAACAACTCCAGCAACCACCCCGGCAGCTCCGCGAGCGGCACGTCCCAGGGGCTGCGCCCCTTGGCCCAGGAGTACCGGACCCCGCTCACGTGCAGCGAAGGGGGGAGCACCGCCACGCCGCCGTCCGCCCTCACGTCCACGCCAGGGAGGACACCCGCTCGGGAAGGCACCCTCTCCACGCCGTCCGGGTAGCGGAAGTAGTAGTGCCAGCCCCTGCTGGTTTTTACCACAGCAGTCTCCGGAAACCCGCCCTTCTCCCTGACCGCTTCCACCGCCGCCGGGCCGTCCAGGTCCAGCACCACCACGCCGCTCAGCCTTCCCGTCACCAGGCCGACATTGGCGTCCGGCCACCTCTCCCACCACTCCCGCACTTCTTCCCCAGTCGGCAGCCGCTCCTGGAACTCCTTCCAGGAACTCAGCCGGGTGTGCTTACCCGCATTCTTGCCGCACTCCCTGCCCAGCCGACAGGAACACGCGCCCGTGGCCGGGTCCGGGGTGTGCAACGGTATCACCGACCAGCCAAGCCCGAGGTACCGCAGGGCAAACTCCGGCAAGCACCGACACCTCCCCAAAAACAGAAAAAACAGAAAGGCCGGGCTTTCCCGCCCGGCCAGCAAAGCAGATCAGAACGGAATATCCTCCAGGTCCAGCTCCCCCCTCACCCGGAGCTCCGCCGGTCTGGAAATTTGTCCCGGATCGCTTTGGGTATACCTGCACTCCGTCTGCACGCTATAGACGTCAACACAACCCGCACCGCCGAAGCGGTTCTTAACTATGAAAAGCTTCAGCGCCTTGACGGCGCTGTCGGGGTCGGAGTTGCGCTTGTCGTCCGCCCACCGGAGTTGGAGGCCCACGTCCGCCGTGTACTCCACCTCACCAGCTTCCTTGAAATCCGCAACCGAAGCCTCGTCCTTCGCCCCGCGCCGGTAAGCGTCCTTCGCCACGCACGAAATCAACCACACCGGTCCCTGGCAAATGTTTACCAATGTGGTGAGACCGGAAACCGCCGAGGCCACCCGGAGCCGCAGGTCTTGGCCAGTGGCGACGGAAGTGTGGTTTGCCAACTTCTGTATAAAGTCGACCACCAGCATGACACGCTTGACCCCCTGCTGCGCCATGAGCCTCCGGACGGCCCCGCGGATGTTCAAAAGCGTGGTGCTCTTCTCGGCGGTGAGCACCGCAAACCGCTCCAGCACCCGAGCGGCACCCAGACCCTCTAGCAACTCCTGCGGGTCGGCCACCAGCCGCTCGTACAGCTGCGGGCACCTGCCCAGCACGGCGCAGGCAAGGTAAACCGCGAGCTTCCAGGCGGGGCGGGTCTCGTAGACGTCAACCCAGACCACGCCGGTGTCTTCCGCCGCCTCCAGGTACCGCGAAGCGCAAAAGATGCTGAAGAAGGTCTTACCGACACCAGGCTGGCCGCCCAGCGCGTACACCGCCGGCTGCATGCCGCCGAGCAGGTCGTCCAGCGCCCACAGGCCCTTCCCAAACGCCGGGTGCGGCGTCTCCCTGCCGGTCTCTTCCTTCTGCCTCTTCTGCTCCCGCAAGGCGCCCACCGCTTCCCTCAGCAGCTCCGCTCCAGTCTTCACCTCCCCGGGTGCCAGGGCCTTCACCGCCTGCTGCGCCTCAGTCGCCCGCTCCACCAGCTCGGCCAGCGCGTCCTGGACCGCCTTCCCGGAACCCAGGTCCCGCCAGAACTTCTCCATGACCTGCGCCGCCCTGCGCCTCTGGGCCAGGTCGCAGAGCCGCGCCACCGCCGAAGCCAGGTCGGCCGCGGGCTCGCCCTCCACCTCCGGGACCGGCCTCCCGGAGCCGTACGCCTCCACCAGCTCCAGGAACTTCGCCCGGTTGCCCGGTTCGCTGAAGACCTCGGGCACCAGGTAGTCCTCCGCGTAGCTGTAGAACGCCGACTCGTCCCTCGCCAGCGCCGCGAGCACCGACTTTTCAAGCTCCGCGTCCGCAAACGCCGCCGCCACCAGGCTGGAACGCTCTCCCAGAAAGACCACCTCCTACCGCAAAATACCCTCAAGGGTACGGGAAAGATACCCCGGCGGGCGTGTGCCGGGGAACGCACAGGGGGAAAAGGGTTTCCCTATCCCTTACGGGGTAGGGTAAAGGGGCTATTGTACAAATAGCGCCGTTTTATTGTACAAATAGCGCCGATCTATTGTCCTAATAGCGCCTGGAAGGATTTTCCGCGCCTAGGGCCACAAGGCTTCCAGGGTTCGACCGGCGGGCTAAGAATATATTTAAGAAGCTCTCTAAGAAAGAGCTATAGGGCGGCTCTTTCTTAGAGAGCCGCCCTATAGGGGTATCTTTTCTATCTCTCCTCCGCAGTTTCCTCTTCCCTGGTAGGTTTTCCTTCTCTGACCAGGGTAATCTCGTACAGGTCTCCGGTGGCGGAGTACTCCAGCACTCCCTGGTCTTTGAGTGCGTTTAGAATGTTCTCGCAGGTCCTGCGCGCTTCGCAGGGCTTCCTCGGGTGAACACCCAGCACCTCGACCAGCGTCTCCAGCTTGACCCTGGCCCGCCCGCCACGCCCGGCTAGGTAGTAAACCAGGTCCTTTGCTGGTCTGACCTGCCGCTTGCCGAGCTTCCTGCATGCCTCCAGCGCCGCCACCGGCACGGAACAGAGCAGGTCCTTGCCGCCGGCGCGGGTGCGGAGTAGCGCCGTATAATACTTGGAGAGTTGAATTTCCACTTGCCGTTTCGGGAGAGGCACCTCTTCCAGCTTCCCGGTCTTTTCGTTCCGGACCCGGGTTACGACCCCTACCGTGTCTACAAAACCAAAAGTGTAGTCTCCGGTCTTTTTTGCTTTGCCTTGCTTGTCTAGCTCCAGCACTAAATCCTGGTGCTGGATTGTGAACATCCGGAGGATTGCGAAAGCTAGACTCATTTCTTCATAGACCTTGCCTGAAGTTTGGATTCGCAGCATTCTGCATAACTGCCGGAAGCTCGTAACCACCTTACCGTCCTCGCGGGGGTTCTCTGTATACAGAGTTGTTACCGCCGCCAGCAGGTCCCGGCTCAGGTGGAAGAGCTGTCTTGCATGATCGACCAACTCGACGGGCAGCAGGAAGACTCTCTTGTCGCTTTTCCAGCGCCACGTCGTTGCGTTCATCCGCTCTCCCCGGTGGTTGCGAGCTTCTTTCTGCGCCTTCTGCACCTTGCCCGCTTCTTCCTCCTGCTTTCCAGGTGCGCGGAAGGCTTTCGTGTCCCTTGCGAAGTTCCGCTCCATCTTCAGCTCCCCTTCCCGCCGCCTCGTGCCCACCGCCCCGGCCAGCGCTAGCAGGCACAGCTCCTGGTGTTCCCGCCAACTCCCTAGCCCCAGGCCCAGGGCGGCCAAGCCCAAAACGGGCAGGGCGGCGGGGTGGACGCCCGAGCGCTCATCGGTTAAGAAACTTAAGGCCGTCCTCACTTTCTTGGCTTTCTCGGCGTACTCCGGCGTCGGCACACCTGCCTTTCCTCCTTTCTCTCAGCCGCCTCCAAACTCCAAAAAGGAAAAGGCCCGGTCTCCCAGCTGCTCCCGGGAGACCGGGCCTTCCGCGGAAAGGAAAGGAGGGAGCCCGCCGGAAGCCCCCGGCAAACCTAAAGTCTCTGCTCTTTCGGGGTTGGGTGAGGGATCTCCACGATCTTGTCTTCGTCCGGCAAGAACAGGGCGCCCTCTCGCAAAACAACCATCCGCACGCGCTTCGCGCCCACGGCCATCGGTCTTTTCTTTTCCCCTGCGGCGGAGAGTACCAGTATCCGTGCATCTGCGAGTGCTTGAAGAGCTTGCTCGTCCGTCAGGCCCACGCTTTTCGCAAGACGCTGGAAGTCTAGCGGCCACAGGGCCAGGACGCGCTCGCCGCACCGGAGCGTCGCGGTGCGTACTTCTACCTTTTGCCGCAGAATGGCTTCGCGGAGCGCATCTAGCAACCTTGGCAGAGCGCTGGTTTCTTGCTCAGCTTCTTTCATCTCGTTCTCGGACAGTGTTTGCCAATTAAGGTCGCGGAAAGACAGTATGTAACTGAAGAAAATCCAAGGGTCGTGTAACCTGACGCCCGCGTTTTTCGCTGACGGGAGGATCTTGCCAGCCTCGACGTCGGTGGGCTTAAGTTCGATGCGCCTCTGCTCTCTGAATGTCGCGATATATACTTCTTTGCGGGTTCCGCGCGAAAAGATAAACTTTTCGAGATACACCGCCGGCTCGGCGATCTTGCGGACTAGTCCTTCGTCTTCTGCGGCGCCCAGGGCTTCACGGGGGTCGAGGAAGAGGCAACCGGCTTCGATGACGAACCCGGGCGGCATCAGCAGCCCGGCAGGAGCAGAGGGAATGAACTCAGTCAGCGGCCTGGCGGTTAAAGCGTTTAACTTTCTCAGAAGCAATTCGTTTACCAGCTTGTCCAGTGTTTCTTCCGGTATAATCTTCCAGGAATTTAAAAAAGCGAAGGAGTAAAGGTCGAGCTTAAACGCTTCGTATTCGTCTTGCGGTAAGGAAGCGAGAAACGCGAGGTCGTCCTGCGACAGGACGATGCGCTTCTTCTCTCTACCTGCTTCTTTGAGGGCTTCTAGTCTCCGCAACGCGTCTTCTCTCATTTCCCGTACCTCCTTTTGTGGTTTGAGGTTGGTAACTTCGTTACTTTCGTTACTTCGTCTCCCCCCGCCAACAAATATGGTTTGCAAGCGTTACTCTTGCGTTACTTTTCCCGCTCTTCGATAAAGGTGTTCCGAAACACCGGGGGTTAAAGACGCGGGATTTCCCCGCGTCCCCTTTACGCGCGTAAAAAATCGTGATAAACTAGAACTAGCTAGTGAACAACCGGGCGCTCTAATGCCCCGGCGGTTTTGTTAAACTTCAACAACTCCGCTTGTACTAACGCGTCTTTCACAGTTGTGTTCTGCTTGTACCACGCCTGTGTCCGCCACCCGGCGGCGGCCCAGGCCAACTTGCATAACGCTTTGTGCACGTTGTAGCTGTTGTCTTTTTTGATGTGTAGTGCTCTCCTCACTTCTGCGGCGCGTGCTTTTATGTTGTGCCTGCGGAACAAGTAAGCACGCGCTTTCTTTGCCCCCTGGTGCAAGTATATCTCTTGCACTTTTTCTCTTTCTTTCTCGCTGAGCGTGCGTATCTTTCTCACTACTTCTTCACGCACTCTCTTCACTCCCTTCACCTCCTCCTCCCACCTCTTGCGGGGGGGAGGAAGGAAAGCCCCCTTCCCCCCGCAGCAGGCGGGGAAGGCCCGCCTGCGGCAAAACACGTGAACACATGCAAGAGCATGTGTTGCATTTCTCTCGCTCACGCACCGCCCCCATGCCACCCCCTTCCCGGAGGCGGCCTCGGGCACCCACCCGGCTCGGCCCGTGCGGGCGGTTATTTATTTGTCAAAGATCGTTCCCCGCCCCCGGGCCGCCCCTTTCACGGGGCGGGGCGGGAGGCTGCTTCTACTTGTAATTGTAGACGAACACAAATTCTGTAGTCAAGTGCTAAATAAAAATTAGCTTTGTTTGCGAGGATAAAACGACGACGGAGGAGAAAGTATCTCTAAGAGGAGAAACTATCCCTGTAGGGGAGGCATGCAGAGATGGCAAGAAGAGGCAGGCGCGAAAATGTCCCGCCGGAGTATTGGAAAGACGCCCTGTTGGAAGACTTCTCCGAGTGGGTAAACCGCAGGTCGTGTACATCTATTTTCCATCCTTTCCGCGCGGTCTGTCTCGCCCGCACCGCTGCGGGGTTGTCCGCAAGGGAAGTCGCGCAGTTGTGCGACTTGTCTCCGTCTTACCTGACTGCGCTTGAGAATTACACGCGCCCGTTAACCCCCGACACGTGCGTTGCGTTCCGGAAACTTGCAAGGACTCTTAACGGCGGTTTCTTAAGTAAAGAGCTAAGCCTTTTTCGCGATATCCTGTTTAGTCTGATAAACAAGCAAGAAATCGAGTTTTTGTTTTTGTACTTTAGTTATTTTTGGGACATTGCTTCGGTCGGGGATCTGTCGATCCCCCTGGAAGTGTTGCTTTTTGAGTATGTTGCTTCACTAACCGGGGAGGTAAGCGTGATATATCACGACGTATCCGACCTTTTCGATATTAGCGGGGAAGCACGTCCGCCTGCGCAACGCTTAAGGGTATTGTGGGAGAGCAACTTCCTGAACTGGCCCAAGTACAAAGTGCCACGGATGATTCTGGTTGACGACAAAAACATCATCCTGGGCTACCTTCTTGGTGTCGTCTCTGCTACCGAGCTGGTGAAATTTTACCAGGACAGGTTTATACGGCAATATTCTCCTTTTCCTTCCCAAACAACATCTTGGATGATGTTTGATCGTCTCTCTTTAAGAAGACACTCAAAACTGATGGGTTTAATTGCTCTAGCAGCTTTTCTTTTCAGTGACCTGTCTGTCAGGTTAACGGCAGAAAGTGTTATTTCTCTCTCCTCTGGGCAGTCTGGCTACCTTCCGGACCCCGAAGTAAACGTTGGTGTCCGCCTGCGGTTCAGTGAGATTGGGCCACTGCATTTCTTCTTTTCTGACTACATCCGCGGGATACCGCCTGAACAGCTACCCGAGCGCATCAACAACCTTTTAAAGGGACCAACAAGACGTCTGTTGCAACGCCTGGAGCAAAAGAGAAACACTTAAGGCACGGGCCAAGCCCGTGCCTTAAGCTTAAAACGTTGTTGTCACCATCAGGTTCTTTACGCGGCAGTTTAAAATGCCATCTGCGCGGTAGGCTGAGAGCAGCCGGATCACCTTCTCTCTCTCTAGCTCCCCGTCCCTGCCGTAGAGCTCCTTGGCCGCCAGGTCGATGGGTACCCTACCGCCGTGCTCCCGAAGGAGCCTTTCGAGCTTCACCTTCTTCGTCTCCCTGCGCAGCTTCCTCACGTCCGTCACCCCCAACTCCATCAGTCTCGAAAACGGAAAAGCCCCGCCTTAAAGAAAGGGCAGGGCCTTCTCTGCTGTAAATTCTCCCCAAAACTGTTGTCAATCCGATTGTCAATCTGCGCTGTATGTACCTTCTTGCAAACCCTTGATTCCCAAGCGCTCGGCGTACCCTGGAAAGGCTTCAGTCTATGCCCCGCGCGGCCCGGGAAGCCTTGATTTTCCTTAGCTTTCGCCGGGCAAACCTTTATTAAACCTTTAAGAGCACAAGGTTCAGGGGAGTCACCGGACCCCATAAAGCAGGAAGATTATCTAACACCTCACCCGACACCTTCCTCAGCCTATGCTTCTCTTCCGCAATGGTAACCTTATCGATCTTTAACCTCTCCCAGGTTGCTAAGCTCCCGCCAGAGCTCCTCCTCGAAGCTTAAAAGGTCGATCCCTTTTCCCAGAGCCTCCAATGTCAGCTCCGCTACCCTCTGGAACTTCTCCCAAATCTGCTTTATAATCTGCATAGATACCTCACCATCCTGAGTGGTTGTTTATCAACTGCTCGTCCCTAGCAAGGACGGTATGGTGACGACAGCGATGAACTCTTTCCATTACGGTGCAGTGCATTGCACCCTGGAGCTCCGGAATGCGAGCAGGCATGCCGCTACCTACCGGGAGCGTCGCGGAAGCGACCAAGCAGGTTTCTCTGGAATAGATCTGGCCCGGTGCCTTATTTTTCTCCCGCAGCCGGGAGCGACCCACGAGATTTCGGTAGAAGTGCACCCTTTGCCTCCCCGACCTTACCCCCAAAACTCGATCCGCCAGAACGTTTCAGGGCCATTTTCTCCGACAGCGACAAACTGCCCATCGAGCTCCCAGCCGCCGAGCGGTGAACTCACCCCCAGAAATTCAGACCACCGGGCGCATACCCTAACGAGGGATAGAAACGGGTGAAAGTGGAGGAACTCTTGCGGCTAGCCCAGGCCGGCGACGCTGAAGCGCGCGAAGAATTGCTGCGGTCGCTGCAGCCTTTGATTCTGCGCGTGGCCAGCCAATTCCGCCGGCGTCCTATAACCTGGAGCGACGAGGAAGCAGGGGTGGCTTTGCGCGCCCTCAACGAAGCCGTGGATCAATACGACAGCCGCCGCGGTGTTCCCTTTCTTCTCTTCGCGCGCCAGGTTATGCGGTCGCGCTTGATCGATTTCTGCCGCCGAGAAAAGACCAGCTGGGTTTCGCTAGAGGAGGCCGATTCCCGGGAGGAATCGGCAGAGATCGCCTGGGAGCGCAGAGAGGAAATCGAGCGTTACGTTTATTTGCTATCTCAGTTCGGCTTAAGCCTGGATGACCTGGCTCGTTCCTCTCCCCGGCACCAGGACACGCGGGCAAGATTTCTATACGCAGCCGTGAAGTTGGTGGAAAGCGAAGATTTATTCCGACAGGTGCTTAATGACCACCGTTTACCCCTGAAAGAATTGGCCGAGCTCACAGGGATTCCCCGCAAAACGCTGGAGCGAGGACGCCGCTACCTGTTGGCTGTAAGCCTAATTCTAGGTTTTCCCGAGGAGTTTTGCTACCTCTACTCTTACATTAAAGATATTTTCCCCAAGGAGCAGGGAGAGAAATGAAACGCCAAGCAAAAGGGCTGGTTCTAGCGGTAAAGAACAAACAGGCGCTCGTGCTAACCCCTGAAGGCGAGTTTCTACAGGTGCCGGCGGAAGGCCGAGAAGTGGGAGAGGAGCTCATCTTTAGTCCCACCCGGCGAGGCTGGCTTTATCCGGCACTGGCGTTAGTAGCCTCCCTATTAGTGGTGTTAGGAGGATCGCTATACTATTGGTGTTGCCCCGCGCCAGCAGCCTATCTCTCCCTCGATATCAACCCCAGTCTGGAGCTCGGGATCAGCCGGGAGGGCAAGGTGGTTTCTTCCCACCCTTACGACAAGGAAGCGGAACAATTGCTGGCAACGGTGAAGCTCAAGGATCTTCCCCTCGAGCAAGCGCTAGATCTTTTGCTGGCCAGAGCAGAAAGCGCGGGCTATCTGGGAGGGAATGGAGAAGGAGTGGTTCTGATCGCGGTGCTGCAATCCCGACCGGTATTAGCCCCGCAAGAAATAGCTTCTTGGGCGGAGGCTGCTTTAGCTAAAGATAGAAAGCAAGTAAAATTAATGATATTAGAATTACCACTTTCCTTTCAAACTGAATCTAGCCAGAAGGGCCTTTCACCCGGACGCTACGCCCTCCTCCACGGGATGGCCTCCCTGCCTGAGGGGAAAATAAGCGTAGCCGAAGCGCGGCAGCTGAAGCTGGAGCAATTGGAACAAAAATGCGGAGCAAGCCTGGAAACCTTGCTGCAACGCGAAGGAGCACAAGTGCTGGTCAAAGAGGTAGGGAAGGATAAAAACCTGGAAGTAGAGAAAAAGGGAATGGAGCGCCGAGAGAGCCCGCCCGATAAGATTCGGCCGGCGAAACCGCAGGAGTCAAACGAGCGCCAGAAAGAGAAAAAAGAACACGGAGGGAGGAAAACATCTTCCGATGATCCCGCTTTACGACACCGTCCGCTCCAAACATTTCCCGGTGATAACGGTGACCCTGATAGCGGTCAACCTGCTGGTCTTTTTCCAGGAAATAAGCGTCACTCCCAGGGAACTAGATCTGATGGTCAGGAAATTCGGGTTAATCCCTGCCCGTGAGGTAGCCCATCTGCTGACTGCTCCTCTAGACCCTTACACTTACCTTCCTTTCTTCACTTCTATGTTTTTGCACGGGGGCTGGATTCATATTCTAGGCAACATGCTCTATTTATGGGTTTTTGGAGATAATGTAGAAGACATCATGGGGCGCTTGCGTTTCATCGTCTTCTACCTCACCACCGGCTTAATAGGTGGCTTGGCACACGTTTGGATAAATGCCGACTCTAGCATCCCCACCATCGGCGCCAGCGGCGCTATCGCTGGAGTTTTAGGCGCTTATTTCGTATGCTTCCCGCGCGCGAGGGTATTGACTCTGGTTCCCATCTTTTTCTTCATCACGCTGGTGGAGCTCCCCGCGGTGCTATTTTTATTTCTCTGGTTCGGTTTGCAGTTTCTGAGCGGAGTTGCAGCCTTGAAGGTCCCCGGCGAAGCAGTGGCCTGGTGGGCGCATATAGGCGGTTTTATTTCCGGAGCTCTGCTGGTGCATCTTTTTCGGCATCGCTAAAGGAAAAAAGGGGGGAACCCCCCTTTTTTCACTCGTATCGATCCGCTAGGAGCGTATGTCGGAGGACCAATTCCAATGGTTATTGTTGTCCCAGTTGTTGGCGCTGTCTTTGAAGCAGAAATTGATTTCACTCTGGCCGTTCACGGGGATGGAAGCGACAAAAGAACCATCCGGTTCCCGACGCATTTCCATCGTATTAACATTTTTCCAGCCATCGTAGCCGTAGTGACAAAAGACCCGGTCAGCTCCTTTCTTGGCCAGCAGCCCCTTGTAGCGGATAAGGACATCCCTCCCTTTAAAGGCAGGAGAAGGGCAGACATCCACCCGGTCGTCGAGTATTTGCTTTCCCTTGATGACGAACATACTCTTTCCCTCCATCAGGTAAATTGGTGAACCAGGTATAGTCTGTGCGCTCTCCACCGCTTGATATTCGTTGCGCGCCCATCTCTTTTAAAGCCTCGTCCTCGCCCCGAGACCAGCTAGCCGGCTCGCACAATCGCTTGGGGCCTCACGCCCCCTATCGCCGGGGCTCCATCCTGCAGCAGTGGATGTAGCCGGAAACCTCTGCCCGGCCGCCGGGACAGGGGCCAGCGCAAGGTCACTTCCCAGCTCTTAGCGCGCACCGTCTATAAAAGAAGATCTCGCTGTACCCGAGCGGTACTTTTTGATACAATAGTTTCCAAAGTTTATACAACGCCCTAAAGGGGGGTGGCCGATGGAGACGGGAGCCATCGGTGAATTTGCCCGCGCGACGGTTTCCCAAGATCGCCACGCGGGAGGTGCTTCGTCTTTCGCGGAGCTCTTCCGGCGCCTGGAAAAAGAATATAACTTGCCGCCTGGTTTGGTAGAGGCGGTGGCGCAGGCTGAATCGGGCCTTAATCCCCGGGTTGTCTCTGAGGCGGGAGCGATGGGGCTGATGCAATTGATGCCGGGGACAGCCAGCGCTTTGGGAGTTGTGGACCCTTTCGACCCAGTGCAAAACGCCACAGCAGGAGCTCTTTACCTCAGCCAGTTGCTGGAGCAATTTGGCGGCGATCTGCGTCTAGCTCTAGCGGCTTACAACGCCGGTCCTGGAGCGGTGGAGCATTATCGAGGTATTCCCCCTTACCCGGAAACGCAAGCTTACGTGCAGCGAGTGCTACAGCACATGCAGGCGCCCTCGGGAGGGTCTCCGACGGTTCCCAGAACCTTTGATCCCAAGCCGAGCGGAGAAGTTCTGGCTTACCAACACCTGACTATGGTGCTGGCTTACGCACGGATATTATGGTTACAGACGGCCTTTTCCCCTCTTCTGGAGCTAGACCAGTGGGAATAATTCTTCTTCTCACCAGGAGGATTAAGGCGTAGCGAAATCCGCCAGCAGGTTTATCTGGGTAGCATCTTTCTGGCACGTCAAGTAGCACCAACCCCCCTGGTACTCGGCACACCACCCGGATGGCACACGCCGCAAGGCGCGATC
The DNA here is from genome assembly GCF_052073645.1 of Desulfothermobacter acidiphilus. Taxonomy (GTDB): domain Bacteria; phylum Bacillota; class Desulfotomaculia; order Desulfotomaculales; family Ammonificaceae; genus Desulfothermobacter; species Desulfothermobacter acidiphilus. The sequence goes on along the minus strand of NZ_CM125440.1, from coordinate 576,974 downwards.
GGGCCCGAGATAAATCGCCAACGCTATCCCCCGCAGGCCCCGGGGGTTAGCTAGTTCCACCTGGTAGCGCTGGCCGCCATCCAGGCTCGCGCGCCAGGTGGTGCAAGCGCGGCGGTTAAGGAAGTCAGCCACCTGCTCCATGGTAGCCACTTGAAGTTTCCCCTGCCGCTGAAACTCCAGCAGCTGAGCGTGGAGGTGCTGCAAGACTTGATGAGCGTAAGGGTAAGCAGCAGCGTGGGTGTACACGGTGCGAACCACCCGCCGCCGGGAACAAAAGGTGGCAAGTTCATCGATCCACTTAATAACTTCTTCCTGAGCAACTCCTTGCCTACTCAACTCTTCCAGGCAGGCCCACCGCCCGCAGGGCGTCACCGGGAACTCCCAGATATCACCCTTGAAGGGCTGCCCCTCAAGCCAGGGGCGTTGAGGCGCCGAGCCGCCATTGCCTGGGCTGTAGAAGGCTACTACTCCATGTTCCGCCAGCCAGCGCGTGACCCAAGGAGGATGGTTACCCCCAGGAGCGCTGTACTCGCGCACCGGCCTACCGGCGAGCTCCTGCAGGCAGGTCAAGTTGCGCTGGATATACTCCTTAGCTTGGTCAGAAGGGGTATTTACCACCTGATAGGCAAAATAATCGTGAGCCCAGCCACCGTGAGCACCCAGAGAAGCGCGCCGCGCTATACCCCGCACCAACTCGGCCCGATCCGGTCTCAGCGCGTCGAACCCCAAACCATCTCCCGGCTTGCGGCAGTCGGGACCGGCGGTGATATGCACTGAAAAGGGTATGCGCTCATCGAGTATCCCTTCCTGGAAGAGTTGAGCCAAGGAAGGGGCCCAGACGCTACTGCATACGTGAATATTAACCACTAATGTACCTCTTCCCTCTGGAGCATTAACTAAGTGGGGCAGGCGAGCGTAGGCGAAGAGAAAAGTGGTCAAAATGGATCGCAGAGGCAGGTCGTCGGTGCGCTGTTTGAGCCAGGCCAGAGGCAGATTTACATAAAGGGCAGTACCCCCACCAGGATAACGTTTCTCAGTGATAATTGGTGTGGAGCCAGACCAAGCCAGTACCGAAGCAGAAACGGCTTCCGCCTTAAAATGCCGGTATTTGAGTTTGCCGTAACCATAACCTGTAATGGTTCCCTGGTGGTCGTATTTGCCCGGAGGGAAACCCCAAATCCGGGCCCGGCTCGGGCTGCCGAAAGAGCAATAGCCTTCTTCCCACTTGGCACCCACCTTCACCCCTAACAACTCGCTGCCGAGCAGCTGGCACTGGCCCGCATCGCTGACCACCAGAAGTTGGCCCTTTTCGTGGCTGACGTACTGCCGCAGGAGCTGCACCTCTGCTGGAGTGAGATCTTGATTTTCTCCTTCCAGAAGGATAAGAGCTCCGTACTGCCGCGCCAGATCCGCTGCCGGCACCTGGGCAAGCTTAGGGCGAGGCAATATTTGATAAAGCACTCCCTCCTCCTGCAGAACCGCTTCGTAAGCCGCTAATACGAGGGGGTTACGGACAGGGGAGGAAGTCACCAAACCCACTTGTAGCCCCGAAGGGGGAGAAAGAAGCCTGGCCACGGGGTAACCGGAACCGGCGCGAGCTCCATTGCCCTGTTCCACTACCGCACCCAGAGCGATTATGAAAGCTACCAGCGCCACCAATAACAGCGCCTGACTTCGGCGTCTCCAAAAGCCCATCCTGCCCCTCCCGGCCTTACAACAGAGTTTATCCTCATTGTTACCGCTGGTAAACTTATTTACTATCCAATTTTTCATTATTCTCCAGCGGGTTCACCAATCCTTCTTCTGCTACAATAGCGGTGGAGGCGAAAACCTTTTGCAGCTTACCGACCTTATGACTCTGGTGATCCTGCTATTCGTTTACGGCGGGATAGCCACGCGCAGTCTTCACAAGCGGAGAAGGCCCCTCTGGTTCTTTTTTCTAGTAGGAGCTCTGGCAATGGTGGCCACTGGCATCGTGACTCCTCGGGAGGCCTGCGCTGCAATCGATTTCAGAGTGTTGCTCTTGCTCTGGGCACTGTCAGTGATTGCCGCCGGCCTCAAGCTGTCGGGAGCACTTCGCCGGCTAGGGTGTACGCTGCAACACCGGACTAGCGGTTGGAAAACCTTGGCCCTTTTTTTCGTTGTCTTCGGTGTAGCTTCGGCTTTTATATTAAACGATTCGTTGGCCATTATAGGCACCCCGATAGCCATCTACCTGGCCCGAATCACCGGGGTGGAGAATTTCCCTTTCCTGTTAGCACTAGCCTTCGCCCTTACCATAGGAAGCGAACTCACTCCCATGGGCAATCCCCAGAATCTCTTAGTGGCCCTAGCCAGCGGTATGCCCGCCCCGGTATTTACCTTTATCCGCCATCTATTTTGGCCCACCTTGATCAATGGGTTGGGTGCTCTAGGGATGGTGCTGCTAGCTTTCCGCAGCAGCCGCAAATTGCCGTACCGCCAAACAGAAGAAGAATTTCCCTACGATTTCCGGTTGCAAAACGCCACTTTCATAGCGCTAGGGATAACCGTTATCGGCTTTCTCTTGCTCGACGGGCTCCGGCTGCTCGGCTATCAGCCTCCGGTAAAGATGGTCGAAGTAGCTTTAGTTGGAGCGGTAGCGCTACTGGGCCTGAATAAGCGGAAGGGGGAAATTTTACGCGAGCTCGATTGGGGGGTGTTGTTATTATTCGTCGGTTTATTTGTGGTTACGCGGGGGTTGGAAAACTGCCGTCTGACCCACCTTATTACCGGCTGGCTGCCGCCCCCCGCTTCCGGCCATGGGCTGTTAGTAGTTCTTTTTCCCGTCACCCTTCTAAGCCAAATAATCAGCAACGTACCCGCAGTGATGCTCTACCTTCCGATTATGAAAGCCGCCAACTTTTCCCCGTTAGCCACTAGCGCCTGGCTGGCCCTGGCCGCTGGCAGCACAGTAGCCGGTAACCTGACCCTTCTAGGAGCAGCCAGCAACCTGATCATTGCCGAGGCAGCCGAAGCAGAAGGGGGAAGATTGGCGTTCTGGCGCTTTTTTAAGTACGGATTGCCGCTGACTCTCTTCAATACCCTAGTTCTTTACTACTTTCTATCGCGTTAGTGCCCGGATTCACCGTACGCAGAGATACCTCGCTGCCCCAGGAAAGAAAATCGGGGTCGTGGGTTAATAGCAGAAGTTGGTGGTGCTGCGCCAAGTGCTGAAGGCTAGCGCCGATACGCTGTCGCCGTTGCCGGTCGCAGTTGGCAAAGCAGTCGTCGAAAATATAAGGAAGCCGCAGCGGAAGGTCCAGCCGCTCTCCGAGAGCTAAACGCAAAGCAAGATAAAGTTGGTCCTGCGCCCCCCGACTAAGTTGGGTCAAGGCCAGTTCTCGCTCCCTATCTTTGACTACAACAGTGAAATTGGGAGTAAATTCTACCCGCCGCTCAGAACAGCCAGTGAAAGAAGCGAAATAAGAAGTGGCGGACTGAGACAATTTTTCCCGGTAAGTGGAGTAATATTCCTGCGCTGCCGCTTCTAATTCGCCATAGGCTAAAACCAGAGCTTTCATTTCCAGGCGCAGGCGTTGGTATTGCTGTTGCTTATTAGATAAATCTTCTTCCAATTGGGCTAGGTTGACCGTTTCCTGCCCCTCCAACTGCGCCTGCCGGCGCAAAAGATCTCGCTCCCGCTCTTCTCCTTCCTGCAACCTGCGCTGCAACTCCTCCAGTTCCTCTAAAAGCCTCTGGTAATTTTCTTCTACCTCTACTCCTTCCTCCCCAGGAGCGGGAAGGCCCGGATGCTCTTGCACCAGCTGATCCCACTGATAGCGCAAGGCGCTGGCCCGGTTGGAAGCCTCATGGTAGCTGCGTTCCAAATCGCAAAGCTGACGCTCCCCCAAAAGTCCCCGCAGTTCCTGTTTGGTGGCCAACAGGTGCTGCTCCTTCTCTCTATAAGCCTGATAGCGTTCCCAGGCGCGCTGGAGCTCGTACTCTACCGGAGCCAAGACCACCTCCAGGCGTCGCCGTCTCTCTTCCAGTTCCAGAGCCAGTTTTTGCTTTTCGTTCTGCAGGCGCCGGCAGCGATTAGTAATTTCCTCTTCTTTCGTCCGCTCTTCTCTTACCTGCTCCCGCAAGCGACGAGCTTGCTCCTCCGCTGAGGCCCAGTGCTCTGGAGGAAGGCTGCGGCAGGAAGGAGGGATTTCGCGCTCCAATTCCTGAATCTGAGCCCGCAAAGTAGCCACTTTCTCCGGCGTAATCTCACCCATCACCCACTGCTGCGCCTCTTCTCGCAGGGTTTTCCAAATCGTTGCTTGCTCGCTTAATTGGGCCCAAAAGTGCTCGTTAAGAGAGATTAGCCAGGCACCGATCTCCGGGAGATTGTTTACTTCCTTCCCTAGCAGTCGAGCCAGAACAGCGTAAGCTGGAGCAGGGTAGGCCAGCCGCTCCAGCGGGGTGTCGGATAGTTTCCGCCAGTCGATTCCCCAAGCGCTTTGGGACAGGATAGCCAGACGCCGTTGGCGCTCCTCTAGCTCCCGCCACCTTTTTTCCCGACCCAACCAGTAGCTTACTACCGCTCCGCACAGCGCAAGCAGGAACAACGCTAAGGGCCAGGAGTAGAACTTCCCCAGCGCGCTAACCACCGCACCAAGCGCCAGGAAAAAAGGCAATAACCAGCCGACGCGCCTTCCAGTCGCTCTCCGATAAGTGCCCTCCCGCGACCGCTCGTCACTCGCCCCTCCTATTCCGGGCGGAAAAGCTGGCGCGGCCTCGCGATAACCAGCCAGCGCTTCCTGAAACTCTTGCCACCGGGAGAGGAATTGACCGGCCAGTCCGCGCAGGCGCCGCACCTCCGCTACTGGATCGCTACCCAGGAGAGCGAAATCAGGCAATTGGGCCAGAGATCCTTCGATCCGCTCCCGCTCCTTCAGGCCTTCCTGGTAACGAGCCAGCTGCTCCCGCAAGCGCTGCCACTCCCTAAGTTGCAATCCCAGCCGTGGGCGCTCGGCCCACCCGGCCAAGGGGCCCTGGAGCTCTCGCTCCGCCTGTGCCCGCCTTTCTTTACAGGCGATTAATGCCTGCTCTTGCTCTTGCAGCTCCTTTTCTTTACCAGCCATCGCCTCCTCCACCCGGCGTATCTGGTCCAATTCCTCGGGGAAAGAGGCCGGGGCAGACACCCACTCTGGGTAATCGCGCTTGAGAGCGGAGTCTATTTGTTCGAGCTTCTCTTTCAGGCGCCGCGCCCGATCCAGTTCCGCCCAGGACCGCTCTTGCTCCCGCACCGCTTCCTGGTAGCGCAGTGCCAGGTTGCTCCAATCAGACCACGCCTTTTTTAAGCCGTTCTTGCGCTGCCACTCCGCCCGCCAGCAATTGAGTTGCTCTCTTTGCTCCTCCAGCTCGCGGGCCAGAACGGCCATCTCTTCCACCACCTCCAGGGCCTCCTTCTGCCGGCGCCGCAACTCTTCCAATTCCCGCTCCAGCTGCTCTAGCCGCCGATCCTGGCGAGCGTCGGAACCCAACCCCCACTGGCGGAGATTCCGAGTCAGGCCTCTGATCTTTTCCAGAAGGCGGTTCGCCGCTACCTGGTAAGAGGCGTCCCCGGAGATCAAGCGCTGTACCTCTTCCCCCAGAACACGCCCCTCCGGTAAAGGCTGGGTTAGGCAAAAGGTGGCCTCGAAGAGCTCGCGGGAGGTAAAACCGAGCAGGCTCTCCAGAAAGTTGAGGTAATGGGCGATCCGGCGCTGCGATCCGGGGTTATGCACTTCCTGCCATAGCTTTTTCCATCCTCCCCCATCCCAAAGCCACAAGCAGACCCGATTGTTTTCAAAGCAACGCTCCAGGCGGTAGCGGGTATCGCCCACCAGTAGCTCCAGCGCGCCGGAGAACTTTTCGGCTCCGTGCCAGTGCAGAAAGCGGGCGGTACCGAAGTTCTCCGGATTGCTGCTGCGGGGAAGACCGAAAAGAACCGCGGTCAGACCGGCAACCAAAGTGGATTTACCCCGCTCGTTGTCGGCCACGTACACGTTAAGTCCCGGAGAAAAGGTGAACTCCACCTCTTCCTGGTAGCAGCCAAAGCCGGCTAAACGCAGCGAGCTCCAGATCAGCGCCGACAAATATCCACCCCCTCCTTCAGCGCCAGCAACCCTTGTTTCAGCGCCAGCCGCACTAATTCGGCTTCGTCCTCGTCACGCGCTTGCTCTAGCCGAGCCTGCAGGCGGCGAACGAAGAGCCCCCGCACGGTGGGCTCGGCCGCCCACTCCGTCAACCACTCCGATTGCCACACTTGAGTTGCATCCACCAGCTCCAAATAGCGGCAGCGCTGGCCACAACGCGCTTCCAGATCTCGCAAGGACTCTTCGCTCAAAGGAAAAGAAGCGGTGCCTGTGAGTCGGATTCGCAGCAACTCCTCTTCGGCCGATAGCTCCGATAACGTCCGCTCCAGCTCGGCGAGGTCGCGGCAGGCGGTAAGATCCAGTTCCACCACTTTCCAGGAGGCCACCTTCACCGGCTGGAGCTCCAGCCGCGCCTGTTCTCCATCCAGCTGCACCAGTGTAAAAAAGCCAACGCCCGGGTCGGCGAAATTTTTACCCGCCACCATGCCCGCGTAATTAGCCATTTTCCCACCCCAACAAAACTTCCCTCCCTGGTGGATATGCCCCAGGGCCACATAATGATAGCCAGCTTGCCTCAGCGCTGCGGTCGCCAGGACAGGGCTGCGATCGCCGCTTTCCCAGTCCAGCGAAGCGTGAAAGACCGCAACCGTGATTCCTTCCGGGGGTGCCGGGGGAAGCCGCTCCAGGATGCTTTTCCCCTTGGTGGTTATCCCTTCCACGTAGGCCATGCTCACTAAGTGGCAAAGCTGGCCCTTCACCTCCAGGGTAGTGAGGAGCTCCGGCTGGGGATTGCGAACCAGCAAGCCGGGCCAGCGCTCCCCTTGTTTTCGGTAAACCGAGTTATAATAGGTTATTTCATCGTGGTTGCCCGGAACGGTCACCACGTGAACTCCACTGTCCACCAGGCGCCTGAGTTGAGCGATGACTTCCTCCACCAGCCGTGGGGGCGGAGCGTGATGATCGAAAAGATCGCCAGCAATCAACACCAGGTGAACTTCCCGCCCCAGCGCCATATCCACCGCTCGTCGCAAGAGCTCGTCCCTTTCCCGCGCCAACTCTTGGCGCAAAGGCGAGGGAAGGGGGGGCTGATAACCCAGATGCAAATCGGCCAGGTGCAACACCCGGAGCAAAGCTTCACCTTCCCTTCTCTCCGGAATGAACCTTGGCCTTGGTTACTGATGTTAAACCATGCAGCCGCTACTCCATATCATGGAGGACATAAATTCATCCGACTTCAGCTGGCAACCAGGCCTTATTTATCGCTTTCGCCATTTATTCACATATATCCTGCCACGGATAGGCTTTATGACCAACTTGGGTTAGATTATTTGAAAAAGTCCACCTTTAAGATAGTAAGTCTCTGGGACTGAGGGTAGTATTGTGTGGTCGCGAGCCTGGCGGCGAAACTCTGCCAAGCGCAAGGTGCGCCTCGCGTCGCGCGCGGCGTCCAGCACCATTTCCCAAAAAAGTTCCTCGCGGAGATGGTAGGAGCAGGAGCAGGTGAAAAGCCATCCCCCTGGGCGCAAAAGCTTGAGCGCCCTCAGGTTAATTTCCTTGTACCCGCGGAGAGCGGAAGGCAATGCCTCCTTGCTTTTGGTAAAAGCGGGAGGATCCAAAATAACCAAATCAAATTGCTCCCCCGCTCGCACCAGACGGCGCAATTCGTCAAAAGCATTAGCTTGGTAGCAATGGATTTTATCCTCCAACCCGTTGAGCCGGGCGTTTTGCTGGGCCAACTCCAGGGCTTCCGCTGAAATGTCCACCGCCAGCACCTCCCGAGCTCCCCCAGCGGCTGCCGCCACCGCAAAGCCCCCGGTATAGCAGAAACAGTCTAGCACCCGCATCTCCGCAGTTATCTCGCTGAGGAGTTGGCGGTTTTCTCTCTGGTCGAGAAAGAAACCGGTTTTTTGCCCCTGGTAAAGATCGGCCACAAACCGCCGATTACCCTCGGAAAAGACTACCCGGGACGGCACCTCCCCGCTTAGCGGGCCGGAGCGTGGGAGCAAGCCTTCCCGCTCCCGCCCGACGCCCTCGCTGCGTTCGTAAATGCCTTTGGGGACCAGGAGCTCTTGGAGCAAGGATACAAGTAGCGAACGAAAGCGCTCCATGCCTAGAGTCAACAGCTGCAAAACTATGTAATCCCCATAGCGGTCCACCACCAGACCGGGCAGGAAATCTCCTTCCCCGTTAACCAAGCGGTAAGCTTCCGCATTTTTCACGACGCGCCGACGGTAGTCCAATGCCAGGGTAAGCCGCCGGCGAAAGAAGTCGGCACCCACGGGTTCGTCCTCCCGGGTGAGAAGCCGAACCGCTATCTGCGAAGCCGGGTTGAAGTATCCTTTCCCCAGGAACCTACCTCGCGCGTCGTAAAGCGCCGCTATTTCCCCCGGTTCCCAAGCGCCACAGACTTCCTGGATCTCTCCGGCGTAAACCCAGAGATGACCGGCTAGCAAGCGCTTCTCCTTACCCGGTCGGAGAATTATCCGTGCCAAACGATCCCCTTTCCTCATGCCAGTAAGCTGCGTCGCGGCAGCTTCTGCCCCACCAAGCGGCGGGCAGCTTCTCGGCAGCGCTGCATGATTTCTGCTGGGTCGAGGGTTAGAAGCCTTCCCCCCTCCACGACTATCCGCCCGTTCACCACCACGGTGTCCACGTCGGAGGCGCGAGCGGCGTAAACTAGGTGGGAAACTGGGTCGTGCGGGGGCTGCAGGTGGGGTCGCGCCAGATCTACCAACACGATATCCGCCTTCTTTCCCACTTCCAAGGTACCGATCTCCCGCTCCAGCCCCAGCGCCCGAGCTCCGCCCACGGTGGCTAATTCCAGCGCTCGGTAAGCAGGCAAAGCTTCTGGGTCCTGCCGACTGACCTTGGCCAAGAAAGCCGCGGCCCGCATCTCCTCCCACATATCGAGGTTATTATTGCTGGCCGCGCCATCGGTTCCCAGGGCCACCGTTACTCCCGCCGACAAGAGCTCGGTCACGGGAGCAATGCCGCTGGCCAGCTTCATGTTGCTTTCGGGGCAAGTGCAAATTGCCGCCGAGCGCTGGGCTAGAAACTCCTGCTCGGCAGGGGAGAGGTGGACACCGTGAGCCGCCAACACCGGCACTTCGAAAACTCCGGAGTTGGCCAGCATCTCCACCGGAGAAACGCCGTATTGCCGTCGGATTTCCTCCACCTCATGCACCGTTTCCGCCAGGTGAATGTGAATCCCTACTCCCAACTGGCGGGCCAGAACCACTACTTCCTCCAGGTAGCCTGGCGGACAGGTGTAAGGAGCGTGGGGACCTAACATGCAAGTGATGCGCCCGCAGGCCCCCCCGTGCCAGCGCCGGACAAAAGCCTCGCTCTCTTTAAGCGCCTTCTGAGCTCCGGGAAGCGTACCGATCAGGCCCCGAGCCAATGAGGCTCTCATTCCGCTCTTGGTCACCGCCTCCGCCACTTCGTCCATGAAGAAATACATATCAGCAAAGGTGGTGATCCCCCCCAGGAGCATCTCGGCGCAAGCCAACAAGGTGCCCCAGTAAACGTCCTCGCCCCGGAGCTTGGCTTCTAGCGGCCAGACGGCCTCTTCCAGCCAGCTCTTGAGCGGCAGGTCATCGGCGTAGCCCCGGAAAAGCGTCATGGCGGCATGGGTATGGGCGTTAACCAGCCCGGGTAAAGCTAGCAAGTGCGCGCCGCGTATAACCCGATTGGGAGCGAAGTCGGCGGGTACGCCTTCCGTCGGCCCCACATAGGTGATACGATCCTCATCCACGGCTATTGCTCCATCCTTGATGATGGCCTCGGGACCAGTTAGAGGAAGCACGGTAACCCCCTTGATTAGTAGCCGCATTGAACTCACCACCCACCTTAAACGATTAGAGCGGAGTTAAGAACGGCGTTGACCGTAATCGCGTAAAAAGCGCTCCCGCAAGGAACGCACCTCTTCCGGCGCTAAAGGCACCGGACCCCCTAAGAGACAGGACCAAAGGTAAATCTGAGCGCTTTTCTCCACCACCTGCACTACCAGCCAAGCTTCGTCCAGGGTCGCTCCCACTCCCACCAGTCCGTGGTGGGCCAGCAGCACCGCCTTTCCTTCGCCCAGAGCAGCGGCTGCGGCCTGAGCTAACTCTGGGGTTCCTGGGGGAGCATAGGCAGCCACGGGCACTTCACCACCCAAAATTTGCGCCTGTTCCTCGGTGCAAGGAGGGAGAGGGTGACGCGAGGCGGCCAGGGCCATGCTAGCCACGCTGTGAGTATGCACCACGGCGTTCAGATCTGAGCGCCTTCGGTAAAGCGTCAGGTGAAGGTGAAGTTCGGTGGAAGGGCGCCATTTCCCCTCCACCAGATTCCCTTGTAAATCCACCAGGATAATATCCGCCGGCGTTAGCTCGTCGTAAGGAAGCCCACTGGGGGTTATGGCCACCACGTCGCCCTCGCGGGCGGAAACATTACCCCAGGTGCCCAGCACCATTCCAGTAGGCACCAGATCCTTTCCCACCCGGACCACCGCCGCCCGCAACTTTTCTAGTCGCACCTTATTCCCCCTCCCAGGAACTCAGATAGGCTTCCTGCTCAGGAGTCAAACGGTCGATCTCTAATCCCCAGGCGGAAAGGCGGAGCTTCGCCACTCTCTGGTCAAGTTCTGGTGGCAGCGGATGCACTCTGGGAGGCAAGTGTGCCCCTCGCTCCAAAAGGTAGCGTGCAGCCAGCAACTGTAAGGAAAAGGAGAGGTCCATAATTTCCGCCGGGTGACCATTTCCCGCAGCTAGATTTACCAAGCGCCCTTGCCCCAGTAAGTAAAGCCTGCGCCCGTCCTGCATCTGGTAGGCGATGATGTTTTCCCGCACCTCCTCCTGGAGCACTGACAAACGGACCAAGTCGTCCAGGTTAATCTCCACGTTGAAGTGACCAGCGTTGGCCAAGAGGGCACCGTTTTTCATGCGCTGGAAATGTTCGGCGCGTAGCACGTCGCGGCAACCGGTGGTGGTGATAAAAATGTCACCTTGGGCGGCAGCCTCCAAAGAAGGCAGCACTTCCAGGCCATCCATTACCGCCTCCACCGCTTTGATAGGATCGACTTCGCACACGATAACCCGCGCTCCCAAACCCCGAGCTCGGAGGCTAACTCCCTTGCCGCACCAACCATAGCCGCAAACCACCACCGTTTTCCCGGCCACCACTAGATTGGTGGTATGCATGATGGCTGCCCAAACCGATTCCCCGGTGCCATAGCGATTGTCAAAAAGATACTTCATGCGGGCGTTGTTGACCGCCACCATGGGGAATAAAAGTTTTCCCTCGCGCTCCAGAGCCTTTAAGCGCAAAACCCCGGTGGTGGTCTCTTCACAGCCGCCGATAACTTCTCGGGCCAGATCCGCTAGCTCGGTGTGGAGGAGGTACACCAGATCCCCCCCGTCGTCGATAACCAGATGAGGTCTGGTGGCCAGCGTGAGACGCAAATGCTCCCGATATTCTTCCGGGGTAGGGTTATACCAAGCAAACACCTTGATGCCGGAAGCGGCCAAAGCGGCGGCGATATCGTCTCGGGTAGAAAGGGGATTGGAGCCGGTGACCGCCACTTCAGCCCCCGCCGCCTGCAGGGTAAGTGCCAGGTTAGCGGTTTTGGCCTCCAAGTGAATGCATAGAGCCACCCTGACTCCCGCCAGAGGTCGCTCTTCTTTCATCTCTTCGCGCAAGGCCGCCAACACGGGCATATGCGCCGCTACCCAGGCTATTTTGCGGGCACCAGCCGGTGCCAGGCTAGGATCGCGGATAAATTGCGGCAATATTCACTCACCTTCTTCCCGCTGATGCTGAGCAAAGAGTTTCAGATTCTCGGCCAAAGGAGGATAGACTACTCCTCTTTCCGTGATAAGAGCTGTGAGCAGCGAAGCTGGAGTCACATCGAAGGCGTAGTTTTTCACCTTGACCCCTGCAGGCGCCACGTTTACTCCACCAAAATGGGTCACCTCTTCCGCCGACCGCTCTTCGATGGGAATAGTCTTTCCATCGGGAGTGGCTCCATCCACGGTAGAGAAGGGCGCAGCCACGTAAAAGGGAACCTGGTGCTCCCGAGCCAGCACCGCCAAGGTGTAGGTGCCAATTTTGTTGGCCACGTCGCCGTTAGCCGCCACTCGATCGGCTCCTACCACCACGGCGTCTACCTCCCCCCGCGCCATAAGATAACCAGCCGCGCTATCGGTAATCAAAGTAACAGGAATCCCCTCCTGCAAGAGCTCCCAAGCGGTAAGGCGAGCGCCTTGCAGCAAGGGACGGGTCTCGTCCGCATAGACCATAGCTACCTTACCCGCTGCGTGAGCCGCCCGCACCACCCCCAGGGCAGTACCGTAGCCGCAGGTAGCCAGAGCTCCGGCATTGCAATGAGTCAAAATCCGAGCTCTCCAAGGTAGCAAAGCGGCCCCGAAGGCCCCGATGGCCCGGTTGGCCCGCACGTCTTCTTCCTCCATAGCGCGCGCCGTTTTTTCCAGAGCCGCCAGCACCACTTCTGGTTCTTCCCCCCGGTGACTGCTCGCCACCCGCAGCTGCCGCTGCACCGCCCATTGCAGGTTAACCGCGGTGGGGCGCGCCGCTGCCAATTCCTCCGCCGCCAGTTGCAGCCGTTCCCAGAAAGATTCTGGCGAGTTCAAGGCTTCCCGCGCTGCCAGAACCAGCGCGTAGGCCGCGCTTACCCCGATAGCCGGAGCTCCCCGAACACTCAAGCGCTGGATGGCAGCGATGACCTCGCGGTAGTCGGTCAGACGCAGGTAGGTAACTTCCCAAGGCAAGCGGGTTTGATCCAGCAAAACCAGCGCCCCGTCTTCCCAAGCGATGGGCTTCACTTCGGCTCCCCCCCGGTCACCGGACCTGCGACTGCCCGGTGACAGATGGGACAGACGCGGGTTGCATCGATCCAGTAAACCGCCTGCCACAACAGCTGGCGCAGTTCTTTTTCCTTGGCTTTCATCATAGCCACCACCTCTTCGTGACTCAGGCGGTAAGGAGCAATTCCAGCCGCAAAGTTAGTAACCAGAGCCACTGAGGCGTAGCAGATCTCTGCCTCCCGCGCTAGAACCACTTCGGGCACCCCGGTCATCCCCACCAGGTCACCACCCAAATGCTGAAACATCTTAATTTCCGCCGGTGTCTCGAAGCGGGGACCCTCGGTGCAGACATAGGTGCCACGCTCGTGCACCGGAAAGCGCAAGGTCCGGGCTGCCCGCACCAGCAAGTCCCGCAAATCCGGACAATAGGGCTGGGTAAAGTCCACGTGTACCACCCCTTCGGGGCCCCCGTCGAAAAAGGTGCTAGGCCGCTGCCGGGTGAAATCCAGGAACTGATCTAGAACCACGAATTCCCCGGGTTTCATCTGGGGGTTCAACGAGCCCACCGCCGCTGTGGCTAAGATAAACCGCACCCCCAGCTTCTTAAGCCCGGCCAAGTTGGCCCGGTAATTGATCCGGTGCGGGGGTACGCTGTGCGCCGTGCCATGTCGAGGAAGAAAGGCCACTTCCTTGCCCCGCCACTGTCCGCAAAAAACCTTGATCTCCCCGTAAGCCGTGGATACCCGCTCCTCCCGCGGATCTTCCAACAGGTGGGGATCGTAAACTCCTGTGCCTCCTATGACCGCAATAGCCGGCACAACCTCACCCCCTTTAAGCGAAAATGGCCGCCACAAACTCGGAGGGGTTAAAGGGAGCTAGATCTTCCATTCTCTCTCCGGTACCGATGAACTTTACCGGTAAACCCAACTCCTTGCGGATGGCGACCACCACACCGCCCTTAGCCGTGCCATCCAGCTTGGTCAGCACGATGCCCGTAAGGCCGGTAACTTCCTGGAAAAGACGAGCCTGACTCAAAGCGTTTTGGCCAGTGGTGGCATCCAGCACCAACAAAACCTCGTGGGGAGCTCCCTCCAACTCGCGTCCAGCCACCCTGGCGATCTTACCGAGTTCAGCCATTAAATGAGCCTTATTGTGTAGCCGACCGGCGGTGTCAGCGATCACCACGTCCACCCCTCGCGCCTTGGCCGCCTGCAAGGCGTCGAAAACCACCGCTGCCGGGTCCGAACCCTCTTTTTGCCGCACCAGCGAAGCCCCCGTCCGCTCCGCCCACACCTCCAATTGATCGATGGCCGCTGCCCTAAAGGTATCCGCAGCCGCCAGCAAAACTTTCTTACCCTGCTGCTGAAAAAAATAGGCCAGCTTCCCGGCCGTGGTGGTCTTACCGGTACCGTTCACCCCTACCAGCAAAATCACCGCGGGCGGAGTCGGGGGTAATAAAAGGGGCGCGGGGGGACCCAGGAGCTGGAGCATCTCTTCCTGCAACAGGCGCCGCAGATCCTCCGCTTCCTCGATGCGCTCCGCCTTCACGCGCGCCCGCAACCGCTTTATTAACTCTTCGGTAGCTGGCACCCCCACATCGGCCAAAATAAGCGCATCCTCCAGTTCTTCGTAGAGTTCCTCGTCAATCTTCCGGCGCTTGAGCACCGTATCGATTTTGGCCGTAAAGCTCTCCCGGACCTTTCCCAAGCTTTCCTTAAGGCGATTGAAGAAACCCACCGTTAACCCTCCTCCCCAGCCAAGCGGCGCCAAGCCTCACGGGCCGCGTGCTGCTCCGCTTCTTTTTTAGAACGCCCCGCCCCTTGACCTAGGCAGCGCCCCCGATAGTAAACCCCTACCAGAAAACGCTTGGCGTGATCCGGTCCCTCTTCCTGTAAAACCTCGTAGACAATGCGCTCCGGAGAACCCTTTTGCAGCAACTCCTGGAGCTCGGTTTTATAATCCCGCTCCATTCGACCCTCCAGCACATCTTCCAGCAGCGGCTTTAACCTAGCAAGAGCAAAGTCAGCCGCCGTCTCCAGGCCCTGATCTAAATAAATAGCCCCCAGCAGGGACTCAAAAGCGTCGGCCAACAGCGAAGGTCGCGTACGGCCACCCGATTTCTCTTCCCCTCGTCCCAGCAACAAGACTTCGCCGATACCCAGATCTTCGGCCACCCGAGCCAAGCTGGATTCGCACACTAAAGCGGCGCGCAAGCGCGTTAACTCGCCCTCACTTTTATGGGGAAAGGTGCGGTACAAATAGTCGCTCACTATTAGAGAAAGGACAGCATCGCCCAGAAACTCCAGACGTTGATTGTGCTCCACTCCCGCGTGCTCGTAAGCGTAAGAAGGATGGGTTAGTGCCACTCGGAGGAGTTTCTCTTCCCGCCACACCAAACCCAATTGCTCCTTGAAGCTGGTAAGATCCATTAAGCTTTTAAACCCCCAAATACTATTCGGGGGCTAACGACCGGATCTCCTTCCCGGTCGTGCCCCGCCGTTAAAATGCCCACAGCTTTAACCCGAGTAGCGCTTAAAAATCAGGGTGGCATTATGCCCCCCAAAACCAAATCCGTTGGAAAGGGCCACCTCAACCGGTGCAACTCGAGCCTGGTTGGGAACGTAATCGAGATCGCATTCAGGGTCGGGGTGTTCGTAATTGATAGTGGGAGGTATAACCCCGTGAGTAATACTCAGCACGCAGGCAGCAGCTTCCACTCCGCCGGCGGCTCCCAGCATGTGCCCCGTCATCGACTTGGTGGAACTTACCGGCAAGCGGTACGCCCCCGCCCCAAAAACTTTTTTAATGGCTAAAGTCTCCACCTTATCATTAAGAGGAGTAGAGGTGCCGTGCGCATTGATATAGCTTACCTGCTCCGGCTCCAGACCGGCATCGGCCAGAGCTCGGCGCATGGCCTTAGCCGCCCCCTCCCCTTCGGGATCGGGAGCGGTCATATGGTAACCATCGCAACTCTGACCGTAGCCCACTACCTCCGCGTAAATGCGCGCTCCCCGCGCCTGAGCGTGCTCCAAGCGCTCCAAAACTAGAACCGCCGCCCCTTCGCCAATGACAAACCCGTCGCGGGTGGCATCGAAAGGGCGACTAGCACGTTCGGGATCCTCGTTGCGAGTAGACATCGCCCGCATAGAGCAAAAACCAGCTATGGCCAAAGGAGTAATGGCTGCTTCGGTTCCCCCAGTCAGCATAACCTGGGCCTCTCCCCGCTGCAAAACGCGGAAGGCCTCCCCGATGGCGTGATTGGAAGAAGCGCACGCCGTCACCACCGTGCTGTTGGGACCGTAAAAGCGATAAGTAATGGCAATCTGCCCCGCAGCCATATTAGCAATCATCATCGGCACGAAAAAGGGACTGACCCGGCCGGGACCCCTTTGGAATAGCACCTGAGCCTGCTCTTCTAAAGTATAAATGCCCCCCACCCCGCAGCCCAAGATCACCCCCACCTGATCGGCATCCAGGCATCCAGGCTCCAGAGCCGCGTCCTTTAAAGCCATGCCAGCCGCCGCCAGAGCGAACTGGGCGTAGCGATCTAAATGACGCGCCTCGCGCTTGTCCAGATAGGAAGTGGGATCAAAATCACGCACTTCAGCCGCTATCTGGGTGCGATAAGACGAGGGATCGAAGTGGGTTATGCGCCTCACGCCCGACCGCCCCTCTATCAAGGCCTGCCAAAAAGCCTCTTTGCCAATCCCTATAGGGGTGAGTATCCCCAGTCCGGTAACCACTACCCGACCTGACAAAGCTCCGTAAACCTCCTACCACCTTTTACAGACGCTCCTGAATGTAACGGACAGCATCCCCTACCGTCTTGATCTTTTCCGCCTCTTCATCAGGGATCTCCATCTCGAACTCTTCTTCCAACGCCATCATAAGCTCCACCAGATCCAGAGAATCGGCTCCTAGATCATCAATGAAAGAAGCCTCCATAGTTACATCTTCTTTTTCTACACCCAGCTGCTGAGCCACAATTTGCTTGATCTTCTCGAACACGGCCGCCGTCGAAGACATGCGCTGCCTCACCTCCTTTCTACGATCAAAATTTTATTAAAGGGAAAGTCCCCCGTCTATACCTATGACCTGACCGGTGAGATAAGCCGCTTCCTCGCTAGCCAAGAAAGCAACCAGCGCGGCCACCTCCTCCGGCCTTCCGAAGCGCCCCAAAGCGCAACGGCGCAGGAGTTCCTGCTGCGCCTCCTCGGGTAAGGCCGCAGTCATCTCCGTGAGTATAAAGCCGGGAGCCACGGCATTGACCGTGATTTGTCGCGAACCCAACTCTTTGGCCAGTGCTTTGGTGAAACCTACAAGACCAGCCTTGGCCGCAGCGTAATTGGCCTGCCCCGCGTTGCCATAAAGCCCTACCACGGAACTCAAGTTGATGATGCGCCCCCAGCGCGCTTTTATCATATAGCGCGCCGCCGCCCGGGAGGTAAGAAAAGCGCCTTTCAGATTGACCGCCAACACGCGATCCCAATCTTCTTCTCTCATCCGCACCAGCAGGCTGTCCCGGGTAATACCGGCGTTATTAACCAGTATGTCGATCCCACCGTAGTGCTGGACGGTGAAATCCACTAACTCTTGCGCCTCCTGCGCCTTGGAAACATCCGCTCCCCGAGCTATGGCCTCCCCCCCTGCCTGGCGGATTCCCTCCACCACTCGCTGCGCCTCTTCCTCGCGCTGCACGTAGTTAACCACCACCCGAGCTCCGGCGGCAGCCAGGGTTTCGGCCACCGCTTTACCGATCCCTCGAGAAGCTCCGGTCACCAGCGCCACTCTGCCACCAAGTTTCATTCTTTCTCCTCCGTCAATGCCGATATAGTACGCCGGAGCGAAGCCTCGTCCTCCACGTTGAAAGTGGCGACCGTGGAGCAGATGCGCCGGATAAGACCCGTCAACACCTTACCCGGCCCCAATTCCACAAAGACTGTGACCCCATCCTGAATTAGACGGCGCACGCTCTCCTCCCAGCGCACCGGACTAGTCATCTGCTTCATCAACGCCTTCTTAATATCGCTTGCCCGGTAAGCGTAGTCAGCCGTGACATTGAGCACCACCGGGAAAGCCGGTTTCTTCAGCGCCACCCCCTCTAACTCTTGAGAAAAGAGCTCCGCCGCCCGTCGCATAAGCGAGGAGTGAAAGGGTCCGCTTACCGGCAGGAGCACCGTCTTTTTAGCCCCTTCTTCCTTCGCCGACTGAGCCGCCACCTCCAAAGCCGCGATATGCCCTGAAAGCACAATCTGGCCGGGACAGTTGAAGTTGGCCACTTCCACCACCCCTGATCCTCTCCCCGCCGCCAGCACCCTTTCCAGCTTGCCTTGCGGCAATCCCAGGAGGGCCAACATCCCCCCTTCTCCCAAAGGGATGGCTTCCTGCATGAGCTCGCCCCGTCGCCGTACCAGGCGCAGAGCAGTGGGGAAATCTAGAACCTCAGCCGCCACCAGAGCGGAAAATTCCCCCAGGCTATGGCCCGCCACCGCTTCGGGGAGTTTTCCCCCCTGTTCCAAATACACCCGCCAGCAAGCTACGCTCACGGTTAATATCGCGGGTTGAGTGTTCATGGTCTGCGAGAGTAGGCCAGCCGGACCCTCGAAACAGAGCCGGCTCAAGGGAAAGCCCAGAATGGCATCGGCCTCGACAAAGACTTCTCGAGCAACCTCGTAGCGCTCGTATAAATCCAGCCCCATCCCTACATACTGCGACCCCTGCCCGGGAAAGACGCCGGCCACTACCATAGCATCACCTCAATAGCGCATTAGTAGAGCTCCCCAAGTAAGCCCGGCCCCAAAAGCCACCATGAGAATACAACTCTCCCCTGGCTTAATCCTGCCCGCTTCCCGTGTCTCGTAAAGCGCCAGGGGAATAGAAGCCGCAGAAGTGTTGCCATAACGGTCGATATTCAAGGCCACCCTTTCCGGCGGGAGACCCAGGCGCTTCGCCAGCGCATCGATAATGCGAGCGTTGGCCTGGTGCGGTATAAGGTAATCTATAGCCGTGCTGGGAAGCTCCGCCCGCCTGAGCACTTCCAGAGCCGCTTCTTCCATGGCCCGCACCGCAAACTTAAAAATCTCCCTACCGTTCATGTACAAGTAGTGCAATTTTTTCTCCACCGTCGCCTGGCTGGCGGGAAGACGGGAACCGCCAGCAGGCATCTTTAAGAGATCTTTCCCGCTGCCGTCGGCCCGCAGATAAAAAGAGAGTATCCCCCGGGGTGGTTCAACCGAACTCAGCACCGCCGCCCCGGCCCCGTCTCCCAATAGCACACAGGTACTGCGGTCTTCCCAATTAGTAACCCGAGAAAGAGTTTCAGCCCCTATCACCAGAACATGCCGGTAGCTGCCGGTAGCCACAAATTGAGCTCCTACCGCCAGAGCGTAAATAAAACCGCTACACCCAGCCTCCAAATCGAAAGCTGCGGCCTTAGAGGCCCCCAGATTAGCCTGCACCAAACAGGCGGTGGCGGGAAAGAGCATATCGGGAGTGGCGGTGGCCACGATGATCAGATCCACTTCTTCCGGACTCAGTTTGGCATCGATTAAAGCCGCCTGAGCCGCCTTGGTAGCCAGGTCGGAGGTGCTTTCCTCCGGAGCAGCCAGGCGCCGCTCCCTTATCCCCGACCGCTCCCTGATCCACTCGTCGCTGGTGTCCACCATTCGCTCCAGATCGAAGTTGGTCAGCACCTTCTCCGGAACGTACACCCCTAAACCAATTATACCTACCCGCAAAGGAGGGCCACTCAACACAGCTCTACCCCTTTCGCATTATTGAGCGACTTTATTCCTTCGACAATCCTGGCCACCAGGTCGCAGCGGATCGCCTCAGCAGCTACCCGCAAAGCGTTTTTAATGGCGTTAGCCCGCGAACAGCCGTGCGCCCCTATCACTACGCCGTTGACCCCTAGTAAAGGAGCTCCCCCGTATTCAGAGTAATACAACCGCCTACGCAAAGAGCGCAGAAAAAAAAGAGCGGGCAGAGACAGCAGCCGAGCAGGCAAGCTGCGGGACAATTCTTGCCGCAGCATGGCCTCCACCGCCTGCACCATTCCCTCCGCACTCTTCAGGACCACGTTGCCCACGAAGCCATCGCAGACCACAACGTCGGCACGACCGCTAAAAATATCCCGGCCTTCCACATTGCCGATGAAATTAAGCGGTAGTTGGCGCAAAAGAGGAAAGGTAGATAAAGTAAGTTCGTTTCCCTTGTTGTCCTCCTCCCCGATACTCAGGAGACCTACGCGAGGGGAGGATAAGCCTAAAATCTGCTGAGCATAGACAGAAGCCATAACGGCGAACTGAAGCAAATTAAAAGGTTTTACATCTACATTGGCACCCGCATCTATAAGCAATGTACGCCCTGCCGGATTGGGTAGCTGGACCATTAACGCCGGTCGATCTATCTTAGGGATCCGCCCCAGAATAAGCATGGATGCCGCCAGCAGAGCTCCGGTGTGGCCCGCCGATACAGCCGCGTCCGCTGCTCCTTCCTTGAGAAGCTCCACTGTCCGGACCAGAGAAGAACGCCGCTTTTTCTTCACCGCCTGAACCGGCGACTCCCCCATTTCGATAACCTCGGGAGCGTCCACGAGGTGAAGTTTTGCTTCGCTGCCGGGAGGCAGTAGGGATCGCAGACGCTCCTCCGGACCCACTAGATAGATCTCCAAATCCCAAGATCTAGCAGCATCCACCGCCCCTTCCACCGTAGCCATAGGAGCGAAATCGCCCCCCATAGCATCGAGCGCTATACGCAAATTCTTACCCTCCATACCACGAAGAGTGTTAGCGGCAATCTGGTTGCATTATACAATCATTATCCGCAAGTGCAAAGTGCTAATGACCATAACCCTCGCCGGTCACCTCTAAGCCACCGCTCCGATGAAGATTTTCTCTTCACCCCGCTGCAGCAACGGATAAAGATATTTCTGCGCCCGCCTCCGGCTTTCCTGCTTAAAGATTTAAGGCCACACCCGCGTGGCCTTAAAATCACAGATAACCGGAAAAGATTAAGCTTTCTCCTCGGCCATCACTTGCCGGCCCTTATAATAACCGCAATTGGGGCACACGGCGTGAGGGCGCTTGGGGGCTTTGCAGCGCTGGCAAAGAGTCAAGGTTGGTGTCTCAGCCTTATAATGCGCCCGGCGCATCCTCTTCCTCTGCTTAGATGCTCTACTCTGCGGCACTCCCATTTTTCCCACCTCCTTCTTCAGAGCTAAGCCATTTGCCCAATTCAGCCCAACGGGGATCAAGTGGCGCGAGGGAACAGGAGCAGGGCCCCTGGTTGAGATCGTGCCCGCACTCGGGGCAGAGACCGGCACAATCTTCACGGCAAAGCGGCTTCATGGGGAGGGCCAACACTAGACTCTCCAGCACGCAAGGAGCAAGATCTAGCTCTTCCCCGCTTAATTCCTGGTCTTTTTCGCCTTCGGGCAACAGACGCCACTTCTCTTCCCAGCGCGTCTTCAAAGTGTAAGGGAAGGGCTTGAGACAACGGCTACAGTTCAATTCCACCACGGTCAAAACTTCGCCCACAGCCAACAAATAGGTGCGGGCGTTGGTGAGAGTTAGATCTAATTCCACCGGAACCAGCAGAGGAAGTTTTTGACCTCCTTCACCTGCCAAAAAGTCGAGGCGCTCCCTGATTACGTAACGGCGGCTTTCTGCCGGCGTTTTCTTCAACTGCGCCACGTTCACCTTAAACAAAGCTCGCTCACCTCAATCGAAACTTCATTATAAATGGCAACCTCGTCCTCGTCAACAAAGCAGGGACTTGGACTTAATGAGGAGAGAAAAACGACGAACCGCCTTTTTCTTACGCCGCAGTTTTAGCTTAAAGCTCTAACCCCCGCTCCGATCTGGCCGGGGGCGCCCGACGAATCAATTCTTCCAACTCTTCTCGGCTGAAACGGTACACCTGATTGCAAAAACCGCAGCGAGCTTCCACCTGGCCCTGCTCCACCAGTAACGCCTCCAGTTCCTCCCGTCCCAGAAGCATAAGAACCTCGGCTAAGCGCTCTCTTGAACAATCGCAGGCGAAGGCAAAGCTTTGTCGAGCCAGGATGGTGGGGGAAAAACCCTGTAGCAACCGCTCGATAAGATCCTCCGGGGTGCAGCCCTCAGCCAGCAGGCGAGATACCGATCCCACCGCTGCCACATTAGCTTCTAACTGCGAGGCCACTGCTTCCTCAACTCCCGGCAGTAGTTGAACAATATAGCCCCCTGCCGCTCGCACCTCTCCCTCCGCATCCAATAACACCCCTAGCCCCACCGCCGCCGGGGTTTGCTCCGAAACGGTGAAGTAATAGGCCAGGTCTTTTCCTATCTCGCCCGATACCAGCGGCACGCAACCGTGATAGGGTTCCCGCAAACCCAAATCCTTCACGACATAAAGTTTCCCCTCGCCCACCGCTTGCGCCACGTCCAGTTTCCCCGTCGCGTTTAGAGGCAGATAGACGTGGGGCTCTTGGATGTAACCTTTTATCTTGCCGTCGCGGACGGTAGCCACCATCATGCCCGCCGGGCCGTCCCCTTCCACCCGGATGGTCAAGGTTTGCCGATCCTTAAGCATGGCACCCATCAAGGCCGCCGCTGTGAGTAGTCGCCCCAACGCAGCGGTAGCGGTGAATGAGGTGCCATGTAAGCTCTTGGCATTCTGCACCAACTCCGAACTCCGGGCAGCTAGGGCCAGAATCTGCCCCTGGCCAGCCACTGCCCGGACTAGATAATCGCGGCCACCAGAAATATTGGCCAAGGCCCATCACCTTCCTCGCCGAGGGCGTAAACCTAAAAAGCCGGACGTGCTACCGCCGGCCTGCACCCTCACATTGGATCTTATCGTTCCCGCTCACCCACTACCATGATAGCGCTCTCACCTCCGCTGAAGCAAGATCGAGCGCTGCCTCGAAAATTTTCCGATCCACCAGCAGGAAAAAGCAGGGTGCAAAAAGAATATAAAAAGCGAGGTTAAAACCATTTTAACTTGAGGAGGAGAAAGCGCATGACGGAAATGTTTCAGATTTACAAGTGCAATATCTGCGGCAACGTCGTCGAAGTGCTGCATACCGGACAGGGACAATTAGTCTGTTGCGGGCAACCTATGGAACTCAAGGAAGAGAAGCGGGAGGACGCGGGCCAGGAAAAGCACGTGCCAGTGATCGAGCCGCGCAACGGTAAGATAAAGGTACGTGTGGGTGAAGTGCCTCACCCCATGGAAGAAGCCCATTACATCGAGTGGATCGAATTACACACGGGAGAGCACCTGGAGCGAGTTCATCTCAAGCCGGGCGATCCTCCCGAGGCAACTTTCCTCTGCCCCTTTGGTACCCCTCTTTACGCCCGGGCTTACTGCAATATCCACGGGCTCTGGCGGCAAGATACTTTCCCCAAAAAATAAGGATACCAGGAGGTATCTGGTATGCTGCTGAAATGGCGATGCCGCGTGTGCGGCTATATCTACGATCCGGAAGAGGGAGACCCTCCGGAAATCCCCCCGGGAACCGACTTCGAAAATGTACCGGAAGAGTGGGTCTGCCCCGTGTGTGGGGCCGAAAAGAATCTATTCGATCCCATAACTCGGTAGGACAAACTTCGGCACGCAGTGAGAGAGGGCTTCCTTATTCAGGGAAGCCCTCTCTCACTGCAGCGTTGAGTTTTTCCAGCATCTCGTCCAGTGGAAGTTCTAAGTGCCTGGCCACCTCTTCCAAACTCTCGAAAAGAGCGGTGCAGCAGATGCAAACCCCAGTGCGAGCCTCATATTCGCGGAAAACCTTGATGGTTTGCGGAAAGGTAGCTACCACGTCGAAAACCGTTTCTTGCGGGCCTATTACTACCATAATCCCACCCAACCCTAGTTCCTGCTGCGATCGCTTTCTATAGCATATCTACGACGCGGCTTCGCCTTTTCCTGCCGCGCGCCCCTCCATCATTTGCATCAAAGGACGCAGCATCTCCAGAGGCAAGGGGAAAACAATGGTGCTGGCGTTTTCCGCCGCTATCTCCCGGAGGGTCTGCAAGTAGCGAAGCTGGATGGTAGCTGGCTCGGTGGCAATTATGCGCGCTGCTTCAGCCAGTTTTTGCGCCGCCTGGAACTCGCCTTCGGCATGAATGATCTTGGCTCGGCGCTCCCGCTCGGCCTCGGCCTGAGCAGCCATCGCCCTCTGCAACGAAGCGGGGAGCTCTACATCGCGCACTTCGACCAGACTCACTTTAATTCCCCAGGGCTCGGTTCCTTCGTCGATGATTTGTTGCAGGCGCTGGTTAATGGTCTCCCGGTGAGCCAAGAGCTCGTCGAGCTCGGATTGCCCCAGCACCGAACGCAAAGTGGTCTGGGCCAGCTGCGAGGTAGCGAAAACCGGATCGAGCACCTTGATCACCGCGTCCACCGGGTTGATGACTCGAAAATAGGCCACAGCGTTCACCTTCACCGTGACGTTGTCGCGAGTGATCACCTCTTGGGTGGGAACTTCCAGGGTGACCACGCGCAGATCTACCTTACGCATTCTCTCGATAAAAGGAATCAGGAGAAAAAGACCCGGGCCTCGTGCCCCCACGCACCGACCCAGGCGGAAAATAACCCCGCGCTCGTATTCCTGAACGATGCGGATGGAAGCAGCCAGCAGCATCAAAGCCAAAACGAATAGGGTAGCCATGAAGGAAAACATCTCTCTACCTCCTTGTAACTTTCAATTTAAGGCCTTCTTTGCCCACTACCAATACTTTCTCCCCAACCCTGGCTTCCCCTGCTTCCAATTCGGCTTGCCAGAGCTCGCCTTCCAGGAAAACCATGCCGGAAGGAGCAAGGGGGGTACGTACCTCCGCCAGCTTACCGATTAATTCTTCCTCACCGGTTTGCACTTTTCGCTTCTGTCCCCGCACCACCGCGGTGACCAGGATAGCCATCAGCGCAGCCAGCGTGACGCTCATGGCGGTTATGAGCCCGGCGCTTACCCCGACTCCCTGGGGACGAATACTAAAAAGCATCAGGGAGCCCAACACAAATCCTATTACCCCACCGGTGGCCAGAATACCGTGAGTAGGCGCGAAGACTTCGGCCACAAAAAAACCGAAGGATAGGAGCAGTAAAAGCAAACCGCCCCAGTAAGCATCAAGAGTTCCTAAACTGTACAGGGCTACCAGCAAGGCGATCCCACCCACCACTCCGGGGATGATGAGTCCCGGATGGTAAATTTCTACCAACAACCCAATCATCCCTATGGTGAGCAACAGGTAGGCTATATCGGGAGTGAGGATGGATGAGAGCACCTCCTCCGAGCGGCTTAGTGGGACTTCCTCGCAGGTGGCGTGGGAGAGGGACAAAATGACCTTTTGTCCTCCGGCGAGAGTAACCTCTTTGCCGTCCAGCTGCTGCAAAAGGGCAGCTTGGTCGGGGGCAACTACATCGATGAGGTGTTCTCGCAGCGCCTCGTCAGCCGAAAAGGACCGGCTTTCGGTGACCATCGCTTCGGCGAGGGCAGCGTTGCGAGAACGCATCTGGGCCAGAGAACGCATCCAGGCCGCGGCGTCAGCCGTTACCTTTTTCATCGCGATTTCGTCCTGCTCCTGGCCTCCACCGGCCACCGGATGGGCCGCTCCGATACGCGTCCCCGGAGCCATAGCCGCCACGTTGGCCCCCATAGTGATGAAGGCACCGGCCGAAGCTGCCCAGCCCCCGGCAGGAGTAACGTAAACAATAACCGGCACTCGCGCATTAACTTCCCGAGCAACAATCTTCTGAGTGGCGCTGTAAAGACCCCCAGGGGTATTCAGCCTTATAAGGCAAGCTGCAGCGCCCTGGCGCTCGGCTAACTCGATGCCCCGATCCAGATAATGAACCGTGACAGGCATGATAGGACCGTCGACGGTCAGGATCACCACCTTGGGATCAGCTGCTCGTCCTGCTCCGCCGGGCAAGAGCAATAGCAATGGCAACAGAAAAAGCCAACACCAACGGTACATCGGCCATAAAACCTCCCTAGGTATAGGTTCGCCAAAACCGCTTGAAAAACCTGCGCTGCTCCTCAGAAAAAATCTTCTAAGAAAAAATCACTCCGGCCAGCCGTGGCGCCGCACCGGAGTAAAAACTCAGTTCTACCCTGAGAGCAAAACCACCAGCGACTACGACGGTCGTAAGCGCGCCATAATCACCAGAGCGTTGATTACCGCCGCCGCTACCGCGCTTCCGCCTCTAGTGCCCTGGAGCAGCATGACTGCGAGCTCGGTGTCCCAAACTGCTTCCTTAATTTCAGCTGCTCCCACCATCCCCACCGGCACTGCCACCACCAACGCCGGCTTTATTCCCGCCCGGTAAGCCTCCAGCACCCCCACCAGAGCGGTGGGAGCGTTGCCCACGGCTACCAAGCTCCCTTCCAGTTCCTGGCTCAGCAAGCGCATTCCCGCCAAGGCACGGGTAACACTCGCCTCGGTAGCCAGTTCCTCTGCTCCCGGCTGGCTAACCGCCACTCGCACCGGGCCGGGATACCGGTGGCGCACTCCAGCGGCCACCATCTCCACATCGCAAACCAATGACGCTCCCCTGCTAACCGCTTCGATTCCGGCCACCACCGCTTTCGGGCGAAAGCGGATCTCCTTCGCCAGCTCGGGATCACCGGTGGCGTGGATCACCCGCTTAACCACTTCCAGTTCCTCCGGAGTGAAGCGGTGGCGGTAGGGGGCCACTGCCGCCTCTACGCGACGGAAACTCTCCGCCTCGATGGCGCGGGGGTCAAGCAGAAAACTCATCCCCTAGCCTCCCGCAAGCGATCGGATAGGATGGGGAGTAAGCGGGGATCAAAGCCAATGGGACGAGCCAAGCGGAAAGTTACGCGGGGATAAAGCTTGGACAATTCGTCCAACAGAGCCGGGACGTCTTCCTGCAAATGCAGTCCCGCGGTGAGAAAAACCGGCAACACTACCACTCTTTCCACCCCTTGAGCCACCAGCTTGGCCGCCGCCTCCGGCAATTTTTGCCGGGGAGCTCGGGGATTCATCCAGGCCGGCTCCATCCTTTGCTCGGGGTGTAATTTTTGCAGCGCCTCCGTCACCTCGACGATAAATTGGTTAGCCTCGTCCACGGCTTCCCGGCTGCCGTGCCCTAGAACCACAACACCCTCTTTCATTTCTTCACTCCTTTCGCGTGCTGCTCGATGGCCAGAAAGAGTTCTTCCAAGCAATAAAAAGCCCCTGCCGGCTCGGGTGGTCGGCGCACCAACACCACCGGCAAGCCCAAAGACCAAGCGGCGTGCAGCTTGGCTTCCATTCCGCCCGCCGTTCCGCTTTCTTTGGTCACCACCACGGTGGCTTGGTAAGTGCGGAAGAGAGCTCGGTTCAATTCCTGATCGAAAGGTCCGGTGAGAGCCACGATATTCCGGTGGGATAGGCCCAGTTGCAAGCAAGTGGACACGGTTTCCGGATCGGGCAAGCAGCGCACCACCACCTGACACCCCGCCTCTCGCGCCCGGGAGAGGAAAATGGGAAGGGTGCGGGTACCAGTGGTAAGGAAAAGCACCGGCCCTTTTTTGACCGCCTCCTCGGCTGCAGCCTCAAAACTGGAGCAGGGGTAGAGCAAGGGGTGGACGGGCAGGGGAGAAAAAGGGCGGGCCCAGCGAAAGTAGGGCAAAGAGGCGCGGGCGCAAGCCTCCCGGATCTGGCAACGCAATTCAGTGGCAAAGGGGTGCGCGGCGTCCACCACCAACGAAACGCGGCGCTGGCGAAAAAGCTCCAGGAAAGCGGCGGCGTCACGGCGGCCCACCACCGTTTCCCCTTCGGCGGCGAAAGCCCGCCCCAATGGGGTAGCAAGGCTCACCAGCACCGGATAACCGGCCTGGCGTAGCCGGTGCGCCAATTCTCGCCCCTCGCTGGTACCACCCAGTACCAGGATCACCGACACTCATACCCCCGCGGAGTTATCATCCATCCGTTGCTGATCGTAGTCTGAGAATTACCTACCACTACCAGGGCACGCATATCTACCGGCTCCTGGTCCAGCCGGGCTACCGTGGTCAGCGTTCGGCGGCTACCAGGCCGGGTGGCGTCCCAGACCACGCCCACCGGAGTGGAACCCGGACGCTCCGACTGGATAAGCTCCACCGCTTGGCGCCACTTATCCTGCCGACGAGAACTGGAAGGATTATAAAGCACCAGCACGAAGTCAGCTTCTATCGCTGCCCGCAAGCGCCGGAGGATGAGAGACCAGGGGGTGAGCAAATCACTGAGGCTGATAACCGCAAAGTCGTGCCCTAGCGGAGCTCCCAGCATGGCGGCCACCGCTGTGGCTGCCGTTACCCCCGGCACCACCTCCACCGCCTCTCCTGCCTGCAAGGCGGCTTGCAAAACCGGCACGGCCATACCGTAAACGCCCGGATCGCCTCCGGAAACCACCACCACCCTCTTTCCCTGTTGCGCCTGCCGGACAGCCGCGCGAGCTCGCTCCATCTCCTCCCGCATCCGGCCAGGCAGCACCTCTTTTCCCTCCAGGTAAGGGGTTATCCCCTCCAAATAGGTGCGGTAACCTACAATCACTTCCGCTTGCTCCAGATAAGCCGCAGCGCGAAAAGTCAGATCGGCCAAATTACCGGGCCCCACTCCCACTACGGCCAGTCGCACTCGGCCAAAGCCACCGTCACACCGGGGAAGATCCGCTTCGATACCAGGAGCTGCTTCCCGCCCGCTGCCAGGGCCGCGTTGGCGCATACGTTTCCCACCCCCATCCGTTTTAACACTTGCTCACTAACGGGGAGAGGAGCGGGCCAGGTCCTTTCCACCAGGGCCAACTCCTCCACCGAGAAGAATCGCAGTGGCAAACCCAGAGCCAGCGCCACCGCCACCAAGCCCTGCTCATCCCGCTTGGCCTCCACGCTGGCTATGCATTTGATAGCGGGCAGAGCCCAGCCCGCCTCCTCCAGGGTCACCTCCAGAGCCTCCCGGATCTGCCCGGCTTCCACTCCCCGTCGACACCCTATCCCCACCACCAGCTTTCGAGGACAGAGTAGCAAAAAAGGCGGGGGCTGAGGACAGCGCCGGGCAGTGACCAGAACGGTTATAGCGCCGCTCTCGGACAATATCTGGTCCGAGTTCCAGAGAAAGCGTCTCACCCGCTCTGGCCAGGGAAGGGGGAGAAGAGGTAGTTGTTCATCCCAATAAAGCAGGATTTCCTCTCCCTCCAGTAGACTCCGAGTAGCGCGCGGCAAATGATCGCGGGGATAAAGGGCCAAACCGTACTGGCGGGCAAAAGAATCCCAGGAGATCAAACCCAAAGCATCGCTAGCGGTGGTAATCACCGGCACTGCTCCTAAAACCGCAGCCAATTCCGTGGCCAATTCGTTAGCTCCGTGATGTCCACCTAGCAAACTCACAGCGAAACGCCCCGCTTCGTCCAGCACCACCACCGGGGGATCAAAATACTTATCCCGCAAATGAGAAGCCAGCAGACGCACAGCTATCCCCACCGCCCCCACCCAGATCAACCCTTCAACACGAGGAAAAAGAGCGGCTATTAGCTGCGGCAAGGAGTGGTAGGTTTCTTTCCCTTCCTCCCTTAAACGCTGGGGGAGATAGATCTTCAGAGGTCCGGGCCACTTTCGCTCCAATTTGCGAACCAGCTCCCTCCCCCGCTGGCCCAAAACCACTACCGCCAATTCTTTCATGACTTACCCTTCCGGTAAGTGTGGCTGAAATTAGGGTGGTACAGGCAGGAGGGAGAACCCTCTCCTCGAAGAAAGTCACCCACCAGTACCAGGGCGGTACGGGTAATCTTTTCCCGCTTGGCCATCAACGCCAAGTCTTTCAGCCGGCCAAGCAATACCCTCTCCTCCGGCCAAGTTACTTTTTCCAGCAGGGCCACCGGGGTTTCGGAAGGGTATCCCTCCATCAGTGCCGCACTTGCCTTCTCCAACAGGGAAGCACTGAGGAAAAGGCAAAGGCTGGCTCTATGCTTGGCCAAAGCACTCAGATCTTCTTTCACCGGCGTGCGACCAGCCACCCGGGTAAGGATCAGGGTCTGTGTGACTCCGGGTAGGGTGTACTCTTTTTTTAACCGGGCCGCCGCCGCCAGAAAGGAGCTCACTCCAGGAACCACTTCGCAGGGTACCCCGCGGCGCTCCAACTCGGCGATTAACTCGGCCAGCGCTCCATACAGGCTAGGATCGCCGGAGGAGAGGCGCACCACCGTGCGATCGGACCGAGCTCCCTCCTCCAGCAAGCGCACGATCTCGTCTAGGTCTAGTTCGGCGCTGTTATAGCAGCGAGCTCGGGGCGAAAGGTAACGCAGGAGCCCAGGAGGGATCAGAGAGCCAGCGTAGACCACTAGATCGGCTTCCCTCAACAGTCGCGCCCCTTTCACCGTGATTAATTCGGGATCACCCGGGCCTGCTCCCACGATGTAAACCGGTCTCATTTTCCTCGCCTCCTAGATCCGCGAGCGGTGAAGTATAATCTGGGAGAGGTAAGATGCCTGTTTTACCGTTGCTGCCGGATTCGCCCGAGCCGCTGGAGTGCTGCAATGCTCCACCACCTGGGCCCGGTCCAGGCAACCGCGCTCGGCCAGCAGTGCCCGCAATCTTTCCCAATAACGCCCGCCTTTGAGGAAAACCAGGCAATCGCACCCCGCGGGCCAGACTTCGTCAGCTGGGGAGCCGGTCACTGGCAGCACTGCTAAGCGCTCGTTCGCTTGGACCCATACCCCCGCCAGAGCCATGCAGGCGGCTAGAGAACTCACCCCCGGTACCACCGCCGTCTGAGTTTCCGGAGCCAGGTCCAGCACTGCTTGGCGCAGATAAGGGAAAGTGCTGTAGAAAGAAGGATCGCCCAGGGTGACGAAGGCCACATCCTTTCCTTGCCGCAGCCGGGCTAGCACCTGGGAAGCTGCTTCCCGCCAGGCCCCTTCCAAGACCTTCCGATCCCGCGTCATGGGAAAGTGGAGCAGCAGGAGCTCTTTTGACCGGAGCTTTTCTCCCAGCAAGGAGGCTACCACCTCTCCAGACAGGCTCTCCCCTTCTTCCCGCGAACGGGGAGCGCAGATGACTGGCACTTTCTCTAGCAGTCTTAGCGCCTTGAGGGTGATGAGCTCCGGGTCGCCCGGTCCCACCCCCACGCCGTAAAGAGTAGCCATTTATCTCCCCTCCCCCGGTTTCTCGGCCACCACCAGAAAGATGGGGTTTCCCCCTTTGAGGAGGCAGCGCGAACCCACTTTCTCTCCTCGGACCAGCGTCATCCCCAGGAGCTCCGCTTCCCAGCCCGAAGTATCGGCCCAGCGATAAGCCTCCCAGAGGGTGTCCAGGGTGACTCCGGTTATCGCCACCCGCCCCCCGGGTAAAAGCCTTTCTCCCACCACTTTCAGGATGGGTCCCAGCTTGCCCCCGCTTCCCCCCACGAAAACCCGGTGGGGCGAAGGGAGAGAAAGCAGGACCTCCGGCGCCTCTCCCTCCAGAATCGCCAGGTTGCCGAGTTCCCAGCGAGACGCGTTGGCCCTGGCCACGGCCACCCGCTTTAGATCCCGTTCCACGGCGTAAACCTTCCCTTCGGGCCGGAGCAGGCGCGCCGCCTCTACCGCCACCGCTCCTGTCCCCGTACCCAAATCCCAAAAAATCTGTCCTGGTGCCAGGCGCAGCTTGGCCAGGGCCACCACCCGGACCTCCTGCCGGGTAAGGGGCACGGCTGAGCACCGAAAGCAAGTGTCCGGTAAACCAGGGGTGACAAAAGGAAAATCAGGCAAATACTATCACCACCGCGTTAGACCAATCTCCTTCCAGTTTCGCCAACCCTTCCGCTTTACCCTGCCAGCTCTTTTCCTGGGGCAAGGTAAGGTCAGCCCCGACCGCTACCGGTAGATGGCCGAAACCCCCCTCGGCCATCGTCTCGCCCACCCGTTGCGGTGGGAAGGACGGCCCAGTGAAAATCACCAATGTCCCTCCCCGTCGCAACTCGGACAGCAGTTCCTCTTCGGTGCCTCGCCCATGGAGGCTCATAAAACGAGCCTCTTCGTAACCGCGGCCTAGACGGGCAAAAAGAGCGGCAACAGCGCTTATTCCCGGGATCACCTGGATGCGAAGATTAGGAAAGCGGCGTCGGAACGTTCCCAGCAAGCTAAAAAGTCCCGGATCGCCCGAAACTAACACCACTACCGGGAGAGAAGCACTTTGCTGCACCAGGCAGGACAGAAAGGAGTCCATAGGTACCGGCAGAGGGTCACCGGTCAATCCCAGGCGTTGTAAGACCTTAGGGACCCCTACCAGCCGGCCGGCCTGCCGGATCAATCGCCAAGCCGCCGGAGTAAGGCAGGTCGGAGCTCCGGGCCCCACTCCCACCAGGTAAAGACCGGGGGGAAGGGCCGAAGGACAGCCGCCAGGCAGCTCGACCCCCAGGCAGGCAGCTAACGCCGCCGCCCCTTCACTTTGCCCCAGCAGATTGCCGCTCCGGTCGAAAAGCACTGCTTCCACCCGAAGATTTTCCCCGCTGAACTCCCGGGCCCGAGCAGCAGCGCGCGTCGCCACCCGGTACCACACAAGCTCTAAGTTCTCTTTGGTCAGCCATTCCGTCGCCTCCTCTACCGTTGCCGCTTCTAATATACGCTGCACCAAAAAAGGCGAAGCCCCCTCCACCGCTGCTAGAGCCGCCAGCACTTCCCTGCGGGCATCGGCTACCCGGCTGTGGGTGTTAAAAATCCCTCCCGCCACTTTTAAAAGCTTTCCCGCTTGCCCCCAGAGGATCACTCCCTCCACTCCCGCCTCGGCGCAGTGCTGCAAGAGAAAGCCCACGTAATTAGCCATGGGCACCACCGCCGCTGCCGGGAAGCCGTAACTTAAGGCCAGCTTCTCAGCGGAACGCCCCGGGACCAAAACCAAAACACGCTGCCCCTCCGCCACCGCCACGTTTACCGCCGCCTTGAGGCTTTCCCGGTAGGCTTCTTCGGAGAAGGGAATCACCACCCCGGTGGTACCCAGGATGGAAATCCCTCCCACTATGCCCAGCCGGGGGTTAAAGGTGCGGGCCGCCACCTTCTCTCCACCCGGAACGCTTATGGCGATGACCGCCCCTTGCCCCGGAGACAATACTTTTCTTACCGCCTCCAGGATCATCTGCCGCGGTCCCGGGTTTATGGCCGGCTCTCCTGGGGGCACGGGCAGACCGGGGCGCGTCACCACCCCTACCCCCGGCCCTCCTTCCAACCGGAGCTCAGGAGCGGGAGCCACGGTGGCGTAGATGGTGAGTCCATGGGTGACATCAGGATCGTCCCCCGCGTCCTTCACCACCCCGCAGCGCGCCCATCCCTCCCCCTTCTCCGCCGAGGCTACTGGCAGCACGAGCTCTTTGCCCTGAGGGGTTTTTATTTTTACCTCTTCCACCAAAACGCCGTGGAAAAGAAGGAGGGCCGCCGCTTTGGCCGCCGCCGCAGCACAGGCGCCGGTGGTGTAGCCGTGACGCCAGGGCTTCTTCAACTCTATCCCTCCAGAAGCGCTACTAGCTCCTCCCAGCGGGTGGGAGGCGAACCGTCAGAACTCATCTTGCCCCTTTCTTTTAGCGCCTGATAAAGGCGCAGGACCACTGGCACAGCAAGCCCCACCTCTTCCATAAAATCGGCCTGCGCCAGGACCTCAGCCGGCCTCCCTTCGGCTACCAGCCTGCCCCGCCAGAGCACAAAGAGATGCTCGGCAAAGGAGTAGGCCAAATCCACATCCTGGGTGGAAAAGACTATGGTGCATCCCTTTAAGCCCGACAAGAAATGCAAAAGCCTCCTGGTCTGGCCCGGGTCCAGCCCCGCCGTGGGCTCGTCGAGCAGCAGCACCTCCGGTTCCAGCGCCAGCACCGCTGCTAGGCAGAGGCGTTTCTTCTGGCCGTAGCTCAGAAGATGTGGCGGCTTATACCTCTGGTCAAAAAGCTCCACGGCCTGCAAAGCCGTCCGCACCTTTTCCTCTACCAACTGCCCCTCGTACCCCCGAGCCCAGAGCCCCCAAGCCACCTCCTCCCAGACAGTAGGGGCCAGGAGCTGATCCTCCGGGTCCTGGAAGACGAGCCCCACCTTGCGGCGTAATTCTTCCAGTTCGCCGCGCCGGCAACTCAGTCCTCTTCCCCAGGAGCGCACCTCCCCTGCCGAAGGACGGAAGAGTCCCAGCCAGAGGAAGAAGAGAGTGGTCTTGCCCGAGCCGTTAGGCCCGATTAGGGCAACTCTCTTCCCCTCGGGTACACCCAGAGTAACCTCCCGCAGGGCCTCCGTGCCGTCCGGATAAGTAAAGCTCACCTTCACCGCCTCCAAAACGGGAGCCAGCCCACCTCACCTCCCTAAGCACCAAGCAAGCAAGAGCTCGACCCCGGCCCAGAGGCCGAAAAAGCCGAATTCCCGCCAGCGCAGGACCTGCGGGCGTCCCCGAAAAGCGAGCTCCTCCGCACCCCGCGCCATCAGAGCCAGGTAGTTCCGGTGGGCGCGGTGCTGGGCCAAGAGAAAAAGCTGGCGAACAAGCCCTGCCGCCACCCGCCAGGCCAGCCGTCCCCGCAGCCGGCCACCCCGCGCCAGTTGTGCCAGGCGCAGCCGGTTGGCGGTACGCAGGAGGCCAAAGAGGTGCCGGTAGGTCAGGATACAGATCTCCAGAAACAGGGCAGGAACGCCCAGCCGCCTGAGCAGAGCCAGGATCTCCCCTACGGGGGTGGTGAAAATCAAGAAGTAAAGGGCGGCGACGGCGGCCAGCGAACGGGACGCCACCGTCTCCGCCAGAGCAAGACCGGTATAGACCAGCCTCCCTTCTTTAAAGTCTAAGAGCAGGCTTACGAGGCCCAGGGAAAGGAAGCCGACCGGCAGAAGCAAAAGGCGCAGGTAAACGCGTAGGGGAATGCCGGCCCCCACCACGGTGAGTAAAGCCGCCGTTCCTCCTACAGCCAATCCTGCCAGGGGACGGTGCACAAGACAAGCTCCCACCAGCGCAGCCACCCCAAAGAGGAGCTTAGCCCCCGGATGCACCTCTCGCCAGCGGTTGTGGTAAGCCCAGTAATCGAAGGGAAGAAACTCGGTCATGACCTCTGCCGCCGCCCCTTGGAATAACCCAGGTAGTAAAAGACGAAACCGCTGCCTATAGCCGCTTGCAATGCGAAAAGCAGGCTTTCTATCTCCCCGCTCGGGGGCTCCCATAGAGGCTCGAACCAACGCTGATAATGAGGAGCCACCTCCTTAATCACCTCTTGGGCCTGGTCATCGGCGCCCCCGAAAGAATGCCCTTTACCCCACAGCAGGGGAAAAGCTATAAGGCCGGCCACCAGCAATAAGAGCAGAGCATTTTTAAGCACGGGCCGTCTCCTCCCTTCCTTCAGAAAGCACACCCAGAAGCTCCAACTCTTCCCGGTTATACTTGACCAGCAGGTTGAAGATCACCACGGTGAGAATCCCTTCGCTTATGGCTAAAGGCACCTGGGTTACGGCGAAAATGCCGGCGAACTTCAGAAATGAACCCCAGAAACTGCTGCCCGGGAAGGCCCAGGCCAGCTGGAAAGAGGTGGTGACGTAAGTAGCCCAGTCCCCCAACGTGGCGGCCAAGAAGACAGCCAGGCCCCTGGGAAGGCGTAAAGAGACACAGCCCTTATAGATGCCGTAGGAGACTAAGGGCCCCACCACAGCCATAGAAAAGGTGTTGGCCCCGAGGGTGGTTAAGCCCCCGTGCGCCAGTAAAAGGGCTTGGAAGAGGAGAACGATGAAGCCCAGGACGGTCATGGTGGTGGGGCCGAAAAGCACTGCTCCTAAGCCCACGCCGGTGGGGTGAGAGCAGCTGCCGGTAACCGAGGGAAGTTTGAGGGCCGAAAGCACAAAGGCGAAAGCTCCGGCTAAACCCACAAGCCACTTGAGGCGAGGATCACGGCGCACCTGGCGGCTAACGGAAAAGAAGCCTGCCAAAAGAAAGGGAAGCATAGCTACGTACCAGAAGAGGCACCACTTAGGAGGAAGAAAGCCCTCCATGATGTGCATGGCGTAGGCCGGTGAAGCCGCACCCAACAGAAGAAAGATAACTAGGCTGCCGGTCATCTTTTTCTTCGCCAAAGAGCACCACCCTTTCTAAGAAATTTTAAAACCCCGGTGCATCCCCTGTAGGACAGCCGGGGTTTTAAAGTCAAAAGGCACAAAAGACCCTTCTCCCGGCCTCCTTCCCGCGAAGGATGCCCCAGGACGCCACCGGGGCAGGTCTCCTGGCTCCCGTTCCTCGCCGCCGCCCGGCCTTCCCAGGCAGTCATCGCCCAGTGGCTTGGCAATTGAGCGGCAGCTCCCGGTTACAGTGGCGGGGCCGCGCAGGATTTGCACCTGCTTCCCTATTCTCCCCTCAAAGCAGGGGCACCCCAGTGGAACCTATGAACTTCTTAGCTCGCCCGCACCCGGTGCTTACCGGAAGAGAGCGACCGGGCCACCAGATGGCAAAGGGCCAAATTCACCTTTTCGTGCTCCGCTATCACCTCCCTCTCGGTGAGGGTGGGCCAGGAGAGGTAGCAAGAGGTGAAAGCTTGCCTGGGAAAGAACGCCCGAGTCTTTCCCAGCGCCGCAGGGTGAAGAAAGTGGACAAGTACTTGAGGCCGGAGAAACTGGGCACCAGCCGGAAGGACGCCAGCTTCCGGAACCGGGGCTGCCAAGCATAAGTCCCCTCCAGGTATCCGATCATCCTGCTTCACCCCCTTCCTCTACCTCCGCCAGGATCACATTTTCTAAGCGGCTGATACGCCCTTTACTGTCGATCAAAGTCCAAGTAATGCGGCGCTGGCCCAGGTGAGGAATAAGCCGTGCCGGTATGGGAGCCAGCTGATATTGAACCTGGGTCACTATGGCCTGGTGAGGGCAGCAAATGGTGCAGGTCATACAATCCCAGCACTCGCCCGGGTCACGACAGACAGCTTTACCCATGGACGGATCGATCATAAAAAGATTTCCAGGGCAAACGGAAACACACCGGGGATCATCCTCGTTTTGGCAGCCATCGCATTTGTCAGGCAAAACATAAGCGGGCAACACAGTTCACTCCTCTACACGGTCTCTCTGGTCCGGTCACCCGGTACGATTTGCTCATAAGGATACTTTTTAAAAACCAGCGTGTCCGTCTCTGGATGCCAGACCGAACAAATAAAACAGTCGTACTCGGCGTCGTTACGCTCGGGGTAATCAATCCGAGTGACCAGGCCCAAGTAACGCGTCTCTTTGCGATAACTGATGTGCTCGATCACCAACTGGCAACAGTCCAGACGGTTAATCACGTCCCAGGCCCTCTCCAACTCGAAAAGGTCGCGAGCCACTAAATAACGCAGTTGATCGCGGCGTAAGCGGACGAGGCGCTTCCTAGCTATTTCTAAATAAGGCTCACTTATGGTGAAATGGTGAATGCGCCCACCGCAGTAATCTTCCATTGTATTCTGCATGTAAGCTTCCATTTCCCGGGGTAGCACCCCTTGCACGGGTTTGCCATTAGTGAAGAATTCCTGTCTATGCCAGCGTTCCAGGGGCGCGAAAGTGCGCGTCTCCAGCTGAGCCACCAAAGCCGGGTCGAGTTCCGGCTCCGCTGATCTTCCTTCTAGCCATTGCACCATATGGCGTCCTGCTATGCGTCCGCAGGTCCAGCAGCCGGAAATGTAACGGGAAGGGGCCTGCCCTAGCGCTTCGCCGCTGGCGAAAAGGCCGGGGATGGTGGTCATCCGAGTAATGCCAATAGTCCAAGCCCCGCAACAGGCAGCATGTGCCCCCACTAGAAAGGGAGAGTCCGCCTCGATCTCAATGGGCTCACGAGCCGGGTCTATGTCGTGAGCCGCCCAGTAGAGTACGGTGGTGGGGGACATATCAAGATACTGCTCTCGCAAGCCTGCCATTTTTTCCGGATCGCCCCGCGTGGTATCCATGAAAATAGGGCCCCGCCCAGCCGCGATCTCCCGATAACACGCCCAGACCCGAACGGGGGTGGGAGCAGTGTGGCCGCCCATACGCACGTATTCTTCTTTCTCCAACATGAACACCTCGCCCATGGCGTTGACCATAGGAGCGTTTACCCCAATGGCCAAAGTCCCCGCAGGCGCATAGGTATCCTTTATGCGCAAAGGAATCATGCGGGTATCGAAACCGGTCATCTCGGCTCCGGCCCGTTTCATCATGGCGTAGCTGGCCCCGTTATTGAAAGGCACATACCACATGCGGTGATGGGCATCTCCCTCGTAGCGCGAGCGCCAAATCCCTGCCGCGCCGCCAGCAGTCATGAGCACCGCGCGAGCGCGAATCACGTAAAACCTGCCGTCCCGGACTCCAAAGCCCACCGCTCCCATGCAGCGCCCCTCCTGACACAAGAGCTCGGTGATGTAAACCCAGTTCAGCACCTGAGCTCCCGCCCGCTCCGCCATTTTGGCCGTCAAAGGTTTGAGCCAGCGGCCGTTGATCTCTATATTCCACTTGCCCCGGCGCAGATAGCGCCCCTGGTTGTCTTTCTTTATGGGCAGCCCTTGCCTTTCCATTAAAGCCACCGTTTCATTGAGTTCGTAGCCCACACTCAAAAGAATATCTTCTCGCACCGGGCCTCCCAAAAGGTCGTAGCGCACGTAGGCCACCCAATCCTCCGGAGTTCCCTGGTTAATATAAGCGTTGAGGGCGTTCTGACCAGCAGCCAACGAGCCGCTATGCCGCACGTTAGCTCGATCCGCTATGGTGATCCGCAGGTGGGAACCGGCCACTCTTCGGATCTCCCACGCGGCCAAGCATCCCGCCGTGCCGCCACCGATAATAAGGATATCGGTATCGATCTGCACCCGTTCGCGCATCCCGCTCTTCCTTTCAACCTTTTTGCTCGCAGATTAGCGGGAAGCAACGCTTAAAAGCAATGCCACTCGGGTCAAACGCCCGATTTCCTCCCCCAGCGGTGACGCCCAAGCAGCCATAGGATTAGCGTGGGAAACAATATGGCCAGGCTAGCCACTTGGCCGATATTTAGTCCCCAGAAGGCCGGCGGAGTGACCCGGAAAAACTCAAGGAAAAACCGATAAATGCAGTAAAGGGTGACATAAAAGAAAGCCAGCTCACCGGCAAAAGTCTCTTTGGTGCGCCACCGCCACAGAATAAGAAAAATAATCAAGCCCGCCAAAGAAGAATAAAGTTGAGTGGGATGACGAGGAACCCCGTCAAAAGGAAAGGCCACCGCCCAGGGGAGATTGGTGGGCTTGCCGTAACAGCAGCCGTTGAGAAAGCAACCGATCCTGGCTATGGGGTACCCGGCTGCCGCAGCTATGGCCACCAGGTCGGCAGCTGTACCGAAAGACAGTCGATAGCGTCGAGCCAGCCACCAGGCTACCGGTACCGCCAAAAACACTGCGCCGTAGAAGGTTAGTCCCCCATCCCAGATGAAGAAGATCTCTACGGGGTTAGGAGCGAAATGCGGCCAGTCTACTACGACGTAGGCCAGGCGAGCTCCTATCAGCCCAGCCACCACCACCCAGAAGGTAAGGGTGGGCATAAAATCGGGATCAACTCCTCGGCGTCGCGCCTCTTTCTGAGCCACCCAATACCCTACCAGCACCGCCAGCGCCAACATCACGCCGTAGCTATAGATGGTCAGGGGGCCTAGATGAAAAAGAATAGGATGCATTAGTGTTCACCACACTCCTTAGCCCGTCCGGTAAGGATATCCAGGCCATGCTCTAACACGGGAAGGATAGCCCCCAAACACTCACGTGCTCCCCGCATACTTCCTGGCAAATTTACGATCAACGCCTGCCCGCGGATGCCGGCCCGCGCCCGGCTGAGCAGGGAACGAGGAGAACGAGAAGCGGTTAGTAGCCGCATCCCTTCGGCCAAACCAGGAACTTCTTTCTCAATCACCGCCAACGTAGCCTCAGGGGTAACGTCACGCGAAGCCAGGCCCGTCCCTCCCGTGGTCAAGACCAAGTCAGCCACCGAAGCTAAATCGATCAAAGCCTGCTGGATCGCTTCGACTTCGTCGGCCACCACTCGGTAAGCCACCACCTCCCAGCCCTGAGAGTTCACCATTTCCCGGATGGCCGTAGCACTGCTATCTTCGCGCTCTCCGCGGGAAGCCTTGTCGCTAACGGTTAAAATAGCTACCCGATACATCCTCATCTTCTCCTTCCCGCCAAAAATCGCCGCTCTTACCGCCACTTTTAGCCACTAGGCGCAACTTACCTATCACCGCCAGCCTATCCACTCCTTTGACCATATCGTAAACGGTCAGAGCCGCCGCGGCCACCGCCGTCATGGCCTCCATTTCTACTCCGGTGCGATCTACTGCCGCAACCCGGGCCTCAATGAGCACCTTCCCCTTTTCCTGGTCCAGACCAAACTCTAACTCTATCGAAGTCAAGCGCACCGGGTGGCAAAGAGGTATGAGTTTGGGGGTGTTTTTAGCCGCCATTATCCCCGCCACCCGAGCCACAGCGAGCACGTCGCCCTTAGGCAAACTACCCTCTTCGATCATGGCTAGGGTAGTCGGGTTCACCCGCACCTCCCCCCGAGCCACCGCCCGGCGCAAGGTTTCCTCCTTCCCCGCCACTTGGATCATGCGCGCTTCGCTCAAATCCCGTTCTCCCCCTGCTGATAGATTACGCGGCCGCAATCACGTAAATCGTAACCACCCCGAGCCATTACCGCCTGTCTGAACTCGGGATGCGCCAGCACCGCTCGCAACCACTCTCCCACTTGCCCCCGCCAGTAGGGAAGAAGAAAACAAAGATCGTAACGCTCTTCGGCCACCGGTATGAAATCGCAACCCAAAGCCAGCGCCGCTGCCCGGATGCCCAAGCCCACATCGGCCACCCCGGAAAGCACCGCCGCCGCTACCGCAGTGTGGGTGTACTCTTCCCGATCGTAGCCCTGGATCTGACACGGATCGATGCCCTGCTGGCGCAGGTGGTAATCGAGTAACACCCGGGTACCGGCTCCCTTCTGGCGGTTTACCAGACGCACATCCTCCCGCACCAGGTCGCTAAAGTCCCGGATACCCTTGGGGTTCCCCGGCGCCACTATAAATCCCTGCTCCCGGTAAGCTAGATTGACCAGCACTACGGGCACGTCGGCCAGATAGCGCTTTAGGTAGGTCACGTTATACTCCCCCGTGGCCTCGTCCAAGAGGTGAGTGCCAGCCAGGTGAGCTTCCCCCCGCTTAAGCGCCATCAAACCTCCTAAACTGCCCACGTGCGCCGAGGAAAGCGAAGCGCGGGGGAAGAGGAGACGCAAATAATTGGCCATAATATCCAGAGCCAGGTCATGGCTCCCGATAACCACCACCGTGTTTTCGATCTCCTCCATTCGGCGCAGGAGCTCCACCGTCACCTCTTTACCGGCGTCGAACCCCTCGGAGAAGCGGGGAACACGTAAGATGCCATCGGCTCGCACCAAGGTGAGCAACATCCCAGCGCCTCTTCCCAAGGGAGTGGCCACCACCCGCTCTCCTATACGCCCCAGCTTAACCCGCACGAACTCCTCCACGCCCGCGGGCGAGACCACCCGCCGCGAGAGCACTGCAGTCACCCGATCCCGCACGGGAGTCTCCTGTCCACTATAGGCAGCCAAGAGGGAACGAAGGAAGAGTTCAGCCGCCAAAACCGCCGAAACCGGATAACCAGGTATCCCTAGCACCGGTTTCCCCTTCGCTTCCCCCAATACCACCGGTTTACCCGGCCTGATGGCCACGCCATGAGCGAATACCTCTCCCAAGCGTTCCAACACCGGAGCCGTGAAGTCCTCCCGTCCAGCCGAGGAACCAGCGTTTAGCACCACTATATTGCCCATTTCCAAACCCTGGCGCAAAGCCTCTTCCAAGCGATCCATGTCGTCGGGCACGATGGCCCACCGCAACGGTTCGCCTCCCCACTCCCGCACCAACTCGGCCAGCATGGGGGAATTAAAATCGATGATCCTCCCCGGTGGGAACTCAGAGGCACCAGGAGGCAACAACTCGTCTCCCGTGGGGATAATCACCACCCGGGGAATAGGGTGCACCAGCACTTCGTTCACGCCCCCGGCTAAAAGCGCTCCCACATCCACCGGCCGAATCCGGTGATTGGCGGGGACGATCATTTCGGTGGCCACGATGTCTTCCCCCACCACCCGAACATTTTGATAAGGAAAGACGGGTTTGACGACCTCGATGAACTCCGGGTGAGGCTGGTGCGCCTCCTCCACCATGATAACGGCGTCGGTGCCCGCAGGTAAAACATCGCCGGTATCCACGGGGAAAGCCTCCTCCCCCAGCCGCAACGAGCGCGGGTTCAGTTCGGAAGCGCCGAAAGTCAGCGCCGCTTTCACCGCATACCCGTCCATGGCCACCTGGTGGAAATGCGGATGAGAAAGGCGAGCGAAAACCGGGGCTGCCGTCACGCGCCCGCAAGCAGTTAAAACCGCCACGGCTTCCGGCGAGCGCCGCCCCGGAAACGCACCCTTAGAGCGAAGAAATTCCAGATAGCCATTTTGCGCCTCGGGTAAAGGCATCTCCTCCAAATAAACATTACGCTTCACAGCGTTACCCCCCTCACATCCAGCAGACGTCAACCCAATCTCCCGCCGCCACTCCTTCCGCATCCAGGGGGAGCCGTATGAGGGCCTGAGCGCGAGCCAGCCAGGCGATAAGGCCCGACTTGCCCAGCACCGGATAGGCCACTGTGACCCCTTCCTCCACCCCGATCTCCGCCGGTATAAAATCTTCCCTTCCAGGGGCCGACGCTAGGGAACGCTTCGAGCGAGCTCGGAGAAAGGAGGGGTGAGCGCGCTCCGGCTCCAACAAAGGGCGCACCAGAAAGCTAAAAACTATCAGAGCCGAGACCGGATGACCCGGGAGCCCTATCACTAATTTCCCGTCCACCGCCGCCCCTAGCGTGGGCTTGCCGGGTTTAACGGCCAGACCGTGAAACAAGATCTCGGCCCGGGGTAAAGCCGCGATAGCCTCTAAGGTTAAATCCCTCACCCCAACCGAACTCCCTCCGGCCAGGCACACACCATCGCATTCCTCCAGGGCCCGCTCTAGCGCCGCGCGAATATCCGGCAGCCGATCGGGAACCACACCATAACGCACCGCTTCTCCCCCCGCCTCTGCCACCGCCGCCGTTAGCGACCAGGTATTAACATCCCTCACCTGTCCCGAGCTCGGCACCTGCCCTACCGCTACAATCTCGTCCCCGGTGCCAATTACTCCAATCCGCCACGGCCGCAAAACCGGAACCCGCTCCCAGCCGCAGGCGGCCAAAAGACCCACATCGGCTGGTCGCAAACGGCGATAAGCGGGTAAAATGATCTTGCCCGCCGCCACGTCATCGCCTCGACGCACTACGTTCTCGCCTGGGGCTACCGGGCGGTAAATAGCCACCGTTTGGTCGTCCAGCTCCTCGGTGTACTCTACCATCACCACGGCATCGGCTCCAGCCGGCAACATTCCTCCCGTAGCTATACGCCAG
The DNA here is from genome assembly GCF_052073645.1 of Desulfothermobacter acidiphilus. Classification (GTDB taxonomy): domain Bacteria; phylum Bacillota; class Desulfotomaculia; order Desulfotomaculales; family Ammonificaceae; genus Desulfothermobacter; species Desulfothermobacter acidiphilus. Next base: position 533,696 of record NZ_CM125440.1, on the reverse strand, counting down.
GCCTCGCCGGGTAGGAGCTCCCGACTAGGTGGGTGCCCCATAAAAACTTCGCCGGCCAAGCAAAGGAGGGCCGGCAATCCTTCCGAAGCTCCAAAGGTGTCGGCGGCGCGGACCGCGTACCCATCCATGGTCGAGCGGTCAAATCCAGGAACATCTTCGCGATTTACCAGGTCTTGAGCTAGGACCCGCCCCCGTGCCTGAAGCAAGTCCACCTCCTCCACCCCCGGGGAGATCGCAGCGGCACGCAGCTTCTCCCTGGCTTCGGACAGTGTAAGCGTGGTGAATAGCAAATTATCCCCGCTCCCTACTTTATCCCGATTCTGCCAAGATAGTAGCACTCCCGGAGGCAAGCGTCAACCAGCAGGATCGGCCGCTGGGGATAGCGAATTCCCGTAAATGGGAGGTGAAAAAATGCAAGTCGATCGTGGGATCATCGCCCAACTTTTGGCCACCGAACGCGACGATATTCTCAGCATTTACTTGAACGTGGACCCTACACGGCCCGAAAACCAAACCAGCCCCCCAGCCTATCGCATCTGGCTCAAAAACGCCCTGGACCAACTCGAGGAGGAACTTTCTCCCTCTCTGCCCCGGGAGCGGCGGCTAGCCTTGCGCGAACTGCGGGAAGAAGTGCTTCACTACGTCAACACCTATCTCCCCCGGGGAAGAAGTCTCGTTCTTTTTGTAGCCGATGGCTTCCGGCAGGAACTCTCCTTGATGGCCCGAGTCAACGAAAATTATTTACACTATGGGCGACCCGACGTGACCCCGCTTCTATGGCTACTAGAAGAGTACGAACCAGTTGGCATTGTGCTGGCGGACAGTTTCCAGGCTCGTTTCCTCTCCGCCCACCTGGGCAAAGCCGCTGTCCGCGAAGAAGCGGAACTCACCCTAGACACCACCACCTGGCCGCGTTACGACTTGCGGGCACCCACGGCGCGGGGAGCCCATGGAGCTCATATAAAGGGCAGCAACGTGGACGCCTTCGAAGACCGATTGGCAGAAAAGGTGGCCGGCTTTTGGCGCGAGATAGCCGAGCGTATAACCAAGTGGGTGGAGGAAGAGAAGTTCAGCTACCTGCTCCTGGGGGGCGAAGACAAGGCTATAGCTGGGATTATGGACTACCTTCCTCCCGAAGTAGCGCGTAAGGTGGCCGACCGCTTGGTGGCTCCGCTTTACGAATCGGAGCACGAAATCCTTTTGCGCGCCAAGCCCCAATTGGCGGCCGCCGAACGCCGCAAAGAAGAAGAATTAACGCGTAAGGCCCTGGATGCCGCTTTAAGCGGTGGATTGGGAGCCGTAGGACCAGCGGAAGTGCTCAACACTTTGAGAGAAGGGCGGGTAAGGACCCTCATCATAACTTGGCCGGTAAAGGGAGAGGTCTTCTACTGCCGCGCTTGCAACTTCTTTTTCCCCGAAGAGAGGAGCCGCTGCCCTGCTTGCGGCGGCGAAGTAGTGAAGGGAGCTCTGCGCGAAATTATACCGCGCCTAGCCTTTCACCACCGGGCTGAGATAGAATTGGTAACTGGGGAACCAGCCCAGTCCCTGGCACCTTACGGGGGTATGGCCGCCCTCTTGCGCTACTAGAGTTTATCGCCCTCTCAACCCACAATTTAATGGTGAGAGTTCATCTAAGCCAAGCTAAGTACAGCTTGGCTTATTCTATCCAGACGCTCGTTGTGCCGGCAGGTCTCGCTCCCACCACCGTCTGGCCTTCCCGGCTTTGCTTCGTTCCCGCCCGTGCTCTGCACCCGCCTCGGGGCGCATGGTAGAAGGGACGAAAAGGCTCACACACTGCCGGGAGCCTTAAAGCGCCGCGGTGACCCAGCCAGAAAGCTTACCAGGACCTCTCACGCCCCCCGGCGGTTGAGCGCCAAAAAGCTACCCTCGCTCCAGCAGGTGCTGATAAAGCCTTACCGGCAAAGCCAAGCAACGGTCTAGAAGCGCCCAGCGCCGGCTGGTGAAGTCCACCGCCCAAGCAGCCAAACTGCCGATCACGGCTCCCCCCAGCACGTCCAGAGGATAATGAGCTCCTACATAAACCCGGGCAAAGGCCACCAGCACCGCCAAAGCCAATCCCAGCCAACGAGCTAGGCCACAGAAACTCAGAGCCAGAGCGAAGGAACCGGTAGCGTGATCGCTGGGAAAAGAAGCATCGCTCGTAGGTGGCACCAAAAGGTGGGTTGGCAAAGCGGTGAAAGGGCGGGGGCGATAAAAAGCCCAGCCGATGCATTGGTTGAACAACAGACCCAAAGCGGCCGCCAGCACCGCTTTCATCACCTGGTAGCGATCCGCTTCCTGCCCCTTCACCCATAGCAGCAGCAAATAGACGCCGAAGAACAAAGGGCCGAAGAGAGCAAGAACACGGAACACCTGATCGGCGACAAGATTCTTTCCCGCCAAACCGTTGATAAAAGTAAACGCCTGGGCATCCATGTGCAACAGAGTTTCCAGCATTCCTTTGATTCCCCCAGCACCCAAGGATATTTTTATTCTAGCACCGCAGCGGCAGGATTTTCAGGCGCATTTATAGAAAATTGCGAAAAGAAACAGTAGCCAAAGTGCTTTGACCCAAAATGAAGGAGGTTTAAAGGTAGTGGGCAAAAGAATCACGGTAACGGTTATCAAAGCCGACGTAGGGGGGTTTGTAGGCCACACCAGTGTGCACCCTGAGTTGCTGGAGAAAGCCAAGGGGGCTCTTTCTGGTTGCCCTTTGCTAATAGACTACCACGTAACTTACGTGGGCGATGACATCAACCTAATAATGACCCATGAACTGGGGCGCAATAACGGAGAAATTCACAAGTTGGCTTGGGATACCTTCGTGGCCTGCACCGAGGTGGCCAAGAAATTAAAGCTGTACGGGGCCGGGCAGGATCTTCTCTCCGACGCTTTCTCCGGCAATATCAAGGGGCTGGGCCCTGGCGTGGCCGAAATGGAAGTGGAAGAGAGAGAAAGCGAGCCGATCGTGATCTTCATGGCCGATAAAACCGAGCCGGGGGCTTGGAACCTGCCCCTTTACAAGATCTTTGCCGATCCTTTCAACACCATAGGTCTGGTCATCGATCCCAAGATGCACTCGGGCTTTGTATTCGAGGTCAGGGATCTTATCGAGAACAAAAAAATCATGTTCAACGCTCCGGAAGACATCTACGATATGCTGGTCTTTATTGGTGCCCCGGGACGCTACGCCATCAAACGAATATTCCACCGCGAGACGGGGCAAATCGCGGCCGTATCGAGCGTGCAGCGGCTTAACCTGATAGCTGGCCGGTACATCGGCAAGGATGATCCGGTATGCATCGTTCGTTGCCAAAGTGGCTATCCAGCCGTAGGTGAGGTGCTGGAACCCTTTGCTACCCCTCATCTGGTCTCAGGCTGGATGCGGGGCTCGCATAGCGGCCCGCTCATGCCGGTTGGGCTCAAGGACGCTCATCCTTGCCGCTTCGACGGACCGCCTCGGGTAGTAGCCCTAGGTTTTCAACTCGCTAATGGTAAACTGGTGGGACCGCGCGATCTTTTCGACGATCCCGCCTTCGATCGCGCCCGCGAAATGTCCAACCAAATAGCTGATTATCTGCGGCGGCTAGGGCCCTTTGAACCCCATCGCTTGCACCTAGACGAGATGGAGTACACCACTATGCCCATGGTTATGCAGAAACTCAAGGATCGCTTTATCGATTTGCGATTAGCCAAGGCGCAGAAAGCAAAAGAAAAAGGCGGGGCTTAACGCCCCGCTTTCTTACTTGTAGTTCGTGCCTCTAAACCCGCTTCAGATACTCTCCGGTGCGGGTATCCACCTGGATCACATCTCCCTCTTCGACGAAAAGCGGCACTTGAATGACCGCCCCCGTTTCCAATTTGGCCGGTTTAGAGCCGCCTGCGGCCGTGTCTCCCTTCACCCCTGGCGGCGTCTCCACCACCCGGAGATCCACCGTATTAGGGAGCTCCACCCCCAGCACTTTTCCTTGGTATAGAAGCAAGGAAATCTCCAGGTTTTCCTTGAGAAACTTCACGCCCTCCCCTAGATCCTTCTCGCTCAGCGCTGTCTGCTCGTAGCTCTCCATATCCATGAAGTAATAATTAGTCCCGTCGTTGTAAAGATATTGCGCCTGGCGCCGATCCAGATGAGCTCGGGGAACTTTTTCACCGGCGGGAAAGGTTCGCTCCACCACCGCACCGGTGCGCAGGTTACGCAGCTTAGTGCGTACGAAAGGAGAACCTTTTCCCGGTTTTACGTGTAGAAATTCGATTACCTGATAAACGTCGCCGTCTAGCTCAATGGTTAACCCGGTCTTGAACTCGTTGGTAGAAATCATGGTTTTCTCCTCCCGACTAACAAAAGTTCCTCTCGGGGGCTAAGATTCAGTCTCTCAGCCCCAGCTTCGGTTACCAAAAGCATGTCTTCAATACGTACCCCACCTTGCCCCGGCAGGTAAGCTCCCGGTTCCACGGTGACCACCATGCCTGGCTGCAATAGCATCTCCTCCTTTTCGCTCAAATGAGGGGCCTCGTGCACCGCCAGGCCCACACCGTGCCCGGTGCTGTGGGGAAAGATCTCCGGCGCGTAACCGTGAGCGGCTATAACCCTCCGGGCTGCACGATCCACCTCCCGAGCCGGCACTCCTGGTTTTACCATAGCGATGGCTGCCTGTTGTGCTTCGAGCACCGCCTGGTAAAGCCTTTGCTGCCAGGGAGCTACCTTTTCCACCACCACGGTACGGGTGAAATCGGAGCAGTAATGGCCCAGTTTGATTCCCACGTCTATTACTACCAGATCGCCGGGCTCAACCTGCTTGTTCGAAGCTATTCCATGGGGTAAGGCGGAGCGGCTGCCGGAAGCCACAATGAAGGGAAAGGCCACTCCATCCGCCCCTCGCTCTCGCAAATAAAATTCGAGTTTAAGCGCCCATTCCCTTTCGGTAATCCCGGCCCGAAGTTCGCTTAGGAGCACCTGCCATCCCATCTCGGTTAAAGCCAGAGCCTGTTTTATGATCTGGATTTCGTGGGGCTCCTTGTACAGCCGCAGCTTCTCCACCAGGTCCCGGCAGGGTAGCAATTGCACTTCGGGCAAGACCTGGCGCAGCGCCTCCCACTGCGACCAAGTTAAAACCTGCGACTCGGCTCCTAGCCGCTTAATTCCCCGCTTCCGAACCAGTTCAGCTACGCCTTCGGGAAAAACACGGGAACTTACCTCTAACTGCCAGTGTGGACATTCCTCCACGGCCTGCGAGGCGTAGCGGCCATCGGTGAGCAGTACGGCCGCCTCGGCATCCACGTAAAGGACTGCCGCTGATCCAGTGAAACCGCTTAAATAGAAGCGATTTTCTGCTCCCAATATCAGCAGCGCATCCAATTCAGCCGCTTCTAGCGCCTGGCGCAAGCGTTCTAGCCGACTTATCTTCGCTCCCCCCGTCTCTGAGCCAATAAACTTACCACGGCCAACAGCCCCAGCCGATAACTCTCGGCCCCAAAGCCACTTATTTGCCCAACCGCCACCGGCGCGATCACTGAGCGATGGCGAAACTCTTCGCGGGCGTAAAGGTTAGATAGGTGAACCTCCACCACTGGAGCGGAGAGAGCCGCCACCGCGTCGCGCAAAGCATAGCTGTAGTGGGTGAAGGCCCCGGGGTTGAACACCACCGCATCCGCATCACCTCGATGCAAGCGCTCGATCAACTCGCCTTCGTGATTCGACTGGAAGCACTCCACTTCCACCCCCAATTCCTCCCCCCAGGCTACCAGCCGTTGGTTGATCTCTTCCAAAGTCAGATTCCCGTAAACTTCGGGTTCCCGATTCCCTAAAAGGTTGAGATTGGGACCGTGTAACACCAGGACGCGCATCACCCATCACCCCTAATGGCCGCTAATGCTGAGCTCGCTTACCCGGAAAGTAGGCGCTCCCCGGCTGCCCAGAAAGCGCAAATCGCTAGCCACGCCGTCAATACGCTGCAAGAGCTCTTGAACATTGCCAGCCACCGTGACTCCTCGTACGGGGAACGCTAGCTCACCTTCTTTTATCCAGAAACCCACCGCACCCACCGAAAAGTCTCCAGAAATAGGGTTAGCCGTATGCATTCCCATGACCTCGGTGAGATAGAAGCCCTCCGGCAACTGACGAATCAATTCCTCCGGCGCTAGCTTTCCAGGCTGCAGGTAAAGATTAGTAGAACCTACTGTGGGCTGACCACGAAAACCGCTCCGCACGGCGTTACCGGTAGAGCTCCGTCCCTCCCGTGCCGCCGTCCGGGTATCGTAGAGAAAAGCCCGCAGAACCCCATCCTCGATGAGCACAGTAGTCTGAGTAGGTACTCCTTCCCCATCGAAAGGAGCGCTGCGAATTCCCCCGGGTAGCAGCCCGTTGTCCACCAACGTGACCTGAGTAGCAGCCACCTTTTGTTCCAGTTTACCAGCAAACAGGGAACGGCCCCGTTGCACCGCCTCCCCCGTCAGGGCCGGGGCCAGCAGGCCCACAAAATCCACCCCTACGTAGGGATCGAACACCACTGGAACTACCGCTGTCTTAACCCGCCGAGCTCCCAGAAGCCCCACTGCCCGGCGCGCCGCTTCCTGACCCAGTTCCTGCGGGTCCAGCTGGCGGAACCAGCGGCTGAACTTGAGAGCGTAGCCGGTTTCACTTTGTTCCCCCGCCACTGCCGCCAAGCTAACGTAGAGGCCGCAAACGGTACCACGGTAACTCCCCTCGATCCCCCGAGAACTGGCCAGTGCCACCTCGGTGCGCTCCTCTTGGTAAGTAGCTGTCTCCACAATCTTGACCCGAGCGTCAAAGTTCAGAGCCGCTTCTTCCATGGACCGGGCCAAGGCGATCTTTTCCTCCAACGGGATCTCGGCTAGCGTCTCATCCCAGAGTTCCGGAGCCACGCAAGGAGGAGCGGGAGCAGGCAACAAATTGTAGGGATCGGAAGCCGCTAGACGGCAAGCATCCACCGCTCGCCGCACCGTCTTTCTAACCCCCTCCGCAGAAAAACCGGTAAGGTAGGAGAAACCGAAGCGCTTGTCCCCTAGCACCCTAACCCCTAGACCGGTCTCCTCCGCTTGCTCCAACGTCTCCACTTGGCCGTGGCGTACCTCGATCTGCAGGGCCGTGCTGGACAGAGCGAAAGCCTCCACTTCCTCCGCCCCTGCCCTCTTGCCTTCGAGCACCGCTGCTTCCACTACCTCCAGCAACCCCATCAACTTTTACCTCCTCGCCGCTCAGCTAGGCCTCCCACAACGAGTTTGGGGATTAGAAGAGTGGGCTGGGCGTCGGACACCGGCACTCCCTGGCCGTCTTTACCGCAAGTTCCCACCGTAAAACCCAGATCGCGCCCCACCATAGCCACCTGGCGCAAGACCTCCGGTCCGTTACCGGTGATAGTAGCTCCCCGCACCATCGGCCCCACCTCTCCGTCACGGATCAAATATCCCTCCGCCACTTCAAAAACAAAATCGCCGTTGGCGGTATTGACCTGCCCCCCACCCATCTTCCGCACTAGTAGCCCTTCCTTAACCTCGCGGATGATGGCTTCCGGATCCCATTCTCCTGGAGCAATGTAAGTGTTAGCCATACGAGGAATAGGTTTGTGCTGATACGATTCTCGCCGACCGTGCCCGTTAGAACTTCTTCCCTCCTTAAGAGCGGTTCGCCGATCGTAAAGGTACTCCTTAAGTACCCCCCGCTCGATTAGAACCACCGGGCGAGCCTTCACTCCTTCGTCATCGTAACGGTAAGACCCGTACTTTCCGGGCAAGGTGGCATCATCTATCACCGTGACAGCCTCGGCCGCCACCTGCTCCCCCATTCGGTCTTTATAAACCGATAAGCCCTTTTGCACCAAATCAGCTTCCAAACCGTGACCGCAAGCCTCGTGCACCATGGTTCCCCCAGCCTCTCCCGCCAGTACCACCGGCATTTCTCCCGCCGGTGCCGGCGGTGCCTGCACCAGAGCCGCAGCCCGCCGCGCTGCCACCTGCGCCAGTTGCTCTGGGGGGGTACTGTCCAGGGCCTGGGTAAAATCGGCCGTGCTCCCCAGAGCTTCAAAGCCGGTCTGGATAACTCCCCCTTCGGCCGCAATGGCATTAACTGTTAAACGTAGGCGGCAACGCTGATCCTCCACCAGATCCCCAGTGCTGGTAGCCATGACTACTTCTTGACGCACGTCGCCGTAACTCACCAGCACCTGCTTTACCAGCGGAGAAAATTCCCGCGCCGCCCGGTCGGCCCTCTGTACCACTTCCACCTTAGCATCCAGAGGAATGTCTTCGGAGCAGGCAAGCCCCTCCGCTTCCCGCCGGAGCTCAGCCAAGTCCGTCGCCTTGCCATGCGCCACCGCACGGGAAACCTGCTCCGCCAGATGCAGCAGTCCTTGATAGCTGCAATCGTTGGAGTAAGCATAGACAGTGTTCTCACCCTGCAAAACTCTGACACCTACCCCGTTATCCACTCCCACGTGCACCCGCTCCACCCGGCGATCTTCCAAGGTGACCAAAGTGCTCTGACGCTCCTCCAGATAAATGTCAGCGTAATCCCCTCCTCGCGCCAGAGCTCTGGCCAGCACCTCTTCCAGCCAAGAACGCTCCCAGCGTAAAAACACGCGCCTCCCCGCCTCCCTTATGCCTGATTAGACAGAATTTCCAGCAGCAACTCCAAGGGCACATCCTCTTTCAAGAGCACTTCCCCCAAACGTCGAGGCAGAACCCAAACTATCCTCCCTCCCCGCACCTTCTTGTCGCGCTGCATAAACTGCACCAGCGCCTCCGGATCGAGATCGGGCGGGACAGAGGTAGGTAACCCAATCGTCTGAAGCAAGCCCAGCAGCCGCTCTTCTTCCTCCTGGCTAAAACCCAAACCCAGCCGTCGAGCCAACCTAGCGGCCACCGCCATGCCTATGGCCACCGCTTCCCCGTGGGCGAAGCGTGAATAATTGGTTATAGATTCTAGAGCGTGTCCCACCGTATGCCCGAAATTGAGAATGGCCCGCTTACCCGTCTCCTGCTCATCAGCCGCCACCACTTCCGCTTTAATCGCGCAGGAAGTGGCCACAGCGTGGATAAGGGCTTCCGATTCCAAGGACAGCACGGGCTCCACCCACTCCTCCAACCAGGCGAAAAAGGCTGCGTCCCGAATCACCCCGTACTTCACCACTTCGGCCAGCCCAGAGGCCAATTCCCTCCCGGGCAAGGAGGCGAGAACGCTAACGTCGGCTATCACCATACGCGGCTGGTAGAAAGCTCCAACGAGATTTTTACCTTGAGGGTGATTGATGCCTACTTTCCCGCCCACGCTGGCATCCACTTGAGCCAATAGAGTGGTGGGCACCTGGCCCCACGCTATCCCGCGCATGAAAGTAGCCGCCACAAAACCAGCAACATCGCCCACCACTCCGCCACCAAAAGCTAGAATGGCGTCGCCTCGTTCCAGCCTACCGGACACCGCTCGATCGTAAAGCTGAGCCGCAGTGGTCAGGTTCTTATGCTCTTCGCCGTCCGGTATCTCAGCCAATAGCACTTCCCAGCCCGCTGCTCGCAGCCCTTCCAGCAAAATGGTGCCGTAAAGCCCAAGCACCGTAGGATTGCTAATTACCATGAGGCGACGGCCGGGAAGATGCTGCCGCGCCCGCTCGCCTACTTGGGGCAATAGTCCTTCTCCCACATAAATAGGATAACTTCTAGCTCCCAGTTCAACCCTGACCGTTCTCATGCAAATATCTATTCTCCTTAAGATACTGGTAAATTAGCTGCGCCGACTCCTCAGGGCTTTGCTTGCCGGTGTCCACGGAAAATTCGGCTATATCGTAAGCTCCCTCCCGCTCTCGGAGCAGGGTCAATACCCGTTCCCGGAGATCTCCCCGACCTATCAGCGGGCGCTCGCGGCGCTTCCCCTTCAAGCGCGCAACAACGATTTCAGGGTCGGCGTAAAGCTTGATGAACACTCCCTTTTGCCCTAGCAGCGCCACATTTTCAGGGTCCAGCACCATTCCTCCCCCGGTAGCAATGACCAGCCGTTCCCGGTCAGCCAAGCGCCGACAAAGCAGATTTTCCTCCGAGCGGAACCTGATCTCTCCATTTTCGGCAAAGAGCCTGGCAATCGACTTTCCGGTAAGACGTTCTATCTCCGCATCGGTATCGACGAACTCCCAACCCAACAGCCGGGCCAACCTCTTACCCACAGCTGTCTTCCCCGTGCCCATAAAACCAATGAGAACCACGTTCTTCAACGTTCCCCCCGCCTTATCCTGGTTTTGTACCGCAAGAAGCTCTCCTTGATCTCGGCCATGGTATCGCCGCCAAATTTCTCTAGACAGGCCGATGCTATTTCCCACGCTACTACCGCCTCCCCAATGACGCAGGCCGAAGGCACTGCGCAAATGTCGGCCCGCTCATAGGCCGCCGTTACTGCCTCCTTGGTGAACATATCGACACTACGCAGGGGTTTCCTTAAAGTGGGGATGGGCTTCATTGCCGCCCGCACCACCAGCGGTTCCCCATTGGTCACCCCTCCCTCCAAACCACCTGCCCGGTTGGTTACCCGGTAGTAACCCTGAACAGGGGAATAAAAGATCTCATCATGGGCCTTGGAACCTGGCAGCGCCGCCAGACCAAAGCCACCTCCTACTTCTACACCCTTGATGCCAGGGATACTCATCAGGGCCCGAGCTAAATTACCATCCAGGCGCCGGTCCCAATGCACATAACTACCCAGCCCAGGAGGAACACCATAAACCCTGATCTCGAAGACTCCCCCCAAAGTATCGCCTGCCTGCTCCGCCCGCTGGATCGCTTCCACCATGTCTGTAGAAGCCCCCGGATCGGGACAATAAACCGGAGAAGCGTCCGCTTGGCTGCGGATCTCCTCAGGTGTTCCTTCGGCTGGCGTAGCTTTAATCTCCCCGATTTGAATCACCTGACCAGCCAAGCCAATGCCCAATTCCTCCAGCAAACGGCGGGCTACTGTTCCCGCCGCCACCCGGGCCACCGTTTCTCTGGCACTGGCCCGCTCTAATACGTTACGCAGATCGTAAAAGGCGTACTTGAGCGCCCCAGCCAGATCAGCATGGCCCGGACGGGGACGGGTGATCACGCGCTCGTCGAGACTGGCTTCTAACCCGGGATTCATCACCTCCCGCCAGTTTTCCCAATCCCGGTTAGCAATTCTCATGCCTATGGGAGAACCTAGTGTAAAGCCGCCGCGGATGCCACTGATAATTTCCACCCGGTCTCTTTCTAGACGCTGGCGTGGTCCGCGACCAAAACCTCCTTGCCGGCGCTCTAGTTGCCGGTCAATGTAATCGGCGGTCAACCAAAGACCAGCTGGCATTCCTTCTACTATGGTAAGCAACGCTTGCCCGTGCGATTCCCCCGCTGTGAGGTATCTAAGCATTTTTCTCTCCTCCCCGTGCCACTCCCAATACTTCCTCCAGCGCCGCCCGCATCACCTCTAATGGAGCCTCCATCCCCGTCCACCGGGCAAAAGCTCGAGCTCCCTGGTAGAGCAGCATCCCTAAACCGTTGAGAGTGCGTGCTCCCTGCACTCGAGCCAGGGCGAGAAAGCGCGTCTCAATAGGCTTATAAACTAAATCCACCACCAACTGCCCCGGACGGAAAGCCTCCGGGCCAACCGGAGGTACATCCCATTCGCGAGGGTGCATTCCTAGAGTGGTGGTCTGCACCACCAAATCCGCTGCCCGCAGCAACTCTATCCCCTTGGCTGGAAGATCATCCCAAGCCAAAGCCCGGGCCCTGACTCCCGTACCGGCCTTTAGATAAGCTGCCAATTCAACAGCCCGGTTAAGTGTGCGGTTAAAAAAAAGCAGTTCTTCCGCCCCGGCCAGAGCCAAAGCCGCTCCCACCGCTTTAGCAGCCCCCCCGGCCCCCAATACGGCTACCCTCTTCTTCGCGGGGACAAAGCCCGCCTCCTGCAACGCGTCAAGAAAACCAGGCGCGTCCGTGTTAATGCCCCAGAGCTCCCCGTCCCGGTTAAGCACCGTGTTAACCGCTCCGATGAACTGGGCCTCCTCTTCCAAACGATCTAGATGAGGCAAAACTGCCTCCTTATGGGGTACAGTCACATTCACCCCTACCAGTCCCAGAGCCCTGATCCCTTCTATCGCCTGGGAAAGCTCGTCCGGCCGCACCCGGAAAGGCACGTAAATAAAGTTCAAACCCAAAGCGCGAAAAGCAGCGTTATGCATCCGCGGTGACAAGCTATGAGCCACCGGATCGCCCACGATACCCACCACCTTGGTATTACCATCTACCGCCAACCCGCTCCTCCTCTCGAGCAATAACCAGGTTTGGCCTCCGTCTCTTCCGTCACCTTCCACTGAATGACTCTGGGGCGCACCCAGCGCCACAGCAAGCGCTCCAGCGGGCGAACAAGCCAGCGGGTAACAATAAAATCAGGACCGCGTAAAGAAGGTACCAGAATAGTGTAGAGACCCAGCAGGTTCCCTCCCAGAACATCGGTAAAAAGTTGATCTCCCACGATAGCTGTCTCCTCCGGCCTGGTGCCCAGGAGCTCCAGAGCTCGGCGAAAAGCCCAAGGGAAAGGCTTGACCGCCCGAAAAACAGCCGGTATCCCCAATTTCTCTATCACCCTGGCACCTTGACCATGCGTGTTATTAGAAACCACACAAAGCTTAAACCCCTGAGATTTTAGAGTCTCTACCCACGTCTTAACCTCGGGGTCCACCAGATCACTACCCCGAGGAACCAGAGTATTGTCTAAATCCAACAGCAGAGCTTTAATCCCTTTCCGGCGTAACTCCTCGGGAGCAATAGAAAGCAGGGAAACCGCATAGACCTTAGGTGCAAATAAATCCAGCAAGCGCCCTTACCTCCGCCTAAGATACTTTTCAACCAGCAAATCCACCACCCGCTGCCGCTCTTCGGCTGCAAAGCCAGAGGGCAGACGCATCAGCACCTCTCCCAGCACTTCTCCCTCCCCTATAACGATCCGGGGGAGGGGAAGCGATTTATAGCCCTCCACTAGAATGATATCGACTTCACCCGGTAATAAACCGAAAACCCGATAAGGAGCGGGTTCTTCTCCGTCACTCCGAAAATAAAAAAGACCTCCCGGCCCGGCCAGCACCGTGACCACCGCTCCGGCCTCAGCCAAGAGAGCGGTATCCTTACCTGGTTGATCCGCCAGCCGATGACGGGTGTGCTTCACCACCGCCACCCGGTATCCGCTAGCCTTTAAATCCTGAACTACTCCGGCCAGCAAGGTGGTCTTGCCGCTACCCGAGGGCCCTGCAATCCCCACCACCGGCAGGTTCAGAGGCAAACCGGCGCGTCCTAAACAAGTCTCATACTCCCAATTAAGATTAAAAAATACCTGGCTCCAATTTGGCGAGATAGCAGCCAGATTTACCTCGGTGAGATAACGCACCTTCACTTCCCCAATAAAGCTCACTACCCTCCGGCGCCCCGAGCGCAAATAACGGGTGGCCAACTCTAAGCAACTGCGCCGATAGGCGGCATAAAGCGGCTCCAGGCGCCCTCCAACGCAGGGAATGGCAGCGTCGAAGCCCTGTAGATACTCAACGATCCCTCTCGCCAGACGAGCGTCGATGAAAGGCAGATCGCAAGCAGACACAAAAATTGCCTCCCGCGAAGCGTATAGCAACCCTGCGTGAATACCAGCCAAGGGCCCCGCTCCCAGAAAAACATCGGACACCACCCTATCAGCCCATCCCTGGTAGAGCTCCGGGTCACCCACGATAATTACTTCAGGGAAAACCTCACGTAGCACCCGCACCACGCGGGCAACCATAGGCTCCCCTTCCCATTCGAGCAGGGCCTTATTCTTCCTCATACGTGAACTCTTGCCACCAGCCAAGACCACTCCGGTAGCCTCTACCATCGATCTCGCCCTTTTCTCTGGTGATAGGATCGCGTAAGGTGTCCACGCTGGAAATTGTACAGCAGAAAACGGCCGGAGGCAAGCTTACCCAGGTTCTATGCTTCCGCAGCCAAAAATAAAACGTTCGAGAAAAACCAAAAGCCTGCGTTTTTCTCGCAGGCTTGGTTTAGCATTTGGCTCCGCGAGCAGGATTCGAACCTGCAACCATCCGGTTAACAGCCGGACGCTCTACCGTTGAGCTATCGCGGATCGTATAAATAAGTCCCCGGCGGCGTCCTACTCTCCCACCCCGTCTCCAGGGCAGTACCATCGGCGCTGGAGGGCTTAACTTCCGTGTTCGGAATGGGTACGGGTGTTTCCCCTCCGCTATGGCCACCGGGAACCTTCTTCCCTCGCTCCCTCAAAACTGCATAGTGTCAGAGTAGGCTTCAGATCAAGCCCTCGACCTATTAGTACCGGTCAGCTCAACCGGTTACCCGGCTTACACCTCCGGCCTATCTACCTGGTAGTCTACCAGGGGTCTTACCCGGCTTTTACACCGGCAGGAAACCTCATCTCGGGGCAGGCTTCGCGCTTAGATGCTTTCAGCGCTTATCCCTCCCAGGCATGGCTACCCAGCTATGCCCCTGGCGGGACAACTGGTACACCAGCGGCCTGTCCATCCCGGTCCTCTCGTACTAGGGATGGACCCCCTCAAGTTTCCTACGCCTGCGGTGGATAGGGACCGAACTGTCTCACGACGTTCTGAACCCAGCTCACGTACCGCTTTAATGGGCGAACAGCCCAACCCTTGGGACCCGCTTCAGCCCCAGGATGCGATGAGCCGACATCGAGGTGCCGAACCTCCCCGTCGATGTGAACTCTTGGGGGAGACCAGCCTGTTATCCCCGGGGTAGCTTTTATCCGTTGAGCGATGGCCCTTCCACTCGGTACCACCGGATCACTAGGCCCTGCTTTCGCACCTGCTCGACCCGTCGGTCTCACAGTCAAGCTCCCTTCTGCCCTTGCACTCAACGCGCGATTTCCAACCGCGCTGAGGGAACCTTTGGGCGCCTCCGTTACCTTTTAGGAGGCGACCGCCCCAGTCAAACTGCCCACCTGACAATGTCCCCAGACCGGCTCCACGGCCTATGGTTAGAACCCCAGTGCCCTAAGGGTGGTATCCCACCGCCGGCTCCACCTGAGCTGGCGCCCAGGCTTCTCCGCCTCCCACCTATCCTGTACATAGAACACCAAAGTCCAATGCCAGGCTACAGTAAAGCTCCACGGGGTCTTTCTGTCCCACCGCAGGTAGCCAGCGTCTTTACTGGCACCTCAATTTCACCGGGCCCCTCGTCGAGACAGCGCCCAGGTCGTTACGCCTTTCGTGCAGGTCGGAACTTACCCGACAAGGAATTTCGCTACCTTAGGACCGTTATAGTTACGGCCGCCGTTCACCGGGGCTTAGGTTCGAAGCTTCGCGAGTCTCCTCGCTAACCTCTCCCCTTAACCTTCCGGCACTGGGCAGGCGTCAGCCCCTATACCTCCTCTTTCGAGTTGAGCAGGGACCTGTGTTTTTGGTAAACAGTCGCCTGGGCCCGCTCTCTGCGACCCCCACAGGCTTACGGCGCTTAAGCCTTAACCCGCAAGGGCACCCCTTCTCCCGAAGTTACAGGGTCAATTTGCCGAGTTCCTTAACGAGGGTTCTCCCGCGCGCCTTAGGATTCTCTCCCCGCCTACCTGTGTCGGTTTGCGGTACGGGCACCGGCCGGGTCTTGGTCGCTTAGAGGCTTTTCTCGGCAGCGGGGGATCGGCTGCTTCGGTACTTAGCTTTCCCTCCCCATCACCTCTCGGGCTCTACGCGGGACGGATTTGCCTGCCCCGCACCCTACTGGCTTGGACGCGCCTTTCCATCCGCGCGCTCAGCCTACCCTTCTGCGTCACCCCTTCGCCCCCAACCGGTGGCAGAGGATTATCCACCCCTTATCCATCACCTACGCCTTTCGGCCTCGGCTTAGGTCCCGGCTAACCCTGGGCGGACGAGCCTTCCCCAGGAATCCTTAGGCTTACGGCGGGCAGGATTCTCACCTGCCTTATCGCTTACTCATGCCGGCATTCTCACTTCTCTTAGCTCCACCGCTCCTCTCGGTACGGCTTCGACGCTAAAAGAACGCTCCCCTACCCAGCGCAAACTCTTCATCTACGCTGCCGCAGCTTCGGTGGCGGGCTTGAGCCCCCTTACATTTTCGGCGCAGGGTCGCTTGACCAGTGAGCTATTACGCACTCTTTAAATGATGGCTGCTTCTAAGCCAACATCCTGGCTGTCTGGGCAACCCCACATCCTTCCCCA